>JBBQJV010000013.1:0-68640 GCA_038326205.1 Caulobacterales bacterium | reverse complement strand
GATCACGTCGACCTGGCCCTGCCCCAGCACAGCCCAGAACGCCGTGTCAGTTCCGGGTGTCAGGATGCCCAATAGTCTCAGCACCGTCGCCACCGGGAAGGTGACGAGCCCCAGCACGCCTACAATGATGATGCCGCGTTTCTTGCCAAATCTCTTCGTCAACAAGGGTGCGAGCGACGCCCCGATCGCCACGGATGCGAAGATAACCAGCGTGATGATGCCGATCTGCACAGGCTGCAGCCGCCAGAAAAAGGTCGACATGTAGGCAGATAGCGATTGCCCCATCCCCAGCGCCGTGTTCGCGATGATCGCCGTCAGGAAGATCGCGCCCATCGACTTGTTCGCCAGCGTCTCAATCATCTCGCGAAAGACCGTGCCCAGCGAAATCTTGCGCACCGCTGGCGCAACCAGCTTCGCAATCTGCGCGTGCGTCCCCAGCGACGAGACCATGATCGCCGCGAACATCACGCCCGCCGCAACCCACGCATAGACGCCATAGGCGGCCGGATTGAATTGTCCGTTCGGAATTGTCGCAGTCGTGAAGGCAGGGAACAGGATGAAAAACATCATGACAGTCATAGCGTTGCCGCCGACCCACCCGAAAAAGCTGCGCCATCCCTGCAATCGCGAGCGCTCGTCGTAATCACGCGTCAACTCAGGCGCCAATGCCGCGCTCGGGGTCTCGTAGAACGTTAGCGCCGTCCGCGTCAGCACCGCCATAACCAGCAGATACCAGAACAACGCGTTGGCATCCCACCCCTGAGGCGGCATCCACAGCAACAGGTAGCAGACCGCCACCGGAATGGCCGAAGCATACATGAACGGGTGTCGCCGGCCCCAGCGCGACCGCAGATTGTCCGACCAGTAGCCAACAATCGGATCTGAAACCGCATCCACCACCAGCGCCAGCGTCAGCGCCAGTCCCACCATCGGCGCCGGCAAGCCGATGATCTGGCTGTAGAACAGCAGCAGGAAAATCTGCAGCCCGGCATCCTTGATGCCGAACGCTGCCGAGCCAAAGCCGTAGGCCAGCTTCGTGCCCAACTTTGGCGAGTCAGTTGCGATGATGGCCTCCCCGCCTTTTCAGCAAGGCTAGGTCACCGTGCGCCGCAACAGCAACCGGCGCCTTAGCGTCAGCTACGCGACAATTGTCATTCCAGTCGAAGCCTGAGACCTTGCAGGTCCCGTCATTACATAGTGCATACACTTGATGAAGGTCTCGGTCGTCCAGATTGGCAATTCGCGCAGCATACGGCCGCCAAAGGCTGTGCTTGAGCAATGCGGTTTCGACAAGACTGTTGAAATGACAGTGGAGCGCGGTCGCGTCGTTCTCGCAGCGTCCGACAGGGTCCGCGCCGGATGGGCAGCAGCATTTGCGGCGGCTGATACGTCGCCTGATGCCGAAGACCGCGAATGGATCCAAGCCGGCCGCGGCGAAGCGTGGGACGACTGGGTGCCCAAGCGCTTCGAGGTCTGGGTTGTCAGATTGGATCGCACCGTGGGTTCAGAGATCGGCAAGGCGCGACCTGCCGTCATCGTCTCCCCGGACGACGCGAATGAAGCCCTGCGAACAGTCGTCGTTGCGCCCTTGAGATCAACTCTCAGAAACCGGCCGACCCGCGTGCAGGTCCGGGTGCGACGTAAAACAGGCGAAGTCGCGCTCGATCAGTTGCGCACGGTGGATAAATCGCGCCTGACTCGGAGAACCGCTACGCTGACGTCAGCCGAGGCCAAAGACGTGTCGGACCGCCTCGTCGAGATGTTCAAGCTTTAGCTGCCCGAAAACTTGCCGTTCTTGTTGAAGCCACGTGGCGCCAACCTGCCCGCCTGCGCGCGCTTGCCGATCCAGTCCTTCCAGTCCTCGGCAGACTGCTGCCGCCCGGCCGTATCCGTCCAGGTCAGGCCATCTACCTTTTTAAACGTTGTCAGATCGAGCAAACCACCATCGGCGTACGACTGGATCTTCACGCCCTTGCCGCGCGCCATGTCCGGCAGTTCTTCGGCCTTGAAGATCACCAGCTTGCGGTTCTTGCCGATCGACGCGATCAGGTCGCCCTCAACCTTCACGCACACCGCCAGCGCTTCCTTCGGCCCGACATTAAGGACGATCTTGCCCTTGCGCGTCGACGAGATCAGCTCGGCGTCCATCACGATGAAGCCATAGCCCTTGGACGACGCCACCACGCGGCGCGCCTTGTCCACCGGCACGAACATGTCGACGATCTTCTCGGACTCGGGCACTTCTAGATTGAGCCTGATCGGCTCGCCATGCCCACGTCCGCCTGGCAATTTGTCTGCGCCCAGCGTGAACGCACGCCCGCCTGACGCCATCAGCACGACCTTGTCCGTAGTCTGGCACTCCAGCACCATCGCCAGCTCGTCGCCCTCCTTGAACTTCAGGTCTTCGAGTTTCTGGTTATGACCCTTCAGCGCCCGGATCCAGCCCATGCTGGATAGCACGACCGTCACCGGCTCCTTCACGATCAGCGCTTCCAGCGCCGCTTCCGTGTCGATCTCCCTCGCAACTTCGAAGTTCGAGCGCCGCTTGCCCAGCTTCTTGCCCGGATCAAAGATTTCGCGCGCGGCTTTCAGCTGCCGCTTCACTTCGGTCCATTGGCGGTCGGTAGACCCGAGCAGCTTCTCGATCGTCGCTTTCTCTTCCGACAGCTCCTTGTGCTCGCGCTTAATCTCGATTTCCTCGAGCTTGCGCAACGCGCGCAGGCGCATGTTCAAGATCGCGTCGACCTGGATCTCGCTCAGGCGGAACCGCTTCATCATCACGGCTTTCGGATCGTCCTCATAGCGGATGATCCGGATCACTTCGTCGATGTTGAGATAGGCTTTCAGGAAGCCGTCGAGAATCTCGAGGCGGTGCTCGATTTTGCCCAGACGATGCTTGTTCCGGCGCACGATCACTTCGCGCCGGTGATCGATGTAGCAATTCAACAGATCGCGCAGGCCCATAACCTTGGGCACGCCATGGTCCAACACGTTGATGTTGACCGGGAAGCGTGTCTCCAGTTCGCACTGGCGGAACAGGCTCGCCATGAAGACTTCGGCGTCCACCGTGCGCGACTTGGGCGTCAACACGACACGGACTTCCTCCGTCGACTCATCCATCGCGTCTTCGAGCAGCGGCGCTTTCTTGTTTTCGATAAGTTCGGCCAGCCGCTCCATTAGCTTCGACTTCTGCACCTGGTACGGTATCTCGGTGACGATCACCCGCCACATACCGCGCCCGAGGTCTTCCTTGCGCCAGCGCGCCTGACAGCGAATGCCGCCGCGCCCCGTCGCATAGGCTTCGCGGAGGCCCTCCTTCGTCTCGACGATCACGCCGCCCGTCGGAAAGTCCGGCCCGGGCACGATCTTCATCAGATCATCGACCGTCGCCTTGGGATGATCGAGGAGATAGATCGCAGCATCGATGCACTCCGCCGGATTGTGCGGCGGGATCGACGTCGCCATGCCGACCGCAATGCCCGACGATCCGTTCGCCAGTAGGTTCGGGAAACCGGCGGCGAGCACCACCGGCTCCTTGTTCTGCCCATCATACGTGTCGCGGAAATCGACCGCGTCTTCGTCGAGCCCTTCCAGCAGCAGCATCGCCGCAGGCGTGAGCTTGGCTTCGGTGTAGCGGAACGCGGCCGCTGAATCGCCGTCAATGTTGCCGAAGTTTCCCTGGCCATCGACCAGCGGCGCGCGCGTGGAAAAGTCCTGCGCCAGTCGCACCATCGCATCATAGATCGATTGGTCGCCGTGCGGATGATACGCGCCGATGACCGCGCCGACCACGGTGGCCGACTTGCGGTGACCGCCCTGCGGGTTCAGCCCCAACTGGCTCATCGCATAGAGCACGCGCCGGTGCACAGGCTTCAACCCGTCGCGCGCATCCGGCAGCGCCCGCGCCGTGATCGTCGACATCGCATAGGCGAGATAGCGCCGCGACAGCGCCTCGTTCATCGGCTCGTCGACGATGTCCCCGCCATTGTCGGGCGGATCGATGGTCTTGTCTTTGGACATGCTCTTGAGTGTGCTTTCAGTGTCGAATCAACCAGCGGACAGTCGCCCTGCCCGCTCCAGCCGGTCAATCATCAGGTAGCGGGCTTCTGGCGCCGCGCGGTTAAGATCTGCGAACAACCGTTCTATCAGGAAGTGACCGGTCAGGCGGAACCCCGCATGGATATCCACAGGCGTTGCCGGCGCACGCGGATCAATCAGGAACTGTGGCAGCACCAACAGCCGGTCCAGATAGGGCTCAGCCTCTGATCCGCGCACAGCCCGGCCCGATTTAGGGCTCACATGGGTCAGACCATCGTTCGATCCGGACACGGCACAATGATCGAGGTCGAGCCCATACCCCATCATCGACAGCAGCCCGAGCTCCCAGCGAATGAATAGCGCCGGCCAGATCTCTTCCTCGCCCAGCATGTTGAGCAGTGTTTCGCTGGCATCGAACAGCGCAGGCTTGGGTTCGCCCTCGGGCAGCACGGCCGCCAGCAATTCCGTAATCGCCGACAACCCCGCCAGCGATTCCGCATTCGCCATCAGTCGCGCCGCGCGCTCGTCCTCGGCCTCCGCCGTGAAGAAACCGAGATTGCCCTCGGTTCCTTTCCACGTCGCCACCAGCGTGTTTCCCGGCTGCATCGGCGCCCGCTTGGTCCGGCTCGATCCGCCATAGACCATCCCGTTGCGACGCCCTCTTTCGCGCGCAAACACCTCAAGGATCGCCCCGGTCTCCCCGAAACGCCTCAAGCCCAGCGATATCGCGCGGTCCGTCCATTCGGCCATGCGCGAGGGATAGGCCGACGCCGCCAGAACGCAACGCCCTGCTGTGCGTTGACGTTTGCTTCATCCTGTCCCACATCGCGGACAGCGAGGACGACCTCCCCCATCTGGGCAATCAACCGGGACGCCCCGACCTGAACTGGAGGGCCGCATGGCCTGGGTATTTCTCGGCGCCGCCGGACTTCTCGAAGTCCTCTGGGCCTACATGTTGAAAGTTTCGAACAATCTCACCAAGCCAGTCGAAGCCACCATCGCCGTCGTTGCGATGATCGCCAGCTTCATCGTGCTGTCGATGGCAATGAAGTCGCTGCCGCTCGGCACCGCCTACGTCATCTGGACCGGCATTGGCGCCTTCGGCGCATTCGTACTCGGCATCGTCGTTCTGGGCGAAGCCGCCTCGCCCCTGCGCATCGGCTCCGCCCTGCTCATCGTCGCCGGCATGGTCGGGCTCAAGCTCGCGAGCGACGCCTAACACCAGTCAGACAACCGTCTCAAGCACCTTGCGCCGGGCCCACTGCGTCCCACAGCTCCCGGAGCCGTGAATGCGGGTTCACCTCAGCCCGCGCGTTGATGTCGAAGATCATAGCCGTGCGCTTGTCCGCATCCCATTTCGGCCAATCAGGAATCGCGGCGTTGTTCGGATCGCCGTTCTTGGCGAACGCCACCCACGCCGAGGCAAACCTGTCCGACATGATGCGCGCTTCCATCGGCGCACCGCCTTCCAGCGGCCCGCGCGGATTGTGGAAAGAGAACTGCACATCAATGCCGTGAACGGCGCCGAACTTCCCATCCATGCCCTTCGACTTCCACTCCCAGATATACTGCCAGCACGCCGCTCCGCCCTGCGCCGCCTTCAGTTCCAGCTGCTTGGCGACCGACCGCGCATTCGCGGTGTCGGTGAGAATGCGCGCATTGAGTAGATAGGGCGTGATCTCCGGATACTCGGCCCGATAGGCGTTGTAGATTCGCTCCGCATTCCCCGCGCCATAGCGCTTGGCCGCCTCCGCCTTCACGCCCGCCGCATCGATGTCGAAATTCGTCAGGCGCAGGGCGGCATCGTCCGCCGTGTACGAAACAATAAGCGGTACATCCTTGGACGCAGGTGGTGCGTCGGGATCAAACGGGTGCCGGTTGTAATCCGTCCCCTCGACCACGACAGGCGAATAGGCGCCGGGCACGGTTTGTTGCGCCGCCAGCAGTTGGCGCCACGGCACATCCACGAGCTTCTCTGCCTTGGTGACGCCCAGCTCCGCCATCACTTTGCGCGTCGTCTCCACGGACGTATCGCGCGTCTGCCCGCGAATGCTCGAGCCCGACTGGATGGCTGCGCGCGAGAAAAGTCCCTTCGCCGACGCCATCGAATAGATCGAGGATGACTTCGCCCCGCCGCCCGACTGTCCGAAGATGAACACACGCGAAGGATCGCCACCAAAGTTTGCGATGTTCGCCTTCACCCACTTCAATGAAGCAACTAGATCGTAAAGGCCCACGCTGCCCGCATGGATGAAGTCCTTCGGCGCGCCCGCATCAACTAGGTTTAGATACCCCATCGCGCCAAGCCGATGGTTCACCGTCACCACGACGACATCATCATACCGCACCAGCGGATCGCCATCGAAGCCCGGCGCGTTGCCCGAGCCGGTCGTATACCCGCCGCCATGGAACGACACGAACACCGGCCGCTTGCCGCCATCGTCCTTCACCACCCGCGACCAGAGATTCAGCGTCAGCATGTCCTCGCCCATGCCGCCGACATGCCTGTCCCACATGATCAGCGAGGAATATTCAGAGCGCCGGTCCGTCGTGACCTGCGGCGAGATCATACCGTAGTCGAAGCACTCCCTCTCGCCCTTCCAGCTTGCCGGCGCCCTGGGCGGCATCCAGCGGTTCTTGCCCGCCGTGTTCGCGCCATACGGCACGCCCTTGAACGCATGAATTCCAGACCATGTGATACCGCGAATCTTGCCATACTGGGTTTCTGCCAACGGAAACAGTTCCGCCTCTTTCACCGCATGCGCAGGTCCCGCCAGCGCTGCCGCGCCGAACAGGCTCAGGCCACCCGTCATGAGCGCGCGCCGATTCATTGCATCAGGTTGCGAAGCCATGTGTCTCTCCCGTTGCGGTGATCAGGCGTCACCTTGGAGGCGAGACAATACCCCGGGGGAAATCCAGTCAACCGCGCCGGTGGTGAATAGAAATGGCGGACCCCATGAGAATCCGCCGTCTTCATCGCGCAAGGAATGCGCGAACTTTATTGCAGCGTTACTTCTCTTGGCGCAGCTGCATCGCGTCGATGGCGACGGTCACCGAGAGACCGGTATTGCCTTCGACGCTGATCGGCTGAAGCGTGATCAACTTGTCGAGACCGCCAACCCAATGTTGAGGTCGCCGCCAACCACCGCAGTGGCGCCGGCGGTGACGCCGCCATACATGCCTTCAAGCGCATCTGCCGGCTTGTCTTTCGACAGCGCAATGACGCTCCAGATCATCACACCAGCGTTGGTTTAGCCGACATCCATGCCGAGCCTGGGTGACATCGCCGGTATATTTCGCGATCGTGCCGTTTGTCGCCGACTTGAACACGCAGTTCAGGTCTTCCTGCAAGCCGCGTACATAGCCCTACCCCGCTTCGACAACGCACGTTAGCGGGCCTACTTCCACTCCGGCAGCATGCGCGGGCGCTACGGCCATCATCGATGCGCAAAGCGCGGCGGCAATCATTGCGATACGGTACGGCACTGGAAGCGTCCATTTCAACGTGCGCATCCTGATCGCACGTGAGAATTGATCGGCCCCAGCCGAAGGGCGCCGATCGCTCCCAAACCCAACGCGCCGCTGCAAGATGCGGTTCCGCTGAGTTGATGACGTGAAAGGACCGCAAGGTTAAGAAACCAGACCGTCCGCACTATCTAATCAGTGTTGCTACTTCCGCAGCACATATTCGATCTTCGAGCCTTCGGCGACGAACGCGCATTTCACCCAGCGGCCGCTCGCATCGTACCAGAAGCTGGCATTCAATTCTGACGTCACATCGTAGCGGCGCGCATCGATCGTCGCTCCGCCGGCCTTGATCGGTTCTATGCCGCGATCGACCACCTTCATCGGCAACATCTTGCCGGTCTCTGTCGAGAACATAGCTGCCTGTTTCATCTCGTCCGCATTCCAGTGTGTCGACGGGATCACCAGGCCTTTAAGCACTCCCTTGTATCCGGACCCCTTCACATTGACGCCGCCCTCGACCGCTTCGGCGGCCAATGTCTGCCACTTGCCGTCCTTCTTTGTGCGCGAGCCAACCCACGTGAGCTTGTCTCGCATGTATCTCTCAGTGACGTCATGCGCGTAGTCGAAGAAGGTGATCGGTCCGAAATCCACTTTCAGCGCCACCGCCGTCTTCACCGTCAGCGTGTCACCATCGCGTGCGAAGCTCACCACATGCGTGCCCAGCGCCCCGCCATCGCGCAGCACATCGAACGCCAGCCTCTCACCGTTGGCAGGCTTCCACGGCTGGGCCATCGCCCGCCCCGTTCCCAGCACCGGGGCGAGCGCCACGGCAAGGATCATCAGCAAAAATTTCATGTCCGCTTCTCCAGCTTGCCCACGCCAATCCCGAACAGGCCCAGAAGGCCCTGCACCGGACGGCCGCCCTCCGTGGCGACCATGCATACGCAGGGAACAACGCCTACAGCACGGGGTTGGTGCCGCAGCCCAGGCATGGCGAATGCAAGATCGCCCTTGTTGTAGACACCGTTCTCGTCGGCAAACGCGCCTTGCAGCACCACCGTTACGTCGCGCCGTCCGTGCGAATGCCCCGGCGCCCGCTGGCCAGGATCGAGCCGCAGAAGGCGCGCCATCGGCGTGGCCGTCCGGTATGTCGGCACACCTACAAGGTCGCGCCGCCAACGCAGGGCCAGAAGGTCCGCTTCAAGAAACGGCGCCAGCCGCGATGACGGGGGGGCCACCTCGGCTGGCGCTTCCTGCTCACCCGGGTTCATGGGCCCCACGCCGATGAATTCGGGTTCGACAGATTCGAGCAATGCGCCACCGGCGCTGTCCATCATCCCGGCATAGGAGCGCCCCTCGGGCGACAGCACGGTATGCAGGTCAGCCACCAGCGATTCGGCGGGCGGGAGGCGCCGGGCCGCGTGATCCAGCATGAAAGCGGCGTATGTATTGTCTTGCGGCGTCATTTCGGCCTGTGATGACAAGCCCGGAACGGCCTGGTTTACCCGTTACGCACGCCACCCCTCACCGGATCAGGCGGCCGGTGTTGATCCGCAACGCCATTCTCCTTACCTGATGGAGGTGAATTCCCGCTTTTGCCGGGTCGCCGGACCTTAACTGAATCAGAGACCCACCGATGCGCATGCTTGCCAATGTTGTCGAAGCAATCGGTCACACCCCGCTGATCAAGCTGCGGCGGGCCTCGGAACTGGCTGGCGCCAACATCTATGGTAAGGCGGAATTCCTGAACCCCGGCCAGTCTGTAAAGGACCGTGCCGCGCTCGGCATGATCCGCGACGCTGAAAAGTCCGGCAAACTCAAGCCCGGCGGCGTCATTGTCGAGGGCACGGCGGGCAACACAGGCATTGGTCTTGCCGTGGTTGGCAACGCCCTCGGCTATCGCACCGTCATCGTCATGCCGCGCACACAAAGCCAGGAAAAGAAGGACGCAGTCCGTTCCCTCGGCGCCAAGCTGATCGAAGTCGATGCCGTCCCCTACGCCAACCCCAACCACTACGTGAAATACTCCGCCCGTCTCGCGGAGGAGATGGCAAAGACCGAGCCCAACGGCGCCGTCTGGGCCAACCAGTTCGATAACGTCGCCAACCGCAATGCGCACTATGAAACCACGGGCCCGGAAATCTGGGAGCAGACCGGCGGCAAGGTGGATGGCTTCGTTTGCGCAGTCGGCTCGGGCGGCACGCTCGGCGGCGTCTCCATGGCCCTGAAGGAACGCAGCAAAAAGGTCCAGATCGGCCTCGCAGATCCCGGCGGCGCCTCCCTCTTCTCATACTACAAGACGGGCGAGCTGAAGTCCGAAGGCACCTCAATCACCGAAGGCATCGGCCAGTCGCGCATCACGGCAAACCTCGAAGGCGTCGTCGTGGATGACGCCTGGCGCATTGACGACGCCGACGCTCTCCGCATCCTCTTCGACCTGACGCTTGAAGAAGGCATGTGTCTGGGCGGATCGGCCGGCATCAACATCGCGGGCGCCATCGCCATGGCGAAGAAGCTCGGACCGGGCTCCACCGTCGTCACCATCCTGTGCGACTATGGCAACCGCTACCTGTCGAAGCTCTACAACGGCGCCTTCCTCAAGGAAAAAGGTCTGCCGACTCCGAGCTGGTATGAAGGCTGACGTTTGCTAGTCGGACTAGCCCAGCAGGCGCATCGCGAGATAGCCGATGCCGCTCCAGAACGCAGCGCAGAATACCACGACCGCAACGGTCACCTTCCACGCCGGCCATTTCGGTTCTTCATTGAATATATCTGTGATCATGGCCTCATCCCCACCCGGGCGACGAACATCTGCAAAGCCCATGTCGACATCCGCAACGCGGTGCGTGGGGGTAACCCATCCCGTGCGGCTATCGGTGGCGGCCAAGAAGCTCTCCCAAGCAAACAAATGATCACGCAGGAACCGAAGCGTGGGCAGGCTAGCAGGTCACCTTTGATCTTGCGTCTTAAGAATTGTTCAACGTCCAGAACCCTTTTCGATTCAGAGGTCTGAATACAACCTGCACGCGAATGCTGCGTGTGCGCAACGCCGCTCAAGCCGTCTCCAGACGGCAACCCGTTCCAATTCAGTAATTCGGACTTACGTGGGGGAGGTCAGCCAGCGACGATCAGTACGCGCCCCGCGCCAGCAGCACGACCGGGATCGCCATGAAGACGATCTTGAAGTCCTGCCAGACCGACCAAGTCTTGACGTACTGGACGTCGAACGCAACACGCTCGGGATAGGTCAGGCTGTTGCGACCCTTCACCTGCCACAGGCCCAGAACGCCCGGACGCACGGCCGTGTAGAACGGATAAGCCACGCCATAACGCTGCTGCACTTCGGCTGCCGTCACCGGTCGCGGCCCGATCACCGACATTTCGCCGCGCAGGATGTTGAGAAGCTGGGGCAGCTCGTCCAGGCTGCTCTTGCGTAGGAAACGACCGATCAGTGTCACGCGCGGATCATCGCGAAGCTTCTGGTATTTCGCCCATTCGGCTTCCTTGCCGGGATCGCTGTTCAGCAGTTGCTGCAGCCGGTCTTGGGCATCGACGCGCATTGTGCGGAACTTGTAGACGATGAATTGTTCGCCACCGCGGCCGACGCGCAGCTGCGCGAACAGGGCCGGACCCGGATCGAAAATCTTGATCAGCGCATAGATGAGCATCAGGAGCGGTGACGCAAACACCAGCACCGGCAAAACGAACACGAGGTCCATCACACGCTTCAGCGTGCTGGACCCTACCGGGTAGGCTCCCCACGCCGCTGAAGCATCGCTCCGTAGCTTCAACCGGCCCGCATCTGCGCCGCTGCTCTTTTCCATGCCCACACTACCCTGACCGGCATTTGCCGGGTCCAACATCACGCAATCCCCGGACCAGCGTTGCTGGCCGAGCCGAGTCCATTTACCCCCCTCCGCAAGGGCTATGAGTCTGGTATTTGGTTCCGTCGGTTCGCCTTTACCGTCCCGGGCAGGCGAGTTATCCGGCGCCTTTGCGCCCAATAGGCGCGAAGCAAACCTTATTTTCTAAAAATAGTTTAAGTTGCCCGATAGACAAGCGACTTCGTCTTGCGAGCGAGCGGAAAAGTTTCCATACGCCCCAAGGACTTTTGTCCTGTACGTGTACCGAAACAGCACAGTTTTTCCGCCACGCACCAGCCTCCGTGCAGGTCGGAAATTCCGCTGCCCGCGACTGACGGCTTTGGGCGTGATGACTTGTCCACAGCCCCTTCATCGAGCGCTCGTCAAATGCGATGAATTGAGAGTCTCGGCTCGCCTTGCAGGTGCGCACAGCCTTGGCTAGTTGAGACCCTCGGTTAAGCCTCAAGCCAACGGAGCAGGCGTCCCATGGTCGCCCATTTTACACCGGACAAGCCGGTGGTTTCCGCCGACTGGCTGAAATCACACCTTTCCGCACCGGACGTACGGGTGCTGGACTGCAGCTGGTTCATGCCCGGCGCCCCGCGAAACGGTCGTCAGGCTTATGACGCCCACCACATCCCCGGCGCCCGCTTCTTCGACATCGACGACATCGCAGACACCACGATCGACCTGCCCCACATGCTGCCCCCGCCGGAGAAATTCTCCTCCCGCGTGCGTCGCCTCGGCCTCGGCGATGGTCACCGCATCATATGCTACGACCAGAATAGCTTCCTTGCCTCGGCGCGCGTCTGGTGGATGTTCCGCGCGATGGGCCACGCCGACGTCGCTGTGCTTGATGGCGGCTTCGAGGCCTGGCGCACAGCCGGGGGACAAGTCGAGGACCTGCCGCCGCACTTCGTAGCCGACCGCCATTTCACCGCCCGCCCGCGCCGCGACATCGTCCGCACACTGGAGCAGGTCAGCCGCGCGCTCGACACCGGCAGCGCTCAACTTGTCGATGCGCGTTCCGGACCCCGTTTCCGAGGCGAAGTCGAAGAGCCGCGCGCCGGTCTTCGCAAGGGCCACATGCCTGGCGCGATAAACGTACCCTTCAGCGACCTGATCGCCAACGTCGCCTTCAAGCCCGAGGCAGAACTCCGCGCTGTTTTCGACAAGGCGGGCGTCGACCTCGCAAAGCCGATCATCAACACCTGCGGCTCCGGCGTCACCGCCGCCGTACTCACTCTCGCGCAATCGCTGCTGGGTCATGACGATTCAGCTGTCTATGACGGCTCGTGGAGTGAATGGGGCATACCCGATAGCGGCGGCACCGTAGTGACGGGCAATGGCGTGACAGGCTGAACGATGGCGAACGGCCCTCCGAAGAAGGGACGAGGCGGGGCGATGAGCACGCGCCTCGCGCACGCAGGCCGCGACCGTAAGCTGACGCAAGGTGGCGTTAACCCCGTCGTCCAGCGCGCCTCCACTGTCATCGTCGAGAGCGCCGCTAAACTGTTCGAGCCCGGCGGCTGGACTTACGGACGCCACGGCACCGCCACACACGAAGCCCTGAGACAAGCACTCTGCGAAATCGAAGGCGCCGCAGACTGCCTGCTCACTCCGTCCGGTCTGATGGCCTGCACCATACCGTTCCTCGCCTTCGCCGAAGCTCGCGCGCACGTGCTCATCACCGACACGGTCTACGGCCCGACGCGCCGCTTTGCCGACCGCATGCTCTCCCGCTGGGGCTGCGAGACCACCTATTTCGATCCCACGATCGGCGCCGGCATCGCTGACCTCATCCGCCCCAGCACCAAACTCATCTTCGCCGAAAGCCCCGGCTCGATGACGTTTGAGGTCTCCGACGCCCACGCCCTTGCCGCCGCCGCCCGCGCGGCCGGCGCAATCAGCGTCATGGACAATACGTGGAGCGCCGGCGTCTTCCACAAACCGCTCGATCTCGGCTTCGACGTTTCGGTACAGGCCAACACCAAATACGTTAGCGGCGGCGCCGATGCGCTCAACGGCGCCATCCACGTCAATGACGACAAGCTCTCCACCCGCATGAAGGACACGATCGCCGATCTCGGGGTCAACGTTGCACCCGACGACGCTTACGCCGTCTTGCGCGGCGCGCGCTCGCTCGCCCTCCGCATGGCGCAACACGAGGCTTCGGCTCTCGAACTTGCGCGGTGGCTTGATCAGCACCCGAAAGTCGCCCGCGTCCTCCACCCTGCCTTAGAATCCGACCCCGGCCATACGCTCTGGAAACGCGACTTCACCGGCTCGTCGGGCCTGTTCGGCATCGAACTCCTCGTAATGCCGACTGCAAAGGTCCACACCTTCCTCGACGCCCTCACCCTCTTCGGCCTCGGCTTCTCTTATGGAGGCTTTGAAAGCCTCATCATCCACTGCAACCCGCAACTCAAACGCACCGCCAGCACGTCCGATTCAACCGCCCCCCTGATCCGCATCTCCGTCGGCCTCGAAGACCCAACCGACCTCATCGCCGATCTCGCGCAAGCCTTCGACCAGATCTGATGTTTTCCCATCCGAGCTTGGCCTCGCGCCGATAGCTTTGCGTGCCGTTTGGAACGCGTTCCCGACGGCGGCCGGGATCCAGACTTCGCACGCAGTGCAAACGTCCATCGCACCATAAAGTTTGGAATCACTCCCGGCTCCGAGCCCAGAGTTCCGGTTCAAGTCAGTGCGGACCTGCTCGCGTTCGCTCGCCGCCGCACGTCCCCCTGACCTCCCCCTTGCTCAGACCGGAGAGCCGAGATCTGCGAACCTCTTCTTCTACCGGTAGCGTTGGCAACAGCATCGCCGCATCAGGCGGGGCATACCGCGTCCCCGGTCGATCCATCTATTCGGAGACCCACCTGCCTTGCTAAGCCAAAGGCGTAGGGAGGGAGCCAAGGCGTCCCGGACGGCATCGCCGTTCCGAATGCGGGCTTGCGACTGACAGCAAAAAGAAACGCCCCGCACCCGAAGGTGCGAGGCGCTGGCCCCCCGGCCATTGTGTGAGCGGCTACGTTTCCTGATAATATTTGGCGTAGGCGCTGTAACTTGCAGCGGCGTAAGCGTGGTGGGCGCGCTTGCGCAGGTCAACGAAGGTCAGCACGACGCCGGCCACGTTAGCGTGGAAGTCGCGGAGGATTTTCATGGTGTCGCGCAGCGTGTTGCGATGCGTCTTGCGCCAGCGGGTACAGACGACAACCTGATCCACCTTGGACGTCACGACGCGCGTTTCCGCCATCAGCAGTATGGGGCCCGTGTCGATGATCACTAGATCATACGTCGATTGCAGCAGCTTGAGCAGCGCATCGAAAGCGCGGCTGCCGAACACGTCGCGCGGGGTGTGTTTGCGATCCGAAAGCGGCAGGACGTGAAGCCCGGTGCGCGCGTCGACCTGAACCACGTCCTCGAGACGCGCTTCGCCGAATAGATACTCCAGCAGGCCCGCTTCCGCTGGCGCGGCAGACACTTCCGTCAGCTGACGCAGCCGAATATCGCCGTCGATCACGATCGTCTTGGTACCCGACATCGCAGCCATGCGGCCGAGGCAGTACGTCATGCTCGTCTTGCCCTCAGACGGCAGCGACGACACGACCGCAACAGTTTTGGCGGCCTTATCAATGTCGGCAAACATGATCGACGCGCGCAGGTGCCGGAACGATTCCGCAAAGCCCGAGTGTGGTTTCTCGACGAGATAGTCGGCCGGCGAAACCTTGGACTTGTTGGACGATCCCGCGGTCGGCAGCAGCGGGATTTGCCCGATATACGGCACGCCCGCGACCTGCTCCACTTCCTCGGGCGTGGACATGTAGTTGTCCATCAGCTCGAGAACGAGGCCCACAAGTCCGGCCAGCGCCAGACCAAGCATGAAGCCAAGTGCAAGATTGAGGTTGGTGTTGGGAAAGCTCGGTGCACCCGGAACCGGCGCATAGCTGTCCACGACCGCGTCGGCATCCGTGATGCCGTCGAGCTCGTTGGTCTCCTTGAAGCGGTTGTTGAACTCCTCGAACAACGTCCGCGTTGCCAGCGCATCGCGCTCCAGCGCGGCTTGTTCGACACCGGCACGATTGTTCTGCGCCAGCTCGCCCTTGGACCGGCCGAGGCTGCCCTGCAGGCTGTTTACGCGCTCGCGCGAGATCATCACCTCCTGATCGAGGGAGGATGCGATACGCTGCAGCTCGGCGTTGATCTGGCGTTCGTTGTCCTGTTCCTCGGCGAGTACCTTCTGGTATTCCGGGTGTTTGACGTCGTAGCGCCGCACCACGTCCGACTTGCGGGCGGTAAGCGCACTCTGTGCGGCACGCAGGTTCGAAATGGTCAAAGAGCTTTGCGCTTCCGCAATCGAGTCGATGCCAGCACCGGCACGCATCTGGGAGTTGAGGTTGCGCAGGCGGGCCGCCTTGGCGGCGTATTCCGACTGGGCGGCCGTCAGCTGCGCGTTGGTTTCGCGAATGGTCTGTTCCGCCAGCGTGTCACCGCCGGACCGCAACAGGCCTGTCGCCGCCCTGTGCGCTTCCACTTTGCTTTCCGCATCGCGCAGCTCAGTGCGCAGTTCGCCGACACGCTCATCGAGCCATTCCTGCGCTCGACGCGTCGCCTTGAATTTTGTGTCGAGCTGATTGTCGAGATAGACCTCTGACATCGTGTTCGACAGCGTCGCCGCCATCTTCGGATCATGGCTGTTAACGCTGATCTCGATAATGAAGGTCGATCCCAACCGGTTTACGCTGATTGCGTCGCGCACAGCGGTGATGACGCCATCGAGTTCGGCGCGCTTTGCTTCGACCGGATCGCCAACGGGCGCCGCGGCGTCGCCCTTGCCGAACGGCAACAAGCCCGTGATGAAGGATTTCGTGCCCGCCATGAAGTTGGCCCAGTCGCTGGGCTTGGCCTTGGCGGTGTTGAATTCTGCGTTATTGACCAGGTCGAGCTTGGTCACGACTTTTTCGATCAGCGACCGGCTGCGAAGAATTTCCGCTTCCGTGTCCACGATCGCCGCATTCGCCGGTACGCCGGAGATAACCGCGCCGATGTCGACAATTTTCTGATCGCGCGAGTTGATGATCACCCGCGACGTCGCCGTATACGACGCCTGCAGCTGGAACGTATTGATCGCCACGAACGCGAACGTCAGCGCGAAAACGGCGAGCATGACGCCCAGCCGACGGCGCACAGCGCGCACGATGCGCTGGATCGTGATGACGTTCTCCCCCTCCCCGCTCGCAGTCGGCATTGTGCCGGCTCCGCGCGGGTAGCCCGTCGTCACATCGATGGGATGGACCTGATTCAACTGACTAGCTCCAGACGACGCGCGTTGAACGCACGCCGCATAAGATCATGGGAAGAGGCGAAGGCCGATACTGACGATGTTTTGATCAAGGCTCGGGCCGGCATTGATGCCGCTCGAGTCCTGCGAACGAACCGAATACTCAGTCTCGACACGTGCATTCTTGTTGAGCTTCCAGGCCGCGCCGACGCCAGCGATGAGCGCCTTGTCTTCGCGGTCGATGGCAACGCCCTGATACTCATTCTTTTCCTGGCGGATGCGGCCAAACGCCAGGATATTGCGGAACAACTCATGGTCGACGCGCACGCCGTAGCCGGTATAGATCGCGCTGGCCGCCGAGAGCAGGCCGGTATCAGCCACGCCGCGGTTGGCCATGAAAGTCAAGGTGGTCAGTTGGGTCGGGAACCATTGGACGTTGGCGGCGACATTCAGGCCGTCGAACTTGCCGAGCGTCGGGTCGTCGCGATCCTCCTGGAACGAGCCAACGGCGATCTCGCCACGGAATGGTGCGGCCAACTCAAAGTTCAAGCCAGCGTCGACGGTGGTGCGCGTGCCGTCGCGGGTGTTGTCGGAATAGTTGAGCTCGCTACGGCGGCCCTGCACGAAGAGCGCGAGGTCCGGCGAGATGGCGTAGGATACGCGACCGTTGACATAAGTCGTCGTGTTGTCGCGGAACTGCGCCTGGATCGCCTGGTCAAAGCTGTCATCGGTCACGCCCACAGTGCCTTCGACCTGGTAACGGTCCATGCGATAGAGGCCGCGCACGAAAGCGCCGGTGTAGTCGTAAGCCGCCCGATCGGTGACCCCGAACGAAGCGGCTACATAGCGCTCTTCCGTCCGATGTCCGACATTGCCGCCAACGCTGAGCGCAAAATTGCGCGAAACATCGAGGCGACCGTTCGCGAAGGCGTCGTAGTCGGTAGCAGATTCACTGCCGTTATCGAGGTATTCTTTGTGGTCGACCGAGACACCTGCCGCAACTTCATGCACGGTCCAGTTGGAGCGGGCATCCACTGCGGGCTGCGCGCGCAGGATGGTGTCGCTCACTTCGTTGTTGGGCGTCGCAAGGATGTTGTCGTTATAGGCGGCTGAGAGGCCGACGCTGGCCAGCACGTCGAACGAACCGGCACGTACAGGCTCCGGATCGTATTCCGGCTGGTTGCGGTCGGTGACGGCGGTGTAGCGCCCGCGCAGGAAGGGGTTTTCATTGTCCTGCGCAAACGCCGGAGCAGCGATGGCGACCAGCGCCGTGGTGAGCAAGAACGCTTTGAAACCGATTTTCATGAGTGTTGGCCTTTCAAGGGGGGCATTTCGCATTCGCGAGTGAGGTAGCAAGATCAGGGCCGAGAGACGCCGCATCTCGCGCAAGGGTTGAAAGTGCGGCGTTTAGCGGGGCATTCACCATGAACGTCATGTCGGTGCTGCCCGATTACGGGTCAGGTTGCGTGGCGGTGGGCCCACTTCGAAACGCATGGCCGAGGCGCTCTGGTCGGCTTCAGCCAGGACCTCCCGCATCCGCTCGGCTGCCGCTAGCGCGATGACATCTGGTCGAGCGTCCGTTGCTGGCTCCGCTTCGACCTCGGCCTGAGGTGCAGCCTTGGTGGGCGCAGGCTCGGCCTTCGCAAGGTCCCGAGCGAGGACAGATGCTGCATCCTTGATTTCTGCACAGGCTTTGCGGTCGATCGAGAGTTCGTCGAGTGCGGCCAACACGTCAGGCAGGTCGGCGCCACTACGAGCTGCGTTGCGGTTTAGCTGCTTGGCCGCGTCTCTCTCCGAGCACTTCACGTTGTTTTTCAGTTTCGTGATCAGCGCGGGTTCCTGCCCGACGGCGATTGGACTCAGAACGACGCCACACACTGTTAGCAGGCCAGCAACGGTGATGGTGGCGATAGTCCGCCATCTCCTCGCCGAGCGCTTTGCCTGCGTCATCGCTACGTGCCTGCTGTGCTAGAATAGACGTTCTCGGACGCGGATCGTGTCGCCGGGGCGAACCTGCGTCGACGGCGTCAAGTCGACCTCACGCTCGATCGGGCTGTCGACACTCTTGATGAGGATGCGGCCCTTGTCGGCGCGATAGGTGAAGTCGCCGGCGCTCGCGATGGCGTTCATCACGGTCAGGCCGGATGAGAACGGATACTCGCCGGGCTTGTTCACTTCGCCGAGGATGTAATACGGGCGGCCCTTTACCAGCTCCATCGCGACCTTCGGATCGCGCAGCCAGCCGTCCTTCAGCTTCGACTGCAGCTTTTCGCTTGCCTCGCCGAGCGTCATCTTGCCGACTTCGACCTGGCCGATCAGCGACATCGTGATCCGGCCGTCGCCATCGACGGTGAAATTACTGGAGAGGTCGGGCTCGCCGTAGACGGTAACCTTGATTTCGTCGCCCGAACCGAGGCGATAGCTGTTCATGCCAACCGTCGCCGGGACCGCATCGCTCGGGCTGCCCATGGACTGCCCCGACGCACACGCTGAAAGCGCCAGGGCGCCGAGCGCTATGATTGCCTGCACCGCCTTCCGGATCGGGTTCATCATATCTCTCCTGTTAACGTGTGACGGTCGCAGCTTTCGCGGCGCCGACGCCCGTAGATAAAAATTCGACCGTCTCATGCTCAAATCGGGCCGCAGTCAGCTCGCCACTGATGTACGCGCCGGTATCGAGGCCAACCCGGCGTGAATCGCGATGCGGTTGTGATGCGGGGGTGTGGCCGTGCACCACCACCACGCCAAGCGGGCGGGTATCGTTAAGGAACTCGTCCCGGATCCAGAGCATGTCGTACTCCGACTGCTGGTCCAGGTCGACGCCGGGTCGTACACCAGCGTGCACGAACATGTAATCACCGATGCGGACGTTTATCTGCAGGTTCATCAGAAATTGCAGGTGTTCACGGGGCATCTGGCGTTTCAGCTCCTGCGAAGCCATCGCCCAATCATCAACTGCTGTACGCGAGCGCGGCGGACGGACCCCATAGGAGACCAGAGTCTCGGCCCCGCCATGCTCAACCCAGCGCGGGCCCATGCCCGGTTCGGACAGGAACTGCAGCATGGCCGCTTCGTGATTGCCCTTCAGGAAGAATGTATCAAAAGGAGACATAAGGTCGCCCAGAAGGATGTCGATTACTTCCCGCGACTGGAATCCGCGGTCAATATAGTCGCCCAGGAACACAAGTTTGGGACGCCCCTTATAGTCGCCGCCGAGCGCGTCTTTATGCAGCTTGGCCAGCAGGGCTTTCAGCAGGTCCGCCCGGCCATGTACGTCGCCGATCGCGTAGACGCGCTGCCCGTCAGGAATCGTTGCGGAGGTCACCGCCAGAGGCACAACGGGCGGCGCCTTCGGCTTTCCGCCGGTTGGCATGTAGCGATCGAGCAAGCCATCCACCCGCTCACGCAGCCGAGCCACGTGTAGGCCAGCCTTCGCCATATGCGGGGCAAGTTTCACCCGTGCGTCGTCGGCATGCCGACGAACGCTGGTCAAAAACTCTCTGATCCGCAGCTGCGGGACCTTCAACCTTCGCTCCAATGCACGCCACCCTGGTAGGGCGATTTGGAATATAGTGCTAAGCAACAGGCAAGCCAGACGACTGCGCCTGCCTTGGCGCCGAGCCCATGTCGTTCATCTCTCCCGTGTATGGTTAATGCAGTTTCACCTTTATGCTCCAAGGACGCCTGCGCTGGGCGCGTTGTTTGCACCTGTTTTCCAATGACGCGGATTGCCTTTTTCGGACATGACGCCGCCGACGCCGCTGTGAGACGGCGCGTGCAGGGATTCCGTGATGATGGGCTGGATGTCATCGGCTTCACCATGCACCGCCGGGATGACTATTCGGTGGATTGGGACAATGTCGATCTGGGACGCACATTTGATGCTGCCTACGCACAGAGGATTGCCTCGATTTTCCGGGGCGCCCGCCTTGCCGCCGCCCAGTATGACAAGCTTGCGTCGGCCGACGTTATCTACGCCCGCAATCTCGACATGCTGGCGACCGCCCTGCTCGCACGCCGTAAGGCGAAGCTGAGAACGCCCGTTATCTATGAATCGCTCGATGTGCACCGCCTGCTGACACGCGGCGATGCGATCGGCTTTGCCTTCCGACGACTTGAAGGCGCGCTGCTCAAGCATACGCGGCAGCTGGTCGTGTCGTCGCCGGGATTCCTGACCAATCATTTCGAGAAATACCATCGCGGGCGTTACACAGCCGCCATCATCGAAAACCGCCTTGCTGCCGGCGCCAACTACGGCCTCCGGCCGACGGCCAGCCTCCCCGCTTCCAGCCTGGCCGCTTCCAGCCTGGCCGCTTCCAACCCGTTGCGGGTCGGCTGGGTCGGTATCCTTCGCTGCAAGCGTAGCCTCGGCCTACTCCTAGACGCCGCACGAAAGCTCGGCCCCGCGATCAGCATCGATCTGCACGGCATTCCTTCGCTGACAGAAATCACGGACTTCCACGTCCAGATCAAAGACGTCGCCAACCTTCGCTTCCACGGCCGCTATCGCTCGCCAGAAGACCTCGCCACAATCTACGCAGGCCTCGACGTCGTCTGGGCCGGTGATTTCATGGAAGCGGGCTATAACTCGGTCTGGCTCTTGCCCAACCGGCTTTACGAAGGCGGCTATTACGGCGTGCCGCCGATCGCGCCGGCAGGTACGCAAACGGCGGCCTGGGCGGATTTGCACGACATCGGCTTCATCCTGCCCGAGGATCTTGCAACCACACTACCCCAACTGTTCGCGCAACTCGCCACCGACAAGACGCCGATTGCCGAACGCCGAGCGCGCCTTCTCGCCATGCCCAACTCCAACTTCGTGGCCGAGCGTGGCGAACTCGCGCGCTTGATCGCGGACACGCTGGGTAAGCCTCAACCGCAACCCGACCGGAACCGGAGCCGTCATGCTGCGGAATAGCCAGTCAACACAGCGCGCAAACACGAGACGGACAGCATGAACGATATCCCCGCTCAGGCGGCCATGGGATGGGACAAGCGACGCCGCACGTTGCCTGATCAGCCGCGCGCGCGCCTGCGCGACGTGCTGCCCGCAATCGCGGCAGCCCTCGCCATCGCCCTCGCCAACCTGGCCTTCGGCGCCGTGCAACCTATCGCGGCGCTGATGCTTTCAGTCGGCATCACCGTGATCGCCATCGCATCGTTGGCCGTTGCGGGCCCACGGAGCATGACGCCAGGCATGCTGATCGGCGCTGCCGTCATCGCAATCGCTGCCACCTCGGGCCTCGTCGGACCGCTCAGCCGCGCCAGTGCGCCACTCGCCGTGCTGTTTGCGGCTGGCGGCATGTGGACCATCGGTTACCTCGCAGCTGGCCGCCGCACCGCCCTTTCTGCTGGCTGGAGCACGCTCGTATGGAGTTCCGCTGCGTATTGCGCGTGGATGTTTATTGGTAGCGCCGGCGCCGGCGCCGCCGGGAACCGCCTTATCGCTGACGCCTTCGAGACACCAGCCAACGCGTCAGTCGTGTTCGGCCTGCTCGCCATACTCGGCCTTGGCCGCATCCTGCATGTGCTGAAGCAGGTCGACGCCGACGCGCTGTTGGGACTGCGCATGGTGGACCGCCTGCTACGCGACGCTCTCGGCGGCTTCCTGCTGCTTGGATTGGCGGTTGCGTGCCTGTTGATGGCAAAATCCCTTCCCGGTATCCTGATGGCGCTGGGCATCATGCTCGCCTATGTCTGGTGGGATACGCTGTCGATCATGTCCCGCCCGCATCGCGGCCTTACTGGCCGTATTGCCGTGATTGCTACGCCCATACTCGCCTGCGTTCTTGTGATCTGGGGTGTAACGGACGGCTGGCTGCGCGATGAGACGGTGCCCCCCGGAATCGGTCTTGGCGATGCCTTGCCCAACCTGCAGCGCTTCGATGCATATTCCTCGCTGTGGCTACAGAAGCCGCTGACCGGCCATGGCCTGGGCTCTGTTGGCATCGCTGGCGCAACGGTGCAGACGCTAGACAACGCCAAGGCCACGCTCGCCCCTGGCGGGCCCCACAACGTCTTCGTGTCCTGGGTTGTCGAGACTGGCTTCGTCGGTCTCGCCCTGCTGCTTGTTGCACTCGCGGCGGTCCACTTTCGGATCATGACAACGCTAGCCTCGCGTCGCGCCCCGCGAACATTCACGCGTATGTCTTTCGCGACCAGCGGTCTTCTGCTGCTGCACGGCGTCACCGACTCGTCGCTCAACATGCCGTCGCTTACATGGCTTTACGCTCTGCTGCTTGGCATCGCCTGCGGCCTCGCGCGGGATCAGGAAATCAAGGATCGCGAAGAACCCAAAGCAAAGCCAGCCTAGCCGGATCGGCAGAAGTGGAATCGCCTACGGCGTTTCACCGAAGACGTGAACCCGACAGGTAACAAGGAATCTAGAGCCTATGCCGCCGCGCAGCCGCTTCCACCGAAGCTTACCGCGCTCTAGCTGCTCTGCCCCTTCAGGAACTGCCGGAACAGGCCGAGCGACCAGCTCATGTGCATGGTCGACGACGCCAACCCTGCCAGCAGGCCACACGCCGATTTCTGCTTGACCGCCACCATAAGTGACGACGCCACAAGGGCCGCCAGATAGCCGCCGGGCAGAACAAAGCCCCACAGACTGAACGGCGCCGTCGCCAGCCCCGCGACGCACGCCACGAGCGTCGCCGGGGGGATCAGCTGACGCAGCTTCGGCAGCTCGCCGTGCTTCATCAGCGTGCGCGCGCGGCCCTTGCCGTAGTTGAAATACTGCCGCGCCAGACCCCCAACCGTCGCGCGCGGCAGGTAGCTCAGCCGGATTTCGGCATCCATGAAGATCCGCCCACCGGACTGCCGCAACCGCGTGTCGTACTCCGCATCTTCATTGTGCGAAAACGTCTCGTCATAGCCGCCAATGGCAAAAAACGTCTTCAGATCGAAGCCGGCATGGTGCCCGTGATCGACTTCACCTGACTTGCGTCCGCCCCTGTGGGCGGAGCCGCCAGAGCCAAGAGGCGTGTCGACAATCCACGCATTGGCGCGCTGGAAGCAGCTCGTGCCGACGGCATCCATTGGCACAACCAGCGAGACCGCACCGTGACGAATGAGCGAATCCGCGACGCGCATCAGATAGTTTTCGGGATAGATCGCATGGGCATCGCAGCGCACCAGTATGCTGCGTCCCTTGCCCGCATCGCGCGCCGCAAGGTTAACCGCGGCAGATTGCAACCGCCTTGGATTGTCGAGCAGGCGCAGGTTCGGAAACTCCGCACGCATGCCCTCGACGATCCCGCGCGTACGATCCCGGCTTCCGCCGTCGACCACCACCATATCGACCGTCTGCAAGCGCTCGTCGCCCGTCATCAGCGACCGCACGCAAGCCTCGATGTGCTGAGCCTCGTTGAGCACCGGAATGACGACGATAAGCGCATCGCCAGCAATCTTGCCTGCGTTGGCATTCTTCTCATCGAGGGATTCTGTGTCGCCCATTGCGTTTCGCGTATCTCCAGCCAACCGGCTCAGCCTGGCGACTGGCGGGTGCTGCTAAGTCCGGCGCTGGGAGCGATATCCCAGGTACGGGCCGGCGTCTTCACCTTGGAGCGATAGGCGTCGAACGGGATCCCGTTGAGACCCGCCTTGTAGCGCATTTCGGCGAGAAACTCAGCATTCGTTCCGACCCAGCGCAAGAGGTCGGCATGCTCGAAAGCCCGGCTCCGGATCGGTTCCGGGATGTCGGCCCAGTTGGTGAGGACATAGTTGAACCGCCAGCGGATCAAGTCGCTGTTGCACAACGGGCAGGCATCCATGGATTTCGTCAGCGCATCCAGCGCCACGTCATTTACATTGCCGCGCATCTGCCGCGTTTCGAGATAGGCGAGCATCGCCCATGCGAAGGCGCGGGAAGGATCGAGCTGTGTCGCACGGCGCGCGGCGACAAAAGCGGACGCCTCGTCAGCCGTCGTCTGCTGCAAACTGAGCTCTGCGACCGCTTCGAGATAGTCGGGCGAGTTTGAGCCGGACCAGTCCGCCAGCAAGGCCGCGCGCGTTTCTTTCGGCGCCGAATTAACCAGGGTCCAAGTCGCGACATTCTGCCAGGCAAATCCCAGCATCGGCACGATGGCCGCAACGCCAAGCGCCATCAGACAGAACCATCCGGCAACGTGGAACAAGCGTCTGTCCACAGGGGGTTTTTCGTCACCCATCGGCGGCCCCATAAAGCTCAATCGACCTCCCCCCCACAACCGCCCCCAGCACCCCCATATGCAACCATCCCCGCACCGCCGATTTGCGCCAGCGGGCGGGCGACCAGAGGGTGAGGCTGGAGACGATCAAGCACCACATCACCTTGGCAAGCGACACGGCAGCAAGTCTTGCGCGGCTCTCGCCCTTGCCCAGCCTCAGCAACCCATAGGTTTGCCCAGAGCGATAAGCCCGCTGGGTCAGCCATGCCAGGCTGGAGCGCGACTTCGTCACCGGCTCGTCGACCACGGCATCAGCGGAGTAACTCATCGAAGCGCCCATGCCGCGCATGGCTGCGAAGAAAGTAGTGTCTTCTCCCCCACTGCGCCCGAAGGTCGGATCGAAACGCAGTGCGCCGATGGCCCTGCGCCGCATCAAGACGTTGCAGGTATAGCCCCCGTCGATTGCGCCATTGCGGAACGGCGCAGGTGTGGAGTGAAGGTCCGCCGCAGGCATCCAGCGCGGCGCATCGGGCGCGTAGGCAGCGTTTACCTTTCCAAAGACGACATCGGTCTTTGCGGCATCCATCGCCGTGACAAGCCCTATCAGCCAGCCCGGCCTTGCGATCTCGTCATCGTCGATGAAGGCAACCAGGGGAGCTCTCCCCGCCTGCAGGCAGGCATTGCGGGCGACGGAAATGTTTCGGGCCGGAGCATGGAGGTAAACGCCATCCAGTCCTTCGGCAACAAAAGCGGTTTCTACAGTTTCGCGTGCCGAGGGGGTATCGTCGTTATCTGCGACAATCACACGGATACGGAACGATCCGCCCAATTCCTGTTTCGCCAGGGAAGCGAGCAGCCGCGCAACCGCAGGCCTGCGAAAAGTGCAGACGCAGACGTCCACCTCGCGAAGATCTCCGGGAATGGCGGTCTCATCGGCCATAGGTACGAGTCTGCAAACCATGCGCCATCCTGCAAACCCTATTCACCATATCGTCGATGGCGTCGGCGCAATTATCTGTGCACGCGGAGCGCGCGCGAAGGTCGCCGGCTCTGTTGAGGTTTTCTCGCAACCGCTGGCAGGTTCCGACGTTTGTCATGGGCACCCCAGCACGGAAGGATTTTCAATGCACACACCCAGCGGTCACACCAGCGCAATTCGCGCCTCCAAGGTTATCGGATCCAGCGTTTTCAACATGACCGGCGAGAAGATCGGCAAGGTCGAAGACGTCGTTCTCGACAAGACCTCTAATAATATCCTTTTTGCCGTCGTCGGTTTTGGCGGCTTTCTCGGGATGAACGAGAAGTTCCATCCACTTCCTTGGTCAACGCTCGACTATGAGAAGCAGAAGGAAGGCTACGTCGTGAACGTCACCAAGGAGCAGCTGCAGGCTGCGCCGTCTGACGCGATCGACCAGCTGACGTTCGATGACACTCAGATGCGGGACAGTGTGTACGATTACTACAAGGCCCCGCGTTACTGGCAGTAGATCGGTCACCGGCTCGCGGTCCTTGGGTCCAACTTAGACCCGCGATCCGGCGGGCCGGGCGGACGTGCAGCTCGCCTGGCCCAACAAAGAAGCCCGGGAAGCAATGCTTTCCGGGCTTCATCTTGTTGTTGCGCCGGGATCAGCTGGCGCTGGACGCCTCTGGTTTGGCGGCGTCCTTGTTCCACTTGTAGATCCTGCGGATTGAGCAAGATCCCATGCTATAGCGCGCGTCTGTGACCAGCCTGTCGCCGGACTCGAGGCACGAGCCCCCGCCAACGCGCGAAACAAGGCCGATGGAGGTGAAGGCGTCGTTCGGCTGGCAGGCGCCAATTAGATCAAGCTTGTATTCATCGCGCACGCCGGATTCTACAATGACCGATCGGTTGTCGAGCGCGCGCCAGCTACGAATTTGCTGGGTAAAGCAAATGTTGCGAACTTCCTCACCCTGTCGCGGATCAGGCTTGGCAGCCTCGGCCAGCTCGGCAGGTGTTTTGGCGGCAGGGGTTGAGCAGCCGGCGGACAATGTCGCCAGGAACGCTGCGATAATGAAACTCGAATTTTTGACCATGGGCATTCCCTCTTCCGGGCCCTCTTCCGGGCTGCACAGGCTGATGCGGACCGCCTGAACGCCCGGTGAACAGACATATAGACCCGATCCGGCAGGAATGCGCTCTTCCTTTGACGCCATCCGAGATGGCGCAGGTCGGAACCTTATGCCCGTGCCACCGTTAGGATTGTTGGACCTGGTTAGACCCACAAATGAAACGTCGCAAACGTGCATCCAACATAACGGGGATCGCTCCAAGGGCGCCGTTCCTGGTCGTGGAGCGGCATCCGCAACTGGTTGCCGCAGTGAGCCTCGCCATCCTTGTAGGTTTGGCGATTTGCCTCGCGTTTTGGGCAGCCAAGGACTACCTGCTTCCGATAGCCGCCGCGCTCGTGTTCAGCGTGCTACTAGCGCCGCTGTGTGGCCTCATAGAACGGTTATGGATTCCACGGCCGCTCGCAGCGTTTATGGCGCTTGCGACGGCGGGCGTGGTCGTATGGCTCGCCTTCTCGGCCATCGCTCAGCCGGCCTCTCGCTGGATTGATGATGCGCCGCAACTGATCAAGCGAGCAACGCGGCACATCCAGGAACTGCAGGCGCCGCTTAAACCGCTGACTGACATCTCCAGCCAAGTCGAGGACCTCAACATTGGTCAACCTACCAAGCCGCCAAGTCAGACGGTAGTGGTGCAGGAACGCGGACTCGCCGAATTTGTCATGGCGTCGGCTCAAACTGTGATCGCGCAAACCGGCTTCGTGTTCATCCTGTCGCTTTTCCTCTTGAATACTCGCGACGATTTTCGCCTGAAATTTCTCGCCTTTCAGCCAACGCTTTCGAGACGCGTTAGGGCGGCCCGCGTGTTTCGGGACGTAAGTTATCGCGTTACGGGTTACATCATGACCTTCGCCACGATCAACCTGGTCGTCGGTGTCGCCACCGGCCTTGCCTGCTGGCAGCTTGGTTTGCCCGAACCGCTGATGTGGGGCGGCCTCGCGATGCTCTGCAATTTCATCCCGTTCCTTGGACCAGTCATCATGATGGGGCTAATTGGCCTTGCAAGCCTCGCCACATTCGACACGCTTTTGCAGGCTAGCTTTCCTCTGCTAGCTTTCATCGCGATTAGCTTTGTCGAAGCCAACCTTGTCACGCCAACGATCGTCGGCCGCAGGATGACGCTGAACCCACTCGCCATCATCCTCGTCGTCAGCTTCTGGATCTGGCTGTGGGGACCCGTCGGCGGTATCATTGCGCTGCCGCTTCTGATCATGTTCAAGGTGATTTGTGATCATACGCCACCTCTACAGGCGATCGGGATACTGATCGGCGCGCCACTCGAGCGCAACGCCAAGCCTTTTGTAACACCCAAGCCGCAGCTACCCGAGGCTAGAGAAGTATTGACGGCAACAGTCGCCCCTAGTCCAGCGGCCTGAACGCGCACCTGCTCGACTGCTTGTCAGCACGCTTGACGGATACCTTCGTCATTGTGATCCATCCATCATGCAGATCCGTCTGGAGTACCGCGAGAAGCCGGGCCTATCACCTCTTACGCCGTGGGTGCACAAGGCCGTCGACGCGCCGTATTGGCAGGCCACCGTTTTCGAACCGCCGCTGCCACGTCCCGTTCACGGAAAAGGTTATCCCACCTGGTTCATCGACCATCGCGGCCGCTCGCTGGTGTTTGTGTCGCGCGAAGAGATCGAGCACGCCATCGACTTGTTATCGCGAAAAATTCTGCCCTCGGCCCGCGAGTTGGGTAAGCCATACATGGCTGTGAACTCACACTGGCTCTCGCGCATGCATGCCAGTTTCAAGCCCTGGAAGGTAAGGCAGGAACTGGTGAAGCGCCTGAAGCAGGCGCCGAGCGCCAACTAACCCGCGATAAGCTTCAGCGCACGCTCGTCGCCGCGACCGAGCGCCTTGATGGCGCTTGCCGCAATGGAGCGGGCATCAAGGCCGGCCTGCTCGTACATTTTTTCGGGAGAGTCATGGTCCTGGAATATATCCGGAAGCGTCAACGTGCGGATGCGAAGGCCTCTGCTCGAAGCAGTTGGATCGAGCAGACCCCGTTCGGAAAGCGAATGCAGCACAAACGCGCCGAAACCGCCACGCGCACCTTCCTCGATGGTGATCAGCACTTCGTGGTTTCTGGCCAGATCAGCAAGAAGCGCTTCGTCGAGCGGCTTGGCGAAGCGCGCATCAGCCACCGTCGTCGACAGACCCTGCTTGTCCAGCATCTGCGCTGCGAGCAGGCATTCCTGAAGCCGCGTGCCATAGGACAGGATCGCTACGGTTGAACCTTGTTTGACGACGCGGCCCTTGCCGATCTCCAGCGGTTGCGGATCGTCCAGCAGTTTGAGGCCAATGCCCTCACCGCGCGGATAGCGAAACGCTGACGGGCGATCGTCGATCGCGTGCGCGGTCGCTACCATGCGTTGCAGCTCAACTTCGTCAGCCGCCGCCATCAACACAAAGCCCGGCAGCGCGCCGAGAAAGCCCACGTCGAATGATCCCGCATGCGTCGGACCGTCGGCGCCAACGAGGCCGGCGCGATCGAGCGCAAAGCGAACCGGAAGTCGCTGGATTGCGACGTCGTGGACGACGCTGTCATAGCCGCGCTGCAGGAAAGTTGAATAGATCGCAGCGAATGGCTTCATGCCCTCCGCTGCAAGGCCCGCCGCGAACGTCACCGCGTGCTGTTCTGCGATGCCGACATCGAAGCAGCGTTCCGGAAATTTCTGAGCGAATAGGTCGAGCCCTGTGCCAGATGGCATCGCCGCAGTGATTGCGACCACCCGGGTGTCCTTCTCGGCCGTGCGGACCAGTTCCTGCGCGAACACTTTCGTATAGGACGGCGGTCCGGCCTTGGCCTTTGCCTGCTCGCCCGTAACGACGTTGAACTTGGAGACGCCGTGATACTTGTCGGCAGCGCTCTCTGCGTGGACGTATCCCTTGCCCTTCTGCGTCACCACATGAACGAGCACCGGGCCGTTATTCATGTCGCGTGCGTTCTCGAGAACGTCGACCAGCGCATCCATGTCGTGTCCGTCGATCGGCCCGACATAGTAGAAACCCAAAGCGCCGAACAGATCGCCGCCCATGTTGAAACTGCGGATCGAGTGCTCGGCCTTCTTGACCAGACCTTCAAGGCCAATCTTGCGCGTGACGCGCTTGGCGAGGTTGCGCACCTGGCGGTAGCCTTTCGAGGAAACCGTGCGCGAAAGATAGTGGCTCATGGCGCCGACCGGCGGAGCGATCGACATGTCGTTGTCGTTGAGGATCACGATCAGCGGGGCATGCATCGCGCCGGCATTGTTCATCGCCTCGTAGATCATGCCTGCGCTCATCGCGCCGTCACCCACCACCGCGATCACGCGGTTATCGGCGTCCAGCAGATCGCGCGCCACGGCAAAACCTGCAGCGGCGGAAACCGACGTGCCGGCGTGCGCGGCGCCAAACGGGTCATACTCGCTCTCGTCGCGCTTGGTGAAACCGGACAGGCCTCCGCCCTGGCGCAGCGTGCGCATGCGGTCGCGACGGCCGGTGAGGATCTTGTGCGGGTAGGCCTGGTGACCGACGTCCCACACCAGCTTGTCGCGCGGCGTGTCGAACACGGCATGAATGGCGACGGTGAGTTCCACGACGCCCAGCCCAGCGCCAAGGTGGCCGCCCGTGACGGAAACGGCGTTGATCGTCTCAGCCCGGACCTCGTCCGCGATCTGGCGCAGCTCAGCCTTCGTCCGGCCCTTGAGGTCGGCCGGGCTCGCAATCTGGTCCAGCAATGGCGTTGGCGTGTTCATGCCAGGATCTGCACCCCAGTGAGGTTGGTCGACCGTTAATAAGACCCATTAGTGGCGGCGGTTCAGCACAAAGTCGACCGTATGAAGGAGAGATGTCGCACGCGAACCAAACGACGCCAGATGCTGTTTGGCCTGTGCGGCCAGATAGCGCACCCGATCCTGAGCGCCATCAACCCCCAGTAATGAAACGAAATTCATCTTGCCGGCGTCCGAGTCCTTGGACGTCGCCTTGCCCAGAATTGAGGGATCGCCCTCCACATCCAGCAGATCGTCGACGATCTGAAAGGCAAGACCGAGATCATTGGTGTACCCGGCGATGGCATGGCGCTCGGTTTCAAGCGCCCCGCCCAGCAGGGCGCCGACCTCGCCCGACAGCGTGATCAAGGCGCCGGTCTTGAGACGCTGCATCCGGGTCAGCACTTGCAGGGGCTCCTCCCCGTCCGCGATCGGGTGCATGTCGATCATCTGGCCGCCGACCATCCCGCGCGCGCCGGACGCATAGGCCAGCCGCTCGACCAGCTTGCACCGCATCGACGCATCGCGGTGTGTTTCGGGTGAAACCATGATCTCGAACGCGAGCGCCTGCAGCGCGTCACCCGCCAGCACGGCCGTCGCTTCGTTGAAGGCTTTGTGGACGGTGGGCTGACCCCGGCGAAAATCGTCGTCGTCCATGCAGGGAAGATCGTCATGGATCAGCGAATAGGCATGCATGCATTCGACGGCGGCGGCGCCACGCAGCAGCGCCTTCTCCTGCGCACCGAACATGCGGCCCACTTCGATGGTGATGAACGGCCGCAGCCGCTTGCCCTTGCTCAGCGCACCGTGGCGCATGGCGCGCATCAACTGCGCCTCCGGACCTGATGCAGGCGGAATCAACTGGTCGAGCGCGACCGTGACACGGTCCGCGACTTCGTTCAGCCGTTGCTCGAATGCGGGATCAACCACGATGATCAAGACATTGCTCCTGCGCCGTGGGCTCCTGCGCCATCGATATGCACTGCCTGTAGGAGCGTGCGGCCCGGACGAGGGATATATGTTGACTAGAGATCATCCGCTCTCTCAAGTCCCTTGGGACCATCGGCGCCAAGCACAACCTTTTCAACTTTGAGTTCGGCCTCCTTAAGCCGCTTCTCGCAGTGAGCCTTCAATGCAGCGCCACGTTCGTAGATGCGTATGGAATCATCCAGCGGCACATCGCCTGCTTCAAGCTTGTGAACTATCCCTTCGAGCTCCCGCAGGGCGTCCTCAAAGCTCATCGTTGCAATATCTGCGGCTTTAGCCTCAGCCATACGGGTCTCCAAAAGGTGGTGCACCATAAGCGCATGGGTTTGGGAGGCAAGCGCGTCCGACCCCGATGAATTCGTCAGATCAGCGCGACGGTGACCGCTTCAAATACCGCGCCGCATGGCTATTGTTTCGCGTAGATGCGGAACGACCAGTACTTGTCGCCGCCATCATGGACATTGGTCCAGCCGCGCTTCTTAAGTTCCGGTCGCAGCATGCGATTGAACCAGCCATGCGCCGCTAGCACGACATCACGACCATCGCTGTCCTGCGCTGCACGAACCAGAACTTCGGCGGCCTGCGCCGCGCGGCGCTTGGCGTCGCGCACGTGCTCCTCGCCGCCGGTATGCCCCATCATCCACAGCAGCCGCGCGACCTTGTTCCAGTTTTTCGGACCCATCTTGCCGCGCACCCGTGGCGGCGGCAGCGGCGCTTCATTGAACATCGCATCGTGTTTCACGGGACGCCCACGGCCAAGGTGGCCCGCCGTCTCGATCGCCCGCTTCCGCGCGCTCGACAGGATGATGGCGCTATCGCCAATCTCCTTCAACAAGGCGTCCGGGCATCTCTGCCCTTCCTTTAGTGAGCTCAGTTCGTACTTGGCCCACCAGTCCTTGTAGTCGCGCCAGCCCATACGCGGGCCTTCCTTCGGGATCACCGCCGGGCGCCCGTGGCGCACAACAATGATTCGCCCGGGAGTCGCGGCCTTCTGCGGCCGGTCCGATGGATTGACGACGACGTCCATGTTCCTCTGTACGTTGCAGCGCGAGACCGGCTAGGCCGCCCGCGTGGGAAGTCGGTCCTTAGAGCATCGCGCGGGAATTCCAAAACCGGTTGTATAGTTCGGTCCCAAACGCCCACAAGATAAGCGATTTCTGGATATCAGAGGGTCCGACTTGCGAGCACGGCGGACGCGCTGCGCACGGTGTGTGAATCACCCCCGGCGCTCGCGTCAGGACTTAAAGCCCCTTCCAGAGCCGCCCTTCTGGACATTCCGCACCTGGCGCCTGCTTGCAGCCGTGCAGCGTGAACAGAACCGTCTCGGCGCGGCCGATCAGGTAGTCCATCGGCACGAAGCCAATAGCGTCATCGCGCGTGTCCTGCGGCAGGCTCGACTGGCGATAGGGCCAGGCTTCCGGGAACTGCGTCGCCATGCTGCGATGACCGGACGGAGCGCGGCTGTCTTCGGAATTGTCGCGATTGTCTCCCATCATGAAGACATGGCCCGGCGGCACCTTGAAGATCGGCGTCTCGTCCAGCGAATCAGAATCCGAGAACTCATGGATCAGGAAGCTCTTGGTCTTGTCGTCCTCGCCCGTCGGAATCGTCTGGCGATATTCCGTGGCAGTCGTCAGGCGGCTGTTGTCATCGGGAATGTAGGTGGTGGTCCGCACCTTCTCGCGCAGCACTTCATTGCCGTTGAGATAGAGTTTGCCGCCCTTCACCTGAATCGTATCACCCGGCAGGCCGACAAGACGCTTGATCATCACCCTGTCCGAATGCGGATGCTGAAACACGATCACGTCGCCCCGGTGCGGTATCGAACCCATGATGCGCTCATTGGGATTCTTTGGATCATCCCCGATCATCATCAGGCCAATCCCGAACGGAATCGAATTGCGATTATAGCCATATGCGAACTTCGCGACCGCTACCCGGTCACCGACCTGCAGCGCGGGCACCATCGACTCGGACGGGATCGAGCGCAGCTCGTAGAAAAAGGTCGAGAACAGCAGCCAGAAAGGCACAAAGATAGCGATCGTGATCGCCGTCTCGCGAAACTCATGGAACAGTTTTTTCTTGAGGCCCTTCTCGGGGGGTGCGCCTTCAGCGCCCTCGACGGGCGGCTCGTTGCTCGCCGCCTGGTCAGTCGAGGTGTCACTCATAAAAGAAGTCCCTGAGGCCTTTTAGTGGGCATACGGACCCTGCGGGCCCCGGGGCTATACGTTATGCGTCTGCCGCCGCCGTCAAGACGCACGCCTGTAGAGCGTTGTCCCGCCGTCCTGTACGGACATAACCTGCCCGCGTTTTATGAGACAATTGAGGTGCGCCAGCGTCTCGCCCGTCGCCATGCCCAGACTGTCCTTCTCGATTGCGCGGGCAAACAGCGTGGTGAACAGGTCGAGCACTCTCCGGGGCTCCTCCAGCTTCGTCAGCAACCGTCCCAACGCAGTCTCATGACCGTTGATCAGGGCGTCCAGACGCTTGTGGGCGCCGTAAAACGGCTCGTTATGTGACGGCAGGACCAGCACTCCTTCCGGAATGATGCCCTTGAGCTTCTTGCAGGAGTTGATCCAGTCCTTTAGCGGATCAGCATCTGGCTCGGTCGGGAAGACACTCACGTTGGAGGAGATGCGCGGCAGGATCTGGTCGCCCGAAATGAACACGTTGATGTCCGACTGCCAGAGGCACGCATGCTCCGGCGAATGACCGCATCCCGTGACAATCCGCCACGCGCGGCCCCCGATCGAAATCTCGTCCCCATCGCTCAGGCGATGGAACGCGTCCGGCAATTGAGAGATCGCCTTACCAAAGCCGCCGAACCTGTCGACATACCGGTCGAGGTCCTCCTGCTCCCACCCCGCCGCGCGATAGAACTTCACGCCCGCTTCTGGCGCCTCACGCCCGGTGTCGGCGGCGAGCATACGGCAGCTCACATACTCAAGCCGCGAGATCCACAGATCGCACTGCCATTTCTTGGTCATCCATCCGGCAAGGCCGATGTGATCGGGATGCATGTGCGTGACGATCACGCGCTTCACCGGCTTCCCGCCCAGCTCGTTGTCGAAAATCGTCCGCCAGTGCGCCTTGGTCTCTGAGTTCGGAATGCCGGTGTCCACCACCGTCCACCCGTCGCAATCTTCCAACAGCCAGAGATTGATCCACTTCAGCGAAAACGGCAGCGGCATCCGCACCCATTTCACGCCGGGCGCGACCTCCAGCACCGTGCCGGGTGTGGGAGGCTCAGCAAACGGATAATCGTACCGCGCCTTCTCGGTTTTGCCTTCAAAGCCGTCCATGGGCGGACCTTTCTCTTGTGCGACTGCACAAGTCTACGCCTCGAACACGCCGGCTACAAATCCGCCATTTCAGGCGTCATTCTTCCGCAAACATGAACGAATACCTTGCTTCGTCCGCCATCGCGGAAATCTCGAATATATCGTGGGCCATCGCCAGGTCTTCGGCCTTGTCGGGAAATCCTGCATTCAGGAGTTCCGCATTAAGCCGCGCAAGGAAGTTCGCGTTGTCACGCCATCCGGTGTCATAGAACAGGTCGACATCGTCGGCGCCAAGCGCGTCGCAGGTATCGACCACACCATCGATCGCTGCGTCACTGGCGCCCATGAACTTGAGATCGTCGGTCAGGTAGTCGATCGCGATGCGACAAGTCGTAAGTTCCAGCGCGGCCGTCGTCCTGGTTTCTGAAAACTTGTACTGGTCTGAACACCCCTGCGTCGCCCCGTCGAGCAAGACATCGCCGGCCTTCATCCCTTCGCCCTAGAGGAAAGCGTCGGCGACAGCTTCGCTGTCCTGCGCCGATCCGGCATCATAGATGCACAGCATCGCATCATCCGGCTCCTGCGCGCTCGCAGTTCCCGAAACAAACGTAACCAGCACCGCGCCAGCGACGACGGCAAACACCTTCACCACCGCAAACGCTCCAGCGACCGCGTCGTCCTACTGATAACACTGCAGCAGCACGGTTGAATCTCGCGCCAGTTCAGCGAGATCAACCTTGTCGACCGGCTTGCTCGACACTTTCGGTTCGAACGGAACGTCATTGCTCTTGAGGAACTTGATCAGGCTCGGCAGGGCGATGCCAAAATTCACGTTCTGCGGAATGTCACCGATCTGGTCCTGAATATTCATCGCGTTTAGCTTCGAGACAACCACGCCGATCACATGCCCTGACGTGTCGAGCACGGGTCCGCCACTATTGCCCGGCTGCACCGGCGCGGTGAACTGGAACCGGCGCGTATCATCGCCCATCCCTGCCAGCGCCGAGACCGTCCCGACTGTTACGTTGATCCCTGACGACAAGATGCCGCCCAGCGGATAACCCGCGACCAGCACGTCCTCCGCCAGACGCGCGCTGCGGCCATCGCGAAGCGACAACGGTGCAACTTCTGTCACTCCCTTTAGAAGCGCGAGATCCTCGCGAGGCTGCACGTTGATGACCTGAAGCTCCGTCCCGCTCTTCAGCGTGACCATCTTGCAGTCCTCGACCACATGCGCGTTGGTCACGAGATATCCGCCCGGCGCGACATACCAGCCGGTGCCCGTCGCCGCGATTTCCATCTTGGGCGGGCGTGGCGTGGTGCTTGCGGACTTGCCCGACTTGTTCGCCGGTCGCGGCGGCGATGTTTCCGGCACTTCAGCTGAAACGTCGATGTTTTTTGCGTCCACCCATTTCGCGATGGCGTCCGCCGTCAACACAGACGACTCCAGCACCAGCATGGAGTTCTCAAGCGCCGCGTCCTCGTTCGGCAGCCCGAACCGCACCAGCGCGCGATACATCTTCTTCTTGAAGGCATAGTCCTCGACCCAGCTCGAATCGACGAATGCCTGTGTATCCCCCTCATCGAGGTCGGCCAGCATCTCGAAGATGCCCTGCAGCTTTTCCTCTTTCACCCCCGCCAGCACCATCTCGTCGGTCACGACTTCAACCACGGAACCATGAACGCCAACGCTGGCGCCGAGCGTTTGCACGTCTTCGGACCAGTCGTAGGAGTCGGCGCATTCCTTGACGGCTTTTGAAAGAACGTCATCGGCGGCCTCGATGTCGGCCTGCGACGCGTCTGCCGCGACCCACACATCGGCGATGTCATAGAAGGCGTCGGTTTGCGACAGCACGTCAAAGACGCAGTAGAACTCTGGCTCCAGTGTTGTGAGAGCGCTGTCGAGATCGCCATCCTGCACGGTCGGGCCCTGCGCCAATGCGGGCGCGATGCCGGCAAGGCTAGTCGCCATAGCAGTGATGAGCGCTGTCGAGACAAAAGCCCCTGCGGTCCACGCGCGCATTTTGCCGAAAGCCCCCGCGCCGAAAACCATGTCCCTGCTCCCTGCGACCCCCGTCGCCAAATCTGATGCACAACGCTACCGCTGCGTCCGCTGGTTTGCCAGCGTCTGCCACCGGACGACTGTCAAAAAGATCAATTTCGCGTCAGCCGACCGTCTGTCGGCCGCGTTCACCGTCTTTGCCCACTGGACGCTGCGCCGGGTACACCCCACCTTTCCGCCGTAAAGACGATCAACGTCCAGACCTATCGGAGACTTTCATGCGCCACATCCTCGCCGGCTTCACCGCCATGGCGCTTCTCGCCATTACAGCCACGGCGCAGACCGCCTGCGCTCAAGCCGCCGCCCCCGCTGGCGCCTATTCCGTAGATAAGACGCACGCGACGATCCAATGGCAGGGCCTGCACAACGGCCTCTCATGGTACACCGCCCGCTTCACCACTTTCGACATCCAGCTGAACTTCGACCCCGCAAACGTCACCAAGTCGAAGATCACGGCCTCCATCGATCCCAAGTCGATCGAGACCGACTTCCTCAAGACGCGCCCGGCCGACAGCAAGACCGACTTCAACAACGAACTCGCAACCGGCGACCGCTGGTTCAATGCCGGCAAGTTCCCGACCATCGCCTTCGCCTCCACAGCCGTCACCAAGACTGGCGACAACACTGGCAAGATGACGGGCAACCTCACCTTCCTAGGCGTCACCAAGCCGGTCACGCTCGATGTGACCTATAATGGTTTCAAGGCTTACCCCGCCCCTCGCAAATCGAAGGTCGGCTTCCGCGCGGTCGGCTCCATCAACAAGACCACCTGGGGCATGGCCGCCGGCGGCCCCATCGCCGACGACGTCAAAATCGAAATAAACGCCGAGTTCGAACAGAAGTAGATTTCTTAACCCACGCCCCACTCTCACTGTCATTCCGGACACCCGCAAAGCGCGTGAACCGGAACCCAGAGGCGGCACGCGCAATTCCTTGGTTCCGAGCCTGCATTTCGCTCCGCCCGCAATGACAATGCAGAGTGTGCGTTTCCGCTTCTGCAGGAATTAGAGAGCCACCACAACGGACCGCAGGTATAGGAAGCGTTGAACAAGGGTCATCACTCGAGGTCCGCATATGCGTCTGGCTCTCCTGCTTCTCCCGCTTGTGCTCTCTTCCTGCGCCCTTACCGCGGAGCAGACGCCGCAATCGCTGACCAGCCTCCCGACAGGCGCCTACCAGATCGAAAAGCCGCACGCCTCGCTACTGGCGCGCGTCAAGCACATGGGCCTCTCTTACTATACTGTGCGGCTCACCGACTTCGACGCGACGCTCGACTTCGACCCGGCCAACCCAGCCGCCTCGAAAGTCCGCGCCATCATCAATCCCCTCGCCGTGCAGGCCGACCATCCCACCGACACCGGCTGGGACAAGAAGATCGGCACTGACTTCCTCAAGGGCGCGCAATTCCCGCAGATCGTCTTCGACAGCACCCGCGCCGTCGCCACCGGCCAGTTCACCGGCACGGTCACCGGCAACCTGACCTTCCGTGGCATCACCAAGCCTGCGACCCTCGAAGTCACCTACAATGGCGGCATGGACAAAGCCGTCATGTATGGCGGCCGCCCCGCCGTCGGCTTCTCGGCCCGCGGCACATTCAAGCGCTCCGACTTCGGCTTCACCGACTATCTCTCCGCCGTCAGTGACGACGTCGAGATCGTCATCGAAGCGGAATTCACGAAGCACTGAAGCAACCACAGCTTATCATCCCGGAGGCGCGCAGCGCTATCAGGGACCCATTTCAGATTCGCGAGGGTTGAAGAATGGCTCCCAGCTCTCCGCTTCGCTGCGGCCGGGATGACAAGTCGTAGGAATACGGTCGATAGATAGCCCAGAGAAGCACAGTAGTTCTTCGCCTACGGCCTGGTGAACACGCCGACCGCAAAGGCGCAGGCCTTGGCCGCGCACTTGCTCCTGTCGACCTGCACATAGACCTTGCGCCCCGATACGCCCGGATCGAGCGTCAGGGTCGGCGTCGCATCCGGCGTCATGTAGGCCAGCATCGTGTCACTGTAATCGCCATTGCGCAGCGCCAACAGGTCAATGTCGCCGCACGCATCGTCGCAACGCCCGATCACCACATATTTCTTCGCCGGGTCGATCGCGAGCTCAACTCGCTTGTTCAAACCCACCGTCAGCGCGCCCACCTTCGCCTCGCCAACGCGCACCAGCCCCGCCTCGCGCCACTGTGCGTCGATCTTTTCGCGCACGGCGTCGAACGCGGCCTCGCTTGTCGCGGCTTTTTCCCCTGCGCCGAAGAGCGCCACGCTAAAGGCCCAGCTATCGTCGTGATTGCACCGCGCCATCGCAGTCGCCACCGTGACTTCACCCGCCTTGTCGGTGTGGAAGCCGAGCATCGGCTTCTCGCTGTCGAACTGACCCTCGACCAGAATGGCGCCCGCCGCGTCCGTAACCCGCAACCCCACACTGGTGCAGTGCGCATCGCAAAGCGCGGTGATGACATAATCCTCGTCCGCCTTCACATTGAACTTGTAGATCGCCGCTGCGCCCTTCTGCAGCGTCCTGTCGAGCGCAAACTGCTGGTCGCCGGTGAACTGGTGATCCTTCGCTACCGCTACGAGGCCGGCATGGAAACCTCAGCCGCCCTGAGCCGCCGCCCCGCTCACGGCCCCACCGGCGAGCAACGCCGCCAGCACTGCCGCCGCAATCACCTTCATCCGCATGCGAAACTGCCCAGCTGCCTGCCCGCATCCGCCCAGCCCCGACGCCGCGTGTCAATCTGCCGAAGCAGCGGCTTCCGGTGGAACGGAGCAGAATTCACGAAGCACTACCCGGCGATGAAGAACGGAGGATCTGGCTTTTCCACTTTCGCCACGGAGGTGCACGCGTCTGCCTCTTGAGCATTCAGCGACTGCAACGCGCCGAGCTTTTAAGGCAGCCGCACGTCTTTCACCGTGTCCAGGATGCCGAGGCTGACGGCTTCACCATTTTGGCGCACCTTGGATTTGGCGCACCTTGGACGTGTCCTGCCCGTTCTGCAGAGCGACGCCGTGCGCCCAGAGATCGTAGAGCCGCGCCAGCGGTTCCAAATAGGGCGAGGCCCTATGCCGGGCATCTACCGCCCGAAACGCATCGAAAAGGCCGGCGCATCGAACGGCGCCGCGATAATCGAGACCATCAGGCCGGGTCGGGTCCCATGGTCCGTGATCCCAGGATGTCGTTCGGGCGTCGCCATACACTCGGCCAACACCGCCATCACCCGGTAAGCATTCCCGCCATAACCCCGATTTCGACGAAGCTCCTTTTCCGTGGCATACACACACCCAAGTTCGGCCTCAGAAAGAGGACATAGCATGACCGACGTTGCCACCCAGCCTACCGCCACTCCCACCGTGTCGGCGGATCAACAGCGCTACACCGCCGTCGCCATCGGCCTCCACTGGGCCATAGCACTTCTCATAATCGGGCTCATCGCCGTCGGCTGGATAATGGACTACCTGCTCCCCGACGGCCCCGGCAGCCCGAAGACCGCCATCATTCAGCTGCATAAGTCGTTCGGCATAACAGTCCTGCTGCTGACCATCGTTCGCATCATATGGCGCCTGATGAACCCACCACCGCCGGAACCGGCCATGCCCGCGCTGCAGAGGCACGTCGCTGCTGCCGTGCACGTGTTCCTCTATTTCCTCATGCTCCTCATGCCGCTCACCGGCTGGATCATAGCCTCCGCCGAGATCGGGCAGCACGAGACGCGCTTCTTCGGGACGTTTGAAATGTATATCCCCGGCATCCCGGGCCTGCCTGACGCCACGCGCGAGTCCATCGCAGCTAAGTCCGAGAGCATTCACCACGCACTCCCCTGGGTCATCATCGCACTGCTCGCGCTCCACGTGGCCGGCGCGATAAAACATCAGTTCATCGACAAGGATGGTCTCATGGCGCGCATCGCACCCGGAGTTTTCGGCCGCACGGCAGGTCCCCCCGACAATGGATACGGCGCAATCTGGGCCTTCGGCGCAGCCATTGCGGTCTTCGCCGCCATCGCCGCCACCTCGATGGCGACAGCCGCGCCGCCCGCTGGCCCCATTGTCGCTCAGGAAGAACAGCAAGCCCCCGCTTCGAAAGCGCCGACGTGGATTGTCGACGCCGCCAAGAGCTCTGTGGCGTTCAAGTTCGGCTATATGGGCAAGAACTATGAGGGGAGATTCCCTGACTGGACCGCGATGATCCAGCTCGACACCGACGCCCCCGCCAATCCCGACAGGCCTGTGGATGGATACGTCCGCGTCGCCATTCCGCTGGGCAAGGTGTCGACCGGCGAGTCCTACTTCGACGAGAACGTCGTGCAGGGCGACTGGTTCGACGTCACCAAGACGCCCGAGGCCGTCTTTGAAGTGACCGGCGGCGTCTACAAGATGTCCGATACGTCATACGAAGCGACCGGCGTCCTCAATATCAAAGGCGTGGATCACCCCGTCCGCCTGCCCTTCACCCTCGCCCTCACCGGGTCGTCGGCGACGATGCACGGCGAAGTCACGCTCAGCCGTCTCACGCTCGGCGTCGGCGCGTCCACCGCGGCGAAAGCGTCGGGCGATGCAGAGTGGGTCGGCGATGATGTGAAGGTCGTCATCGATGTGGTCGCGAGTCGTCAGTGAGTCATCCCAGTGAGTCAGGGATGAAGCGCGCGACTCACGCCGCCGACACCCGCGCGCGGCACGCCGCGAAGCGCGCGGAAGAGTCGAAGTCGGGCATCCGAACGCGCCTCGACCTACGAAAAAGTGTGACCCGCATGTCACAGCGCGATCACGAAATTGAACCGCGCGAGTCACGCGCGAAGCGCTCACGCGGCGCCCCGCGCGACGTCTCTCGAACCTTCGCGGGCGCCGCAACGCGCCACTTTGCGGACTCGAAAAAGCATGAACTCTGATTCACATAGTCCGCCGCGCGGTCTCGCACCGACCGTCGGCGTCGACCCCGCATCGCTCGATCGCGCGGCTTCCATTTTGCGCGCCGGCGGACTCGTCGCGGTGCCCACCGAGACCGTCTACGGGCTCGCCGCCGACGCCACCAACGGCGCCGCCGTCGCCTCGATCTACACAGCCAAGGGACGCCCCGCGTTCAACCCGCTCATCTGTCACGTCGCGAGCCTCGCAATGGCGGAGGAGCTCGCACACTTCAGCCCGCTTGCACGCCGGCTCGCAGAGCATTTCTGGCCTGGCCCTCTCACACTCGTGCTTCCGCGCAAGACGCAGTGTCCCGTCTCCAACCTCGCCACTGCAGGGCTCCCGTCTATCGCCCTTCGCATTCCACAACACATTGCAACTCTTGAAATTATTCGCCGCTTCGGACGCCCCCTCGCCGCTCCATCAGCGAACCCATCAGAGGCGTTGAGCCCCACCACAGCGGCTCACGTGGCGGCCGGTCTCGGCGCTCGAATCGATCTGATCGTCGACGGCGGCGCGTGTTCTGCGGGTGTTGAATCGACCATCATCGCGCCCGGAGAAAACGGCGCCGTGCTGCTTCGCGCGGGCGCCATTGCACGCTCCGCGATAGAGTTGTTCACAGGCCCGCTTGCCTCTCCCGACGCCTCCGACGGGGTGGTCGCACCAGGCATGATGAGGCGCCACTACGCACCAGGCGCGCACCTCCGACTCGATGCGTTGAACGTGTCGGATGGAGAGGCGTTCCTCGCCTTCGGGGCGCCGCCCGAGGGTGTTTCACCATCTCTCAACCTATCGATTCGCGGTGACCTCACCGAGGCCGCGTCGAACCTCTTCGCGATGCTGCGCGCGCTTGATGTGAGTCACGATGCGATCGCGGTGCAGACGATTCCGGCGAGCGGACTCGGCGAGGCAATCAACGATCGTCTTCGCAGGGGTACTCTACTCTCGCGCGAGTCTGGTGTATGAGAGATTCGTTGAGTCGGAATTCCGATCGGATATGACTCAACTTCAGTGGGTGCGAGTTCGCTAGCGAGCAGACACCTGAGGGACCATCAAGGAGACTTAGAATGGCCACTGCCAAAAAAGCTGCGAAGAAGCCGGCGAAAGCCGCCGCCAAAAAACCGGCGAAAGCTGCTAAGAAGAAGAAGTAGTAGCTAAGCTCTTCGCATTGGGCAGCCAGTCCTTGGCCAGCGCCTCATAACTTCTGAGGCCGCCCAATTCCCAGAGACTAGTGTATTCCTCGTGCCCGTCCGGTCATCCGGGCGGGCACGAACACATTTGGAGCCATGGTTTCAGGCTCGATCCGCCCTGATTGCAGGTCGCCAAGGCGATACAGCCGCACAAATGCGCAGCCGCCTCACTCGCGGAGCGCCTTTCCGGCCCGATCCGCGTCCTGTTTTGCGCCACCCGCGCGCTCTCCCAACTCAAGACCGTCATTCTAGACCTGCGCAAAGCGCGTGAGCCGGAACCCAGCGGCAAGATGCGCCGGTGCGAGCAGGTCAGGTTCCGGGTCTCCGACGCTTCGCGCCTCCGCCCGGAATGACAGTGAACAAAGGAAAAAACCGGGTGAGTTACGCCCCGTTTTGCCGGAAGGCCTTTGTGCAGACTCGGCGGAAACGCAAAAAATCTCGCGCGTAGTTTCAAACACTTGTCCGAAAAACATGGTGGATCGACGTACCGCAAGTCGGCCGGCGTCCCGGTGCACGTCTAATCGCCCCCATGAAACGCTGAGGTCTTCCCATCTGGCTGCTGCGCGACATCACGGCCTGCTGGGTGTCCTGATCAGCTTCTGGCCGTTGATGATCCTGGTGATCACCAACAGCTTCAAAGCCATGCGCGGGAAGAAGGTCCCCAGATCAGCCTACGACCACTTCCGGGTTCTGCTGGCTCACGCCGAAGCCCGACTAGATTTTTCATTGTGGCGCGCAGCCTATCGCCACCTCGGCTGGGGTCACCGCGTCGTTGAGTTGACCCTCGTTGAAGCTCCCGACGACTGGAACGAGACCACGCGCCGCTTCCAGTCCTCTCAGTGCGCCTTAGACGACCTCGAAGCCTGTGCCCGCGCCTACGTCCACGCCCTTTGCGAGCACTACAGCATCAATCGGCGCGATGTGAGCAACGGCAGCTGCCCCGCCTTCACCTTGCGCTCTTCGAGTTTCGGCGGACATGTCGCCAAGGGAGGAAATCAGCACCGTTCTTCTTCCTCCCTCAGTGCGCAGCACTGGGGTGGATCGCGACGTTTGCAGCGCGAGACGGAGACGGAGCCTCTTGCTCCGTAAGGTGCTGCAACACCAGGGGGGCTGACGGGGTCTCGCCCGCAACCACTTTCACCCAAATCCGAGAGACAAGGGGGGCAGCCACAGCTCGCGCGGCCGCCCTATTCGCTATTCGCAACTCACTATTCGCACACACACCACCTCAGCGCGCCCGCGCCTGAGATAGATAGCGCCCGTGCGCCTAGGTACAGTGATACTCGACGCCGAGATGCCCGACCCCGTCGATCTGCGTGCCGATCCCCGTCGAACTGACGATTTTCTCGTCAAACGACGTGCCTCGCTGCGATCCATTCAAAGTGAAATCTTCATTCAGCCCCAGCGTCCGCTCCACCTGATACACGGCTGTCACATAGGCGGCGCCTTCAGGCGCGGTTTGAGCGCCCAGCCGATCCTGCTCGCCCCAGGGCGAGGCCCACAACGGCGCATCATGCTCGGTCGGTTGGGGCGTTTCCTGCGCGATCGCGCTTTCCGAACAGGCCGACAGCGCCACGGCAAGCAGCAACCGCTTCAGGAAATACATGCCAGACTCCCTACGGCCAGCCCGGCTGACTCGTTGTTGGCGAACCTGCCACACCGATTCGGGCGATCCAACTGCAAGGCTGGACGCCTAAGGGTAAAGCCTCCGTGTCATCCAGGGCTTATTCTTGCCCTCGCGAATGAACTCAAGCCGGTCGTGCAGGCGAAAAGGCCGGTCGCGCCAGAACTCGATCCGGGTCGGCACGATGCGCCAGCCCTTCCATTGCGGCGGACGCGGCGTCTTGCCGAGGCCGTACTTCACCGCAAACTGGGCGATGCGCTTCTCCAGCTCAAACCGGCCGTCCATCGGACGGGATTGGTCGGACGCCCACGCGCCGATCTGGCTATCCTTGGCGCGGGACGCGAAGTACGCATCGGCTTCCGTATCGGAAGCCACCTCAGCCTTGCCCGAAATCCTCACCTGCCGGCGCAGGCTCTTCCAATGAAAACAAAGCGCCGCCTGGGCGTTGGCGGTCAGCTGCAGTCCCTTGCGGCTTTCAGCGTTGGAGTAAAACACGAACCCCTCGTCCGAAACACCTTTCAACAAAACCATCCGTACATCCGGCGCACCATGCGCATCCGCCGTCGCGAGCGCCATGGCATTGGCGTCGTTCGGCTCTTTCTTCTTCGCGTCCTCCAGCCACTCCCCGAACAGTACGAATGGATCTGTCCGCGCAAACCACGCGCCATCGTCCGGCGAATTGGCGGCCGCCTTCGCATAGTCCTCGGCGGAGGGGGTGGGGGGGATGGTCCGGTCGGTCATCGGCTGGCCTGCTGGGTTTGCTAAAAATCATGGTATCGCTCGAATAGGGTGTGAGCTACCGCCAAGACATCCGGGGAGGAATATGAAGCCTACGCTGGGACTTCTGCGTGCGATTTCCGCTTCGAGCCTGCTCTGCCTTCCAGCGCTTGCTCAAACGTCAAGCGGGCTACAGGGGTCCGAACGGATCGCAGGTCCGGGAACGCAAGCGGCGATGTTCCTTCGCATTCCGCTCGGAGACTCTCCGAAGCATGAGCGCGAGCCAAGATTCGGTTTCGGCCTGTTCACTGGGTGCGGCGCATCATTTGGCCTCACGTCCGAACGCAATCGCGACGCCTGCGAAGCGCTTCCCGTCCGCTCTCTTGAGTTCTCGACCGGCTTCAACAGCGCACCTTGGGCTCTTTCCTTCGCAAGCGCCGGCCGCCGCATCGACTTCATCAACTGGTCGCCACAGACCGGCGCGCTGTCTCTTGCCGAAGACACAGGTCCGACCAACTGGTTCTGGATCGGCCTCGGCGCGGTTGCAGTCATCGGCGTAGCGTCTGCCCTGTCCAGCGACACAAGTCCGACGCTGTGTCCCGATGGTTTCGTCGCGACGCCACTCGGCGACGGCTGCCAACCGATCAGCTGATCGCTAGACAATCATTCCGCCATCGACGCGGAGCACCTGCCCCGTGATGTAGGCAGCCTTGTCCGAGGCAAGGAACGCGACAGCATCGGCAATCTCCTGCGCCGAGCCCCAGCGTTTCTCAAGCGGCACCAGTCGGCCCATCCGCTCCAGCGTCTTCTCGCGGTCGAGGCCCTTGTTAAAGGCAGTCGACCACATGCCGTCGTCGATCACGCCCGGCGCAATCGCATTTACGCGGACGCCGGCGCGGCCGAAATCGATCGAGGCATTCCGCGTGAACGAGTTCACCGCGCCTTTGGAGGTCGAATACGCGATCTGTCCCAGCCCGCCCGAAAATGCCGAGACGGAGGAAATGTTCACCACATTGCCCTTCCGCTTGATCAGCGAAGCCGACAGCGCATCCGTAAGCAGGATCAGGTTTCGCACGTTCACGTTCAGCGTCTCGTCCAGTCCCTCTGGCGTCACCTTGCCAAGCGTCTGCGCCGCGCTGACGCCGGCATTGTTGACGAGGATGTCGATGTCGCCGAGCGCCGCGAGTGATCCTTCAGCCGCCTTCCGCCAGCCATCGGCGGAACTCATGTCCGCTTCGATGGCGACCGCTCCGTTCGGCAATTCCGCCGCCAGCGCCTTCAGCTTGTCGCCAGAGCGCGCCACCAGAGCGACCTTGGCTCCATCCGCCGCCAGCGTCCGGGCAATCGCCTCGCCGATCCCGCGGCTCGCGCCCGTGACAACGGCTGTCTTGCCCTTGAAGTTGTAGGTCATGGCGATCGGCTCCCGGCTGCTTTGCGGTGAACTTATCGACCCGTTCGGGCTAGCGCCAGCCGCGATCAGGCGGGAGCAGCGACCCCGGCTGGCTGTCGCCCCAGATAATAAACGGGCACGCCGGCCGCCGCGAGCACCAGACCCCAGACCAGCGCCTCCTGACCCGCTCCGAAGATTGCGAAGGCTGAATAGACTGCTGCAATGACCGCGATGGTCACCCAGCCATGCGCATTCCTCCAGGAGCGTTTCACCTCCGCCAGCGCGGTCATGAGATATCCGATCAGGGTGGCAACCGTCGTCATGATGATGAGGAACGTGAAGGCGCCCACCAGTCCACGCGAATAGTTCAAGAGCAGGAGCACGGAGGCCAGCGCTGAACTGACAACCAGCGATACCCACGGGGCCTCGCCTCGGTTGAGCCTTGCGAACACGCCCGGCGCGACACCTTCAAAAGCAGCAGCCATCGACTGCTGTGCAGTACAGAAGATGTTTCCGTTCATGGCGCCGACAATGGAAATCAACGCGCCGAGGGTGATCAGCGGCGGCGCCCACGCGCCCAGCCCGGCCACTGCGTCAGCGAAGGGCGATGTGGACGCGCCAAGCCCGTTTGCCGGAACCAGCAGCATCACTGCGCCGGTTGCCAGAATATAGACCGTGGCCACGGTTGCTGTGGCGATAATCACGGCGCGCGGAACGGTTCGGGTCGGATCCTTCACATTTCCAGCCGGTATCGCCCCGACCTCCATTCCGAGAAATGCGAACATGGTCAACAACGTCGTCGCAGCCAGGATAGCGAACGGGTCGTCGAAGGTCGGATTCAGTGGCGGCAGATTTTCAATCTTTCCGGCAAAGGCGCCCCACACGATCACGATGACCAGCGGCGCAAGCTTCAGCACGGTAAACAGAAGCTGCACGAACCCCGCCTCCTTCACGCCGCGTAGCTGCGCGAGGGTGATCGTCCAGATCAGGGCAAGGGCCAACGCAGCCTGATACCCAGGCTCGCTAGATAACCCCGGCGCGAACACCGTCATGTATCCAACGAAGCCAACCGCCATGGCGGATGTGGAGAGCACGCAGCCAACCCAGTAGCTCCAGCCGACGATGAAGCCCGGCAGTTTTCCGAAGGCATCCTGCACATAGATCTGCAGGCCGCCGGATCGTGTCGTGCGCGAAGCGAGGCGGGCTATGGAAAGCGCGATCGCCATTGAACCACCGGCAGAAACGAGCCATCCGCCGAAGCTCAACCCGCCAAATGGGGCAAGCAGCACGGGCATCATGAAGATGCCGGTCCCGATCATCGTGCCGACCGAAAACGCCCAGCACTGCCAAAAGCCGATGACCCTGGCCGCCGGCCGCGCGGACTCCTCTGCAAAATCGCTATTCACCATGTTTCTCCCCGTCCTCTTCCCCGGCAGACCTTGGCACGTCAGGAGAGAATGGAAACCTGCATTGTCCGGCCAATCAGGGGCGCCGCCCCCACGCATTCGTGCGCTACGGCTGTCTGAGACTGTTCAAGCCCTGCAAATTGCGCTTTAGCGTTGGTTCATGTCGCACAACACCTTTGGCCATCTCTTCCGCGTGACGACCTGGGGCGAAAGCCACGGGCCGGCGATCGGCTGCGTCGTCGATGGATGCCCGCCGGGGCTGAAGCTCACGGCGGAGTACGTCCAGCAGTTTCTCGACAAGCGAAAGCCGGGAACCTCGCGCTTCGTCACGCAGCGCCAGGAAGAGGACCTCGTGAAGATTCTCTCCGGCGTGTTTGAGGACGACCGCACGGGCGGACCCGTGACGACGGGCACACCGATCTCGCTGATGATCGAGAACACCGACCAGCGCTCGAAGGACTATTCCGAGATTCGCGACAGCTATCGTCCCGGCCATGCCGACTTTGCCTACGACCAGAAATATGGCGTGCGTGATTATCGCGGCGGCGGCCGATCGTCAGCGCGCGAGACCGCGTCGCGGGTTGCGGCCGGAGCTGTGGCGCGGATGGTGCTCGGCGCAGGCGTTACCATTCGCGGCGCGGTGGTGCAGCTTGGCCCGCATGCGATCAATCGCGACAGCTGGAACTGGGACGTCGTCGGGCAGAACCCGTTCTGGTGTCCCGATGCCGAGACGGCGCCGACGTGGGAGGCGTTCCTCGACACGACCCGCAAGGCGGGCTCGTCGTGCGGCGCGATCATAGAGGTTGTCGCTGAAGGCGTGCCGCCCGGCTGGGGGGCGCCAATCTATAGCAAGCTCGATGGCGAAATCGCCGCCGCGATGATGAGCATCAACGCGGTGAAAGGCGTCGAGATCGGCGCCGGGTTCGCGTCGGCCGCTTTATCGGGCGAGAACAATGCCGACGAGATGCGCCGGTCCGGCTCCAATGCTGTCATGGGGGGCGTTGAGTTCCTGTCCAACAACAATGGCGGCGTAGTGGGAGGAATTTCCACCGGGCAGCCGGTTGTCGCGCGGATCGTTGTGAAACCGACATCCTCGATCCTGACGCCCCGGCGCACTGTGAATGCACAGGGCGAGAACATCGATATTCGCACCAAAGGTCGCCATGATCCGTGCGTTGGAATCCGGGCCGTTCCGGTCGCGGAAGCAATGCTGGCCTGTGTTCTAGCGGACCAGATGCTGCGCCATCGCGGCCAAACGGGCCGCTGAGCCCCCCCAACGGACCCTTCATCGGCCGTTCAGATAGGAAAGCCGAGAGTGCGATCTGTCCGAGTTTGTCCCGGAGGAGCCACCCATGCGTATCAAAGCCTTCCTCGTCCTGACCGCTCTCGCCGCAACCGCGCTCCCCACGATGATGCCCGCGGCGGCGCAAAACTATCCCCTTCGCAGCTGCTCCGAAGCCAAGCGCGACAACCAGGTCGGCGGCGCTATTCTCGGCGGCATACTTGGCGGCGTGCTGGGCAGCAATGTCGCAGCCGGCGGTCATCGCGGTGACGGCACGGCTGTTGGCGCCGTGCTCGGCGGTCTCGTCGGTCAGGGCATCGGCAAAGACACGACACATTGCGCGCCGCCAAGACAGACAGCGTCGGGCTACGGCTATGCACCGGGCTCGACCTACAATCCGAACCCTGCCTACGGTGGCTCACGATATAATGACTACGGATACGATCCTGCGCCGCCGGGCGTTTATCCTTACGACGCTGGCGATTCCTCATACCGTTCTGACGGCCGCGCATACGGAAGGGACAATTCATCGCACGGACGATACGGCTCTGACCTTTACCCTTCCGACAGGTCCGCCTATAATGATCGCGACGGGTTTGCGGGGTCTGATTGTTCCGAAGCGACGCAAATAACGCGCCTTCCGGACGGCTCAGAAATTCACCGCCCGATTGAAGTTTGCCGGGACGCCTACTACGGCGACTGGCGCGTAAAAGATTAGGCTGCTTACGATCGTCCGTTGCGAGATCGGGGCCGCCTTTCAAGGACAGGCCCGTCCCCCCAACCCAGGGCCTGGAAGGGCGTGCCGCGTTGCGCAAGCAGCGCGGCACGTCTGATTCTGGCTTCTGAAAATCAGCAGGAAACGGCAGACAGGCTTCACGTCTGGGCCGCGAGAAACAGTCGCTCGCGATTGCCATCACCGCCTGCGATTGGGCTGTCCGTCCACTTTTTCACCCGCCATCCCACCTGCCCGAGCCAGATCTCCAGGGCGCGAGCGGCTGCGTCGGTTGCGGCGACATCGCTGACGATACCGCCCTTGCCGATGTTCTTGCGACCGACCTCGAACTGCGGCTTGAACAACGCGACAACTTGCGCGCCTGGCGCAGCAAGCGAGAGCGGCACGGCGAGCAGTTTGGCGAGACCGATAAAGCTGGCGTCGCAGACGAGCAGCGTTGGCGGTTCAATTACCATGGCCGCGTCGAGGTTACGGGCGTCAGTTGATTCCAGCGACACGACGCGCACGTCCTCACGCAGGCGAGGATGGAGTTGGCCGACGCCGACATCGACGGCGACAACACACCGCGCGCCGCGCGACAACAGCACATTGGTGAAGCCGCCCGTGGACGACCCGACGTCCAGGCACTGACGTCTGGCCGGGTCAACGCCAAAAGCGTCCAGCGCATGGGCCAACTTGATCCCGCCTCGCGAGACCCAGGGATGCGGCGGGACAGCTCCGATCACGGCGTCCCCCGCCACGACCTGTCCGGCCTTTGTGACCGGAACGCCATTCACAGTCACCTTACCTGCCTCGATGGCTTCGCGCGCCTGTCCCCGCGACGCGAAAAGGCCTCGCTGCACAAGTTCCACGTCCAGTCGCCGAGAGGTTGTCGTGCCGCTCATCATCGATCCGCACCCATGGCCGATTGCCGCTGACCTCTTAAATGCCAGCGCCCGCCTTCATTCAAGCGCGGCGCTAGCCGAGCTTCCCGAAACCGGTCTAGAACCCGGTAAATACCCCCGGACAACAAGCCCCTGGCAACAAGCCCCCGGCAACAAGCCCCCGGCAACAAGCGAAGTCGCGATGCCCATCTCCCCCATCGAACGCAACGACCACGCCGAGCCAAACGCCGAAGCCTTCATCTTTGGCTTCGAGTTCAAACCTGACGACGTGATCGAGCGGATCGACTGGGCGACCATCAAACCAACCGCAGCCTGCCCGACAACTGGTTGGCGCTGGCTGCACTTCAACCGCCTGGCCGCGGAAACGCGTGACTGGCTGGAATCGTCCAGCGACCTCGACGCGACCGTGATCTCCGCCCTGCTGCAATCCGAAACTAGGCCGCGCTGCGCCGCCTATGAAGACGGCGTGTTGCTGAACCTGCGCGGCATCAACCACAATCCCGGCGCCGAACCGGAAGACATGATTTCGGTGCGCATCTGGGCGACCGAAAACCTTGTCATCTCGATGCGGTCCTATCCTGTAAAGGCTGTCCACGAAGTCCGCGAAGAGGTTGCCGCCGGCGTGCTCGAAAATGTGTCGCCGGGCGGGCTACTGGTCGCGATCGCCGACAAGCTGATCGACAAGATCGAACCCGTGGTCGAGCAGTTGAAGGAAGAGGTCGACGAGTTCGAGGAACAACTGCTCACGTCAAAGGAGCACTTGCCCGCGATTCCGCTAGCCGAATTCCGCAGCACCATCCTCATCCTGCGCCGCTATATCCTGCCTCAGCGCGACGCCATGGTGCAGTTGCAGCGCGAAGGACGGCGCCTGCTTCTGGCAGACCAAAGTATGCATCTGCGGGAAGCAGCGGACAGGATCACGCGCATCTCGGAGGAGCTTGATTCAATCCGCGATCGCGCGGCAGTGCTGCAGGAACAGCTGGCGGGTCAAAGGCAGGAGCAACTTAACCGACGCCTGCTGACGCTCTCCATCATCTCGGCATTTTTCCTGCCGTTGACCTTTTTCACCGGACTGCTCGGCATGAACCTCGCCGGCATTCCGTTTCATGATCAGGATTGGTCTTTCGGGGCAGTCGTCGCCTCGACTGCCGTCATCAGCATTGGCCTCGTTGGCCTTCTGAGATGGCGGGGCTGGATCTAGGTCTTGTCGTTTCCGTCGGTTGCGTTCTCGATCGTTTCCTTGACGCCATCCCCGACGCCGCCGATCGACTTCTGCAGCGGTTCAGTCGTCTTATCGAGGTGCTGGAGATTGGCATCCATCTCGCGGCCCGCGCCTTCCAGAGAGCCGTCGCGCATCCAGTAAAATCCCAGCACTGCGATAAATCCGATCGCAAGCGCGATGATCAGCCCACCAATAACACGCATTGTTCGCTCCAGAGTTTGAAATCAGGTGCGGCTATCGCCATCGGTGGCGTCATTGATCGCCTCACCGGTGTTCGCCACGATATCATCGGCCGTCTTCGCGACAGTCGCGCCCGTCTCGCCGAGTAACGTATCCATCGAATCCCCGGCCGCGCCGAGCGACCCATCACGGATCCAGAAAAACACGAGCACGGTGGCAAAGGCGAAAACCGTGAAAACGATTACGGACCAGATCCCCGTGCGAGCCATGATATCCCTCGTAAATGATGCAGAGAGGGAACGCATGGGACGGGGGTCGGTTTCCGCTCGCGGCAGTGAATCGTGGAACGCACTGACAACCCAAGGATTTATTTAGCATCAGTCCAAGCGGATGGGGCCCGCGGCTGCACACCCATTCAATTCAGAAGCAGGATACGCATAACAGATCAGATGAAGCCCGAGACTGCCAAAGTCCGCCAGGGGGAGACCGGCCAAGGCGTGCGCTACATGCTCGGTCTCGGGATACTTCTCGTGGTCGTGGCGTTTGCCGTCGTCGCAATCTTCACGATGCAGCCGACCGGCCAGTAAACTCCACCCGCCTAGCTACGCGCCTTAAAGCGCCCGCGCAGGTCGTTCTTCATGATCTTGCCGTTGGCATTACGCGGCAGCGGATCGCGCTGGAGTTGAATTTCGATTGGCACCTTGAAGGCGGCGATCTTCTGCGCAACGAAATGGCGAAGCGCGTCTGCTGTCACATCCATCTCCGGCTTCAGCTGCACGACAGCTCCGACCTCTTCGCCCAACACCTTGTGCGGAATGCCGACGACCGCAGCATCCATGATGGCGGGATGGTCGTAGAGCGCGTTCTCGACCTCAATGCAGTAGATGTTCTCGCCGCCACGGATCAGCATGTCCTTGGCGCGATCCATCAGGAAGACGAAGCCATCTTCATCGATGCGGCCGACGTCGCCGGTCACGACCCAGCCTTCGATGAAGGTCTTGGCCGTGGCTTCCGGCTTGTTCCAGTAGACCTTGCAGTTGTTCGGCCCCTTCACCCACAATTCGCCGACCTGATTTGGCCCAAGCGTTTCGCCGTTGGCGCCGACGATCTTGAAATCCATCGCTGGCGCTGCTGCGCCGCAGGAGTCCGGGCGCAGCTCGTAATCCTTGCCGAAATTTACACACGATGCGGCGCAGGTCTCGGTCATCCCCCAGCCATTGGAGGCTAGGCCTGTCGGAAATCTGCGCTTGATCGTCGCGACCAGCTCTGGCGCGGACGGCGCGCCGCCATAAGCGACATACAGGATCGAGGACAGATCATACTGATCGCGATCGGGGTGCTCGAGCACCTGCCATGCGATGGCAGGGACGCCGCCGATTGTAGTGACTTTCTCGCGCTGAATGATTTCGAGCGCCTCCCCCGGATCCCATTTGTACATCGTCACGATCTTGTCGGCGTTCATGATCGAGGGGACGAGGTTCGAGAATGCGCCGGTCGCGTGGAAAAAGGGAATCGCCAGCAGGGCGACGCGTGGCGCATCGACCTTGGGATCGCGCACGGGCGGGGCGAGCCCCTGCCGAACAAAGTGGCGCGCCTGGCAAGCCATGCCGTTGAATACGTTCGAAACGATGCCGCGGTGTGTGGCAAGCGCACCTTTGGGCTTTCCGGTCGTACCCGACGTATACATGATCGTTGCGTCATCATCGGGACCGATGTCGGCATCTGGCATCGCCATGTCCGACAAGCTCGCCCACGACTTCGCAGGTCCGATCAGCTTTTCGAGCGAGACGATGCGCTTGTCGGCCTCGTCATCTGCGCCACGGGCAACGATGACGGCCTGTAGCAATGGCAGGTTGGGAAGGTGCTCGCGGATCCGCTCCAGCTTTTCGGGATCGACGATAGCGATCCTGGCGCCGCTATCGGCAAGGCCATATTGCAACTCCTCGCCGGTCCACCACGAATTGAGAGGCGTCGCTATGGCGCCGATCACCTGCGCTGCGAAGAACCCGACCGCCCATTGCGGATAATTTCGCATGACAATCGCGATGCGGTCACCCTTTTTTACGCCGAACTCGGTGCGCAGCTTGTTCGCGAAATGGACGACGGCGCGATGATGGGCGGCGAAGGTGACCCGCTCGTCCTGAAACACAATATATTCCCGTTCGCCCCACTCCCGGGACGCGATGACGATGTCTCGCAGAGTGAGCGGCGCCTGTTTGTAGGTGCGCTGGGAGATGCCGTTGATGAGCTTCTCTTCCAGCTCGAACTTCGCACCGGGCGCGGTCATTGCCGCGTCGCACTGCGGGATGGTCAGCATCGGAAAGATGGCGGCTTCGCTGGTCATGAGGCGGGCTCCCTGCGGTCCTTTTTTGCTTTCTGCCGGGATCGCACAGCCGGACGTTTCGAGCTAGTCCCCGTGGACGCCCGACAGGCTGCGTGCAACGCTGCGGCGCAATACGGGAGGATAAATGAGCATCAGCATTGTGGACGCGGACGACGCCCACCTGTCAGGCATCACCGGCATCTTCAATCACGCCGTGCGCGAGACCTTCTCGATCTGGACGGAAGCCGAGACCACCGTCGATCTGCGCCGCGCGTGGTTGCAGGCGCGCAAGGGCACAGGCTTTCCGGTGATCGTGGGGGTCGATGCTGCAGGTGAAGTTATCGGCTATGGCAGCTTCGGGCCGTTCAGGGATTTTCCCGGCTATGTGAAGACGGTGGAGCACTCCGTTTATGTCGCGCCTGCAGCACAGCGGCGGGGTGTCGGACGCGCCATTCTCGCGGAGCTGATCGCGCGGGCAGAGGCCAAGGGCCTTGAGACGATGGTCGGCGGGATCGACAGTGCGAATGCCGGCTCGATTGCCCTGCATGAGCAGGCGGGCTTCGAAGTTCAGGGCAAGCTCAAAGGCGTGGGACGCAAATTCGGCAAGCGGCTCGACCTGGTGTTCATGGTCAAGGCGCTTTAGCGCCGCCGCGCGGCCGTTAACGCTCGTTAACCAAATCAGTTGCAGGCTGCGGGCTGGAGGACTGTGCCCGCAATGCAGGCGTTCGATCTCATCGTCATTGGCTCCGGCCCAGCGGGGCGACGCGCGGCTGTGCAGGCGGCGAAGCTCAAGAAATCCGTGCTCGTGGTCGAGAAAGGCCGGCGGGTTGGCGGCGTGTGTGTGCACACGGGAACGATCCCATCGAAGACGCTGCGGGAGACGGTGCTCAATCTTTCTGGCTGGCGCGAGCGTGGGGTGTATGGCCGCGCGCATAAGAACAAGCAAAGCATCACGGCTGAGGATCTGCGCAGACGCCTCGCAATCACGCTGGATCATGAGGTGGAGATTCTCGAACACCAGTTCTCGCGCAACAGCGTGCAGTGGGTCACAGGTGAAGCGCGGTTCGTTGACCCGCTGCATATTGAAGTCGCGACCGAGACGGGGTTTCAGCGGTTCACGGCGAGCCGGTTCATCCTGGCGGTTGGCACCGAACCCCACCGCCCGTCCAACATTCCATTCGATGGCGACGCCATTCTCGATCCCGACGAAATCCTCGAACTGAAGCGCGTCCCCCGCTCGCTTGTGGTCATAGGCGGCGGCGTGATCGGGGTTGAGTACGCCACGATATTTTCCGCGCTCGACGTGAAGGTCACGATCATTGAGCCAAACGAAGCGATCTTTCCTTTCCTTGATCGCGAGCTGGTCGACGAGTTCATCCACGAGATGCGCGACCGTGGCATGAGCGTTCGCCTGCAAAGCCGGGTGAAGCGAGTGAGCCGCCCATCTGGCGACGCGTGCCTGATAGAGCTGGAGGATTCGCGCCAGATCTGGAGCGAGATGGTGCTTTTCGCGGCAGGCCGCAAAGGTGCAACGGATGCGCTGGAGCTGGCGAATTGCGGGCTCACGGCGGATGACCGCGGCAAGATCGAAGTTGATCGCAACACGTTCCGTACGAAGCAGCTGCACATTCATGCGGTTGGGGATGTGATCGGGTTTCCGAGCCTCGCGTCGACATCGATGGAACAAGGGCGGATCGCGGCGTGCAGCGCGTTTGATGCGCCGCTACAATCGCCGCCAGAGTTCTTCCCCTATGGCATCTACTCGGTGCCAGAGATGTCGACGATCGGGATGACCGAGGAGCAGGTTCGCGCCAAGAGCATTCCATACGAAAGCGGGATCGCGCGGTTCCGGGAGACGGCGCGGGGCCAGATCATGGGGCTGAGCTCGGGCTTTATGAAGATGATCTTCGCGCTAGAGACGCGGCGCCTGCTCGGCGTGCATATCGTTGGCGAAGGCGCGACGGAGCTGATCCATATTGGACAGGCTGTGCTGAACCTTGGCGGCACGCTCGACTATTTTGTCGAGAACACGTTCAACTATCCGACGCTGGCAGAGGCCTACAAGATTGCCGCGCTGGATGCGTGGAACCGGATGCCACACAAACAACCTAGCGTTGCGGCGTTCGGCGAGGCAACCGCTATGCTGGAGCGCTTTGCGAAGGCTGCACGGGGCGCGTAGACGTCCACACGATCCAGATAAATATGGGCTGAATAATCAGGCGACCCCAAAGGATTGCGGGGCCGAGCGCCACGTATTTGTCCGCTTCGATCAGCATCTGGATGTGGACAGGCGTGACGCAGACTGCAAGCAGCGCGAGCATGATACCGGCGAGACTGCGCAGCGGTTTGTAGAGCAGTGCGAGCGCTCCCGTGATTTCGCAGACGCCGGTGAAATACACCATCTCCAGCGGGAATGGCACGTAGGGTGGGACGATGGATGTGAAGGTCTTCGTCAGGACGAAGTGGCCGATACCACCGAAGCAAAACCAGATGAAGGCGAGCGCGAGACCGGCGATGCGCCAGGCGCCGAGGCGGAGCGGTGTGGCTTCGGTCATTGCGCAGCGTGTTTCTTCTCGAGCACTTCGACTTCTTCTTTCGAGCCGAGCATGACCGAGACGCGCTGATGCAGGCCGGTGGGTTCAATGTCGAGGATCTGTTGCTTGCCGTCGAAGGATTTGCCGCCGGCTTGCTCGACGAGGAGCGACATTGGGTTGGCTTCGTACATCAGGCGGAGCTTGCCGGGCTTGCCGGGCTCGCGCTTGTCCCACGGATACATGAAGACGCCGCCGCGCGTAAGGACGCGGTGGACGTCGGCAACCATGGAGGCGATCCAGCGCATGTTGAAATTCTTGGCGCGCGGGCCGGTGTCGCCCGCGAGGCATTCATCGACATAGGCGCCCACGGGATCGGCCCAGTGGCGCATGTTCGACATGTTGATCGCGAACTCTGTCGTCTTCTCCGGGATCTGGATGTTGGCGGCGGTTTGCACCCATTGGCCGGTCGGCGGATCCATCGTGAAGGCGGCGACGCCTTTGCCGAGCGTGAGGACAAGCGTGGTCTGCGGGCCGTAGACGCAATAGCCGGCAGCGGTCTGGTTCCGGCCAGCCTGCAGGAAGGGCGCGGCGCCCTCGCCTGCTGCTGCAGGAAGGATCGAGAAGATCGTGCCGATGGAAACGTTGACGTCGATGTTGGATGAGCCGTCGAGCGGATCGAACAGCAGAAGATAAGGCGCGCCTGCGTTGATCGGACGGGCGTCCTCTTCCTCCTCGGAGGCGGCGGCCGCGACGACGCCGGAGGCTTTGGCCATCGCCATGAGTTCGTCGTTGGCGAGGATGTCGAGCTGCTTCTGTTCTTCGCCCTGGACGTTGCCCGTCCCCGCGGAACCGAGCACGCCGGCGAGCGCGCCGCGCGAGACGAGTGCCGAAATGGTACGGCAGCTGTCGGAGAGCGCCTCGATCAGGATGGAGAGATCACGCGGCGCGGCGTCTCCTGTTCCGTTCGGGTCGGCGAGGAATTCGCGGAGCGTACGCGCGGTCATGGAGCGGTCCTGTCTGGGTCTGAGGGGTAGTTAGCCAATGTCGGGGCTAGAAGCCACTGCCGACCTGACCCCGCATTCGGACCGGCTGCTGCCTCCGGGATGGTGTCGTTCAGGGTCTCCAAACAGATGGAGGGCTCTGGGACGCGGGGTGCCCCGCGTGATTTGGCGATGCTGTTGCCAGCACTACCGGTAGAAGAAGCGGTTCGCGGATCCCGCGTCCCCGACAGAGTCTTGTGCGACGGCCAGGAAACAGCGGCGTGTTTTTGGCCGCCTGAACCGGTTTTTGCTACCGGCGGGGAGGTCATGGTGTTCTGCCCATGATCCCTCGAAGCCTCCCGGATTTGTCGGGCTCACCCTGGCTCTTCACGCTCGCCTGCATCCACCCCGCGCCGTTGAACACTTGCGCGACCGCCCTCCTGCCAGGTGGATGAAGGCAGTATCGCGTGGGTGGGAAAGTGTAGCATTGAGATAACGACAAATCGCTGTTTCCGGCACGCAAGCCGTTGAGATTGCTCAGGTCGACCTCGAGTACGGATGTGCGGATTCGGCGGACAAGTCGGGTTTGGAACGCCGGGCGCCTGCCCGGCAGCGCGACGCGTCAGCGGCGCGACCGCCTCGGTGAACTCGCTGCTGCCCAGCGACTGCCGGGCAGGCGCCCGGCGGTCCCGAGATTACTCCGCATGGGCGTCGCAGCCCTTGGGGGCGTTGAGGGGGTTGCAGCGGGTGGTGGCGCCGTCGGGGAGGCTCGCCGTGTAGCCTGTGCCGAAGCGGGGGTCGGGCCAGAGATAGTCGGTGGAGATGAACTGGGCGCCGGAGGCGATGGCGGCGTCGCGGCGAACGGTGGTTCCGGCGCGGGCTTCCTTGGTGTCGGCGTCGGCGCGGGTACGGATGAGGAAGCCCTGCCTCACGCGCGACTGGATGAGGGCAAAGTCCTGGTCGGGCTCGTTCATGGTGAAGTAGGCAGCTTCAGGCGCATCGGGGAACGTCGTCATGAAGGCGACGCGACCCTCGAGCGAGGGATGACCTTCAGCATAGGGGGCATTTTCTTCGGGCGAGAGATCCATCGTGAAGATGATCTTGCCCCTCGCCAGGCCCAGCTTCGGCCAGCCGCCGGCGAGAACAGCTTCGCGAAGCGTTGCGTGAGCCCCGCGAACGTCATCGGGCGTGATCAACTGGTTTTCGGAGAAGACGGTGCGGATTTCGGCGTCCATGCGGTTGAAGGAATCCTTCACCCACGGGAGAACCTTGACGGCGCCGACCCACGGTATGCCGGACGACTTCGGATTGATCATCATCAGGATCGGTGTGTGATCGGGGTGCGCGTCGGACCATGCCTTCACTTGTTTCAGGCAGTCCACGAACATGAGGCAGTGCGAGCGATAATCGATGTCGGCGACGTGGATGACCTTGAGGCCGGGCTGCGCCATCACGGAGAGATCATAGGCGGGCAGCGCAACGCCGCGCTCGGTGAGAATCTTGCGGGCGAGCGGCGTGGAGTAGAGCCCGCCTTGTGGATCGTCTGACGGATCGAGTTCGATCTGGCGGGCGCCCTTCTCGAGCTGTTCTGCGAAGGAGCGGTGTTTGTAGTCGAGCGTGATCGCGGCGTTCGGATTGCGCTCCTTGATGAGCGCCATCTCGACTTCGGGGATCTCCTCCTTGTACGAATTGTGCGTGCCGAAGGACTGAAGCTGGTTGATTGCGACGTTGGCGTCGATCCACTTTGCCGCGCATTCCGAACCGGCGATGGAGGCGCTAGGCGCGTCGAGATTGCAGGCAGCGGCCGGCGTCGTGCCGCAGGAGGTGGCGGTTATGAGGGCGGCGCAGAGGATGGCGACGGCGGGGAGCCAGACGAAGAGGCGTTTCATGGAAGGCTCCGCAGGTCCGCGCGTCGGAAGCGGACGATCCTACGCTAACACGTCAGATACATGACAGCGCGCTGTCGCGCGTTGTCACATGCCGGACGGTAAGGTGGCGGTCTAGATAGCGCGAGGACGGAACTCCTTGAGCATGGCATGCGCTTCATCGACCTCGTGTGGGTGGATGTATGGGGTACGAAGAGCTTGTCGAAGGCAGCGGATTGCATTCACGGAAGATTTCGTGACGCCGACGCCAGCGCGATAGCAATTAGCCATGGCCGCAAAGTTGTCGCCCTAGCCGGTCACCGCTGCGCGCGGGAACCACTGGAACAGCTCTCGATCCCTTCCCCATTCCCGGTAAAGGATTGCGATGTTCGCCGCCGCAGTCGCCCAGTCGCCTACCTGTTCTTTGCGCCATGTCCTGCGGCAGAGTCGCATCGCCATTGTCTTATCGACGGGAACACCAAGGCCGACGTCGAACAACATCGCCAGACGATTGAGGCATCCGTATTCACCGCCCGCGACGCCCCGCTCGAAAGCATCTCTGGCGGCGGCAAAGTCGCCAGCGTCTTCGGCGCGGTCGCCGAGAACGAAGAAGTAGTTTTTCTCCAACGTGCGGACATGCTGGCGAAGGATAGCGGAGGGGTCAATCCGACGCTGAAGCGAGACTTACGCGACCTTGGCGGCGCGGTTGACGAGTTTGTAGAGACCGCGGCGGTCTTGCGCGCTCTCGAATACTTGCGTGATGCCGATCACCGACTCGGCGGCGCCGAGCAGCAGGAACCCGCCAGGGTTCATCGAATTCGACAGGCGCTCGAACACGTCGGCCTTTGTTGGGGCGTCGAAATAGATCAGCACGTTGCGGCAGAAAATGACGTCGAACTTGCCGAGCGCGTAGCTGGGATCCATCAAGTTGAGTTTGCGGAAACTGACCTGGCTGCGCATGCGTTCGGAGATGCGCCAGTGATCGTCCTGCTGGGTGAAGTATTGCATCAACGTCTGGATCGGGAGGCCGCGCTGGACTTCGAACTGCGTGAACAAACCCTGACGGGCGCGATCGAGGCAGCGGTCGGAGATGTCGGTGGCGATGATCTCGACGGGCACGCCGCCAGTGAGCTCCGGCATCTGGTCGAGCATCATGGCGATGGAGTATGGCTCCTGCCCTGTCGAGCAGGCGGCGCACCAGATACGAATGCGCCCGCCGCGGCGGGCCTGACCGAGGATGGGGAGAACGGCTTCCTTCATGTGCGCGAACGGCGTCTTGTCGCGATAGAAGAACGTCTCGTTCGTAGTCATCACGTCGACGACCTGCATGATGAGGCGCTCGTCGCGGCGTGAGCGCACGACCTGGATGAGATCGTCGATCGACGGCAGACCTTCCTTGCGGGCGAGCGGCGCGAGCCGGCTTTCTAGCAAGTACATCTTGTCAGTAGTGAGGACGATGCCCGCGCGCTTCTTCAGCAACTGGGTGATGAAGTCGAAATCCTGGCTGTTCACGCAGCTTCTCCGTTCATCATTCGCAACGCCGCCGAACCTAGATCGCGGAGAGGTTTTATTGCATCGCTGAGACCGGGCTGGGCGCCGTCGGATCGGGCATTCACCAGCTCGACGCTGGGCTCTCCCTCAATCCAGCGGCGCGTGAAACCACACACGATCGCGCTGTCATCCACCAGCATGACGCGGACGCGACGATCGGTTTCAGATTGGCACGCGGCGAGTGTCACAGTTTCCGATCAGCAGAGGCCGACTTCGGCGAACTTGGATTCGACGATCTCGGAGTCGAACGGCTTCATGATGTATTCGTTGGCGCCTGAACGCATGGCCTCGGCTATGTGGCTCATGTCGTTTTCGGTGGTGCAGAAAACGACCGTGGGCCGATCCCCGCCCGGCTCGCGGCGCAGAGCGCGCAGGAAGTCGATGCCGTTCATCACCGGCATGTTCCAGTCGAGCAGGATGCAATCCGGCATGGCCTTGCGGCAGGATTCGAGGGCCTGTGCGCCGTCGGCAGCCTCATCAGCTTCGAAGCGGAGGTCTTCGACGATGCGGCGCGCGACTTTGCGAACGACACGGCTATCGTCGACGATCAGACAACGTTTCATGCCAACCCTCCCAGCTTAGGCCGCAGCGGCAGTCTCCGCACCGCCCGCGCACGCCAGCATCCGGTCAATGTCCGTGATGACCGGAAGGCGATCGCCCAGGCGGTAGACTCCGCGCGATAAAGACAAGCATGTCGCGTCAAGGTTAACGGGATTTTGCTTCAGTCCAGAATCTTTGAGGCCGGCGAAGTCGCCAACCATATCGATCATCAACCCGAAACTGTAGCGTCCATGCGTCACACAGATCGCAAGGCTTTGTATTGGAGATGTTTTTGCGCCTGCGGTTGGCTGAGACCGAATAAACCAACGATTGCCGTGACAAAGCGTCCGCGAAGATTAAGAACACCGGCGATTTTTGCGCGGCCGGAACCGCCTAGGCCGCTGCAAGCTTGCCAATGGCAACTAGTCCAGCGGCCTGCGGGACAAGCCGCGGCTCGAGGTTGAAACCGGCTTCCTCAGCCAGCACGCGGGTAAAATAGGGCTGGATCGCGCCACCACCCCAACCACCCCCCGGCTCCCTGCCAGCGAGGGCGTCGAGCACTTCCGACTTGAAGTTGGAGAACTGGCCCCGCGCCTCAACGTCCAGGACCAGCTTGTCGCCCTGCTCCTTTGCGGAGACGCTGCAGACGCCGCGGGCCGCCGGATCGATCATGATCAGCGTCATGTTCATCAGCAGGCGAACCTGACGATAGGTGATGCGTTGCGTTTCAACTTTCCAGTCGAGTTCGGTCCGCGAGTTGGTGGCGAAAAGCTTGACCACGAGATCCTTGGCCTCGCCGACATTGCAGAAATTGTCGTTGATCGTGAGGATCTGGCTGCCGTGCGCAAAGCGCGAGTAGCGGATCTTTGCTTCGAGCGAAGCAAGGCCCGAGCGCATGGCCTTTTCGCCTTCGACCTTCATGGCCGGGCCGAGGCTGTCGTCGAACATCAGCTCCATGCTTTGCAGCATCGACGTGAGGGGAGAGGCCATGTCGTGACAAAGGCGCGAGGCCACATAGGACGCCAACCTGGACGATTCCATCATAGCAGCAGCCTCTCCTGTCCTCTCGCTTGAAGTTGAAGAGGACGGTCCCGATTTCGAATCAGAAGCTAGCTGATTTGGACTCCGCGACCCAAGCCGGATTTTATGGCCCATCCGAGTCCTGTTCATGACGTCACGTCTCGTTGCTGACCGGTGGTCGATGTCTTGCGCGACATGAGGGCATCAAAAGAAACGCCCGGCAGCCACCTGAGCCGCCGGGCGTTTACGATTCATTAACGGCTTGAATCGGGAAAAGCCTGGATCAGGGCTGCTGCTTCCAGGGGTCGGTCGGCCCCGCCTTGAGCACTTCGCCGGGCTTCGCGTTGGCGAACAGCTTCAGGGCCATAGCGGCGGCGACTGTCGACACCGGATCGCCCGTCTTCTGGGAGATGCGGGTGTACTCGGCGAGGCGACCCGAATTGGTTTCGTCAACCTTACGCTTAACGTCAGCTGACGCGCTGCCGGCTTTGGCGATGCCGAGATAGCCATCGTACTGTTCGCCGACGATGCCTTGCGCTTTCGCCTGCTCGATAAGCGGGTCAGCCGCGTAAGCTGTCATCAGCGTCGTGGCCGCGAACATGGCGGCGAACCAGACTGCAATTTTCTTGAACATGCTCATGAGAGGCTCCTTTTTCTGCCTCAGAATAGATTGGGATTGGTGGCGATCGCGTCCTCGAGATCCTTATCGAGGCGATAGCGGATCTCCTGGTCGATCTTCACATTGAGGTTGATCGTGATCGGCTTGTCCGATGCCTCAATGCGGATGGTTGGTGTGCACGCCGCAGCACCGCCAGCAACGACGGCTAGCGCCATGCTGCCCGCCATCAGCTGGGCGATCGGGGCGGATCGGGATAATCTTCCAGGCATTGCCTGCTCCTTACCTGCGGCCGGGCTCTCGACCGTTGTTGCGAGCCTTGCCTCTTCACGGGGCGGCGTCAATCTCACCGTCATTTCTCTTGCCCCCGCACCTGCTCAATAGCCGTACGGACGTCAGGGCGCTGCATTGTCGAGGTCAACAGAGGGACCAACGCGCTGTCGACGCCGATGTTCAACTGGAAAGGCTGTCCTGACAGGACATCTGGGTTGCGGCCCAGTATGCTTAGCGACAGCAACATCTTGCCCGTGAGGTTTCCGTCCAGTCCCACCTGCAACACCTCGTAGTGAAAATCCCTCAGCGCGTCGAACAGCATTTTCGAGTTTTCGTCGGCCTGAGCCGCCGCATCTCCGGTGGAGCCTGAATATTGAATAACGCCAGGATTCACCGACTTGAGGGTAGCATGGTCGATCACGGCTGAACCGGTTGTGAACATTACGGGGAACTCGCCAGCGACGACCCCCTGCAGCTTCATGTCGGGCAGCTTGAACTGGTCAGCAAGCTTGGCGAGGTCCCAGTTTACGGCACGGGCGACGATGCGGTTCTCCGCTTCGCTGGAGAATTTGAAGTCCTGGGGATCGACGCGGATGAAGCCGCCGCCGAAGGGCCACTGCGCTGACTCAAGGCGGATAGCGTCGTAGCCGATCAGTCGGAAGCCGATCTCGCCTTTTTCGATCGGCAAGCCGAGCGTTACCTTGTCGAGCGTGATCATCTGCCCCGGCGCGGACTTCATGTTGAGCAGGTCGGCGACTTCTATGCGACCTGACACGCCTTCGAACACGCCCGCCGACGCCAGCGCGAATCCTAGTTTCTTCAGATCAAGCACGCCAGAAGCCTTGAAGCCATCTGACGCCCACATGGCGTTGCCGGCGACGTCCAGCCTGCCCGTCACGTTGGCGGGACCAACAAGGAAAGGCGAGAGGTCACTTGGCTGAAACTGCCGAGGCTTGAAGATCAGCGGTGTCGGATCGAAACTGAGGCCACCTTCATTGTTGTCGAGATTGTGCTGGCCAGTGACGTGCGCCACCTGCATGCCGGACTTGGCCATCGTGAAGGTGCCCGTGAAGTCGACGAGACTGTCCTTTAGGCGCCCATCGCCACGGAAATTCACATCCTCAAAGCGGCGCCCCGCTTCCTTCAACGGATCAAACATCCGCATGGAAAGACCAGAGAGCGAACCCGAGAGCGACGCGCCCGAGCCCGCGAGATCGAATGCACCCTTCAGGTCGGCGATGTGACCTTCGGCTGTTTCGGCGCCTGCATCCTTAAACGCGCCGAGGATTTTCCAGCCGCTCGACAGCGCGATCTCGCCTTTGACCTCGCCCACGCGGATCGGAATTTTGCGTGCGTCCAGCGTCAGATCAAGCTTAGCGGAGGCCATGTCGAAATTGGCGCGGATGCTGGACTGTGCGCGCCAGTCGACGCCGATGGCGCCGAGCTGAACGGCGGCAGAGTAGCCCTCGCCCTTCAGCGGAACAGTCAGCGGCGCCAGTTGCCCCTTTCCAACGAAGCCATCGCCGGAGCGTTCAACGACGTGACCCATTGGCGTATAGCGCAGCGCGCTGGCGCCAAAAATGGAGCCGCCGAAACGCGCTTCGTTCCATTGCAGCAGCGCGCCGCGCGGAGCGTCGACCATGAAGTTGGCTTCATCCCACCTTGCGCTGGCCTGCGCCTCGGCGCGCGCCGCTTTCCACATGCCTCCCGCCATGCCGCCATCAATCTGCACGAGAACGGCGCCACTCGCTGCGCCCGCCGGGCCTTCTGCGGCAAGATTCAGATCAATGAGATCTGCGGAGAACACGTCCGTGCCGACCTTCCATGTGCGTAAATGCGCGGCGCCAGTCGCCGATATCTTCGTGCCGGCGCCAGAGGCATGATCGATATCGAGCACAAGCGAGGGGCCGCCGCCTCCCTGCAGGGTCACAACGCCGGCAGCGATCCATGCGTTGTCGGCGCTGGAGGTGTAGGTGCCGACCGCAGATTCACTCTGGCGAGCAATGGCGGTGATCGTGAGGCCGCTTCCGGCCTTCAGCGCAGCGCCAGAGTTGAGGGAGACCGCAACTCCGTTTGCGGCCGTGCGAGCGGACCACGGAATAGTGGCGTCAAAAGCCTTACCCGCGCGATCGATTGTCCGGCGCAGGACGTCCGCGTAAGGCGGCAGGATAGAGTCGAACGGGGCGGCGATCGCATCCGCCACGGACAGTCTCTGTTGCGGGGGAAGCAAACCGGACCTCACCGCAATGACGCCGCCGGCCGAGCCTACCCGTCCAGCAGAAATTTCGACCTTTCCCGTGACGCTGGCCTGCGCGGCTGCGAAACGTGGCGCGCGAAAGTCATCGACGACAATGGTGATGTCTCCGCTCGAATTCGTATCTCCAACCGGCTGGACCAGAGCGGTAAGTTTCGCGCGCTTCCATAGGGCGCCCGCGAACTCTCCCTCTCCCGTGCTGGCATCAAGTTTCAGGTGGCGAACATTGGCGAGCCAGTCGCTTAGTGTTTCGGCGCCGCCGCCCAACGCGCTCGCTTCGATCGACGCCGTTGCCTGTGCATCGGAGAGCGACACATCCCTCATCTGAACATTGCCGAGTTTGGCGGCACCCTCACCTTTGAGCTTACCTGCAGACTGCTCGATCGATGCATCGACATTGATATTCGCGAGGTCGGCGCCAGCTGCGGTGAATCTGGCGAGGTCGAGCTTCACTCGGCCCGAAATGTTTTCTCCAGCGACCGTCGCATTGATGTTCGCAGCCGTGATGTCGATCGTGGCGCCGGAAAGGCCCATTGATGTCGGCGTGGCGGCAAGTTCCACAACGAATGCGCTTGCATCTGCGGCAGTGATCCTGCCTTTCGCGATGACCGGACCTGACAGCGTATCGCCAATGATCATGAGATCAGCGAGTTGCAACTTAGGGTTGGGACCGGGCGGGGTGTCGGAAGGCTTAGTGAAAGTGGCTATCGCCTTCTCGAGATCGCCGAACAAGGATCGTTTGCCGGTCAGGTCGAGGCGAATCGTGACGCCGTCGCCGGTGACGGATGAGGCGCGCGGAGAGAAGGGAGTGTCCCAGACGAGGCCGACATCTATCTCGTGCGCGGTCACAGCTGCGTTATTGGAACCTGGGGCGCGAGCATCAACTGTAGTTAATGTAATACCGCCAAAGTCGAGTTTCGAAATTGCAAACTTGCACGAAAGCTCTTGTTCTGCGCACACGCCATGTGCCATCGCTTCCGCAATGGTCTGCCTGAGGAACCAGATTCCCAGGATCAGAATCGCAAATGCGGCGAGAAATAGGCCGAAGATGCGACCTATGGGCGTCTTTACTGACACGCGATCAAGCTTTTCTTCAGTCATGTACTGTCATGATATGCATTCGATCTTGTGCATTATCACCTGAACGTTTTTATTTGTCGCTCTGGTCCGCTGCTTCGACACTATTTCCGAGGGGGCGCGGCGAACCATGCAATCCGTTCCGCAAGGAACTTTCGGAGCACCCATGAAAAACACCTGGTTTGATTGGGGGATGGGTGCCGCTGCGGCTGTACTTATCGGGACGGGGTTAGTTGCAGCGGGCGTGAGCACCCGTTCGGTTGACGCAAAAACGCTCGACGACAATTTGCCGGATGCGCGTGAGGCAGTCGCCTCACTCACAAGTGCGCGCGAGACGGAGGGCCTCACAAGCGAAATGAAGCGCGTCTCCGTTTTGCGCAACGAGACGCTGTCGTCCGTGCTGGATCGCATGGGCGCTCCGCGTTCGGAAGCGAACAGTGCGGTATTTGCAGCGAGCCAGTTGCTCGACCTGCGCGGCATGCGTCCGGGTGACGACGTAACGGCGTGGCTGGAAACCGGCATTGATGGTGTTGTGCGCCTCACGGGCGTTTCGCTGCGCCCTGCCGCGGAAACGCAATTGCTTGTCTCGCGCGGCGCGGACGGCACCTGGACGCCGCACGAACTGAAGGCGAAGCTTTCACAGGGCATCGACTACATCTCCGCCGACGTTGACCAGTCGATCTATCAGACTGCGCTGCAGCTGGGCGCCAGAGATCAGCAGGTCGTCGATTTCGCGGACATCTTCGGATACGACATCGACTTCCAGCGCGAGGTTCAGACCGGCGACCATTTCGGCATCCTGTACGAGACGTTCGAAGATGAGCGCGGCGATAAGGTGAAGAGCGGCAATGTGCTGATGGCCGAGATGGACGGCGCGGCGCTTACCAAGACGTTCTACCGCTTCACGCCTTCCGACGATGGCAAGGTCGATTACTTCGACGCGTCCGGACAGAGCGCAAAGAAATTCCTGATGAAGACGCCGATCAACGGCGCCCGTCTCTCGTCCGGCTTCGGAAATCGCAAGCATCCGATCCTCGGTTATACCAAGCTGCACAAGGGCACCGACTTCGCCGCGCCCACAGGCACGCCGATTTACGCC
>JBBQJV010000012.1:0-70327 GCA_038326205.1 Caulobacterales bacterium | reverse complement strand
CATGTCGACGATCTTCCAGTCGGGGAAATCGATGTTCATTTCCGCCGGCGCTTCGGTGCCCGGCGTGAACTGGAACACCAGCTTTACGCCATCGATGGTCACCGTCTCGCCCGTGGCGCCGATCTCCTTCGTTGGCGGGATGAGAGAAGGCGTGCCATTTGCGATGCCAGGGCCAATGCCGGCGTTCATCAGTCCATCCGCGCCCTTGGCGAGGGGAATGCCGAACTGGTAAAGCGCGCGGCGTTGCATGGCGGGTCCTGCAATGACGTTCTCGCCCACGGCCGCTTCGAGAAATCCCTTTGGAGCGATCACGGAGACTTTGCCTGCGCGTACATCTTCCAGCTTCACGATGCCGGCCGTACCCGCGAAATGGTCGGCGTGCGAATGCGTGTAGATCACGGTCGTGATCGGCCGTGCGCCCAGCTGTTCGGTAACGAGATCGAGCGCAGCTTTCGCTGTCTCGTTCGAGCCCAGCGTGTCGATGACGATCCAGCCGGTGTCTCCCTTCACGAAGGTGATGTTTGCGAGATCGAAACCACGTACCTGCCAGATGCGATCACTGACCTTGAACAGGCCGTGCTTCGCCATCAGCTGGCCCTGCCGCCACAGGCTGGGGTTCACCGTCTCTGACGATGCCCCTTTCAGGAAATCGAACGCGGCAAGATCCCAGACTGTCTGTCCCGCAGCGTTGGTGATCAGCGGATCCTTCCGCGTGGCCACGAAGCCGCGCGAGGCGAAGTCGAAATCCTGGGTGTCGGCAAAGTTGCGTTCGGCGCGGACGGTGTCGTGCTCAGCGCGCGTGAAGCTGGAGGGCGCTTCCTTGCCCGTCATTGGGGCGGGTTGGGCGATAGGGTTGGCGCTGGCCGGTGGCGGCGTCTCCATCCCTGCGCACGCACCAAGCGCAATGGCCGATACGAAGCCAAGCAAAACCGTTTTCATCCGCCCCTCCCGAGACCGTCGTTCTCCATCTGATAGGACTGCGCTCCGGAAGGGTCTACCGCCAACTTTGCTGGCTGGACCTCAGCGGCAAGGCAAAGCATCCTCCGGCGCGCGGGTAGGGAGCAAATGATGGATGGTGCAACAACCGGAATGCTGGTCGGCGGCATTAGCGCGGGCATCGTGCTGCTGATGTTCGCGATGTCCCGCAAACCTGTGAAGTGTCCCAGCTGTGGCCGCGAACAGCCGAAGATGCGCAAGCCTGCGAACATGCAGCAGGCGATGTGGGGCGGCTTTACCTGCGTGGGCTGCGGCGCAGAGATGGACGCGCGCGGGAAGCTGCGAGCCGAGAAGTAGTCTTCGCGATACGGATCGGTTCGAGGGAACCTGCGCGCCGTCTGCGCATTGTGCGACTGGTCCGGAGGGTCCCCATGCGTTTGAACGTTCGTGCCGAGCTTGTGTTTGACTATGCGACGGGGTCAGAAGCCATCGTCTCGATTCAGGCCGCTCACTCGGCTGAGCAAGCCGTGATTTCCGAGGCGCTGGTCCTGACGCCGCCGAGCGATGTTGTGCAGGATCTGGCTGACGCGCGGGGCGAGCGCCGCTTCCGTGCCCGCTTTGAAGGCGAGACCAGCATTGTCTACGAAGCGCTCGTTGAGAACGGTCTACGTATCACGCTTCCGGCCTCCGCACAGAAGGCGAGTTGGCTTCAGCTTCCGCCCGAAGCATTGCAGTATCTGACGCCGAGCCGGTACTGCCCGTCCGATCGCTTCGTGTTGTTCGCCAACCGGGAGTTTGGCGAATTCGCTGATGGCGGCGCACAGGTTCTGGCGGTGCTCGACTGGATACATCAGCACGTCGATTACACGCCCGGCGTCAGCGATGCTGAAACTACGGCGGAGCGCACTTTCGTTGACCGGGCGGGCGTCTGCCGGGACTTCAGCCATCTCGGCATCACGCTCTGCCGGGCGCTCAACATACCGTCGCGTGCCGTCAGCGCCTATGCGTGGAAGCTCGCCCCTCCCGACTTTCACGCCGTCTTCGAAGTCTATCTTGATGGCGGATGGTGGCTGGTCGATCCCACGCGCCTCGCGCCGATCGAGGGTCTGGTGCGTATCGGCGTTGGCCGCGACGCCACAGACATCGCGTTTCTCACGACATCAGGTCCTTGCAAGAGCGTGTCACAATTCGTGACGGTGACGCCCGCGCTGGAGGCCGTTGCGGCTTGAACCGATAGCTTACGCGCGACTTACGCCTTTAGGCGATCTGCACGCTGCGGGTTGTTGGCGTTGAGCCAGGAGTCCGTCAGAGGCGTCATCCAGCGACAGGCAGCATCCACGAACACCAGCGCCTTCATGGCGTCTGGCGAGGGGCGCGTCGCCATGATGTAGGCCTGCCCCATGTCCAGCGTGCGGCCCGGATAGTTCAGCGCAAACATGTCGCGACGCAGGTCGAGGTCTTCGGTGTAGGTCTGCTCGCGCTCGAGGATCAGGGCGAAGCCTGCCGCCAGCACGGCATGGCCTGCGTCCATCGCAGCGGCGCGCACGCGGTCCGGAGACTTGGCGGCGCCGAGACGGCCGGCGGCATTCAGCATGCGCGCGCGGAAATTCAGGATGTCGCCATTCATCACGGCCGCGTCGAGCCGTTGCGGCGCCAGCATCCGCGTCATGTTGCGGCCAGCGATGCAGACCGAGTTGACGGCCAGGCGGAAGCGCGCTGGCGAGAACGCCCCGTCGGTGGTGAACACGTCTTTCCAACTGAAGACGGCGATGGCGATCCGGCCAACGCGGGGATGGCGGCGACGCAGTTGCGCGGCGAGCGCATGCTCCCAGCCATCAGCAACGCTGCGTGGTTGAGTTGCGCCCATGCGGAGAAGCACGAACACAGCAACGCCGCCCGGACGTCCGCGCGCCGCAGGGCCTGAAAGATAAACGGAATGGAGTTGGTCGCTGAAGCGTTCGAGCGCCGCGTCGGCAACTTCGTCGGCGGCTTCAAGAGCGGGCTGAGCGATCTGTTCGCGTGCGATAGCCGCGTTGGTTACCCGGCCCCAGTGATCCTGGGGCCAGAAGGCGCCGCGCAGCCGAACCGTGTGGCCCATACGCTACTCCCGTCCTTGCCCGTTGAGAGATGCACTCTCCGGGCCACGCCTCCCAAACTTCCGACCCGAAACCCCGCAACAGCGGGCGCCCGAGCGGAGGCCTCCGTAAACAAAACGTTAAGTCAGGCGGACGAGAGCGCAAGAGATTTCATCTGCTGGGGCAGCAATTTACCTGTGCTCATCGCTTCATGCGGCGTTCACAAAGGTTAACGCGGAAAGGCGTAGGATAGATTTTCACGCCGACCTTCTGGCCGATTTGATGTGCGCGCGGCACTTCATCTTCGGCTGTAAGTAGTGACCGAAATTCTCGACCCCTTCGACGAACTCATCGAAGGTAAGAAGCTTGCGGATATGCCGGACACGGACGCCACTTCATCGCGCATGCGCGCTACTGTCTCATAGCCGCCCACCAGCGCGCCCACGTTGAGATTGACCGCTCTCTGCGCAGCAGCCTTCAGCGTGGTGGTCGCGTCGGCGCCGCCTTCTGCAAATCGTGCGCGCCACAACCTGTTTCAGAGGCCGCCGCGCCTGTCATACGAGGAAGCCTGCGAGATTCTTTGATCGCGTCCGTTTGCGCTCCATATCAGAAGAACGGCAACAGGGAGTCCGCAATGACCACCGAGACAGTGAAACGGATAGGAACGATCCTGAACGACGATCGTCTGAACCGCAAAGCCAAGATCGAGAAGCTCCGGCAACTCGAAGCCGACACGATGGCGAAGGAACGCGCCAGCACGGAGGGCATGCCGCCGCCTGATCAGGAAGAGGGCGAGGATATCAAAGCCGTCGAGAAGGCTTTGAAGGAGCTGGGAGAGAGCGCAGCCGATACCGGACCGGCGTCACTTTAGCGGGAGCTATTCGAACACGATCTTCGGCGCTGGCTGGCTCGGCGCTGCGCCCACCGCCTCGTTCACCGCTTCGGCAAGAAGGCGGAACGCCTCTGCCGCCGAGCTGGATCCCGTCGCTGCCGGCACGCCGGTGTCTCCGCCTTCGCGCAATGCTGGCAGGATCGGCAGCGCCCCGAGGAATGGCACGCCCAGCTCCTCTGCCGTCCGCTGCGCGCCTTCCTTCCCGAAAATGTAGGCGCGCGATCCATCGGATTGTTCGAACCACGCCATGTTCTCGATCACGCCTAGCACCGGCACATGCGTCTTGCGGAACATGCCTACGCCGCGCCGCACATCGGCGAGCGCCACTTCCTGCGGCGTCGAGACGATCACCGCGCCATCGAGCGGAAGTTTCTGCACCAGCGTCAGTTGCACCTCGCCCGTGCCCGGCGGCGTGTCGATGAACAGGATGTCGAGATCGCCCCAGTCAGTGTCGCTTATCAGCTGGTTCACCGCCGACATCACCATCGGCCCGCGCCAGACCACGGCCTGATCCGGATCGACGAGATAGCCGATCGAATTGGTCGCCAGCCCGTGCGCCATCACCGGCTGCATGCGCTTGTTCTTTACTTCTGGTTTGATGCCGACCGTGCCGAGCATTGTCGGCAGCGATGGCCCGAACACATCGGCATCCAGCAAGCCAACGCGCAGTCCGCTGCGCGCTGCCGCCACCGCAAGGTTTACAGCAACCGTGGACTTGCCGACGCCACCTTTGGCGGACGCCACCGCAATGATCGCACGCGCGGGCCTCACGACCTGCGCCGCCGGTTGGGCCACAGGCGCCAGGGCAGGCCGCGCCGCCGGAACACTCCGCGCGCCTGTCGTCGCTTCCGCTGTCAGAACAGCCGTTACCGTGCTCACGTCATCAACGCGCGCCACGGCCATTTCAGCTGCCTTGCGCAGAGGTTCATCCGCCGCGCCGACGCCCGTCTCGATCACGAAGCCAACCTTGCCGTCTGCGCGCACTACCAGACCGCTCATGCGACCCGACGCGACAAGACCTCTCCCGGTCCGGGGATCCATCACGCTGTCGAGCGCTGCGCGAACCCGTTGTTCAAGACTGGAGATTTCAGGAGCAGAGGGCATAGGATCTCGTTCGGTCTGACGAGCGCCCTGCTATCAGGTTTTCTTCGCGCCGCCAAAGCGGCCTGTGACCATGCGAATGAAACCTTGCGTCACATACGGAAGCTGGCGCACATCCTTCAGCACGACGCCCATGGCCTTGAACGGCTTGCCGCCTTTTAGCGCCGCCATGAAGTCGATCCAGACGAGGCGCGAGCGCGTCGAGAAGCGATGTTGCTCGACCAGGCTTGCGTCGACTGGCGACAGCCGTCCCGTGGCCAGCAGCCGGTCGTCGCTTGTCTCCAGCCCCGCGAGTTCTGTCCGTCCGTGGTTGAGGGATAGCGAGTTGCCCCGCATCACGCTGACATAGCCTGTCCAAGGGATCAGCCGCATCTTCGCGCCGAGGCTGAGCATGCGTGCATAGAGGTCGTAGTCCTCGCCCAGCCGCATGGCCTCGTCATAGATCAGGCTGTGGGCCTCGAGGAACGAACGGCGCACCAGCGGCTTGAGGAAGCCCAGCTCGCGGCGCATGCGCGAGGCCCGAGTGATATTGCTGTCGATGAACATGCCGAACGAAATGTCCAGTGGGGTCTGGTCGTCGCGGAACCACAAAACCTTGCCCGCTGAGACCGGCTGGCCTTCGGGTGTCTGCAGCAGGTCGTCGGCGATCAGATCGTAGCCCGCCTGCGACAGCGCCATCAGCTTGGCCAACCGTCCGGGCTCCATGAAGTCGTCCGAGTCCAGAACCGCGATCCACGGCGCCTTGCTGGACCTGATGGCTGCATTGCGCGCCGCCGCCGGTCCGGCATTCTGCGCCTGCGACAAAACAGTCAGCCGCCCCGTCCCATCATCGGCTGCCCGTGCCGCGGCGATCGTTGCGCCATCGTCCCCGGAAGCATCGTCCACGACGACAACTTCCATCGTTTCTGGCTGCAAAAGCGCCGAGGCGACGGCGCGGCCGATCGTTCCCGCTGCACGCCAAGCTGCAATCAGGACGGTGACGGAGGGGGTGGCCATGGTTGATGGGGGTGTTGGCATGGGGGCGAGGTTGCAAGAAAGCCGCCAGAGCGGGGTTTATTCGGCCTCTCAAGTAATACGCGTTACCGTCAATAAGCCTTGCAAAGTCTTCGTCAGAGCGACTCACGAGTTTGTCATGGGGGAAACTGGTCGCGCGATGGGGGAAAGTCTCTTAAAGCGCGGTCTTGAACCGGCTTTAATGCGCGCTCAACTAGTAGAAGACACAAATCTCCCTGACATGCAGGCAACGAGGAGGGGCTAATGCCCTGGAACGACAACAAGGGCGGCGGTGGCGGCCCCTGGGGCGGCGGCGGTTCCGGCGGCGGCGGCAAAGATGGCGGCGGCGAGAGCCCTTGGGGTAGACCCGGCGGCGGCTCTGGTGGTCCCGGTGGCAACAAGCCCGGTGGTCCCGGTGGCAGCAAAGACCGTCCCGACCTCGAAGAAACCCTGCGGCGCATGCAGGAGAGATTTCGGCGCAAGGACGGTGGTGGTTCTGGCGGTGGCTCAGGCGGTGCGGGTGGCGCAGGCCGTGGGCGCGGCTTTGGCGTTACCGGACTGATCATTCTGCTGGCCATTGCGGTGGTCGGCTGGCTCTTCACCGGCATCTACCAGGTCAACGAACAGGAGCGCGCCGTCGTGCTGCGCTTCGGCACATTCCATCGCTATGAGGAGCCGGGCTTCCGTATCCGCCTGCCCAGCCCGATCGAGCGTCACGAAATCGTGCCGGTCAACACCGAGGTGCGGACGCGAATCGGCGGCGACAATCAGAACAACCTTATGTTGACGGGAGACGAGAACATCGTCGACGTCGACTTCACCATCAACTGGCGCATCGCCCAGCCCTATGACTACCTGTTCAAGGTCGTCGACAAGGAAGCTGGTCGGAACGAACTCATCGAGCAGATCGGCGAAAGCGCCATGCGCGAAGTCGTCGGCACCTCGGCGTTCGAGCCGATCACTACGGGCGACCTGACCGGCGTGCAAACGCGCGTGCGCGACCTGATGCAGCAGACGCTCAACTCCTACGATGCCGGCGTCGAAGTGATCTCGATCGCCATCGCTCGCGCCACGGCCCCGGAAGAGGTCGCCAGCGTCCAGCGCGAGGTCTCGAGCGCTGAACAGAACAAGGCCAAGCGCGAAGCGGACGCCATTGCCTACCGCAACAAGGTCGTTCCCGAAGCCGAGGGTGAGGCACTCCGTATCCTCCGCGAAGCTGAAGGCTACAAAGCGGCATCCGTCGCCAACGCCGTCGGTGAAGCCGAACGCTTTGACCTTGTCTACGGACAGTACAAGGTTGCTCCCCGTGTCACGCGCGAGCGGATGTTCCTTGAGACCATGGAAAAGGTGATCGGTCGTACTGACCAGATCATCCTGGACAACAAGTCCGGCGCCGTTCCCATCCTGCCGCTCGACCAGTTGCGCGGCCGCCAGACGCCGAAGGGGCAATAAGCATGCAACGCCTTCTCGTCATCAGCGGCATCGCCGCAGCAGCTATCCTCCTGATCGTGGCCAACGCACTCTACATCGTGCCGGTCGACCAGCAGGCCATCGTGCTTCGCTTCGGCCAGGCGCAGTACACGGTAAACGCGTCCCAGCCCGGCATGACCGAAGCTGGAGCCATGCAGAACGCCACTGCCGGCCTGCACTTCAAGATGCCGCTCGTCGACGACGTGCGGTACTATGAAAAGCGCAATATGGGCTACGATCTCGAAGCCGACGAGATCATCGCCAACGACCAGCAGCGTCTCAACGTCGACGCCATCGCGCGCTGGCGCATCAGCAACCCGCTGCAGTTCTTCCGCGCCGCTTCCACCGAGGACAATGGCCGCGCCCAGCTTGGCGTGCGCTTCACGGCGGCGCTTCGCGGCGAACTCGGCAAGGTCGCACAGCCCGACATCATCTCGGCGCAACGCGCCACGCTTATGCAGCGTGTCCGTTCGTCCCTGCAGGCCCAGATGACATCGCTCGGTATCGAGATCATCGACGTTCGTATCCGCAAGGCCGACCTGCCGGAAGCGAACTCTCAGCGCGTCTACGAGCGCATGAAATCGCAGCTCCAGCAGAAGGTCAGCCAGTACAACGCCGAAGGCGAGGGCCTCTTCAACTCGATCACCGGTGAAGCTGACAAGCAGGTCGCCGTCATCAAGGCCGAAGCCAACCAGCAGTCGCAGAAACTGCGCGGCGAGGGCGATGCAGAGCGTAACAAAATCTACGCGCAGGCCTACAACAAGGACCCGGAATTCTTTGCCTTCTATCGTTCGCTGATCGCCTACGACACCGCGATCAAGGCCGGTACGCCGTTCGTGATGTCGCCTGACAGCGACTTCTTCAAATACTTCAAGAGCAAGGACGGGCGGTAGGTCGTTCCTGATCTGACAGACAACAGCGCCGTTTCCGAAAGGGGGCGGCGTTTTTTTTGGGACGCACGCTGAATGCATCCTCCGAGGCGATCGCTTCGCGATCCCTCAGAGCGTAGGGCAATCGCTCTTGGTTGGTCGCTTGCAGTCCGGCTGCGCAGCGGACGGATCTATTTCCGCTGTTTTGGTGGCTCCACCGCCATCGCCTCGAACTCGGCTTCGCTGAGCACTGAGTTCTCCACGATCAGCCAGTGATCGTCTTTTCTCTTCGACAGCACAATCGCATAGGCGTCGCCGTCGCCGGACTCGCCGACTTTCACGACCGCGTCGCTCCGGTCGTAGCGGGGGCCTTCCACCTTGCCCTGTTCGCGCGCGAGAATCGCGACCATCTCGGGCGCGAAAATCCCGCGCCAGGCGTCGCTTTCAGGGCCGCCGCTCAGGGCTGCCTTGATCGCATCCATGTTGATCTGGTCGACAAGCGGCAACATCCGCGACAGATCGCGGGTGTTGTAGGCATCGACAAATGCGTGAGCGACTGAAGCCGGGTCCTTCATGTCGACAGGCGCCGGTCCGTCGCACGCGACCAGCGCTATCAACGCAAACGCTGAAAGTCCGCGCTTCATGCCGCCAGCCACGCCGGTTTTGCAAAGGGCAGGTCGAGGTCATGCGCGACAGCCGCATGCGCGATCTGGCCGTCAGCGACATTGAGCCCTTCGGCGAGGTGCGGGTCGGCTTTCAGCGCGGCCCTCGTGCCCTTGTTGGCAAGGTCCAGCGCGAATGGCAGCGTCACATTGTTCAACGCATAGGTCGAGGTGCGCGGGACCGCGCCGGGCATGTTGGCGACGCAGTAATGCAGCACGCCATCAATTTCGTAGATCGGGTCGTCGTGTGTTGTCGGGCGGGAAGTCTCGAAGCAACCGCCCTGGTCGATGGAGATATCCACGAGCACAGCGCCAGGCCGCATCTCTTTCAGATGCGCCCGTGTGATCAGTTTTGGCGCGGCGGCGCCGGGGATCAGCACAGCGCCGATCACCAGATCGGCTTCCAGCACCGCACGATCGATCGCGCCCTGTGTTGCGTAGACTGTGTCGACTGCCCCGCCGAACTGCACGTCGAGTTCTTCAAGACGCGGCATCGAACGATCGAACACCGTCACATTGGCGCGGCTGCCGATCGCCATCTCGGCTGCGTGCGTTCCTGAAACGCCACCACCAAGAATGACAACGTTTGCAGCGGGCACGCCGGGCACGCCGCCGAGCAACAAGCCGCGACCCCGCTTCGTTTTCATCAACGCGTAAGCGCCGACATTGATCGACATGCGGCCAGCGACCTGGCTCATCGGCTGAAGCAGGGGAAGGCGACCGGCGCGGTTGGTGACGGTCTCATACGCGATGCAGGTCGCACCCGATTTCATCAGCGCCTCTGCTTGAGGTTTGTCAGCGGCGAGGTGGAGGTAGGTGAACAGCGTGTGTTTTGACGTCAGCATCGCGCATTCGACCGCCTGCGGTTCCTTGACCTTCACGATCATCTCGGCGGTCGCGAAGATCTCGGCAGCCGTCTCCAGAATTTTTGCGCCGGCTTTTACATAGGCCGCGTCTGTCGCGCCAAGCCCCATTCCCGCGCTCGCCTGCACGAACACATCATGGCCTCCTCGGGTCATCTCCATCACGCTCTCGGGCGTCAGGCCTACGCGATATTCCTGCGTCTTGATTTCCTTCGGAACGCCGATCTTCATGCCGCTCTCCTCAACCATCTGGGCTGCTTATGCCAGAATGATGCGTTTGCTCGCCAGAGCCTTGCGTGGAGAGTTCTGCCTATTTCCGCCGGCAGGGGCGCAATGCGAGGCAAACTGACCCTCAACTATGCCCCTCATCTACCGGGAGGCAGGCCTTCAATGAACGCGCGCAGGGTGCGGACCGTCTCGTCCGGCAGTTGTTCCATCGGCAGGTGACCGCCCTCCGGAAAGGCCACGAAATAGGCCTTGGGTATCGCCTTCGCGATCGCCCGTGCATCTGACGGCGGGATCAGCGCGTCCTTCTCGCCGACCATCACCAGTGTGGGAACGTGGATCTGGCGAAAGCTTTCGGTCGTCCATGCTTGTGCAGGCTGCGAGCGCTGGGTCAGTAGCACGTCGCGATGACCCTGAGCCATGGCGAAGTCGACATAGCGATCGACCAGCGCGTCGGTCACGAGAGACGTGTCGACATAAGCCGACTTCAGCCCGCCGACGGCAAACATATGTGGGTCAGCCATCTTGATGAACAGGCGCCCGATGCCGTTGTTGAGCAGGCCGACAAATCCGGGGGGACCGCCGCGTGATCCGTCACCGGGCCAGCCTGCAGCATCGACCAGCACCAGCGCATCCAGCTTGTCCTGATGCGCCATTGCATATGCCAGCGACACCGCACCGCCCATCGAGTTGCCGGCAAGGACGAAATGCTTTACGCCAAGTTTTGCAGTCAGCGCATCGACGAGAGCGGCATTACCTTCGAGCGACGCCTGATACCCCGGGGGCGTTTCGGTCAGGCCGTGGCCGGGAAGGTCTATCGCGATGAGCCTGTAGTCGCCCTTCAACCGTTCGATCCACGGACCCCAGGCCTGCACCGACGCTGCAAAGCCGTGAACCATAACGATCACACGACCGTCGTTGCGGCCTTCGTCCGTGTAATGAACATTCACCCCGGGCGACGCGACGAACGTTTTTGACGTCGGCAGGCCGTACTCCGCTCGCAGTTCCGTGAAGGGAATTTCGCGCAAGGCGCACGCAGGCGCTAGCAAGGCAAAGACCAATACAGCAAGGTTTGAACGCCAGCGCTTCATCTTTTGATCTTGCCGCCTCAAACCCAGTCAGTCTACGCGTCTGATACCGAAAAGGATCACCAATTAGGCGCCAGATGCGGCAACGCGGCGCGGCGATGTCTGGCGACTTTGGGCTATCCTCGGGTCCTTCTGACTGACGGGTGGGGAAAGCCGTAATGTCGGACGTGCATGTAGCGCCCCTTCGCGCGTTTCTCTCGGAGCGTCCGGCAGTCTGGCGGCTTGCCGCGGTGATCGGCGGCAGCTGGGTGATTGCTGCGTCGTCGTGGGTGTCGGCGCCGATGTATCCTGTGCCGATGACGATGCAGACCTTTGCGATCCTTCTCGTCGCGGGGCTGGCAGGCGCGCGTCTGGGTGTCGCCATCGTCATCACCTGGCTGGCGCAAGCAGCGTTGGGTCTTCCGTTTCTGGCGGATGGTTCTGGCGGGCTTGATCCCTTTGCTGGGCCGACCGCAGGCTATCTCGCAGGGTTCGTGGTGGCAGTGGTGGTCAGTGGCGCGCTGTCGGAGCGACCGCGTCTGCGCGGCTGGCTGCCGATGTTTGGGGTGTTCCTGCTGGGGCACGCCGTTATTCTGGCCTGCGGCTGGGCTCGGCTCGCAATGTGGATCGGGCCCCAGGGGGCGTTCGATTCCGGGGTGGCGCCTTTCTTGATCGGCAGCATTCTGAAATCCGTCCTCGCTGTCGCCCTGATCCGCCTCGCCGAGTCGTGGATCCGCTCGTTGAGCCGCTGAGCCATCAGGCCGCTTCTGAGGCGGGGCCTTTCGGCTTGTCGATCAGGCCGCGCCGTTCGACCTGATCGGCGATCCATGCGCTGATCTTCTCATTCCCGAGACCCATCTGCGCCAGAAGGTCGGCTGCGAGCTCAAGTCCCAGAGGGGCGGCGCGGGAGACGTGCGCGCGGAACCCTTCCGCGTCCAGCTTTGCTTTTTCCGCGGTGTCTCCTGCCACAACCAGACGTGGCTGGGTTGATCCGGGCAACGGAGCGAGGCTCGCAGCGCCGAGACCGCGCACGCCGAGCACGATGGCGCGAGCATGACCGGCATCGAGGCTCGCCATCAGCTTCTCGTCGCGCGCATCGCCGAATGAAATTGAATAGCCATCGGACGCGGCCAGCACGAAGCGGTCAGGATCGGAATCAACGGCGACATAGGCGATATCATGATCACGCAAAGCATCGGCCGCCAAGCGCCCGGCCGATGTCATGCCAAAAATCAGGACAGGGTGTTCTTCCGCTACCTCATCTGTGTCAACAGCGGCGCCTTTACCCTTTTCTGCGATCTGCTTGGCGATGTGCAGGCCCAGCGACGTCCAGATTGGCGCCGCGATCAGCGTCAGGGCGACGGAGGTGGTGAGGATGCCAGCCCACGGTGCTGGCATGGCCCCGGCGATGGAGGCGATGCCGACCACGACCAGCGTGAACTCCGATCCCTGGCTCAGAAGGAACCCGAGTTGCGTAGCGCCCGGAACCGCCCAACCGTTCAGGCGGGCCGCGATGAACACCACGACGGTTTTCACGATCATGATGACGAGGGCGGTTGCAAGAACTGCGGGCCAGATCAGGGCGAGCGCGGGCAGGTTCACGCCCATGCCGACGCTGACAAAGAAGAGACCGAGCAGCAGGCCGGCGAACGGTTTCACTTCCGCCTGCACGACGTGGCGATAGGGCGTGTCGGAAAGAGCCATGCCTGCGAGGAACGCGCCGAGGTTCAGCGACAGGCCGGCATTCGCGGTTGCAGCGCTGGCAGCCAGCACGATGAACAGGGCGACCACTGTGAAAGTCTCGCGGTTGTTGGTGGCAGCGAGCGATTCGAACAGTGGCCTTACCAGAAGCCGTCCCGCAAGAATGGCGACGGCCAGCGCCACGATTGCCTTGGCGAGAATGACCAGCGCTTCCATGTCGAGCAAGCTGGACGAGGCGCTGAATGAGGCAGCGTAAGTGAGGATGAAGATGGCGACGATGTCCTGCGCGACAAGCACGGCGGTTGCCGATCGCCCCATAGGACAGCCCGGCTGGTTGCGATCGGACAGGATCCGCGCGACCACGGCGGTCGAGGACAGCGCCAGCGAGACCCCGACCAGAACGGCAACCGGCCACGGAAACCCGAAGGCGTAGCCAATAAGTGCGAATACAAGCCCGCAAAGGATTATCTGCAGCGGCGCCAGTCCGATCATATCGGCCCGGCGGAGAGCGAACTCCCGCAGCGAGAAGTGCAGTCCAATGTCGAACAGCAGGAAGACGACGCCGAGATCGGCGAGGAAGTGGGACGTGTCGTTGTTCTGGACGAGACCAAAGCCGGAGGGACCGATCACCAGTCCTGCCACCAGATAGCCGACGATAGGGCTCAGCCTTGCCGCGCGAGCGGCCAGTGCCGCCGCCAGGCCGGCGCCGAGATAGATGATGGCCGGCTGCAGGGTTTCGGCGGCAGTCACGTGCAGCGTCTCTCCCTGTTCCCGCCCTGTCGGTTCCCAATGTGTTGCACTGAACATCACGTTCCGGCCAGCAAAAACGGCCGGGGAAACGGAAAGAGCCGCCGCGGCGACCGCGACGGCTCCCTTCTTCCGGGGCGGCAAGCCGCCCGAAGACATCGAGTCCAGAGACTACATGGCCTTCTTGATCGTGAAGACCACGCGGTCGTCGAATATCGGCGCGTTGTCGACGTCCGTGCCCACATAACGCAGGTCGAAGCCAAGACCCATGGCGGAGTAGGTGCCGCCGACGTTGTACGTGGTGTAGTTGTCGTCACCGAAGAACACGCCAGCCGTGTCGACCGTCTGCACACCAACAGCGCCCGAGAAGCTTAGCTCGGGGCTGACCGTATAGGCGCCGTTCACTTCGTAGTAGAAGCCGTCGCCCAGCTCACCGGTGAAATCCGGCGTGTAGTAGAGAGCGCCGCCGAGGGTGAATTCCGGCGTCAGTGCGATCGAGGGCTTCACATAGCCTTCGTAGTAGTCGAGTTCGGCGCCAGAATCGGCTGCGCCCGGATACAGGTAGCCGATCACGCCAACGTCCATGGCAACCGGGCCCAGGTCGAACTTGTAGCCGCCGTAAACGTCCAGCTCCATGTTGGCGCCGCCGGTGCCGAAGTTGATGTTCGAGGCCCATGTTCCGGCATAGACGCCCGAGTCGCCGAAGGAGGCGTCGAGGCCGCCCTGAATCGCGGGGCTCTCATCGGTTTGGGAGATGCCGCGGAAGACATAGTCCGTCGTCAGTGCGATGTTGCCGGAAACTTCCACTTGAGCAAACGCGGGTGCGGCCGAGGCCGCAAGGAGAGCTCCGAAAATCAGAAGGTTGCGCATTATTCAGACCCTTATTCCCATAGTTGAACCGACCCGCAGACGCGGCTTTGCAAGATCGGGTGCGCTGGGGAACGCAGCCGTCTTGCGGGCAAACATGGCGATTTGGCCGGACACACAGAAAGTGCTTCGGCCAATCCGTGATGCGGCGCAGCGTACCCGCACAATTTCATGACAGCCCTTGGGTCACTCGCCCTAAGATTAGGCGCCCTGTTCACTACACCTCGCTCGGTGAGCGACGCTTTAACGACGCAATTCGTGCATTTCAGGGAAGAAACCATCCGGTCGCGGACGAATCGTATGGCGCTATTGCCCAATTTCCACGAAGAGGCCAATTAGCGGCATGAATTCACCTTCAAACACCACCGGACTGACGCAGCTGGGCGCGCATGTTGCAGCGCCCGCATCTCCTGACCAGGCGGTGCTTGAGCGCGTCGCCAATCCGCACCCGGGAACACTGTATCTCGCGCGCTTCACCGCGCCGGAATTCACCTCACTCTGCCCGGTGACGGGCCAGCCGGATTTTGCCCATCTCGTGATCGACTACGCCCCTGCCGCGTGGATCGTGGAGAGCAAGAGCCTCAAGCTTTACCTCACCTCGTTCCGCAATCACGGCGCCTTTCACGAGGATTGCACTGTCGCCATCGCCAAGCGTCTGGTCGACACGCTCAGCCCCACCTGGCTTCGCATCGCCGGCTACTGGTATCCGCGCGGCGGCATGCCGATCGACGTGTTCTGGCAAACGGGCAAGGCGCCTGATGCGCTCTGGGTTCCGGATACCGGCGTTGCTCCTTACCGAGGTAGAGGATAGCCGGCGCGCATGCGTGGAACCGTCTCATCCGTCTATCGCCATCCGGTGAAGGGGCTGACGCCAGAACAGCTGGGCACAGTCGAGCTTTCGGCGGGCGCGTATTTTCCGGGCGACCGCAACTATGCCATCGAGGTCGGGCCTTCAGGGTTCGATCCGGCTGCGCCAAAGCATATTTCAAAGCAGAAGTTCACAGTGCTTGCGCGCTTTCCAGCGCTCGCGCGGATCAAGACGCGGCTTGATGATGCGACGGGACGCTTTCATGTCGGCGATGCGAGCGGATTTGGCGTCGAGACGGATCTCACATCCGCAGATGGCCGCGCTTCACTTGAGCGCTTCCTGCAGGCGTTTCTCGGCACAGATGCGTCGGGCAAGTTGCGCGTGCTGGAAAGCCCACCGGGCTACCGCTTCATGGATCACCCGCAAGGCTATATCTCGGTGATGAATCTTGCGAGTATCACGGCCGTCGCGCGGGCCATCGGCCAGCCAATCGATCCACTGCGCTTCCGGGCCAATGTCTACATCGATGGGTTGGCGCCGTGGGCGGAGGATGAGTGGATCGCCGGGGGACGTGTCGATCTCGGCGAGGCGAAGCTTACGGTGTTCAAGCCGATTGTCCGCTGCATCGCGACACACGTAAATCCTGGAACCGGCGATCGCGACATCGACATGGTCGGCATGCTGCGCGAGCATTTTGGCCGCGACACGCTGGGCACTTATTTTTCCGTTTCCCAGGGTGGCAGCGTCACAGTTGGCGACGCGCTTAGCGCGTAGCGCGCTACCAGTGCGGCGGGGGCGGCTCGTCGCCCTGGTCGGGGCCGATAGATTGTTCGGCGTTCGCGACGCGGTCGCCGAGTCGTTCAACTTCGCGTTTCAAGCGGTCGATGTCCTTCCACTGGGCGGTGATGGTCTCGTTGAGATCCTCGATCATCTGGTCCTGATGGGCGAGGCGGACTTCGAGCGCGTCGAGGCGAGATGTGTCTGTCATGGCGCAATCATAGCGCAGCATAGGCGTTGGCGGAATTGTTCAGATTGCGGCGCTCCGGATGATGTGTGGTTATCATTTGCGGTGCAGCTATTGACGGCGCGGTGCCCAGTCGGACAGTGACGGCGGGCCACGCGACATTGTTGGGCGCCAGGACATGCAAATGAAGGCAATCGTGCATCGATGGCGGTGGCTCGGAGCTGCGGCGCTGGGTCTGGTGCTGGCGCAGCCTGCAGCCTTTGCGCAAACTGAGGCAATGAAGCCTTTTCTCGATGAAGCGAATGAGGCGACGACGGCCGGGCGTTATCTCGATGCGCTTGCCGCCTATGGTGGCGCGATAGCGGCGACGCCGGGCGATGCGGGCGTGCATGCGCAGCGCGCCGACCTTCTTGTAGCGCTTGGCCATGCCGAGCTTGCGGCGCTCGACTACCGCACTGCGGCCCGGTTGAAGCCGGACGATGTGCGGCTGCAGAACGGACTCTGCAGAAACCTTGCGATCGCAAACCATGATCTCGATGGGGCGCTGGTGGCGTGTGATGCAGCCGTTCGCCTCGCGCCGCGTGATCCGGTTGTGTTGGCAACGCGCGGTTATCTTCAGCTGCGGCGTGGCGCATGGGAGAAAGCAGAGAAGGACTACGCCGCAGCGCTGGATCTGTCGCCGGCGTCGCCCGACGAGATGTACGGACACGGGCTTGCGCGCATCCATCTTGGTCAGGCGCGGTCGGGGCTCGATGAGATGTCGAGCGCGACGCTGGATAGTTCGGGCCTGCCGCTGGAGTGGGAGAGCCGCGGCTTCAGCATGACGGGCGAACTGGTGAAGGGCAGGCCGGTGACGACGGCGGCGCAGGCGCTGGCTGGCGTTGGTGATCGCATGTTTTTCCTCAACCGGGGCGAAGAGGTCGTGCAGCTGGCCGGCGGATGCGGCCGGGTTGTGACGAATGCGGAGCAACGCGGTGCGGTTGACGGGATGACGTGGAGCGGAGCGTGCCGCTTCGGGCTTGTGCATGGCGCGGATACGGCGACTTCGGCGCGCTTTATCTATGGCCGGGAGATCGCTGACACAGAGGCGGGCGCGGCGCAGGAACAGAAGCTGGCGCTTGGCTATCGGACAGCGGAAGACGCGCTGCCGTCATGAGCGTCCACTGCACCTGGCGCGAGGTGATGCAGGACGCTGCGGTGCGGTTGCGGGCGGCAGGCATCGAGGGCGCGCGACGCGATGTGCGGTTGCTGCTGGCGCATGCGTTGGGCGTCGAGCCTGTCGATGTGATCCTGCGCGAGACGGATGATGTCGATTCGTTGGGGCTGACTGCGTTCGAAGCTGCCGTGCGCCGGAGGGAAGCCGGTGAGCCGGTGTCGCGTATCCGGGGCTGGCGCGAATTTTATGGGCGGCGGTTCCGTGTGACGCCGGACGTGCTCGATCCGCGTTCGGAGACGGAGCTGCTGGTCGATGTCGCCATTGCGCGGCTGCCGAGAGGGGGGCGCATGCTGGATCTTGGCGTTGGCTCGGGCTGCATCCTGGTGTCGGTGCTGGCGGAGCGGCCGGATGCAAATGGCGTGGGTGTGGATATCTCAGCGGCGGCGCTGAGCGTTGCGCGCGCCAATGCGGAGGCGCTGGGCGTGAGTGCGCGCGCGGAGATGATCGAAGGCGGATGGGACGCGAAGCTTGGGCGTGCTTGCGACATGGTGCTGTCGAACCCGCCCTACATTCCGGCGGTGGAGATGGAGGGGCTCGCGCGCGAGGTGGTTAATCACGATCCGCATTTGGCGCTGACGCCCGGGGGCGATGGGCTTGGACCCTATCGGGCGATTCTTGCGTGCGTCAGCGATGTGCTCGCGCCGGGCGGGTGGATCGGCTTCGAATTCGGGCTCGGGCAATCTCTCGCGATAAGCCACCTGTTGGCGCGGGCGGGCCTGGAACAGGTGGAGATAATGCGGGATCTGGCGGGGATCGAACGCGCTGCATTCGGTCGCAGGCCAGCGGGAACCCTGTAAACCAGATGCCCGGCTCCAGAAAAACCACAGGAAATCGCTTGGCGTAGCAAACCAAACAGGCTAGCGTCTGAAACTACGGACCGCAGGCGAATCCCAATTCCAGGGCAGTCAGCCAGCCTCCGTTTGGGTCTGCAATGGCAGACCGCAATCCGTCCAAATGGGGCGCTACACTGAAGATCCGGGAAGGTTACATGAAGCGTCAGCGTGGCCGCGGGCGTAAGCCGGGCGGTGGCGGCGGTGGTGGTGGTGGCAACAACAACCATAACCACGGCAACCGATCGCTCGAGAGCAATGGGCCGGATGTAAAGATCCGGGGCACTGCCGCGCAGATCTACGAGAAGTACGCACAGTACGCTCGTGACGCGCAGTCGGGCGGCGATCGTGTGAGGTACGAGACGTACCTCCAGCATGCCGAACATTATTATCGCGTGATGGCGGCATCGATGCCGCGTGAGCGTCTGCTGCAACAGCAGGAAGCCGGCCTGCAGGCGCAGTCTTCGATGGAAGACGGCGGCTCGCAGCAGAACGATGGCAATGGCGGCAACGGCGATCAGTCGGACTCGATGCGCTCTCACGAGCAAGGCAACCACGCCAATATCGGCCACAGTAACACGCACAATCAGAACAACAACCACAGCAGCAATGATGCGGATGATGGGGACGACGACGCCGATGGCGATGATCGTCAGGAAGCCGCGCCGTCAAACCGTGAAGGTCAAAGGCGTGACGTTCAGCCGCGTGACGCTCAGGCCCGTGATACTCAGGCCCGTGATACTCAGGCCCGTGACGTCCAAACTGGGGAAGCCCAGCCGCAGGACGCTCAAGGCTCGGAAGATGGCCAGGAAGCCGGCGCTGGCCGTGGTCGTCGTCGGCGCGGACGCCGGCGGAGCCCTGAAGGCGGGCCGAATGCCGATGGCGAAGCAGCTGGCGGTGGCGACACCGAAGCACGCTCTGCGCTGGACAGCCTCGCTCGCAAGCAAGGCGCGCTCGCGGGCGACTGATAGCTGCCTTACTCCCTGATCCAACGAACTGTTCAATTGAACACTAAGGCGGGCTGCACAGCGATGTGTGGCCCGTCTGCTTTCCGGGTGTCTGCCTTTCAGCGATGTGGCTTCACGTCGGGAGCCTGGCTTTCAGCGCATCGATCTCGAGCTGCAGTTTCTCGACGTGGAGCTCGCGCTCGATCGAGGCTTCGGCCGAGAGATAGTGTCGGAACTTCACCAGCACCCAACAGGTATAGCCTGCCGCCGCTGCGAGTATCACCAGGAACATGCCCAGCCCGAAGTCGCCGGTGGTGAGTGTGCCTTGTGCGGCGATCACGAACATCAGGGCAAAAAGGCCGTTGCCGCCGATGCAGGCGATCTGGGCGTGAAGCGGCATGGCTAGCTCCCGTGTGCGTTGGCGGAGACTAGGCCGAGCCGGCGCGCGCGCCAAGGTTTGACCCGGGCTCGCGCTCGCCGCACTAATCGAGAGGTGGTGGGCCGCATTGATACGGCGGGGGGACGTCATGGCAATTATTGCGTTGATCGCCACGATACCCGGCGGCATCGGTTTCTCGTGGTTTCGCGCCCAGCAGTTAAAGGGCGCAGCCGACAGCGTGATCGAAGTGGCCGGCAAGGCGCGTGGCATGATCAGCCGTGAGCGATTCAGGCAACGCTCGGATCAGTCGGTTCTTGCGGGCGTCGACACGCCTGGCAGGGCGGTGGCGACATTGCTCTACAGTCTCACAGCGCTCCGCCGTCCGGTCACGCTGACCGACGAAGATAAGATCGACACGATGCTGGAGACCGTATGCAGAATGACCAAACAGGATCGCGAAGACGCGATGGCGTTCGCTGCGTGGGCGTCCGGCCAGGTGGCCGATACGGCCGAGATCGTGCGGCGCTTCCTGCCGATCTGGACGCATGCGCTGAAGCCGCCGGAGCGGCAGGAACTGATCGACATGGCGATGAAGGTCGCGAGCCCCGCCGTCGAGCCGACCGATGTACCAACCGCCGACATCTGGTGGTTGCGCGATGGCCTGCTGCCGCGCTGAACGGCTGGCGTCGCCGGAACGTTCCCGCGCACGCCGATGAGGACGAGCCGCTAGGTCTGGCCGAAGCGAGCGGACAGATCCGGATGGGAAACGGACCTCCCTCCCTTTGACCCGAGCCGCTGGAAGTCGCATCAGAAGGCGACGCACGCCCATGCGCTGGTCGCCTAGAGCGCTCGCATTCTGTTGCCCTTGGGGTTGTGCTCGACTTCGGCCAGTCCAAGTGCTTCCATCAATGGCGGCACATACATGCCGAAACGCCCCCGCAGGCCTTTCTTCAAACCGTACCAGCCGCCGACTGGATTTGCGGGCGAACGACCCCAGGCTTCGACAGTTCCGGTCTTGACCTCCTTCTGCTCGTCCGCAGAGCCAAGCTCCATCCAGTCACCATGCTTCTTCAGCATTGCGTGAAGATCGTCGAGACAACTGGCGTCATAGCGGAGCACCGTCTTGCCGACCGTGCAAACGAGTATGGCCTTCCCGTCCAGCACGTCGCGATGCATGGTGAAGTCAGACGTAAGCGGCGGCGTCTTGAGAATCCATGGATCGTCCGGCGTTCCTTTGACTTTGGCGGAAGTCCCAGCGGCCATGGACATGTTCCTTTTTCATCGAACGCAGACAACGTCGTCAAAGGCGGGAGGCCTTTTGGAGCCTGCCATGTGACTTGCGATCGTCGATCACATCATCTCCCAATCTGCCGTGCGTCCATAGCTTGAGCCAGAGAAATCCACCCGCCGCTAACGTTTGGCGAAACGCCCCGGCCTGACCACGCAATAGCGGATTTGGGCCATTTCGATCGATCGTCTCACCTGCGCCGGACTGCCGCCCTCGTTCAGCTTTCGCCCCCTCGCCACATGACGCGCGACGCCCGTTCAGTTTGCGCTGTCTCCGCCCGGCCGTAGCTTGCGCTCCGGCGTTCGACGCTCGATTTTGTCCACCAGACCAATTTGTCAGACCGATGCTGTCGCGTCGGTCTGAACACGTCTCACCCCATCGTAAAGACGCAGAGCTTGTTGCCGTCGAGGTCGCGGAAATAGGCGCCGTAGAAGCCGCCGCCGCGATCGCCGGGGGCGCCTTCATCCTTGCCGCCGAGAGAGAGCGCCTTGGCGTGAAGCAGATCGACCCTTTCGGAAGACGGGCAGCGCAGGGCGATCATGTTGCCATTGCCGCCATGCTGGTTGGCGCCGTCATAGGGTTTGGTGACCCCGAACAGCGGGCCCTGCGCAAAGCCGTAGAGCTGCCCGTTTTTTGTTTCCATAACGCGCTTGCCGCCGAGTTCGGCCAGCAGCGCGTCATAGAAGGCAAGCGCCTTGTCGATGTCCTGGGCGCCGATAGTGGTGTAGCCGATCATGAAAATGCCTTCCCTGCATTGGCAGGGAAGGAATCATGTCGGCGCGGCCGGGGCAAGGTTCACATGCCCCTCAAGGCTACATTCCAGGGGCGTAAAACGCGCACAGCTTGTTGCCGTCGAGATCGCGGAAATAGCCGGCGTAGAACGTGTCGCCACGCGGACCTGCGGGGCCTTCGTCGGTGGCGCCGTTAGCCATCGCGGCGTCGTATACTTCGTGGACTTTTTCCTTGGACGGCATTTGCAGCGCGACCATTGTGCCATTGCCGAAGCTGGCGGCGGATTTGTTGTAAGGCTGCGCCACGGCCAGCATCGGGCCCTGCCCACTGCTGTAGGCCGTGCTGGATCCGAAATCCATCGCGCGCTTCCCGCCTATGGGGGCAAGCACTTTGTCGTAGAAGTCGAGCGCCTTCGCGTAGTCGTTGGTGCCAAGCATCACGTAGCCGATCATGGGATGTCCTCCGTCCTCTATTGCCGAAACTTGCGCGCCGGGCGTGACATCCGCAAGCGGGCGCGCATCACCTGCCGACAGAGCGGCGGCGCCATGATTGGCTCGGCGTGGCGGCGGCGCGGTTCACTTTACGGCAGGCAGGACAGGAGAAAATTTCGATGATCTCGGTGAAGCTCACCAGTATCATGGTCGCTGACCAGAACCGGTCGCGGTCGCTCTACACGGCGAAGCTCGGTTTCCAGATCAAGCAGACATTCCCATGGGAGGGGCCGTCATGGCTCACGCTGGTGGCTCCGGATGCGCCCGAAGGCGTGTAACTGTTGCTCGAACCGATCGGCGTGCAGTCCGCAGGCGCGTTGCAGAAGGATCTGTACGCGAAGGGCATTCCACTGACGCAACCCCATGCCGCCGACATCAACACAGAGCATGAGCGGCTCATGCCGGCGGGCGTTGCCTGCAAGATTGAACCGGAGGCGATGGGGCCGGTGAAGTTCTTCGACTTCGATGACACCTGCTGGAATTTCATCCGACGCCTAGAGGGGAAGGGGCCGCCTCGCCGAGCGATCGTGGGGTGCGCAAAAAAGCCCGCCCGATATCGGCGCGGGCTTTCTCTTGCGCGTCGTCGTTCAGCTTATTCGAACAGCTTGGCCCATTTCGGCTTCTTGCGGTTCTTCCAGGCGCCGCGATGATAGGCGTCGGATCCGATCAGGGGCACGACGGTGGTGGCCTCAGCGAAGACCATCTGTTCGTGCGTGGTCGACACCTTGCCCCAAGAGGCGGCTTCTTTCAGGGTCGAGGACGAGCATGCGCCATCGCGTACGTCGGCAACGGTGATCTGCACCGCGTATTTGTGGACTTCGGCTTCGACGCCGAGAATCTCGGCACAGACGACCGTGTCCTGCGCGAAGTTCTTCGGCACGCCGCCGCCGACCATGAAGAGGCCGGTGGTTCCCGCCGCGATCTTGATATCGGTCAGTTCGCGGAAGTCTGCGACTGCGTCGATCATCAGGTAGGGCTTCTTGGCCTTGGCGCGTTCTTTCTGGTGTTTGACAAGACCGAAGCCAGCGGAAGAGTCGACGAAGGCCGGGCAGAAGATCGGCACGCCTTCTTCGTAGCAGGTCTGGATCAGCGACCCCTTTTTCTTGGCGTTGCCATCAGCCAGCCACTTGCCCATCTCGTGGATGAATTCACGGGACGAGTAGCCACGCGGCTCGAGCGCGTTGGCGAGTTCGAGGATCGTGTGGTCGCACGCCTGGAGTTCTTCCTCGTCGATATAGGTGTCGTAGATCCGGTCGATGTAGTTCTCGCGTAGGACGTTGTCGTCGACTGCGCCGGCAGCCTGATAATGCTTGAAGCCGAGGGCTTCGAAGAAATCCATGTCGACGATAGAGGCGCCCGTGGCGACGATCGCGTCGATCATGCCGAACTTCACCATGTCGCGATAAACGTGCATGCAGCCGCCCGCCGAGGTGGAGCCGGCGAGGATCAACCAGGTCGAGCAGCCCTTTTCCTTCAGCGCCATGTTGAAGATGTCAGCAGCTCTGGCCGTGTCCCGCGAGGAGAACGACATCTTGCGCATCGAGTCGATGATCGGGCGCGCGTCGAACGACGTCATGTCGACGTGCTCGACAGTTTTACCGAGCAGTTGCGCCTTGGTGTTGTTGCGCTTCTTCGCGACCGCTTTGACGGGCGCGGCTTTGGCGATCGGTTTGGTGGCCATTGGATTTTAACTCCAGAAGTGAGGACGTCAGAAGGGCGACGGCCAGCCTGGTTTGGCGGGGATATAGCAGCGTACAGACGGTTTTAAATAGAAAAACGCGGGCCGGAGTTTATTCGGCCCGCGCTTCCATTTTGTGACGGATTGACTACCGCACGACCTTGAGACGGCGCGGGGCCTTGCGGCCGACGCGACGGGCTGGCTTCTCGACCACGAGCGGGCCGTACATCGAGGTCCACGGCAGGTCCTGGACGGCGACGTCCTCCGTCTCGCCAAAACCATTGAACCGAGTTTGCATAGCGACGCCATAGGCGCCGAGCATGCCGAACTCGATGTAGTCGCCTTCGCGAATGTCGGCGGGGAGGACGAACGGTCCTTCCATTGCATCCAGCGAGTCGCAGGTCGGTCCGTAGAGCTTGAACGGCTGCTCGCCGCCCTCGAACGCGCCATCGGCACGGTGAGCCTTCACGGGGAAGGGCCACTTGCAGTGAGCGGCGTCGAACAGGTTGCCGTAAGAGCCGTCGTTGATGTGCAGGGCGCCGTCCTTCACCAGCTCAACGCGAGCGAGGATGGACGTGCTTTCAGCAACGAGCGCGCGGCCGGGTTCGCACCACAGCTGGGCGTTCATGGCGACCGGCATTTCCTCGAACACCTCCTTGATGACCTTGACGTAGAGCTCAAGGTCCGGAGGCGTCATGCCCGGGTAGGCTGACGGGAAACCGCCGCCGACGTCGACGACATCGAGGATGACGCCCGCTTCACGGATGATACGCGAAGCCAGCTCCATCGCGTCGCGATAGGCGGACGGGTTCATGCATTGCGAACCGACGTGGAAGGAGACGCCGAGATTGTCGGCAAAGCCGCGCGCCTTGCGCAGCAGGGCCGGGGCATCCTCTTCGCTCACGCCGAACTTGTTCGACAGCGCGTAAAGCGCGTCGGAGTTGTTGACCGCAAGTCGCACAATGAGTGTGAGGTCGTCGGCGCGCTGGGTAGCGGCGACGATCTTCTCAAGCTCCGCCTCGCAATCGAGCGAGAAGACGCGGACGCCATGCTCGAAGTAAGCGCGCTCAATAGCCTTGCGCGACTTCACTGGGTGCATGAACGCCATCTTCGCGTCCGGATAACGCGACGCGATGAGCTTGATCTCGTTCTCGGAGGCAACGTCGAACCAGCGCAGGCCGGTCGCATAGACCGCATCCAGCGCCCACAGCGAAGGGTTCGCCTTCACAGCGTACAGGACGTCGCCCGGAAAATTATCCCTGAACCAAGTAGCCGCTATCGACACCCGCTCCGGTCGCACGCATGCGACAGGCAGCTCAGGGAGTCGTTCCCGGACCAGGTCCAGGGGCGTATGAAACGTGAGCAATTCACGTACACCCCTGTTAGTTGTTAAACCCAATCCGGCGTTAGTACGGATCTTTGACTCGTTAAGTCTGCCTCTCAACCCGCACACGTCATCCAAACCCCACCTGAAACTCAGGCTAACTTGGGAAGTTCAGACGCCACGTGGAATCAAGGCGCAGAGCCTCGAGCCGATGTCCGCCGGCGCGATGTGTATAGGTCCATAGGTTGAGCGTGTAAATAAAATATTGCGGGCGGTCAGTGGGTTGGCAACAACCGTTCAGAATCCGCACCCATTAGTAGGCGTAGGCTTCCTTGAGCGTCAGTGGCCGAGATTTGTGACAGGTGCAGCTACGGCGGGTGATTCGGCGTCGTGTGCGCGATTCGGCCCATAATTCGGCCATCGCGAGGGCTGGAGGAGGTGTGATGGTGGTGAAGCTGGGCGCCGAGTTTCGCCTGCCGGACTGGCTGGCGGGACTACCGCTGCCGGTCGCGCCCGCGTCCGACGCGGCCTGCATGCGGTTCGCAATCGCGGTCGCCGGTGAAAATGTCGCGCGGGCAAGCGGGGGTCCGTTCGGGGCTGTCGTGCGGGCCGATTCGACAGGAGAGATTGTGAGCGTCGGCGTGAACCTCGTGTCGCCGACGGGCAATCCGGTGCTCCATGCCGAGACAGTCGCTATCAGTCTCGCTGCGGACAAGCTGGCGGGCGGCGCGGCGCTGACGCTCTTCACCTCGTGCGAGCCGTGCATCATGTGCCTCGGCGCGCTGCACTGGTCGGGCATCAAACGCATCGTCTCGGCGGCGCTGAAGGTAGACGCGGAGGCGGTGGGGTTCTCCGAGGGGGCGGGCACGCGAGAGCTGCGCGCAGAGTTGGCGGCGCGGGGCGTGGTGTTCGTGGACGGGTTGTTGCGGGAAGAGGGCGCGGAGGTGTTGCGCGCGTACGCGACGAGCGGGAAGCTGATCTACGGACCTCCGAGTTAGAGGCCTTTCCCGATTTCTGATTGCTTCACGATAAGCGGCACATAGAGTGGTCGCTCAGTTTTCGAGAGGCAGACGATGTTCAGAATGCGGGTGTTTGGATCAGTTGGCGGGGCGCTGGTTGCAGCGCTCGCGGCGAATGCCTGCACGTCGACGGGGCAGACATCGACGACCTATGCCGCGCCGATGATACCCGCGGCGGCGCCGACAGAGGCGGTCGTGACACAGCGCGATCCGATCGTCGCGAAGATTGCGGGGATGAGTTACGAGATCCCGTTCACGAAATACACGCTGGAGAACGGCCTTACGCTGGTGGTCAACGAGGATCACAAGACGCCGACCGTGACGATCCACATCGTCTATCATGTCGGGTCGAAGAACGAGCCCAAGGGCCGTTCGGGTTTCGCCCACCTGTTCGAGCACCTGATGTTCAACGGCTCGCAACACTTCAACGATGACTTCTTCAAAGCGACGCAGCAGATCGGCGCGACCAACCAGAACGGCTCCACGAATACCGATCGCACCAACTATTTTCAAACTGTGCCGACCGACGCACTCGACAGCATTCTATGGCTTGAGTCCGACCGCATGGGGTTTCTACTCGGCGCGGTGGACCAGAACCGGCTCGATGAGCAGCGCAGCGTGGTGCAGAACGAGAAACGTCAGGGCGAGAACCAGCCCTATGGCCAGGTGTTCAATCACATCGTCGATGCGACCTATCCCGACGATCACCCGTACGGCCACACGGTCATCGGCTCGATGGATGACCTCAACGCCGCGAAGATGGCGGACGTGCAGGACTGGTTCAAAACCTGGTACGGACCTTCCAACGCTATCGTCGTGATTTCCGGCGACATCACGCCGGAAGCTGCCAAAACGAAAGTTGAGAAGTTCTTCGGCGAGATCCCACCCGGATCGCCGCAGTCACAGCCGAAATCCTGGGTGCCGCCGCTGGCCGAGAACCAACGCGAGATCCTGTATGATCGTGTGGCCCAGCCGCGCATCTACAAGACGTGGAACGTGCCCGAACTCGGCAATCCGGAAGGTGAGCTTCTGGACAATGTCGCAGCCGCTCTTGGCGGTGATCGCAATGCGCGCCTGACCAAGCGGCTGGTGTTCGACGAGCAGCTGGCGACGAGCGTCAATGTCGGCAATCCGCAGAGCGAGATTTCAGGCCAGTTCCGTATCGTCGTGACGGCGAAGCCCGATGCCGATCTCAAGAAGATCGAAGCGATCATCGACGAGGAGGTGAACCGCCTGATCGCCAATGGTCCGACGCAGGCAGAGATCGACAAGAACATCGTGCAGACCGTCTCGGGCGTGATCGCCGGCCTTGAAAGCACGTCGAGCAAGGCGGGGCAGCTGGCGCAGTGGGAGATGATTGCGGGCGATCCAAACGGCTGGAAGACTTCGCTCGAGCGTGTCGAGGCTTCAACGCCCGCAACAGTCCAGGCGGCGGCCCGCAAATGGCTGACGCGCGGCTCCTATACGCTGACCGTCCTGCCGTTCGGCAGCCCGAAAGCGTTCAGCCCGCCGGTCGATCGCAAGATGATGCCCCAGCCCGGATCGGTAGCCGATGCGGTGTTCCCTTCCTATCAGACAGCGACGCTTTCCAATGGCATGAAAATCTATCTGGTCGAGCGCCATGACGTGCCGCAGGTCAACGTGTCGATGCAGATCGACACCGGCTATCCGGCTGACACATCCAAGCTGAAGGATGGCCTGTCGGGTCTTACCGCCAACTTGCTGGACGAAGGCACGACGACGCGCTCGGCGCTGCAGATTGCCGACGCGATCGACAGGCTCGGCGCTTATCTTGGCGTAGGCGGCGGCGGGGAAGAGTCCGGTGTCCAGTTCACCGCACTGACGCCGACCGTCGATCAGGTGATGGCGATCTGGGCTGATGTGTTGCGCAATCCAGCTTTCACGGATGGCGATTTCAAGCGCGTGCAAGCGCAGACCGTGCAGGGGCTGAACCAGCAGCTGCGCGACCCCAGCTCAATCGCGCAGCGCGTGATGGCGAGGGCTCTGTGGGGCGACGATCATCCGTACGGCCACCTGCTATCGCCGGAAGAGATCACTGCGCTGACGCCGGCCGATACGGCGGCGTTCCACAAGGGCTGGTATGGCCCGAACAACGCCACGCTCTTTGTGGTCGGCGATACGACCCTGGCGGAGATCACGCCGAAACTGGAAGCGGCGCTGAAGGGCTGGGCCGATGCCCCCAACAGCCGCGCAGATGTGCCGCTGGGCGTGCGGTCAACGAAGCCCATCGTCTATCTGGTTGATCGGCCGGACTCGGCGCAGTCGATCATTCTGGTTGGTTCGACGCAGCCGAAGCGTGACACCGCCATGGATACCCGCACGTCGGCGTTCAACGCGCTGTTCGGCGGCAACTTCACCAGTCGGGTCAACATGAACCTACGTGAGGACAAGGGCTGGTCGTATGGCGCGCGCTCAGGGCTAAGCGGCGGACGTGGCCCACGCAACTTCATCGTGACGGCGCCGGTGCAGACTGACGCAACGAAAGGCGCGTTGATCGAGCTGCGCAAGGAGCTGACCAACATTGTCGGCGCCAAGCCGCCGACGCCAGCCGAACTCGAGACCGTGCGCACCAACACGCTGCTGGGCATGGCAAGCCGGTGGGAGACGGCGGGTGCAGTGCTCGGCACTCTGGGCGACATTGATGAGTTCAACCTTCCGGCGGACTACTGGGCGAAATACGCCGACAGCTATCGCTCGGTAACGCCGGCGCAGGTGGAAGCGACGGCCAAGGCGATCATCCCCAACCAGAACCATGTCTGGGTTATCGTCGGCGACCGCGCGAAGATCGAAAAGGGTATTCGCGAGTTGAACCTCGGTGAGATTCACGTCGTGGACGCGAATGGGGACCCGGCGGAGTAGGGCACTCGCGTTCCGAATATTCACTCCGGTCATGTCATTCCCGCCGTAGCGAAGAGGAGAGCGGGAACCCAGTAGCAGCGGGCATTGCATCTGGTTTCCGGGTCTGCAGCGCTGCGCGCCTTCGCCCGGAATGACAGCTATTTGGCTTTCTCAGTCGTCTTCGCTTTTGCGTCACCCGGCTTTGGTTTACGGCGGCGGATGCGGAGGGCGTTGCGCAGTTTAGCCATGCGTTTCCAGAAGCGGCTGCGGTCGGGCACGGGCAGGGGTTCGAGATTGTTGAGGAACTGCTCGGCGCAGGCGCGCCAGGAATAGGTTTCGGCGTAGGCGCGCGAAGTTTCGCGCGAGCAGGTCAGGGCTTCTTCGCAGGCTGTCTTGAGATCGTCGTCCACCGCACCGGCGCCTGAGCCCGGGATGAGATCGCGTGGGCCCGGCACATTGAAGCCCGCGACGGGCGTGCCTGCCGCCATCGCTTCGAGGATGACGAGGCCGAACGTGTCGGTGAGGCTGGGAAAGACGAAGCAGTCGGCGTTGGCAAAGCAGGCGGCAAGCTTTTCGCCCTGTTTGACGCCGAGAAAGTGAACCTCCGGATGTTTCGCCTTCAGCGTTTCAAGCTGCGGTCCATCGCCGACGATTACTTTCGTACCGGGCAGATCGGTCTCGACGAAAGCGGCAATGTTCTTCTCGACGGCGACGCGACCCACATTGAGCCAGATCGGCTGCGCCATGCCTTTGAAGGGACCACGATCATCCTTCCGCTTGGCGGGGTGGAACAAATCGGTGTCGACGCCACGCGACCACGGGATGATGTTCTTGAAGCGCTGGGCCGCCAACTCGTCGCGCATCGATGCAGTCGCGACCATGACGCGGCCGGAGTATTTGTGAAACTCGCGGACATACATGTAACCCGCCCAGACGGGCAGGAAGAAGAAGCGCGCCGAAATGTATTCGGGAAAGCGCGTGTGATAGGCGGTCGTGAAGGGAAACTTGTGGCGCAGGCAGACCGCACGCGCTGCCCATCCGAGGGGTCCTTCGGTTGCGATGTGAACTGCGTCGGGTTCGAATTCGAGGAAGCGCTCTTCGATGACTTTCTTGGCGCCGAAGGCGAGCTTGATTTCGGAATAGGTCGGCAGGGGGATCGTCTTGAAGCCGTTGGGCGAGACGATGTCCCACGTATGGCCAAGCTGCTCGCACTCGGCGATGACGCGCTTCATGGTGCGAACAACGCCATTCACCTGCGGATCCCAGGCGTCGGATACCAGCATGATGCGCATTGCGGGCGCGGGTCCTTCTGCGATTCAGCGCCGCTTGAATAGGGGCGCTGGCCGCCCGCGTCTATGGCCGGGCAGGATTATGGCCGGAAGGGTTCAGGGAGCTGGAACACGGAATTGCAGTCCGGCCCCGGTTTCAACAGAAATCGGCATGAACGATGAGACGGGGAAAAGGCGCTTCACCGCGCCAAACAGGCGCGCCGCGTCAGCGTCCGTTTTCGTGTCGACGCACAGTGTAATCTCGCCTTCGCGGCCCCACTGCTTGCGGTCGATTGTTGAAATGCCTGTGTCGCCAGCAAGCAATGCATCCACCTTTTCCAGCACGTCAGGGTCGATGCCCGTGCCGATGCTGGCAAATTCGACCTTCAGGTCGCATGCGGCGGATGCCCCTGCGGCCGGTGCTGGCGGCGCCACGCAGGCAGCGGTGAACAGAGCTGCGGTCAGGACGGCTGAACGGAGAATCATTGTGTGAAGGTCGGCTCCGGCCCGCGAGTTTCAAGTTGATCCGATGCAGGCGCACCGGCAGATATGTGGTCCCTGACATTAGAGTGTCGATCATGCCGCAATCAACAACTGACGCCCCGCGCTCGCCGGATTTTCTGGATAAGGGGAAGTTCGAGGACGAAGCCAAGCGCATCGCCGAGCTGCTGGCCAATCCGGCGCTGGATGCGGCGGAGCGGCGGGCGGCCGCGGCGGCGGCGCGGGACATCGTGTTGAAGGCGCGGGCTGAGACGCGGCGCTCGGGCGTGATGGAAAGCTTCCTCGAGGAGTTCGGACTTTCAAACCCGGAGGGGCTGGCGCTGATGTGTCTCGCGGAGGCGTTGCTGCGCGTGCCGGATGCGGAGACGGCGGACGCGCTGATCGCGGAGAAGATCTCGTCTGGCGAATGGTCGGACCATCGCGGCAAGTCAGACTCGCTGCTGGTCAATGCGTCGACCTGGGGGCTGATGCTGACGGGACGCATCGTGCATCCGCCGGAAGATGCCGGTGAGAATCCTGCTGGCTTCATGCAGCGCATGGTGCGTCAGGCGGGTGAACCCGTGATCCGGGCTGCGATGATGCAGGCGATGCGCATCATGGGCGGGCAGTTCGTGATGGGGCGCACGATTGACGAGGCGCTGAAGCGCGGCCAGCGGACGGTGAAGAAGGGCGAGGCGGCCAGCCACTCGTTCGACATGCTGGGCGAGGGCGCGCGCACGACGGCGGATGCGCGCCGGTATTTCGACAGCTATGCGAATGCCATCGACGAGGTTGGCAAGGCGAAGACGGGGGATCGGCCGGAGACGGCGGATGGCATCTCGGTAAAACTCTCCGCCTTGCATCCGGCCTATCGTGCCGTGCAGGGCGAGCGGGTGCATCGCGAGCTATATCCGATGGTGCTGGAGCTGGCCAAGTTGGCGGCGAAGCAGAACATCAACTTCACGCTCGATGCGGAAGAGGCGGATCGGCTCGTGCTATCGCTGTCGCTGCTGGAAAACCTGGCGCGCGAGCCAAGTCTGGCAGCCAAGTGGACCGGGTTGGGGCTTGCAGTGCAGGCCTATCAGAAGCGCGGCGAGGCGGTAGTCGACTGGCTGGGGCAACTCGCAGCGGACACCAACCGCCTGATGATGGTGCGGCTGGTGAAGGGCGCGTACTGGGATTCCGAGATCAAGCGCGCGCAGGTCGATGGTCAGCCGGACTATCCAGTGTTCACCACCAAGCAGGCGACGGACGTTTCCTATCTCACCTGCGCCAACGCGCTGTTGAAGATCGGGCCATCGATCTATCCGCAGTTTGCAACACACAACGCCAACTCGCTCGCCGGGATCGAGCTGATGGCGAAGCGCGCGGGCAATTCGGACTATGAGTTCCAGCGGCTGCACGGCATGGGCGTACCGCTCTACAAGGCGGCGGGACGTGAGCGGTCGGTGCGGATCTATGCGCCGGTTGGCGCCCACCAGGATCTGTTGCCCTATCTCGTGCGTCGCTTGCTGGAGAACGGCGCGAATACATCGTTCGTGCATTCCTTCCTCGACGAGGACGTGCCGGCCGAGCGTATCGCTGCCGATCCCTATACGCTGCTGTCGGCAGCACCTGGGCGCCATCCGCGCATTCCGCCGCCACCGGGGCTGTATGGTGCATCGCGCCAGAACTCGCGCGGGCTGGATTTCAGCCAGCTTGGAGTTCGGACACGCCTGCATGCGGAGATCGCAAAGCTTGATGCCGAAGGCCCGATGGCCGTCGGCTCCATCGTGGCGGGCGGGTCCACAACCGCGGCGGGCGACGCCATGAAGGCGCCGGCCAATGCGCAGCGCACGGTCAGCACAGTGGCGCCGGCGACGAAGATGCAGGTTGACGCGGCCTATGCGTCTGCGCTGGCGTGCCAGCCGCACTGGAATGCGCTCGGCGGGGCGAAGCGCGCTGACATTCTGGAATCCATGGCCAACGCCATGGAGCACGAGACGGATCGCCTGATTGCGATACTGACGCGCGAAGGCGGCAAGACGCTGGACGATTGCATCGCCGAAGTGCGCGAAGCGGTCGATTTCTGTCGTTACTATGCAGTGGAGGCGGAGACCAAGTTCAAAGGGCTTGAGACGTTGCCGGGTCCGGCGGGTGAAACCAACGGCATGGAGATGATGGGACGCGGGGTGTTCGTCTGCATCTCGCCGTGGAATTTCCCGCTCGCCATTTTTACGGGACAGATCGCGGGCGCACTCGCGGCGGGAAATACTGTGCTTGCGAAGCCTGCGGAGCAGACACCGGCGATCGCGTTCGAAGCCGTAAAGCTTTTCCACGCGGCGGGGTTGCCGGTTGAGGCGCTGCACCTGCTGACGGGCGATGGCAAGGTTGGGGGGATGCTGACGGGCGATGCGCGCTGCGGTGGTGTGGCGTTCACGGGGTCGACGGAAGTCGCGCGGATCATCAACCGCACGCTGGCGACGAAGGATGGACCGATCGTGCCGCTGATTGCGGAGACCGGCGGGCTCAATGGGTTGTTCTGCGACACGACGGCGTTGCGCGAGCAGGTGGTGGACGATGTGGTGATGTCGGCGTTCCGCTCGGCGGGGCAGCGGTGCTCGGCGCTGCGCGTCTTGTTCCTGCCGCACGAGACGGCGGAAGAGACGATCACGATGATCAAGGGGGCAATGGAGGTTATGGTGATCGGTGATCCAGCGGACGCTGCGACAGACATCGGCCCGATCATCGACGCGGAGGCGCGTGGGCTTCTGGAGGCGCACCTTGAATGGATGAAGACGTCGGCGAAGATCTGGCAGCGCGATATCGGTGAGCTGCATGAGATGGGAATGTTCTTTGGGCCGGCCATCGTCGAGCTTTCATCTGTCGATCAGCTTGATCGTGAAGTGTTCGGGCCGGTCCTGCATGTAATCCGTTATGACCCGGACCAGATCGAAACGGTGGGCAAGGCGCTGTCGGACAAGGGCTATGGCCTGACGTTGGGGGTTCACTCGCGGCTGGAAGGTTTCGCAGAGAAGGTGAAGGCGTTCGTTCGTGCGGGGAATGTTTATGTGAACCGGTCGATCATCGGCGCGGTAGTTGGCGTGCAGCCGTTTGGTGGCTCGGGGCTTTCAGGCACGGGGCCGAAGGCGGGCGGGCCACACTATGTCGCGCGCTTTGCGACCGAGCGGGCGGTGACGGTGAACATCGCGGCGCAAGGCGGGGATCCGACGCTGTTGAATTTGTAGCACGGCTGGTGAGCCTCGCACTCGTGGTTCGACGGACGCCAGCTTCGCTGGCTGCTCACCACGAGCGCTACTCTAGCAGCGCTCCCCAAGCACTCATCCTTGTAACTTGGCCGAAGCGCCCTCCGTCAAAGGACGGGCGCATGCTAGCTACCACCATCTACGCGGATGATCGCGCCTGTCGTGAAGCTCGATGCGGGGCTGGCGAGGAAGAGGGCGGCGGTGACGATCTCTTCTGGGCGGCCGGGGCGGCCCAGAGCGTTGTCGGATGTCTCGCGTGCTTCGGGCGTCCACGCCTTGGCGATGTCGGTCAGGAACGGGCCGGGTGAGATCGTGTTGACGCGCACCTTCGGGCCGTACTCGCGTGCGAACGAGACTGTCATCGCGTTGAGCGCGGACTTGGCGCCGGAGTAGGGCACGACCTGCGGCAGCGGATAGAGCGCGCCGGAGGATGAGACGTTGATGATGACGCCGCCATCGCCGTCGAACATCTTCTTCGCAATGAGAGAAGCTAGCCGGAACGGGCCTTTGAAGTTGAGGTCCATCACCTTGTCGAACAGGTCCTCGGTCATCTCGTGGCTGGGCACGCGCGGGCTCATGCCGGCATTGTTGACGAGAATGTCGATGCGCCCCCATTCGGACCATGCCGCTTCGGCGAGACGTTCCGCCTGATCCCAGTGGGACATGTTCGCGGAGATGGCGAGCGCGCGGCGGCCGAGCTTGCGGACCTCGTCAGCCGCCGCTTCGCACGCATCAAGCTTGCGGCTGGCGATGATGACATCGGCGCCGCGTTCCGCGAATGCTCGCACCATTTCGAGGCCGAGGCCGCGGCTGCCGCCGGTGACGAGCGCTATCTTGCCGGAGAGGTCGAATAGTGGATCGGTCATGGCGCCTAGTTCTTGTAGACTTTGCCGTCCTTCATCACGAAGTCGACCGATTCGAGTTCGCGGATGTTGGCCAGCGGGTCACCGTTCACGGCGATAATGTCGGCGGTCTTGCCCGCCGCGATCGTGCCGATCTCGGCGGCAAGACTGAAATGGTCGGCTGCGCTGACAGTGGCGGCGGTGATGGCCTCGAGCGGCGTCATGCCGGCCGTCACCATCAGCGCGAATTCCTGCGCGTTGTCGCCGTGGGCGGAAACGCCGGTGTCGGTGCCGAAGGCGATCTTCACGCCCGCTGCGTGCATGCGGCGGAGCATGTCGAGCATTTTTGGGCCCGCTTCGAGGGCTTTCTTCTGCTGTGCGGGCGAGAGGAAGCTGTTGGGCTTCGCTGCCTCGCGCGCGACGAAGTCGCCGGCCAATAGCGTGGGGATCAGGTAGGCGTTGCGCTCCTTGTAGAGCCGTGCGGATTCTTCATCGGCATAGGTGCCGTGCTCAATGGAATCGCCACCGGCGCGCAGGAAGGAATTGATGCCGTCGACGCCGTGAGCGTGCGCCGTCACCTTGCGGCCCATGGCGTGGGCGGCCTGAACGATGGAGGCGAGTTCGGCGTCGGTGAATTGCTGGGCAAGGCCAGCCGAGGTCTGTGAGAGAACGCCGCCGGTGGCCGTGATCTTGATGATGTCCGCGCCATCGCGCACGCGCTCGCGGACGGCGCGGGCGCAATCATCGGCGCCGGAGCAGACGGAGTTCGGGCGCAGGACTTCGGCGATCGCACGTGGCATGCCGTTCACGTCGCCATGGCCGCCATGCACGCTGACGGCGCCAGCGGACGCGATAATTCGCGGGCCGGGGATGACGCCGTGGGCGATGCCATCGCGGATGGCGAGCACGGCTTCTGCATCGCCCCCGAGATCGGCGACCGTGGTGAAACCCGCTTCGAGCGTCGTCAGCGCATAGCCCGCGCCGTCGATAGCCTGGTCGGCGCTGGTCTTGATGAACTCGTTGAGCCGCGAGTCGGGTCCGGTCTCGCTGGTGAGGTGGACGTGGCTGTCGATCAGGCCCGGCAGGACGAAGGCGTTCTTGAGATCGACGACTTTCACGCCGTTGGTTGGTTTGGCGTAGCCCGCTGTGATGCTGACGACGCGACCGTTGCGGACGAGGATGCTCTGCTGGGTGAGGACACGGCCGGAAGCGGGATCAGCGAGCAGCTTGCCGGCGAGGATCAGCGTGTCGGGCTGGGCGGCTGGCGACTGCTGCGCGCTGGCGAGCAAGGCTGGAATGCCAGCCAGCGACATAAGCGCCACCATGCCTGCCAGCGCGAGGTTTCGTGCGTTCGTCCGCATCCCGGAACTCCCCTTTTTTTCATCCAGCTATTCCCGTTCTTTCGCCGTCCTGCAAGGCTCGCCTAAATCAGGTTTGCGATCGTGCTTGTCGACGTGGCGGGAAAGCGGGTTATGGTCGCCTCCTGATTGACAGGAGTGAGTCATATGCGTGTTGCAATGCTGGCCTGCTTCGTTGGCCTCTCGGCTTGCGCGACGGGCGCGGCTGAACCGCCGCCGGTGACCATGCCCTCCGAGATCGTCGCCGAAGCGCCCCTGCCGGACTACAAGCCGGAGACCGCCGCCGCCTGCAATGCCATGCCGATGCGCGTGGCGCTCGCAGCGGACGGGACCCTGAACGTCAATGGCGAGGACACCAATTTCGACGGCCTCGCGATTTCGGCGGGCCGCAAAAATGACGCCTGCCGCAATGCGCCGGCTATGGTGATGTTCAGCGCGCCGGCCAGTGTTGCGGAGGCTAGCCGCCAGAAGGTTCGCGATGCGTTGGTCAAGGCGATCGTGAATATCAGCATCATCGAGACGAACAGCTAGAGACGGGTGGAGTCGACGCAATGAAGGTTACGGGCAAGGTCGTCATCGTCACGGGCGGTGCGAGCGGGATCGGCAAGGCGCTGGTAGAGCGCTTTCACAAGGAAGGCGCGGCAGCGTTGATCGTCGCCGATATGAATGGAGCAGGGGCCGAGGCAGTTGCCAAGTCGGTCGGCGGGATCGCTGTTCAGGCTGACGTGACGAAGGAAGCTGACGTGCAGAAGATTGCGCGCACGGCTGAGGAAAAGTTCGGCCGCATCGATCTGTTCTGTTCCAACGCGGGCATCTCGCGGTCGGATCCGGATTTCGACAATGCAGCATCGGCGCCGAATGAGCATTGGGAGCTGGCGCTGGGCGTCAACGTGATGGCGCACGTCTATGCGGCGCGGGCGGCGCTGCCGGGAATGATCGCGCGGAAGTCGGGCTGGTTTCTCAACACGGTGTCGGCGGCGGGCCTGCTGAGCCAGATCGGGTCGGCTGTCTATTCGACATCGAAGCATGCGGCGATCGGTTTTGGCGAGCACCTCGCGATTGCATCGAAGGAGAATGGCATCGGTGTCTCTCTTCTGTGTCCCCAGGCGGTTGACACGCCGATGCTGGGCGGAGCTGCAGGATCGCAGAATGTCGACGGGGTGCTGGCGCCTTCCGATGTCGCTGAGGCGGTTGTTCGCGGGCTTGATGCCGAGACCTTCCTGATCCTGCCGCATGAGCAGGTGACGACCTACATGCAGCGCAAGACAGGTGATTATGATCGCTGGATTCGCGGCATGGTTCGCCTGCGTCGTGGCGTGATCGATGGGGCGAAGGGATCGCGCTGAGGCGCACCTCGATGGCCAGGGGATCGGCGCCATACGGGAGCTTCCGGGGCAGAGGCGTCTATCCGGCCAGCAGGGCAAGCTGGCTGTTGCATCCCCTTCGTCGCTTTATCATGTCGCCAAGACGGATGGTGGCGCGCCTCGGGTTGGCCCCCGGTGAGCAGGTTCTCGAAATCGGACCGGGTCCAGGTTGGTTTAGTCCCGAGATCGCGCGAGGGATCGCGCCGGGGCGACTGGTCCTGTTCGACATCCAGCGGGACATGCTAGAGCTGGCTTCAGGTCGCATCAAGCAGGCCGGGCTCAGCAATTTCGAATGCATCGAAGGTGATGCAATCTCGCTGCCGTTCGAGGATGGGCAGTTTGACGCCGTTCTGCTTGTCACGGTCCTCGGAGAAGTGAGCGATCCGGGCAAGGCACTGCGGGAAATTGCGCGCGTGCTTCGGCCTTCGGCGCGCTTGGTGATCGCGGAGCAGTTGGGGGATCCCGATCACGTGCCGCGCTCCGTGCTGGCAAAGCTTGCACGCGAGGCAGGGCTTGAGATAACGCGGATTGAAGGATCGTTCCTGCTCTATTCGGCTGTGTTGAAGCGGCTGTCGGGTTTAAGAAAATGAAGCGCCCCTCCCATGAGGAGATCGAGAGGGGCGCTTCGAGAATGGCCGGCCGGAACGTGGGGCGTCCTGGCGTGCCGGCCAACCTCGCCTTACTGGGGCGAGGCTTAAGGGATCAGCGGCGGTCGAGCCTCCACTCGTAGACGACACGGTGGCCGCAGATTGATTGCGGGCGCCCGTCGAGTTTTGCCGGTGTGAACTTCCGATCGCGCACCCATTTCAGCGCGGCCTGATCGAGGCTGCTATAACCGCTGCTGCTGGCGAGGTTCGCGGACGTGACGCGGCCGGCGGTGTCGAGACAGACTTCGAGCGATGATTTGCCTTGATGGTTCGCGCGAATGTCGATGGGCGGATAATTCGGCGACGAAGCGGGAATCATTCTTGCGTCCGTGCGGATTGGAGCAGGCGGCGTCGGCGGCAGAGGCGCGACGGGACCCATGTCGCTGCGCGGATCGGTCCGTGTTTCGCCGGTGAGCGTGTCCTCCTCGTATGTGAAGCGCTCCAGGTGTGCCAGCGGTGAGACTAGCTCGCGGGCATCCCTGGCGAGGGGCAAACCTGATGGTGGAGGCGCAAGCGGATCGGTGATGGGCTTGTCCGGCAGCGACACGTAGATCAGCGCTTCGGGCGCGTGCTGCGCGATATATGTGCCCATGCCGTTGGCCATGGCGTAGCTGAAGGCGAGGGTGGCGGTGGCGGCGGTAATCGCGCCCGCGAGGCGGCTTGATTGCGGCGCGTGTTCTCTCATGGCTCCATACATTGGAGATCTCCCAGGCTAGGTGAGCGAGATAGGCGGGTGCGTGGCGGGCCGGATCTAGGGCGGTGAACCGTTTGGCGCCGGACTGAATTCGAGGGTGATCTGCTGACGGCACACCGCCACGGGACGGCCATTGTGCATGGCTGGTTCGAAGCGGGTGCGTTCGAGCGAGCGGAGCGAGGCGTCGTCGACGCGATTGTCGCCGGATGATTTAACGAGCCTTGCGCTGTCGACATTGCCCCCTTGCGAGAGACAGACTTCGGCGACGAGTTCGGAGTGTGCGCTCCAGTCACGCGGCAAGGCCGGGGCCATGAAGGAGGCGGGGACCACGCGCGGCTGGGTCGCATGTGTCGCGACCTGTCCGCCGGTTGCGATCGGCTCGAACGGCAGGAGCACGTCGGCTGTTTCGCGGAAGATGGTGCGTTCCGGTTGGGCTGCCCAGGCGGTGACGCCGGCGCCGGCGGTGAGCGACATCACGAGGATGGCGGCGGCAGCGCGACGGCGCGACGAGATCGGCTTGCGGGCGATCAAGTCGATGCGCTCGGTGAGCGGGTGTTGCGGCTCGGCGGACCAGTAGCAGCCGACGGGGAGCGGGCGCGCAACGAGGTGCGTCTTCAAAAGTGTTTCGGCATAGGCACGGCGGACGCGTGGGCGGCGGTCGATTACTTCGGCGTCGCACGACAATTCCTGATCCTTGCGCAGAGCCTTGGCGCCCATATGGATCAGCGGGTTGAACCAGAAGACGCAGCGCAGGACAGCGACGAAAGCGTTGATGCGTGCGTCGTTGCGGTCGATGTGGACCTGCTCGTGTGTGAGGATCAGCCTGCGCTCATCGTGGCTGAAGCGGCGCGCGAAATCGTCGGGCGTGACGATGCGTGGATGGCGGAAGCCGACGATGGCGGGGCCGGCGAGGCCGATGTCTGCGTCACGCAGGAAGGCGCGCTGGCGGCGGATGAATAGGAGGGCGAGCGCGGCGATGCCTGCGAGCCATGCAATGCCACTTGCGGCGGGCAACCACGACGCTGCGGCTTCGAGGCGCGCGGCGGCGAGGCTGGCCGGGATGCCGCCGATCAGGAATTCAGTGACGAAGGTTTCGGTCGTGCGCTCCGGCAGGAAGGTGGCGGCCATGACGACAGGCACGATGGCCCAGAGGCTGTAGACGGCGCGGGGTCCGAGCAGTCGCGTGGCAGGGCGGCGGACGAGCAACACAAATAGAATGGCGGCGGCGGCTGCGATGTTGAGCTCGATAATGGTGTCGAGGAACGCGCTCATTTCTTGTCCTCCTCGATTTTGGCGATGAGAGCCTTGAGCTGTTTGACATCCTTGGCGCTGAGGCGGCGGTTCTCGGCGAAGTGAGCGACGAGTGGCGCGACCTCGCCCTTGAACAGGCGGTCTAGCAGACCCTGACTTTCGGACTGGACGTAGGCGGCGCGGGCGATCAGCGGGCGGTAACAATAGCCGTCGGCTTCGCGGGCGCCGGCGATGGCTTTCTTCTTGAGCAGGCGAGTGATCAGAGTCTTCACGGTTGCCGGGGCCCAGCCGTTTTCCGGGCCGACCGCGGCGATCACCTGTTCGGGCGTGAGTGGCGACTTGCGCCACAGGGCTTCCATGATGCGGCTTTCAGCGTCGGAAATCTGTTGCATGGTACACCTGTAATCTAATTTGAGACTACGCATGTAATCCGGCGTGTCAATGGCGAGACTGGGGCGTTTCCGGGATTTGATGCGCTGCGGCAGGGTTTGCGCGCGCCGAAGCGGTCTCAGGCTCGAGCGCGCTGAGGTGGTGTGTGGGCGAATGGTGAGTTGCAAATAGCGAATAAGGGGGCCGCGCGAGCTGTGGCTGCCCCCGCCCCGCGACGCAGACGTCGGACTTATGTAGCAGATGCACCAAGCAAACTGAATCCTCCGGGGCCATCTTTCTTGGATGAGCACCGATGGAATAGACGCCCTTCTCCGCAAGCGTGAAGAACTGCTGGCGCAGGTTCAGGGCGTGCAGTCTGCGATCTACCGCATAGACCAGGCGCTTGCCCTCATTGGCTATTGCACAAAGATTGTCGCCCGCCGCTTCGCCAATGGTGAGCTGATGAGACTGAACGGTGACGCCGAGCGGGCGGGCAATCACACGCCCGTAAGTATCGCTCAGTACATCATGGCGTCCAAGGGAATGGACGTGGCAGACCTGAAGCTCCGCGCTCGCGTGATCTATGGCGTGAAGGAATGCAGGAAGCGGATGAACGCTAGGGGCGGGTAGACCAGCGCAAGCTACGAAAGCCCATCCAAGTACCTCAACATGCGCTTCCTCAAGAAGTCCGAGGTGTACACGCCATCGATTATCTTTGTGAGAAGCGCGTCAGATACGTCCGCACCGGGGTGATGGTATTTTAGATCAGCAAGCTTGGTAATTCGCTCAGCCTCTTCAATCTCCGCTAGCGCATACCTGGGCGTGACCAGTGAGGTTCAGGGCGTGCGAGTCGATGACCAACTCGTTGTCAGACTCACCGTCAAGAATTTCGGGCAGACGCCCACAAACGGTGTTCGATTCCTCGCCTTTCCACGAACTGGCCGCCTGTTCTCCGCTGGCTCCCCGCGAACAGTGGAGAAGGTAACCATCGCCGTCGAATCCGTAGCCATGCCCCCGCAAGTCTTGCACTTGGAAATTGGCTATCCAGCTACATTGTTCCAAACAGTCAAACAATCCGCCAAAGAAGGTGACGTGGTCTTCATCCAAGCCACTGTCCCGTACGAAGACATCTTCGGCCACACTCGTGATCTGGGGGTGGAAAGCGTTTTGACTGTTGGAGAAGCTGACACCTACGTCTTCGAGCCAGAGCCCAAAAGCCGATATACTAATTAGCGCCGCCCCGGCGCCTGCCGCCCACACGGGCTAGCTCTCGTCGCGCGCCCTTTCGGTTGGCGGCGGGATGCCACATAAGGTAAAGCAATGAAGCGCGGAAAACTCGTCCCTTTGGGCGTCATTGTCGCCCTGCTGCTGCTGTTCGCAGCCGCACTCTGGATCAGCGCCGACAAGGCGATCTTGGGCGCGCCCTGAAAATACTAGGGGATTTTGAAGGCGCTACTCACAGCATACCGCCCCGGCGTGCGAACGCCCTTGGTGCATTTGATACATAAGTCCGGCAGACGTCGCGATCCACCTTGTTTGTGATGCTTCTGCTAGATTGAAGCGTCTTCCGGGAATGTCCGCCTCCCCCAATGCTGCGCACTAAGCGAGGAAAAAGAACGGTGTTGTTTTCCTTCATCGGCGACTTGTCCGCCGAAGCTCGAAGAGCGTGGGCGGAAGCCGTTGCTGCTCTTGTGCGTATCGCGCTCATTGATGCTGTAGCGTTCGCAGAGCGCATGGACATAGGCGCAGGCTTCGAGATTGTCGAAGGCGCGTTGATAGGACTGGAAGCGGCGCGTGGTATCGTTCCAGTCGTCGGAGACTTCCATGAGGGTGAACTCAACGACGCGGCAATCCCAGCCGAGGCGGCGGTAGGCTTCGCGCTGCAAGACGAAGTCTGGTCTTGCTTCGGCGCGTGGGAGAGGGGAATGGGAAAGTCGTCGTAGGCTGATCTGGGGACCTTCTTTCCACGTTTGGCTTTGAAGCCGTTGGTGATCACCAGGATCATCAACGGCAAGAAGCCGATCAGGACATCCAGCAGCGCCGGGATGTCGCGCAGCAGCCAGATCGGTAGGCCTCGGCGTTTGATGGGCGCGATTATACGTGCACTGGGAGGCCGGCCGATTTGACCAACGTTGATCCGCCAAAAATTTCGGGCAGAGGCTTGAGATCACTGGAGAAGATTATAGCGTTTCCTCCGAGTCTGCGCAGCGGCCTTCCAACAAAACGGGGCGTAACTCCCGAGCTGTTTGCCTTGATCACAGTCATTCCGGGCGAAGACGCGAAGCGTCGGAGACCCGGAACCTTGAACTGCTTGCGCTGGCGCATGTTGTCCTGGGTTCCCGCTCGCACGCTTTGCGCGTGTCCGGAATGAGAATAGGGGCGTGGCGACGACGGGGTCATTCTTGGGGCCGAGCCAGGTGTCGGTCTTTGAGGCGGACTGCCAGTTCTGCGGCGGCAGCGATGATTTTGGGCTTGGCGAGATGCGCTGTCTTCCCCATGAAGAGCATCCCAACCGACACGACCAACAGAGAGACGCATGACGGTAACGATACGCAGACGCTACAAGCCCGGTGACTTCGAGTTGGGTGTGAAGCGGGCAAGCGCCGGGCTTGGATTGTTTGCGGGCTCGCCCATCCCCAAAGGGGCGTGCGTGATCGAGTACACGGGTGTTCCCATCACGGCGGAGGAAAGGCGCAAGAGCAACTCACTCTACCTGTTCGAGATCAACTCGCGGAAGACGATTGATGGCTCTCCGCGCTGGAACACGGCGCGTTATATCAACCATTCGTGCCGGCCGAACTGCGAGATCGAGATCGCGAAGGGGCGCGTGTGGATCTTCGCGCGCCGCAGCATCAAGGTCGGCGAGGAACTGGGCTACGACTATGGTGAGGCCTATGTGAACGAGTACCTGACGGGAAAATGCCTGTGCGCGAAGTGCGCGTCGAAGAAGGAAGCTGCCTGAGCGTTCCGCGAGCGCCACGCATCACGACGAAAGTCGGGATCCAGGAACGGCATTAACCCCGTACTGAGTTGAAGCGGCAAGCCGGAACAAGGCTTGCCGTCTGCCCTGGGTCCAGACTTTCGTCGGGACGAGCGGGCAAGGTTTTGCGAATAAAAGGCTAGATGCCGCCGCCGGAGATGGAGAATTTGCGGCGGGTGCCGAGGAGCTTCTGTGCTTCGCCGATGGCTTGCGCGGCGCTCTCGGCCAGCTTGAGGCGCGGCTCGGAGCGCAGGGCTTCGAGGGCTTCCGTCAGATGCGCGATGCCTTCGCGCAGCATCACCGGATCGAAACGCTTCTCGGCTTTTAGGCGGAGCGCGCGGCCGAGTGTGATGTTGGCGGCAATCCAGCGGTCGGGCGCGGCGGAGCGGTTGATCTCCGAGATCGTGGTGCGGGCGATGTCGACCGAACGATCGATCCACTGGTCGTTGCCGGAGAAGGCAAGCTGCAGCGCGCCGGCGGAACTGTCGTCCACCATTTCGGCGAGCAGGGCCTGATCGGCGCGCGGGCGGTCGGCGAGGATGTTGAGCACCGTCTCGACGACGGGCTGCAGGCGCTCGGCGCGGAAATCCTGCGGACGACCAAGGGCCGGGCGATACTGCTTGGCAGCGGCGTAGGCCATGGCGCGCGAGAGCGCATCATTCCATGCCGCCTTCTCCTTCGGCATGACGAGGGTGATCGGCTGGCGCGGCGGATCGAACGTGTTGGACGGGCGGGCCAGCATGCGCGCGACGCCCCTGGTGCCGCGAGGCTCCTCGGCCCAGAGGATGAGATCAGCCTCGGTGCGCTTCATCAGCTGAGCTGCGCGCTCGTCCCCCTCGAGATTGCCGGGATAGAAGGTGACGCGGAACGGGCCGCCGAACATGAAAGACTTGAGGTGCCTCTCGACAGCATCGCCGAGGAAAGCTGAGATGGTGCGGCGGCGGCCCTTGCCGCCACGCACGACCACCACGCGGGCGCCGACTTCATCATCGCGGCGGACGCGGGAGGCGAGCGCACCACGGCGCATCGCAAAGGCGAGACGGACAAGACCCCCCAGGCCCATGACCAACAGGATGAACCCGCCGACGGCGGCGAGAATCATGCCGATGCCGGCTAGCGCGGGCGTGCCTGACAGGGACTGTTCAAGCCAGACCCAAGCGTCCTGCAACGTCTTCACAATGCTGGAGAAAAATTCCATCGATCGGTCCCGCCGCGTGACGGATGCGGCCCTGAAGCGACATTATCTACGAGGGCTACATATTCCGCGCAATGTCTGCTGGCGCCACACACTGTGAGGAATCGTCCTAACTGCTCTGTCATCAAGTAGAAGGCTGGCCGGTTTGGCTGCCGATATGGTTAACGGCGAGCGGATTTTGGCGACCCCGGCAGGATTCGAACCTGCGACCTCCGGTTTAGGAAACCGATGCTCTATCCTGCTGAGCTACGGAGTCGGCGGGGGGTCTTATGCCTGTAAAACGGGCGGTTCGCCAGCGCGGTTGTCCCTGTTGTTGGCCCCCGAGGGGGACCAGGTGCGCCATGCTGTCCGCCTCAGGGCTGATGACGGGGCGATGCCGGGGGCAGGCGATAACACAGCCTGGGTGAGCAAATGGTCGCGGCGCAGCTTTGTGCTCGCCAGCCTGGCGGCGGCGTGTTCGCAGGACGGCGACCTTGCCAAGGCCGAGGGCGAGGGGGGGACGGGTGGCCCGGGTGCTGGATGGTGATTCGCTGGCGCTCGATACCGGACTGCGGTTCAGGCTGGCCGAGGTCGAGGCGCCGTTGGCGGGCCATGGCGACCGGGCCGACGAGCCCGGGGCGGGGGGCGCGCGCAGCAACATGGAGCGAGCTTCGGTCGGGCGGCAGGCGAGGCTCTGGTATGGCAGGCTGAGCCGCGACAGGTGTCAGCGCGGGTGCGGACCTATCCGGACAATGCGAAGCGGGCGCGGCGGCTGCTGGCGCTGGAGAACGAGGCGAGGGCAGGAAAGCTCGGCCTGTGGGCAGAGGAGCATTGGCGGGTCCGCGCGCTCGATGACCTGATCGACGTGCCGTATTTTTCTATCGTTGAGGGCGTGATTAGGGGACTTGCCGTGCGGCCCGGCGATGGCGATGCGGTGTTGTCGGCGAGCGGGATCAGGTTTGACGTGGGCGAACGGCGGGGCTTTGCCGAAGTGGATGTGCGTGTCGACGCGAAGGTGCGCGGGCGCGGGCGGATTGGTACGCATGGCGCTGATGCAGGCGGGGGCGGGGCAGCCGGTGCTCCGCCTGACGTACCGGGCGCAGGTTGAGGTAGTCTGAAGCCTACGGGCGCTCGGCTGATGTGCCTTTCAACTTCTGGTGCGCATGGTCGTGTTCGGACTCAGTCGGATGATCACGGCCATTCGCCTTGTCCGCAGGTTTTGGCGAGACCGCGGCGCCAAGCGTTGTGTCGTCTGTTGCCTGTGTTTGGGGCGCCGGTTTTGGCGGGCGGGACGCGCGTGTGTTGGGATCTGAGGGAGGGTTAGGCTGTTCAGCGGTGCTGACGGGCGTCTCATTGCTGGACGTCGATGCGCCGCTCTTGCCTTTCGACGTGGGGCGTTGGCTTGCGGTGGACATGGTCAATCCTTTGCTGCGCGCCGTCTGACCTGACGACAGATCTAGACAGACGGAATTAGGCCCGCTGCTTCCGGATCGCCGACTATGCGGGTGAGGGCATTGCGGAGTTTCTGCAGCGCCTGGTGTTCGATCTGGCGGACGCGCTCTTTCGAGACGCCGAGTTTCTTGCCGAGGGATTCCAGCGTGACGCCCTCATCGACGAGGCGGCGCTCGTGGATGATCAGTTTCTCGCGGTCGGTGAGGCGCGAGAGCGCTTCGGCAAGCCATGCCCCGCGTGCAGCGCGATCGTGAGAGATCATGGTCGCATCTTCCGGCAACACGCCGGCGTCGGGCAGCAGGTCTTGCCATTCAGCGTCGCCGTCTTCGCCGATCGGTGCATTCAGGGAGCGGTCCGAAGCGGAGAGGCGCGAAGCCATATGATCGACTTCACGTTCTTCGACGCGCAATGCATGCGCGACGCGCATGCGATTTTCCGCCGACAGCCCGCCATCACTGGGGTCCTGCAATAGCGCGCGGAGACGACGAAGATTGAAGAAGAGAGATTTGTGCGCGGCCGTCGTTCCGGTGCGCACGATCGACCAGTTGCGCAGGATATAGTCCTGCACGCAGGAGCGGATCCACCATGTGGCATAGGTCGAGAAACGCAGTTCACGTTCCGGCTCGAAACGTGAAGCGGCGAGCATCAGGCCGACATTGCCTTCCTGAACGAGGTCCGACATCGGCAGACCGTAGTTGCGGAACCGGGCGGCTATGGCGACGACCAAGCGCATGTAAGCGGTGCAGAGTTCGTGCAGCGCGCGCTGGTCATTGTGGTCGCGCCAGCGCCTTGCGAGGTCGAGCTCGTGGTCGCGTTCCAGCAGAGGTGCGCTCATCGCCCGCTTGAGGAATTTCCGGTCTGCGTTAGTAGGGCTGGCATCGGCGCGCGTCATGAAATCGTCTCCCATCGTCCCGGGGATTCTAACGACGGGTGTGCAGCAAGCCTTAGCCAGCAGACCCATGTCCGCTGAATTAACTCGTTATTCAGACGACGGTTCCCGCGCCCGTAGAATTTCTACGGGCGCGAGTACTTTCGTTTCGAGAGATAGGGCGTTTTTTCCGCTTGATCAGATTGCGATTGCTTCGCGCGGGAAAAATTGCCGGATTTCGTCCTGCAGTTCGGCAGCGACGGCCTTTTCGGCGATGTGGGCCTTCAGGATCGCGGTCTGATTGTTGGCTTCATCGCGTGTGAAGACTGATTCCAGCACCAGCCACTCGATCTTGTTGAACTCGAGTTCTGGCTCGTTCGCGTAGTTGATCGCTCCGTAGATCTGCGCGATGCGGTCGCGACGGCGCAACTCGATCTCGGCAATGATTTCGCGTGAATCAGATCCTTCGATGATCCAGATCGGGTCGCCCGACGCCTCGAAGACCCGGAAGTGATTGCGGACAAAGAGGAAGCCGACCAGCACGGCCAGAGCCGGCGCAAACCAGAGCGCCGACAACGGCTGAACGCCTCGGACGTAGGTCTCGGCGGCAATGGCGGCGCCTGCGATCAGGGTCAGCAGTCCGCCAAAGCCGAACTTGGACCAGTCCCTGCGGGCCACGAATTTGCGCTGCGGGACGATCTCGAAATAGTCGGTGACCACTTTTGAGACCGAAGATCCGTAATGGAGCGAGTAGACCAGATCAGTTTCGCCGAATTCGAATGTTGCTTCGACGTTGGTACGTTTCTGTAGTTTTTTCACGATGACCCCCCCGTCAGCCTATCACCCAAGCCGAAGTTAGTAACAGCCGGGCTGTTAGCGAATTAGAGAAGCAAGCACGCATCAACCGGACTCGCCAATTGATTGAATTTAGTTCAACCCAGAACACTCATGCGCACGCATGTTGTGCAGCGCGCTACGTCAGATTCGCGCGATTGATGAATCCGCTCCGAACAGCTTCCGTTCAGGTTGTGCAAGAGGCCCGGGCGTTTTTCACAGACGGTCCGTCAACTTCGATTTGACGCCGAACCGTCATCCCGGAAACAAAAAAGGCGTCCCGATCGGGACGCCTTTTTCAATCATTCGTCTTGTGGAGCTATTCAGGCAGCGCGCTTGGCGAGCGACTTGGACAGCTTCTCGACGGCTTCGGCGTGCTTGATATTTTCCACGGCCGCCAGTTCGCGCGCCATACGGTCCAGCGCCGATTCATAGAGCTGACGTTCCGAATAGGACTGGTCGGGCTGGTCGCCGGCGCGGTGGAGGTCACGGACCACTTCGGCGATCTGGATCAGGTTGCCGGAGTTGATCTTCGCTTCGTATTCCTGAGCGCGGCGCGACCACATCGTACGCTTGATGCGGGCACGGCCGCCAAGCGTCTTGAGCGCATCGCCAACGATGCGGGTCGACGCGAGGGCGCGCATGCCCGATGAGGCGGCTTTTGCCACCGGAACGCGCAGGATCAACTTGTCCTGATCAAAGGCGACCACGAACACTTCCAGCTTCATACCGGCTACCTGCTGCGTCTCGACACCTGTCACACGGCCGACGCCATGCGCAGGGTAGACAACATGCTGGCCGATGTTGAAGAGTCCTTCGACGAGTTTTGCGGGCAGCTTCTTCGTCATGCGTGATCACCTCATTGTACTCGCAACTAGTGTCACGAACTCGGTTGCGCTCACCCAAGGGGTGTGCGGCATGCGTTCATGACCTGATGCGTTTCTGGTTTCGCCCTTCGGCGATCGACAAGGCTTAGCACAATTGTAAGAAATTTCAACTCGTTGCTACAGCGCGATGCGCGCGGTTTGCCCTGCTAACGCAGGGTCTAGCGGCATTTCGCCTCAGCTCCCGGTGCCGGGTTTTTCCGAAAAAAGCGTCGCAAGCTTGCCCTTAACCTTTGCGTAATCGTCAGCGTCGGCCGGGGGCGTCCCTTTTAGGGTAATGTTAGGCCAGATTTTCGCGTAGTCGGTGTTTAACTTCAACCACTTGCCGTCGGCGTCGTCCTCAGTGTCCGGCACGATGGCCTCGACGGGGCATTCCGGCTGGCAAACACCACAATCGATGCATTCTTCCGGGTGGATCACCAGGAAGTTCTCACCTTCATAGAAGCAGTCCACCGGACACACTTCTATGCAGTCCATGTATTTGCACCGGATGCAGGCGTCGGTGACGATGTAGGTCATGGCAATGCAGTCTCAGCTTGGGCCCGCGATGTGTGGCCTTGGTGGGTTAAAGTCAATTGAAGGCCCCTGTCAGCGGGGCTGAACCGCCACGGCGCCCTGTCCGCCAAAGAGCGCCAGCCAGAGTACCACCACGCCCCAGTGGATGACGACGCCCGGCCAGATCGAACCGGAGCGGACTCGCGCCAGCGTGCAGGCAAGTCCCAGCCAGGCGACGAGACCGAGAAAGGACGCATTGCTGAATTCGGGGCGGGCGAAGGGCAAGTTCAGGTTTACTTGCAGAGGGTGCCAGAAGACGTAAGCGAGAAAAGAAGCGATGGCTGGCAGCGGGGCGCCGCGCGGGAGCCATGAGCGGAAGACGAGTTCCTCGGCTAGGGCGGGGAGCAGGAAGGCTGAGAGCGAGATCGCGCCGACATTGGCGGCGGGGGCAGGATCGAGCACGAGGATGCCTGCCTGCACCGCCCAGATCCCGGCGCCGACCACCATCAGGAACAGGATCACGCCTTCGATCGCCGCACGCAGGTCCGGCAGGCGACGCACGGAAGCGATGGCCGTGGTGATGAGGCTGGACGGATTGGTCTGCTCTGTCACGCCTTTGGCCTCGCCGGTGCTTGGTCCCCGAGCGGCTCATAACACGCTGCGGCTTCGGCGGGGGGACCGCGTCGGTCGGGGAGGGCAAGAATTCGCACCAGCGTCATACCTGCGGGCGCTTTGAACGAGACGATATCACCGGGCTCGACGTGCGTTGCCGGCTTGTCGATCCGGCGGACCAGTCCGTCGCGTTCGATCCGAGCGCCCGACTTTTCGATCGCCTCGGTGGCCGAGGTTCGCGCTTTGAAGAAGCGCGCGCGCCAGAGGAACACGTCGAGACGGAGGCTGTCTTCGGGCGCTTGACTGTCTTCGCTCATGAGACCGCCTTTGGCGTGGCGACTGCGGAGGGACGGCGTTGCCTGCGGCGGCGGCGCTGCTGCTGCGGCTGTGCAGGCTGGTGGGCGATGACGAGGTCCGCAAGAGCGGCGAAGGGGCCCGTCGGCGGAGGGCTGGGACGCGCGGGTGGTTGCTGCTGCCGTTGCTGTTGTCGGGGCGTGAGGTCCGGGCTGCGCTGGGCGGGGAAGCGCCAGAGTTTCACCGCGCCTGTCTCGCGGTCCTTCTCGGCGGGCTTGAGGCCAAGCGCCCGCAGGATCGAGGGGAAGTCGGCGGAGGGGCAGCCGACTTGCGCTGCGAGTTCGGGCGGGACGGCGAACGCGGATTTGTCCGAGGCTCGGCGGACTTGCGAGAGCGATCCTGCGAGCCGTTCGGCAAGGTCAGCGCGGACGGCGCGTGGGCCGAGGCGGAGATAGCCGGCAGTCAACAGCATTGCATCGGTCCACGGCGTATCCTTCAGCGGGAAGGAGGATTGCGTTGGCGGCTCAGGCGCGGGGCTGCCGGAGTGGATGGCGCGCAGGGCGAGCACGAGGCGGGCGGCGGCGGGCTTGAGCAGGCCGGGGAGCCATGTCGCGACGCGGCCGGTCCTGACGCCGGCGACGTTGAGCACGGCGCGGTCTTGGGCGGTGAGGTTGAAGGCGGGGCCCGTGTGGCGGCGGTCGAAGGCGGCGCCTGTTTCGAGAAGCTGGAAGGCAGCGCCACGGGCAGCGCCGCGCAGGTCCTTGCCATCGAGCGTTTCGCGCAGGGCGTGGAGCGCGGCCAGCGTCAATCGGGAATGGTCTGCAAACCAACGGGCGAGACGCTCGAGCGCCGCGTCTCGGCTGGTGGCGACGGCATCGCGCGCGCCGATCAGTTCGACGCGCGGCGTGTGCCAGTCGGCGGCGACGCAGAGCTTCGCGACGGGCGCATCGGCGTGGACGATGGCGGCTTGCCTCGCGTCGAAGGTGAGGTCGGCGTCGGGGGCAATGGTGATGGCGGCGAGGCGGCGCTCGATGATTGGACGGAGGGATTTCAGTGCCGCGCCGCGCAGGGCGCGCCCGGCCAGCGTCTCGTCTGCGGTTTCCGCGTGGAATACGAGGCCGTCGAGGCGGCCAACCAAGTGGCCGCCGATGGAGATTTCACCAGCGGGGCCAATCTCGGCGGGCGGTTCTTCGTTCGAGTTGAGATGCTTGAGCAGGGCCGACGTGCGGCGATCGACGAAACGGCTCATCAGCGCCTGGTGGAGCGCGTCGGACAGACGGTCTTCGATCTCGCGCGTGCGGCCACGCCATGTCTCGGCGTTCTGCAGCCAGTCGCCGCGATTGGCCGCGTAGGTCCAGGTTCGGATTTCGGCGAGGCGTTGCTGCAGGTTGTCGATCTCGCCTTCGGTGCGGTTGAGGCGCTCGACCTGCGCGTACATCCATTCATCGCCGATGCGGGCGGAGGGCTCGGCGAGTTTTTCGACCAGCGTCTGAACCAGTTTGAGGTGCGCATCGGGTCCGTATTTGCGGAAGTCGGGCAGGGTGCAGAGATCCCACAGGCGGCGCACATGCGCGGGCGTGCGTGCGGTGCGTTTCACGTCCGGGTCAGCGGCGAGTGTGGCGAGGGTGGTCTCGTCGAGCGCTTCGGGTGCGCGACGCAGGATCACGTCGGGCGAGGACCGGCGCAGGGAGGCGAGCAGGCCGGCGACGCTCGCCCAGTCGAGGTTGGAGTTGCGCCAGTTCAGATAGTCGACCGGCTCGAAATGGTGGTTGACGATGCGGTCGACGGTTTCTTCCTCGAACGCTTCGCAGTCGGCTGTCTCGCCAAACGTGCCATCGTCGCGGAACCGGCCGGCGCGCCCGGCAATTTGTGCGAGTTCATCGGCGCGGAGGAAACGACGCTGGCGGCCATCGAACTTGCGGCGCGAGGCAAACGCGATGTGGCCGACATCGAGGTTGAGGCCCATGCCGATGGCGTCGGTCGCGACGATGTAGTCGACTTCTCCAGACTGATAGAGGTCGACCTGCGCGTTGCGGGTGCGCGGGGAGAGCGCGCCCATGATGACGGCGCAGCCGCCGCGCTGGCGCTTCAGCAGTTCGGCGATGGCGTAGACTTCTTCGGACGAAAACGCGACGATGGCCGAGCGCTTGGGCAGCTTGGTGATCTTGATTGGGCCAGCATAGCTCAGCTTGGAGAAACGCTCGCGGCGCTCGCCATCGATGTTGAGGTCAAGGCGTTCAAGCGCGGGGCGCATGGTGTCGGCGCCGAGCAGCATGGTCTCGTGGCGGCCGCGTGCGTGCAGGATGCGGTCGGTAAAGACGTGGCCGCGATCGGGGTCCTGCGCGAGCTGGATCTCGTCGATGGCCATGAAGTCCGCGCCTTCCGAGACCGGCATAGCTTCGACGGTGCAAGCGAAATAGCGGGCTGTGTCGGGGCGTATGCGTTCCTCGCCGGTGATCAGCGCGCAGGCCTTGGGGCCTTTCTCTCTCACCATGCGGTCGTAGATTTCGCGCGCGAGCAGGCGCAGCGGCAGGCCGATCATGCCTGTGCCGTGGGCAAGCATCCGCTCCACGGCAAGGTGCGTCTTGCCGGTGTTGGTGGGCCCGAGCACGGCCCGGATACGCTGCCCATCAGGGGTGTTGTCACTGGCGGCCAGTTGCGGCGCTCCTGCAAGAAAGGCGGATCAAGCGATCGCGAGACGGCGCACGCATTGGTGCAGCTTCTGATCTGCGAGGGGAGTGAGCGGGCGCCAGCGCATGTCCGTCTTCCCAGAGGACTCGGATCGGTCCTGGGTCGAAGGGTGGGGGCGACGGAGCGTTGGGTCAACGGGTCAGGCTGTGGATTACCGTTGAATGTCCGCTATCGCGACCGTGCTTGCGTGAGGTGGAACCAGACCATAACACCACAAGCTCGCTGGATTGGAGCGCACATCAGGAGGAGTTCCCGTGAATCGCAGACACTTGTTGCTCTCCGGCATGAGCGTTGCGGGACTTGCTGCGACCGGATGCGTGAACGCGGACGTGTTGCGATCGACGTCGACGGACGCGGACTTCCTGCAGCAGGCGCATGACCTGTTAAAGACAAATCCTGCGATCGACATCCATGCCCATCCGGGGCGGACGTTTGGCCGGGATGCGACTGATCTGTCGCCGGCGCTCAAGATCATGTCGGCGGGCGGACCATCGGAAGATCGCGCCATTGCAGAGATGCGCGAGGGGCAGCTCAGCGGGGCGAGCTTTGCCGTCGTCGCTGATGTGGAGGTGCTGAATGTCGTCGCGGGCGGCGGGTTGGGCGCGGCGCGTGATTTCCATCCAGGCGAAGCGCGCGCGAGTTACGAACGCCAGATCGCCAACATGCACAGCGTGCTGGCTGAGCTAAGCGTGACCTTCGTGAAAGAGCCCGGCGATTTCCGCCGTATTCACGCGAAGGGCGGAATCACCGGCCTGCTGACGGTTGAGGGAGCGGACTTCCTTGCGGGGGACATCGCCAATGTGCGCAAGGCGTTCGATGATGACGTGCGCTCGATCACGCTGGTGCACTACCGGCCCAACGAAGTCGGCGACATTCAGACAGCGCCGCCGGTGTGGGCCGGACTGCCGCCCTTCGGCGCTGACGTGATCCGCGAGATGAACCGGCTGGGCATGGTGGTCGACCTGGCGCACGCTTCGGAAGACACGGCAGCGGCTGCGCTCTCGGTCAGCAGTGCGCCGGTAATGTGTTCGCATACGCATGTGAATGGACGCGGGGCAACGCATCCGCGCTTCATCAGCATTGAACTGGCCAAGGAGATCAGCAGCCGGGGCGGGATCATCGGCGCGTGGCCGGCGGGCATCGGCATGACCACGCTGGACGAATATGTCGGCCGGATCATAGACCTTGCGGGCGTGCTGGGGCCGGAGCATGTGAGCCTCGGCACGGACATGGACGCCAACTTCCAGCCGGTCTTCACCAGCTATCTCCAGTTGCCCGAACTGGTCGCGGAACTGTTGCGGCGAGGCTATGGTCGGAAGAATGCAGCAGCCTTTGTCGGCGGCAATTTCCTTCGCGTTTTCGATGCTGTCTGGGCGGGCCGGAAGACCTGAGCTGGCCGGGCTTTTCAGGTGCTATATTCCGGGCGCTGGCGGCGACCGCCAAGCTTGACAGTTCGGGCCTCCCCCACTATCCACCCGCCTTCGCTTTCAGCCTACGGTCGGAAGCCCGCGCTTTATGGGCTTTTCGATCGTTGCAGACGATCCAGGAAAGATGGGCCATGTCCCGCATTTGTGAACTTACCGGCAAAAAACCCATGGTTGGCAACTCTGTCAGCCACTCGAACATCAAGACCAAACGGCGCTACCTGCCAAACCTGGTCAATGTGACGGTCCATTCGGAAGCCATGGGCCAGTCCTATTCGGCTCGCGTTTCGGCAGCGGCCCTCCGCACCATCGACAAGCGCGGCGGCCTCGACGGCTTCCTCGCCAAGTCAAAGGACGAGGAACTGTCGCCCAAGATGCTGAAGGTCAAGAAAGAGATCGCGAAGAAGGCCAAGGCGGCCTGAAGCTTCGTGCGCGATTGATCGCGCGCTCGCTTCAGTTTTTTGCTCGTCGCATCGCTTGAGCCGAAACGCTGGACACTTTTCGGCGCGATGCTTGATCTCGCACTTTCCACGGCTCGCAAGTTCTGAAACCCTTCGTCGGCAACGGCGAGGGGTTTTTCATGCGTTCTGTTCTGGCGGCTGTGGCGGTGCTGGCGCTGGTGGCGGGGTGCAACCAAGCGCCTGCCAACCCGCCTGACGCGATCTTCTTTGGCGGCACGATCTACACCGGCGTCGACGGGCAGCTGCCTGCGACGGCTGTGAGCGTGAAGGATGGCCGCATTGTCGAGGTGGGCGTGCAGGACGAGCTGTTGAACTCGGCGGGGGAGAAGACCGAGAAGGTCGATCTCGCTGGAGCATTTCTCTATCCGGGCTTCACCGACGCGCACGCGCACCTCTATGGCATCGGTGAACGCGAGCAGACGCTGAACCTCGACACCGTGGCGTCGCTTGCCGAGTTGGTACAGGTGGTGGGCGAGGCGGCGAAGACCGCGCCGGCAGGACAGCCACTGGAGGGGCGCGGCTGGATCGAGACGCACTGGCCCGAGGCGCGCTTTCCGAATCGTCAGGACATCGATGCGGTGACGGGCGACCGGCCCACCGTCCTCGTCCGCTCGGATGGTCATGCGATGCTGGTGAATACAGCCGCGCTGAAGGCTGTTGGGCTGGATGGCAAGCCGAAATCACAACCGAGCGGCGGCCGCATCGAGGTTGGCAAGGATGGCTTGCCTACGGGCATGCTGATCGACAATGCGATGGCGCCGATGGCGGCGCTCGCGACGACGCCGACGGAAGCGCAAGTGAAAGAGACTTTCACCAAAGGCATCGCGCGCGAGATCGGGCTGGGCTGGACGGGCGTGCACAGCATGTCGGTGGCGGCCGCGCACGTGCCGATCCTCAATGCGATGGACGATGCCGGCAAGATGAAGCTGCGCGTCTGGAATGCGATCGATGGCGCGAGTTTTGACAGCGTGACGTTCGGGACAAGCAAGGACGGGCTGGTCACCACCAAGGCCATCAAACTCTACATGGACGGCGCGCTGGGCTCGCGCGGGGCGCTGCTGACGGCCCCGTATTCGGATCATGCGGACATCAAGGGGCTGCAGCGCGCGGACGAGACAGCGACGCTGGAGCTGATGAAGAAGGCTGCGGATGCTGGCGTGCAGGTCTGCATGCACGCCATCGGCGACGAAGGTAACAAGCTGGTGCTCGACTGGATGGGCAAGGCGTTCGCAGCTTCAGCCGATCCCAAGGCCGACAGGCGTTGGCGCATCGAGCATTCGCAGATCCTGCATGTGGAGGACATTCCACGCTTCAAGGCGCTGGGCATCATTCCCTCGATGCAGCCGAGCCACGCGATCGGCGATCTTTACTTTGCCCCGGCGCGGCTAGGCGAGGACCGGCTGGCGGGGGCGTATGCGTGGCGGGCGCTGATCGATGCGGGGTCGATCATCGCGGGCGGGTCGGATGCTCCGGTGGAGCAGGGCGATCCGCGCATCGAGTTCTATGCCGCCGTGGCGCGCAAGGACCTGAAGGGCAATTCGGCGCCTGACTGGCATCCTGAGCAGGCTGTGACGCGGGGCGAGGCGCTGAAGATGTTCACGCTGTGGCCGGCCTTTGCATCGTTCCGGGAGAAGGACCTCGGCACGATCGAGCCGGGCAAGCTGGCGGACTTCACCGGCTTCACGGGGGACATCATGACTGTGCCGGAAGCGGACATTCTGAAAGTCGATCCCGCGATCACGGTGGTGAGCGGCAAGGTAGTCTATCGGCGTTGATCGCGGAATTTGCTGCCTTTGTGGGTCTAGGCGCCGGCCACCCCACGCGACCGACGCCAGACCCCAGTTCCCCACAGCTTCCGCAGCTGAGGTAGAAGCAACTCGCGGGCCGTGCGGATCACCCATCTGGATCCAGGGTTTCCGGCCCAGCGAGGGGCCAGCGCTCCACCCCGTGAAACTCACACCAACTTGCGCTTCGGCGACGCCCATGTAAAAGCCCCCTCCTGCGCTGGTGAGGTGGCCGAGTGGTCGATGGCGCACGCTTGGAAAGCGTGTGTGCGGGAAACCGTACCGTGGGTTCGAATCCCACCTTCACCGCCAGCAGCCCACAGTGCCCAGACGCCACTCCATCAAACGCCGCATCTTTAACCGCAGTAAGTTGCTTGACGCTGCTTGTTCCCGCAGCGCAAAGACGGCGAAGGGCGGAAATCAGCGGAGATCAGCGGAGATCAGCGGAGATCAGCTATGCAAGCCATGCGGAAATTGTCGTTCGCAATTGCGCTTATCCTTTCCGCGTGCGCGCCAGCGATTGCGCAGACGCAGATGGACATTGTCTCCGATGCAAACTGCGGGTGTTGCCACGAGTGGGTGAAGCATCTCAAGGCGAACGGCTACGCGACCAGTGTCACCCACATCGCGCCCGATGCCCTGATGACGTACAAGGACAAGGCCGGGCTGAAGCCTGAGCAGACCTCCTGCCATACCGGCATGATCGGCGGGTATGTGATCGAGGGCCACGTGCCTGCACGGGAGATTTCGCGGCTGCTGCGCGAGAAGCCGGACGCCGTCGGATTGACGGTTCCCGGCATGCCGCATGGGTCGCCCGGCATGGGGCCGGCCTCAGAGGCGGAGCCCTATCAGGTGCTGCTGCTCAAAAAGGATGGAACTACGTCGGTCTATGCCAGCTATCCTTAGCACCCCCTGCCGTATGCGAAAGCCGCCGTTTCCTGTTGCGCAGGAACGTGCTCTAGCTTCGGTCCAAAGCTGGAGGGAATCCATGAGGGACGTGCTACTCGCTGCAACAGCGGCAGCCGCGATTGCGCCCGCAGCGCATGCCCAGATCGACAGTATTCGCGTCGGCGTGATGCAGCACAATATCTGCGTCATCGACTGCAAGAATGCAGACAAAGAAAACGGCCCGAACATTGTCGGCGAAGTGCGCTTCGTCTCGCCCGACTGGTTGGGCTGGGCGGGGTCTCCGCATCCCTACCTGATGGCGTCCGCGAACACTGCGGGCAACACATCCTATGTGGCGGGCGGGCTTGAGTGGGACTTTCAGGTCGCGCCCGGCTGGCACGTGGAACCCGGCTTTGGCTATGCGCTTCACGATGGGTACATCCAGAACAAGTTCGCCAACGGCACGCCGGAATCGCTCGCTTTCTCGGAAGAGCGCGTCCTGCTCGGGTCGCGTGACCTGTTCCGCTCCTCGCTGGCGCTGACCTGGGATTTGTCGGACGATTTTGCGCTGCAGGCGATCTACGAACATCTGAGCCACGGCCAGATACTCGGCACGGGCCGCAACCAGGGCCTCGACGAACTCGGCCTGCGCGCGGTGTGGAAGTTCAAATGATGTCCAAGTCGGCTTGCCAGCAGGCCGTAAACGCGGGCAATTCACTGCAATAATCGCGTTCGCGCTGGCTTTGCGCAGGGGCCCTTGAAACCGGGCCGCACCCCCTGTATGACGCGCGCCTTGCTATCTGCCCAGATGGCGGAATTGGTAGACGCACTGCTTTCAGGTAGCAGCGGGTAACACCGTGGAGGTTCGAGTCCTCTTCTGGGCACCAAGCGACGCTCCGGCGTCGCTTTTCTATGTCCAATTTTCAAGAAAACCCAAATAAAATCAAGGATGGTCGTCCTAAACGGTCCGGAGCGGTCCGGCTGGGTTTGTTGGTATCCGGCCAATTTGTTGGTACAGTTGTTGGTACAGCAGACGGTGTTTGACCCGTCTTTGTTGGTACAGGCGCCTGCATCTATGCCCCTCACCGACCTCAAGCTTCGCCAGCTCAAACCTGCCGCCACCCCCTTTCGCCAGAGCGATGGCGGCGGCCTCTTCATTGAGGTGCGTCCCGGTGGTTCCCGGCTGTGGCGGCTGGCTTACCGGTTCGGGGGCAAACAGAAGCTTATGGCCCTTGGAAGCTACCCGGAAACCCCGCTCGCTCGCGCCCGCCAACTACGTCAAGATGCCAGATCAAAGCTTCAGGCTGGCCGCGATCCGGCGGCGGAGGCGAAGGCCGCCGCAGAGGCAGAGCGCGCACTGACGAAGGACACCTTCGCAGCACTGGCCGAGGAACTGCTGGCCAAACAGGAGCGGGAGGGGAAGGCCACCACCACCCTCGAAAAGAAGCGTTGGCTGATCGGGCTGGCTTCTGTTGATCTGGGCGAGCGACCGATCCGCTCCATTACCGCCGCCGAAATCCTCAAACCGCTACAGCGAGCCGAAGCCAGCGGAACCTATGAGACGGCCCGGCGTATGCGCGCAGTGATCGGGCAGGTTTTCCGCTACGCCATCGCGACCGCACGCGCCGATACGGACCCCACCTTCGGCCTGCGCGGCGCGCTGGTGACGCCGAAGGTTTCGCATCGCGCGGCGGTTACGGAGCAGAACGGCTTTGCCGGGCTTGTGCGCGCCGTCTGGGGCTATCAGGGCGCCATCGAGACGCAGGCAGCGCTGAAACTTCTGGCCCTGTTTTATCCGCGTCCGGGCGAACTGCGACTTGCAGCGTGGAACGAGTTCGATCTGACACGGGCGATCTGGACCATTCCCGCCGAGAGGACGAAGATGCGGCGCGAGCATGTGAAGCCGCTGGCGCAGGCGTCCGTTGATGTTCTGGAAGACCTTCGCGCGCACACCGGTAATTATCCTTACGTGTTTCCGTCACAGCTTTCGCCGGGCAAGCCGATCAGCGAAAACACGCTGAACGGCGCTTTGCGGCGCATGGACATTCAGAAGTCGGAGCACACCTCGCACGGCTTTCGCGCCAGCGCGTCTAGCCTGCTCAATGAAAGCGGCAAGTGGAACCGCGACGCTATCGAGGCGGAGTTGGCGCATGTCGGCACCGACCAGGTTCGTCGCGCCTATCACCGCGCGGCGTATTGGGACGAACGCGTGAAGATGGCGGAATGGTGGGCCGGAGAAATCTTGAAGTGGGTCAAAGCCTCCGGCCGGTGAGTTCGCGTCCGCGGTGAATATCGGCCGACGTCCACCCGTCACCTGCCGGAACCCCGATGACGGCGCTGCGACCCTCTGCTAGCCATATGTGAGCGGGGGCGTGGCATGGCGACGATTTTCCTTTCACATGCGAGCCGGGATGATGCGCTGGCGAGCCAGCTTGAAGCCTGGCTGCGCACCAACGGGTTTACGGACCTGTTCGTGGACCATTCGAGTATTGCTGGCGGCGCGAAGTGGGCGGATGCGCTGCGAGCCTCGGCCGGCGCCTGCCGGGTCGTAATCTGTCTTGTGACGCCGAACTGGCTCAACTCGTCACAGTGTCCGGGCGAGTTTCGCGCCGCTTGGTACATGGGCAAGCGTATCATTCCCCTCTTCCTGACCGGCGATGAAGCCGCACTCAGCCCGGCGGCGGCTGACGAGCTGCGGCGCGTTCGGGCCGAAGATCAGGGCATCGACTTTGCGCCCTTGCTGACAATTGACGGGCAGCTAGACTTTGGACGGGACGAAGCTCGAACCGCACGTCTTCGACGGGGGCTGCGTGCGGCCGGGGCGCTCGCCGGTATCGGGCTCGATCCCGAAGCATTCGAGATCGACCGCGCGGCGCGCACGATGCCGTTCCCCGGCCTGTCTGCCTTCGGCGATGATGATGCCGACGCGGCGCTGTTCTTCGGGCGCTCGCGCGAGATTGCCGAGACGCTGGAGGAATTGCGCGCAATGCGGGCGGCAAGCGACCGGCGGCCTCTTGTGATCCTTGGCGCCTCCGGTGCGGGCAAATCGTCTTTGCTTAAGGCGGGGATCATTCCGCGTCTGCGGCGCGAGGCGCCGGCGTGGATTCCATTGCGAGCGTTCCGGCCAGGCGCAGACCCTTTGTTGAATTTCGCCGAGGCGTTCACGCGCACGCTGGCAGATTTCAAAGTCACAGAAGCGCATGGGGCGTTGCGGCGCACCCTGTTCGAGATATGGCAGGCGGCGGAACGCGATGAGGCGGGCCGGGTGGGCGAGGTCGGCCTCGCGTCGCTGGTTGCCGCACTGGAGGCCCAAGGCCAGCGTTTGCGAACTGCAGCCGCTCGGCCGGAGGCTACCATCCTGATCAGCGTCGATCAGGCAGAGGAAATGGCGCGGGCCGAAGGCGAGAGCGGCGAAGCGCTGGGCGATTACCTGCGCGCGGCGATGATGGCGCAGTCGCAGTGGCGTCTGGCCTTCACGATCCGCACCGACAGCTTCCCCGAGCTGCAGAGCCATCGGCGGTTCCAGGGGCTGGAGGCGCGCGGCTATGACCTGCGGGCGCTGCCGGTGTTCCGGTTCAACGACGTCGTCGAGGCTCCGGCGCGACGCTATGGCGTCGAGGTTGATCCCGCGCTTGTCGATGGGTTGATGGAAGATTCACCCAAGCAGGACGCGCTGCCACTGCTGGCCTTCGCGATGCAACGTCTGTGGGATCAGTTCGCGGCGCAGCGCGCGTTGCGGGCGCAAGACTATCTCGCGATGGGCGGGCTTGCTGGCTTGATCGAGGATGCAGCCGAGCGGGCACTGTGCGGCATCGAGCCGGAACAGCGTGACACGGGTTTGCCTATGGGTGGCGCGCGCAAGGCGCAGGTGGAGCTTGGCGCGCGGATCTTCGTGCCGCCGCTGGCGGATGTGAACGATGATGGCGCCGCGATACGGCGAGTGGCGGCCTGGAAGGAGTTCGATGAAGAGGGCCAGGCACTGCTCGACCGGTTCGGCCGCTGGCGGCTTGTGGTGCGCAAGTCGGCAGAAACAGATGGCGGCACGGTGGAGGTGGCGCACGAGGCGATGTTCCGGGAATGGACGCGCTTGCGCGAATGGCTGGAGCCGGAGCGGGCGCGGCTTGAAACCTTGCGCGGGCTTGGCGTCGCTGCGGCGGCGTGGACGCGCAAGGCTAAACGCAAGGAGTTCCTGACGCATTTCGGCCAGCGCCTGAAGGACGCTGCCGCACTGCAGAAGCTTCCGCGATATGCACCGCAACTGGCAGCGGAAGATGGCGCCTATCTCGCGGCGTGCCGCAAGGCCGAGCGCAAGACGGCGGGGCGGAGGCGCAGCCTGCAGGCGCTGGCGGCGGTCTCGGTGCTGGCCGTGTTCGGTGTTGGCGCTGCCTACATGAACCGCGAGGCGCTAGAGCCGGTCTTTGCGAAATACGCGCGATACTGGGGCAAGACCCAGACGGCGGACGCGCTGAAGGACATGAAGGACAAGGCGACCTTTCAGGATTGTGCAGCCGGCTCTGCAGATTGCCCTATGATGGTGCTCGTTCCGGGTGGCGGCTTCCTGATGGGATCACCTGAGAATGAAGCAAACCGCGACGACGACGAAGGGCCGCAAAGGCAGATAGCGGTTCAGCGCTTCGCGGTGTCCGAAACCGAGATCACCTTCGACGAGTGGGACACGTGCGCCGCTAGTGGCGGATGTCGCACCAACCCACGTCCGAGCGATGCGGCCTGGGCGCGCGGCACACAGCCAGTCATCAGCGTCTCGTGGGAGGATGCCCAACAATACGTGAGCTGGCTTTCGGAGATGACCGGCGCGACCTACCGCCTGCTTTCGGAAGCCGAGTGGGAATATGCTGCGAGGGCAGGCACGGCGACGGCCTTCAGCTTCGGGGACGATGAGGCGCTCACCGGCGACTTCGAATGGTTCATTGATAACTCGGACAGCAACGCGCATCCGGTCCGGCAGAAAAAGCCCAATGCGTTTGGTCTCTACGACATGCACGGAAACGTCTATGAGTGGGTCGAGGACTGCTATGCCCGGTACGAGCCAGACAAAAAAGACGCCCAGCCTGTAAAGACTGATGCATCGAGCGATGCAGAGAAAACCTGCTCCTATCGCGTCATCCGCGGCGGTTCCTGGAGCAACGTTCCGCGGATCCTCCGCTCGGCCTACCGCGACAGGAACATTCCATCGAGCCGGAGCAACTATCTCGGCTTCCGCGTCGCCAGGACCCTTTCCACCCCTTGATGTGTTCTTTTACGGCTCGCGAATGCGAGCTCTTGCTTGGCTGATTTGTTGCGCGGGTTTGGGGCGAAGCTCCAACGGATTTTGTAAGCGCTTGAGGCGCGGTCGGGTCTGGGGCGCCGCGACCTCCGAAAGGATCGCGCGCAGCTGGTTCACCCTGCCGCGCAGACGGCTCTGGAAACCACGCTGGTCAGGCTGTTGGCCGTCCGATCTGGTGAACCGTCAGGCCGAACGGCTTGAGCCACAAGCTCACGCATCAGGTGGCATCCGCGCTAGACCAGTCGCCTCCTGACCATTCCATTGCCCAAATCCATTGGTGCGGCATACCGCTGGCGTATCCCCGGCTGCACAAATCGCCTCATGCAAACTTGGCAAGCCCCGGCGTCCGAGCTTTAGTGCAGCGAGACGGGGCCGTGGGGGTGTTTCCTGCTGTTGGTCCTTCAAGGCTGGCCACCTGTGGTGCGCCAGCTGGTCGTGTGCGTGGAGTGGTAGGATGCCGCAAGGCGAGGGGACGGACCCGGGCTTGCTGCGTTCGATCGGCGAGATAGCGCTCAACGCATTGCAGCGGCCCCGCGAGGAAACGCGCATGACGCTGCTGCCGGATGACTCACCGGCCCCGCCGCGCGCCCTTCGCGCCAACGAGGAATATATCCGCGTGAAGTTGATGGCGGCGCACCTTCCGTATACGCGCAAGTTTCTGACAGCCTATCAGCCGCTGGTCTACGCCGGGGTTGGTCTCGGTGAAGTGGCAGACGACACCGCCGAGTTCGCAAAGGTTGTTTCCGCGGGGCGCAACGCCGAGGGACTTGCCGGCGCGGATCGCGCGACGCTGAGCGAGGTGACGCTGCTCGAAGCCTCGCCTTATATCGGCTCCTTCAGCCTTGCCTTCGGCCTGCTGTCTGTCCGCAGCTCGGAACGCGCGCGCAAGGTCCTGGAACGGATTGCTGAGTTGTCGACGACAGCAGCGGCGCCACTCATAGGCGAAGCGGCGAAGGCCGTTGGCGCCCTGGCACGATCGGTCGATCTTCTGACGCTCGATGGCAGCTTCGTCGAAGTCGGGTTGATGACCAACAAGCCATCGCCGCTGACGGGTCTTTACGCGTTGTACGCGGACAGAGGCCGGGAAGACGAGGACATCAAGTTCGGATTCAGGAACGGTCGGTTGATCAATGCCTCAACGACGCGTCCCTTGCGCAGGCCCTATATTGTCATTTCCGTCGAGGGCGTTGATCGTCGGCCAGACGCGGCAATGATCCCGCGTGTCAAGAAAGCCATGGACCGCGTGCTGGATGTCATTGATGGCGGTGGCTATACCGAGGACGCTGTCAGGGAGCTGATGAAGCACTATGCGGGCGCTGTCGCGATGTGTCCCGATCTGCTTTCCGTCGACCGCGACCATCTGATCGAGGCGGCCAACAAGGTCTTCGCCCGGTTTCGCGCGGCGCGGGCGCAATTCGATGCCGGGCAGAAGCTGGAGAGCGTCTCCGGCGCAGAGGGGGGGACCGCACTCCAGAAGCCCCCACGTCCGAAGGTTGAGGATGTCGTCGCTGATGCGCTCAGTGCGCGCTTTGGCGGGACGGCGACCCTGGTCTCGACCGCGACACGGAAGGACAATCTTCCTGTCGCCGCCAGGAAGCTGAAGAAGGCTGTCAGGGATGGCGACTTCGCTGCCCTGGGAGGCCATACGCAAGCCTGCCTGGACGCCATTCGTTCAGACCAGCCGCCGCTTGATCCGGGTCTGGTCAGAGATGTGTTGTTTGCCCTGCGCCGTGTGCGTCGCTTCAGTGACATGAAGCAGGTCGCGCAGGCCCTCGACGCTGCCGACGTCAAACGCCCTGTCTACATGCGCCTGCACGCACAGGCCCTGATTGAGCTGGGCGAGGCCGCAGCAGCCGAGGCGGTGCTGAACCAGGCCGAGGCGCTCGCGCGCAAGGGGGGTGATGACACCGAACGCGCTGAAGTATTCGGCCTGCTTGGTCGCATACAGAAGGACCGCTTTGTCGCGCTGAAAGACGGAAAGGACCGGCGTGCGCGCCAGGATGCGCTTGACCGCGCCATCGACTTCTATCGCCGCGGCGAGCGAATTTCCAACAATCCGAGCGACTTCTATCACGCCGTGAACTGGATGGCGCTGGCTCACGCCGGGCGCGCTGCGGGGCTAAGGGTGGCGCAGGCTGGCAAGATCGCCAGGATAGCCAAACGTATCCTGACTTACGTGGATCAACGCTATCCCAATACGCAGGCATGGGACGCAGCAAACGCTGCCGAGGCCTCCTTGGCTCGTGGCGACTACGCGAGCGCCGAGAAATGGCTCGACCGCTATGTCGGGGTCGCTCACGGAGATGGGTTCGCGCTCAACTCGACGCTCAGGCAGATCACGACACTTTGGGGTATCGGGCTGGATCACAAGCTGGGGGCTATGGTTCAACCCCTGCAGCTGGCGGCGCTAGGCGCAGACAATGGCGCCACAAAGTTGGGATCCGCCCAGGCGCGCGATCTCCTGAAGAAACCCCCGAGCAAGGAGCGGATGGAGGCGCTATTTGCGGGCGAAGCGGGAATGGCCGTGCAGCGCGCCTATCGTGCGCTGGGTCTCGCGCGTTTTGTGGGCAAGGTGCTGCATGGCGAGGACACGCCCCTTGGCACCGGCTTTCTGGTGCGTGCGATGGACTTGCTGCCGGGCGGTACGGATGCCGAGGCCTCGAAGAAGGAGCTGCTCAAGAGCGTTGGTCTGGATGACGGCTGGCTTTTCCTGACGAACGCCCACGTTGTCTCGCCGCTCGGGGAAGGCAGCTCCATCCCACCAGATGAAGCTGTGGTCGATTTCCAGATGGTGGAGGGACCGAGGCGGTTCCGCGTCAAGCGGCTTATCTGGACGTCGCCGATCCCGGAGCATGATTGCACGGTGCTTCAACTGGATAGCTATCCGTCCTTCGCCGACGGCGCCGCGCCGACCTTCGCGGCACAGCTGCCGCAATGCGTGCCCGAAGATGCTGACGTGGAGGCCAAGAAAGCCCGACCGCGCGTCCTCGTACTTGGTCATCCAGCAGGACGAGAACTTGAGGTGACGTTCGACAATAACCTGATGATCGCTCACAATGGTCCGCCGCCCGGGCAGACCTACACGGGCGCGCCTGTGAAGGTGCACTATCGCGCGCCGACCGAAGGTGGCTCGTCCGGGAGCCCGGTTTTTGATGCACGTACGCTTCAGCTCCTGGCGATTCACCACATGGGCGCCGTGGCGCCGCTCAATCCCGCGATATCCGCTGAGGGCTATCAGGCCAATGAGGGCTTGTCGCTTCGTGCAATCACGTATGCGTTTGAGACTAACCTGCGCCAGAAGACGGGCGCTGTCTTGCCGGCGAGCGCGCCAAGCTCAACAGCCCTCCCGACTGGAGTGCAGGCAGAGCCAGCGTTCGAGTCGCTGCGTGGTTATGGGGAGTGGGAAGAGGGACCAGCCTTGGAGGGGCTGCTCGAGGCCTCGAACCGCCGACTGCCTGACATCTGCTCCGATTTCATCGTCGGCTTCGAAATCTCAAGTGGAGCTTACTACCGAAAGTTCCTGCAATCTCCGTGTTGGCCGGGCGGCGAGTCAGGGCTCACCATCGGTGTGGGCTACGATCTGCGGCATGCTTCTGCTGACGAGTTCCGCCGACACTGGAAAGTCCACCTAGCTGCGGATGTCATCGACCGGCTTGTCGCCTACTGTCTGATGGCCGAGGTAGATCAAAGCAAGCGCAAGCTCGCCGTCGACGCACTGAACGATGTCCTGGTGCCGCTTGAAGCAGCCATGGCCGTCCACCGTGATGTCATGATGCCGAAGTACATCCTGAAAACCGAGCGGTGTTTCGAGAATACGGCCGATCTGAATGATATCAGCATGGGGGCCCTTGTGTCCCTGGTCTTCAATCGCGGCTCTGGTCTCGGCCCAGATGACAAGCGCAGGGAGATGCGAACTATCGCTGCTCATATGAAGGCGAGAACTTTTGATGCCATCCCGGCCGAGATACGCGCGATGAAGCGTATCTGGGAAGGAAAGCCGAAACTGCAGGGCCTGCTCGTCCGGCGAGACAAAGAAGCGGCGTTCTTTGAAGAGGGGCTGAAACAAGCCACGCCGACGGTATAGCTCTTCAGAGCGCGCCGCAGGCCGACGCCATCCACTTGTCCGGCGTCTGTGCGGACCACATGATGGTGGCCGCGCGTGGCACGATCGCCGCTCACTGCGAGACGTGCTCGGCGCCATGCTCCATCACCCTCAGGACCGCTTGTTCGCGCACCTCAGGCGAATACCTTCTCATCCCTATTGTTGCGCAGCACGATATCGTTAGGTCAGCGCAGGGAATCGGCGCCCCTTTGACAAGGGAGAGTACTCTCCCCCTGTCAGGCTCCCTGCTCCAATCGCGTCAACCGCGGCGGTTCCTGGAACAACAATCCGCAGAACCTCCGCTCGGCCAACCGCAACAGGAACAATCCAACGAACCGGAACAACAATCTCGGCTTCCGCGTCGCCAGCACGCTCACCCCGGTAGAGTTCCTCCGTTCACGGACGGCGGAAGAGAACCAAGAGCTGCGTCCAGGGCCTGCCATGATGACCAGGCATGCAAGGTGCTTGCATGCGGTTCACGCCGCCGCCGTCTTGCGGGACACTTTGAGCCCGGACGGCGGCGCGTATCGCCCTGAGCGGCGAGGAAAGCGAACATAGACGCATGAGTGAAGCCGCCCGCCGTTTCGGCCCTGCCATCGAGGCGCTGCACGTCTTCCTGAAATGGAGCGGACCCGCAGTCGAGGGATTTCCGCGCGCCCACAAGTTCACGCTCGGTGACCGCATCACCATAACGGCGCTTGATGCGCTGGAGCGCCTTATCGAAGCGACCTACGACCGTGAGCGGCAAAAGCCGCTTCACGCGGCCAATCTCGCAGTCGAAAAGCTGCGCCATCTCTTCCGCCTCGCCCACGTGCTGCACTGCCTCGATCACCGCCGCTATGAGCACGCTGCCCGGCAGCTCGACGATATCGGCCGGTTGATCGGCGGCTGGAAGCGGCAGGTGGTCGCCAAGCCCCGATCCGCTGTGCCTGCCGTTCTGTAAGGCGCGCGGTCCATGGCGCGGCGCCACGCCAACCTGTTCGGCCAGATTGCAAGCTTTCAGGCGCTGCGCCGCGCGGCGATGAAGGCCCTGTTGTCCAAGAGGGCCAAGCCCGGAGCCGCTGCATTTGCAGCTGGCCTTGAGACGGAACTGCTCCGTCTTGAGCGTGAGCTGTGCGAGGGGCGCTACCGGCCAGGAAAATACGTCACAATCGAACTGTTCGACCCCAAGCACCGCATGGTATCCGCGGCGCCATTCAGGGATCGCGTCGTGCATCACGCGCTGATGGGTGTGGTGGGACCACTGTTCGAGGCGGGCTTCATCGACAACACATTCGCCAATCGTGTCGGCAAGGGCACGCATCGGGGGATCGAGGCCTATGAGCGCTATCGCGACAGATATGCATTCGTCCTGCGCTGCGACATATTTCGCTTCTTTCCGGCTATCGACCACGAAATCCTGAAAGGCGATTTTCGGCGGCGCATTGCCTGCGGCCACACGCTCGGCCTGCTCGACAGGATCGTGGACGGCTCCAATGCGCAGGAGCCGGTCAACCTGCATTTTCCGGGCGACGATCTGTTCGCGCCGTTTGCGCGGCGCCGCGGCCTGCCCATCGGCAATCTCACGAGCCAGTGGTTCGGCAATATCTGTCTTGATCCGCTCGACCATTTCGCAACGGAAAAGCTCGGCGCGCCGTTCGTCCGCTATGTCGATGACTTCGCGCTCTTCGCGGATAGCCGGTCGCAGTTGGAGGCCTGGCGCGACGAGATCGTTGTGTTTCTCGAAAAGCGGCGGCTGAAGCTGCATCCCCGCAAGACGGTGATCCTCGATTGCCACCAGCCTGCGACTTTTCTTGGCTATGACCTGCTCGCCAATGGCAAGAGGCGACTGCCGGAAGAGGGTGTGCGCCGGTTCCGGAATCGCCTGCGCGGCATGGCCGACAGAGTGGCGGCGGGCAGCATGAGCCTGGCGGAGGCCGAGACGCGTATCGCGGCTTGGCAGGCGCATGCAGATTTTGCCAACACGGCGCGCCTGCAACGCGCCATCCGCCGCAGCTTTGAGGCGCGACTGCAAGTCTGCCGGGCGGGCACGGCGCCAGGCGGATAGGTCAAAAAAATGGGTCTTCAGGCAAACGAGTGGGTGATTTAGACCGATTTCAGAGCGCTGGCAGCATGCAGGTGAGGATTTTGAGACGCAGATACTCCTCGTCGTGAAGACCGTAGGCTCTGCGTTGGATGACGCGGATCTTGTTGTTCAATCCTTCCACAAACCCGAGCGAGACCTTGTTCTCCGGTCTGCAGTAGGCGGCGATGCCATCCCAATGGCGATCGATCATCTCGGCGAACTTCTCGTAGGGCTGCAGACGTTGCCACTTCAGTCCGGCCCGCCAGTTCTCGAAGAAACGGCGCGCCCAGCCTTCTCGCTCATAGTCCCAGAGTTGGCCGAACGACTCCTTGAGCAGATACGCCGTGTTCAACCGTTTGTTGACCGCCAGCAAAGCCCTCAACGAGCGCCGACCCTCAAGGGTAAGGTTCTCGCGGCGCGAAAGCAGCGTATATTTCTGGCCCTTGATGTAGCGACGGCTTTTGCCGCTGAGGCGCGCGTATTCAGACTTGCGCACCTTATCGAGGGCTTCTCCCAGGTGACGTATGATGTGGAATTTGTCGAACAAGATGGCCGCTTGCGGCGCTTGCTTCCGGGTTGCGTTGGCAAACGGCTTCCACATGTCCATCACCGCCAGCCGAATGCCGTGGGCTTTGTTTTGGCCCAACCAGACATAGAATTGGGCCATGCTGGCCTCTGAGCGGTCGGCGCCGCCAAACCAGATTGGGCGGCGACGAATGAGGTCGCTCACCACGATCCGATAGGTGTGCCCCTTGCGGATCGAAATCTCGTCGATGCCGATGGCCTTGGGAGCTGGCGCCCCCGCTTTGGCGAGTTGGGCGCGCATGTACTGCATTTCCAGGGTCTTGACGGTATCCCAGTCGAGCCTGAGTTCCTGCGCGATGTCCTTGATCGTCGCCTGCCGGCAGCGACGCCCCACATAGAAGGCAAAGCGCTTGGTGTAGAACGGGTTGTCGGCCAAAAATTCCAGCTGCTCGCGTTTCACCATCAGGCAGCTTCGACACGGCACACGTCGAACCTCGACCTCCAGATAAATACGCGCATCGCCGCTGGAGAGATCGCGAACTCGCCGCATGCGTCGGTCGTACCAGCCTTGATGCACGCGGCCGCAGGCACCGCAGATTGTTTTTTTGAGCGCCGTACCAAGGTGACCACACGCACTTTCGGATCGCCGAACACGCCGCGCACTGCAGCGAGTGGCCGAAAACCCGGAAAGGCATAGGCGTCCAACAGCCGTCGTTGTCGTTTCGATAATTTGGCCATCCAAAACCGATGCCAAATCTCAACGCAACGCGAAATGCAGAAAAGCCAATATTCACATGGCTTTCCTCAACGTTCAGACCGTCATTTTACCCACACGACTTCCTGAAGACCCAAATAAATAATGGTGAAAGGAACTTGAGCGCCTTGCCCGATGTGGATCGGGCTGGCGAAACGTCTTATCTTCCGAGTGACGGGCGCCTGCCCGCTACGGTTCCAGCTGGCCTCGCCATGGAGAACCACGATGCAGACCT
>JBBQJV010000011.1:0-71015 GCA_038326205.1 Caulobacterales bacterium | reverse complement strand
TCCGCTGGTTCGGATGCCGGCACTATCAGACGCGGGTCGGACGCGAAGCGGCCGTTCGGCTGGAACACGACACCGAAGGTTGCGCGCAGGCGTTGCGCGTCCATCATGTTGCCGCTGTCAGTCCAGCAGCGCTTGGAATCGAGTTGGGCGCGGATCTGCTGGTTGATGTCACCGCCGCCAAAAGAGGGAGTGGCCGTGCTGACCGGATCAACGCTTGCGAAACTGGAAAGATACGGCATCGGCGCCGTCGGCGCGATGCTGATAAGACCGTTGTCGACCGGCTGCGGCGGGGCTGACGCGGGCGGCAGGTCAAGTTGTGCCAAGCCATCGCTGTCAGGCGTGAGTGAGATGGCGCCGCTATTCGAGAAGGGCTGGGTCGGTATCGGCGGTAGCGGTTGAGCGGCGACCGGCGGGGTCCATGTCTGCAGGGTTGGCGGTTGCGGGGTCGGCGGCGGCGTGTAGGAGACTTGCGGCGGCGCGACCGGCTGGACCGTCGGAACGTACGTGGAAGTCGCGTCTCCTCGCATCGGGGCGGAGGTCAGATCCGAGCGAATGAATGCTTTCTGTCCGTTGCGCAGGACCACCTGATACCAGTTCCAGTCAGCCTGACGCGCAAGGCCGATGACGTTGAGCGGCAGGCCTGTGCTGCCCGTCGACAGAACCTGCGAGTCATTGGTGGTGAACGGTTCGGCGCGAAGACGCACGCCCGTGCCCTGAATGGAGATGGGGGACGCCGGGGTGAACGGCTCGACCATATAGGCGCTGCGCGTGGTGGCGCGGCTGATGCCGGAAACCTGGGCCGCGGCGACGCCGCCGAGAACCAGCGTGGCGCCAAGAACAGTCGTCAGTACGACGCGCATCTGAAAAGGATCCAATCATTGCGGGCGCGAACTGTTACGTTGCACCCTTGCACCTGGAGTTCAGTGTCCAAGCGGACAGCGGCCAAACAATGGCGAGCTTATAGCATTGCCGGTATGACGCGGTCTGGCGGCTTGTGGCCGTCAGCGAACGTCTTGATATTAATGATAACTTTCTCACCCATGTCGATGCGGCCCTCGAGCGTTGCGGAGCTCATGTGGGGAAGGACCACGACGTTGCGCAGCGCCTTGAGGCGCGGGTTGAGGTTGGGCTCGTTCTCGAACACGTCGAGACCGGCGCCGGCGATCTCGCCCGCTTCCAGCGCGCGGATCAGAGCGGCCTCGTCGATGACGGAGCCACGCGCGGTGTTCACAAGATACGCATCGGGCTTCATCAACTTGATGCGCCGAGCCGACAGCAGGTGAAAGGTTGCCGGCGTGTGCGGGCAGTTGATGGAAACGATATCCATCCGCGCCAGCATCTGGTCGAGGCTGTCCCAGTAGGTGGCCTCAAGCTCTTCCGAAACGGCCGGGCGGACAGGCTTGCGATTGTGGTAGTGGATCTGCAGGCCAAACGCCTTGGCGCGGCGCGCGACAGCCGTTCCGATACGGCCCATACCGACAATGCCAAGACGCTTGCCGTAGATGCGGCGGCCGAGCATCCATGTCGGCGACCAGCCGACAAACTGGCCCGATTGCATGGCGGCGACGCCATCGACGATGCGCCGGGGTACGGCCAGGATCAGCGCCAAGGTCATGTCGGCGGTGTCTTCCGTGAGAACGCCCGGCGTGTTGGTGACGGTGACGCCACGCGAGACGCAGGCGTGCACGTCGATATTGTCGACGCCCACGCCGAACTGCGCGATGAGGCGGAGACGATCCCCTGCCCGCGCAAGGGTGCGGCCGTCGATCTTGTCTGTCACCGTCGGCACCAGCACATCGCAGCGCGTGGCGGCGTCAGCCAACTGCTCGACCGTCATTGGCGTGTCCGTGGAATTGAGCTCGACGTCGAACAGCTCGCTCATGCGCGTTTCGACGGGCTCGGGTAGCCGGCGCGTCACGATCACTTTGAGCTTGGGGCGTGACGTCGGCATTTTACTGAGCGTTCCTCTATTATATCTGGCGCTTCCTCTGTCCTGTTACGCTCGGGGCGCCTCGCGTCAACGGGCGGTTTATCAAAGCAGCATCGCCAGGCCAACTTGGCGCAAGCCCGGTCTTGGCGCCGGGTCTGGCGCGCGGCACGCACGGCTAACAGCGGATTCACCGAATTTTCCGCGTGTGGTTAAGCAGCCTTTCACGACCCCATGGTTCTTATTCAGGCGTCATCTCCTCAGCACGAAGGCAAGTTGCTCCGTGAGCCAAAAACGCTGCCGCACCGCTGTTTTCGACCGGGTTGCCCAAATATTCGGCGCCGCGAGCGTAGCCGTCTGCCTGGCCGCCAGCCCGGCTTGCGCGCAGGACAAGCTTACCCCCGGCAGTTTCAAGGCTTTCGCCGGCAACGGTGTGGAAGCGCGCGTCAGCGACTTTTCGGGGCAACCCGTGCCGCGCTATGCCAGCCTCCGCTACGACAAGGTCAACGGCCGCGCCGGACCAAGCCCGGACTATCCGGTACGCTGGAACTACGAGCGCGCCGGCCTGCCGGTGATCATTGTGCGGGAAAGCAAGGACTGGCGGATGATCCGCGATCCGATGGGTGACGAGGTCTGGATCAACCAGAGCCAGTTGGTCGAGCGCCGCACCGCGATCACCACGGACACCGGCAGCATGTTCCGCGAACCCCGCACCGATGCGGGCCGCATTGCGCGGTTTGGGGCGGGGGCGGTGGTCGTGTTGGGGGAGTGTGGCAGCGCGTGGTGTCGCATCGAGGCCGAGGGGCACAAGGGCTGGGTCCAGCGCGGGCATCTGTGGGGCGCGGACGCCCTGCCGACGGCGCCCGGAAAGAACTAGGTTTTTCGGCTGCTTGAGCCGCTTACCCCCCCGTGTTAACGGGCCTCTCCCCCTGTTGATCAAAGCAAGGGGCGGAGCGGCGCGTTCATGAACCAAGACCTCAATTCTCCGCACAACTTCCACACGCCGCAGAGCTCCTACAGCTTTGACGACCTGATGAAGAGCGGGCACGGCACGCTGTTCGGACCCGGCAACGCCCAGTTGCCGATCCCACCCATGCTGATGCTGGACCGGATCACCGAGATCTCGCTCGACGGCGGCTCCGCGAAACGCGGCCACCTCATTGCGGAACTGGATATCAATCCCGATCTCTGGTTCTTCAAATGCCACTTCCCGGGGGACCCCGTGATGCCGGGGTGCCTGGGACTGGATGCAATGTGGCAGCTGGTCGGGTTCTGGCTGGGCTGGTCGGGCTCGCCCGGCAAGGGCCGCGCCTTGGGCGTCGGCGAGGTCAAGTTTTCGGGCGAGGTGACGCCGCAGAAAAAGCTGGTGCGCTACGAAATCGACATCCGCCGCGCCATCCGCGCGAGCCTGACGATGGGTATCGCTGACGGAACTGTATTTCTTGATGGTGAAAAGATTTACACGGCCAAGGACATGAAAGTTGGCTTGAAGAAAATGACCGCGTAGCATTGGGCCGATTGGTCTGCTTGCGCGGTTTGCGTACGAATTTCAGGGAGTGAATTGCGATGGCCGCTACTGGCCCCGATCTACGCAGGCCCGATCTACGCAGAGTTGTGATCACCGGGATGGGCATCGTCTCCTCGATCGGCGACACCATCAAGGACGTGACTGACAGCCTGAAGCAGGGCAAGTCGGGCATCAGCTTCATCCAGGAATACGCTGACAAGGGTTTCAAGTCACAGGTCGCCGGCAAGCCCAACGCCATGCCGGAAGACAATGTCGACAAGCGCGCGATGCGCTTCATGGGCGATGGCGCCGGCTGGTGCCACATGTCGATGACGCAGGCGATCGCAGATGCGGGCCTCGACGGGTCCATCATCTCCAACCCGCGCACGGGGCTCATCGTTGGCACCGGCGGTCCGTCGACGCGCGCGATTGTGGCGGCGGCTGACTCCACCCGCGACAAAGGCTCGCCGCGCCGCATCGGGCCGTTCGCTGTGCCCAAGGCGATGTCGTCGACTGCTTCAGCGACGCTCTCCACCCTCTTCAAGATTCTCGGCGTCAACTATTCGATCTCGTCGGCCTGCACGACCTCGCTGCATTGCGTGGGCGCCGCGTCCGAGCAGATCCAGTGGGGCAAGCAGGACGTGATGTTCGCCGGCGGCGGCGAGGAACTCGACTGGACGCTGTCCTGCCTGTTCGACGGGCTCGGCGCGATGTCTTCGAAATACAACGCCGAACCTCATCGTGCATCACGGGCTTATGACGCCGACCGCGACGGCTTCGTGATCGCGGGCGGCGCCGGCATGGTGGTGCTCGAAGAGTATGAGCACGCCAAGCGCCGTGGCGCGACGATCTATGGCGAAGTCGTGGGTTATGGCGCGACGTCGGATGGCTTCGACATGGTCGCGCCGTCAGGCGAAGGCGCTGCGCGCGCGATGCGCCTTGCCATGGCGCAGGCAGGCGGCGCACCAGACTATCTCAACCCGCACGCGACCTCGACGCCTGTCGGCGACGTGAAGGAACTGGAAGCCGTTCGCGAAGTCTTCGGACAGGAAGCGGCCGACCAGCCGATGATCTCGGCCACCAAGTCGATGACTGGCCACTGTCTCGGCGGCGCCGGCGTACAGGAGCTGATCTACTCGCTGATCATGATGAAGGAGCGTTTCATCGCTCCCTCGATCAATATCGAGAAACTCGACCCCCTCGCCTACGGCGTCAACATCATCCGCGAGGCGCGCGAAGCCATCATCAACATGGCGATGTCGAACTCGTTCGGCTTCGGCGGCACCAACGGCTCGATCATGGTGGCGAAGGTCTAGGAAGCGACGGCGGATCAACCCCTGCATCACCGGCCTGAAATCGTCAGAAGCGGCGCTACGTTGTCGGGCGCGACCTGAGCCTAACCAACGGCTCTTTCCAGCCAGCTGTTGACCGCTTCGGTGCGGCTGCGTGACACCGGCACGAACAGTCCACTTTCAAGCCTCAGCGTCATTCGCCCGTCGACGCGCGCGACGCTCTTGAAGGCGCGGCGCGCCACCCAGAAGGACCGGTGGGCGCGCACGCCGTCATTCTCGGCGAGGGCCGCTTCTGCATCGCCGATACGCATGTGGATCAGCGCCTCGCCGCGCGTGGTATAGACCCGCAGGTAGTGATCCTCCGCCTTGAGCGCGAGGACCGGGGCGCTGCGCAGTTCGGGCGGCAGGTGATGGGCAAGGCCAGGCCCGGCTGACTTCACGGCTTCGGTTGCCCGCCTTTCCTCGATGCCGCCGCCAAGCAGGCGCCAGGCGACCAGCGTCAGGATCAGGTTCATCGCCAGCGTCTCGATCAGGAGATTGATCAACGTCAGGTGGGCCATCGACACCGGCGCAAAAACGCCGATGCTGACCCTCACAAGGGCAGCACCCGGCAGGGCGACCAGCGCGGCGCCGATCGCCAGAGCCCACACCCCCAGCTGGGGCCGCAGGCGGCTCAACCCCCCAGCCGCGCCGATCGTCAGCAGGGTCATGCCGATTGCGCAAACGAGGAAGTGCGCGATGCGGGCCAGCGGGTCAGGCTGCGACACGGTCATGCCAAACGGCCCGGCCAAGCCGATCGCCACCGCACAAACGACGAGGAAGCCACCGATCCTGATCCAGGACGGTCTGAAACTCGCGGCCCGTGAGCTGATCGCTGCTGTCATTCACGAAACCCCGGTGCAATTCACGAAACGGCTGAAGCGTGGGGCTGGCCCGGCGGCTAGGCAAGGCCGATGTCCGTCTCCCCCCCCCGCGGACTTATCTGGAGGAAAACACATGTTGAAACGTCTGATGCTCGCGATCATTCCCGCAGCCCTGCTTGCGGCCTGTGCGACCGCTCCGCAGCAAAGGGCGGATGTGTCCGCCGGATATGACACCCAACGCATCACCGACGCTGGCGGCCGCCTGATCCAGATCGACGTGTGGTACCCCACCATGGCGGTCGAAGAGGCGCACAGCTATAATTTCGGGATGGGAAGCGTCGCCAAGGGCGCCCCAGCGTCAGGTAACAAGTTGCCCGTGGTTCTCCTGTCGCACGGATCGATGGGTGCGGCGTCCAACTATTCCTGGATTGCCGAACCGCTGGCGCGTCATGGCTACGTTGTGCTCGGCGTCTCGCATTTCGGAGAATCGCCGGTGTTTGGTTCCGCGACGATGAACCCGGCGACCGTTGCGCATTTCGGCGACCGGACGCGCGATATCAACGCCGCACTGGATTTCCTGATCTCGAAGTCGGCCTATGCCGGCCATATCGACGCGCATCGGCTTGGCGCGCTGGGACACTCGGCAGGCGGGGCGACGGTCCTGATGCTGGCAGGCGCCGGATTCTCGATGGCCGACGTGCGGACCTATTGTGCAACGGCGCGCGCCGCCGACAAGGGATGCCAGTACCCCGTAGGCGCGCCTGCGTCGGATCAGGCGCCGGTTCCATCGCCGACGCCGATCAAGGCCATGGTGCTCATGGACCCGGCTGCGGGACCGGGGTTCACGCAAGCCGGCTTGCAGGCGCTGAAGACGCCGGCGCTGGTCATCGGGTCAGTCGACGATGACTTCCTGCCGTTCGCGGCGCATGCGGGACGCCTCGGCGGTTTGCTCGGATCAGCCGCAACGGTGCGGCTCTCAGGGGGAGAGGGCCATTTTGTCTATGTCGATCGCTGCAGCCTGCCGATCAACGTGATGGGCGTGAAACTATGCACCGACCGGGATGGCGTGAGCCGGGACGCGACACATGCGAAGCTGGTTCCGGAGATCTTGTCATTCTTTGATCTGCGCCTTGCCCAATGATTTTTGGCCAAGTGATTTTGACGGCAGCACACAAGCGCCGGGGAAGCTGAGCGGCTGGTTTAGTGAGCGTTCGGCGGCACGATCCGGATGTTGGAATGCACGGAGGCTTTGCCGTCGGGCAAGACGTTCATGTCGGTCGTGTTGATGAAGAGGCCCATGGGCAGCATGGACGGGGCGCCGCTGTTGTCGCGGCCGTAGGCATAGCACATCGCAACCACACTGACCCGGCCGGCCGTCGCGCCGCCCGCGAGCGCCTGATTGACGCCGTCGAGCGCGGCATCGTTCAGGACATCGAAAACATACTGGCTCGACTGGTCGGTGGCGGCGCTGGTCGTGAAAGCGCGTTGCACGAGGATGGGCTCACTGCCGCCGGGCGGGAAATAGAGCCCGGCGATGCGGGCCCGAATGGAGATGCCCTGCCCCATTTGTGGAGCGGCCTGGCTTTCGACGGGCGGAACGAGTTCATAGTCCTGCGCCTCGACCATCGGCAGGGCCGACTGGAGCACCATGCCCGCGACTATGCCGGTGACCATTCGGTGCAGATTGGTTGAGGCAGGCATCAGTCTGGCACGGCGGGCTTCAGGCATCACGTCCTCCTCACGTTTCCCAGTGTCTGGGTTTCCCCAGTGTCTGGGTTTCCCCAGTGTCTGGGTTTCCGCAGTGTCTGGGTCGCCGATCAATGTCGTGGAGTGATGCCAACGCTTCGCAAGCTCCTCGCAGTTTGTCGCTGCGCCTTCCCAGAGCCGAATTGGCGCGTGAGTTCAGAATTTCGGCAGAGAGATGCGCCGGAGATCGCGCCGGATCTGGAACCGCGCCAGCACCGCCGTGACATAGCTGACCAGCGTGTAGAGGAACGCAAGGCCAGAAGCGGCCGAGATGATTATTGCAGGCGCAACGCCGGCCTCGACGCGGTGGAGATCGAACGTCAGAGAGACGGCGAATACGCAAGCGATGACGAACATCAGCACCGGCACGATCATCAGCCCGCGCCGGTCCATCTCGACGATCCAGTCGACCAGCGGGAGGAACGGCTTCAGCCATGGCCGTGCACGAGCGCGGGCGCGCGTGAGGATGCGCATTACCTTCGGATCGCCCGGCGACAGGCGCAACGCCTCCAGCGCCAGTTCATAGGCGTCGACCGGTCGGTTGCCGGCGATGGCGCATTCGGCAAGCACGGCGAATATCTCGGGCCGCGTCGGATCGAGCTGCATGGCGCGCTGGGCGAGGGATTCGGCCGCCGCATAGTCCCACTGATCGAGGCGCAGCGCAGCGACGTTGATCAACGCATAGGCGCTGCCAGCAACGCGCTCTGCATCGTCGAACAGGTCGCGTGCGGCGGCGTATTGATGCAGCTGTTGACGGCCCTTGGCCTTGCGATAGGCGTTGGAATTGAAGCGCGCGATCGCGAGGTTGAACAGCGCGTCTGAATCATCTGGCGTGGCGGAAGCCGCCTCCTCAGCCAGCTGGAGCTGTTCATCGCGCGCCTGCCTGCCTTTGCCCGCGCGTTGCAATGCGAGGGTTAGCGTCGCCTTCACCAGCGGATCATCGGGGCTGATGGATGCAGCCGAGCGCGCCATCTCTAGCCCGGTCTTGTTGTCCTTGTCCTCGAAGCGGCACCTTGCCAGCAGGGCCAGCGAACGCGCGTCGTTGGGATCCTGCGCCAGCATTGTGCGCAGGCGCGTTTCGGCGCCGCGAGGGTTGCCTGCTTGCAGCAGGGCTATCACGGCGCTTTCATTCGCGTCGCGATCGAACCCGTCCATGGCGCGGCCTATTTCGCGTGCTTTTCGAGGAAGGCTGTGACGTCGTCGTAAAGCCCGCCCTCGTTGGAATATTTGGCGTAGTTGCGCGCCTGGCTGAGCCATTCGAGTGTCGTCGGCTTGCGCGACATCGTCGCCTCGCTGAGATGCTTCTGTCGCATGGGCGCGACCTCTCCTGAATCGAGGCTTTCCTCGATGGCGAAATCGCACGCTTCATCGACCAGCCCCACGAGATCGGCGCCGGAGAAGCCCGATGTCGCCTGAGCGACGGGTTCGAGGTTCACATTGTCCTGCGGCCGGTCCTTCATCGCCATTGTGAGGATCGACAGGCGCGCATCACGATCCGGCGGCGGTACGAAGATCACGCGATCAAAGCGCCCCGGACGGCGGAATGCTGTATCGATAGCCCATGGCGTGTTGGTCGCGGCGAGAACCAGCACGCCTTCATTGCTGGCGTTGACGCCGTCCATCTCGTTGAGGAAGGTCGAGACGAGGCTGGCCCCGTGATCGGCATGGCCGAAGCGCCGACGCGCCGCCAGCGCCTCGATCTCGTCGAAGAACAGGACGGCAGGCTTGGCCGTACGGGCATTCTCGAACGCTGCGGCGAGCCGTTTTTCCGACTGCCCGATATACATGTCGAGGACTTCGGCGATCTCGATGGAGATGAACTCGGCGCCGACTTCTCCGGCGGTAGCGCGTGCGATCATCGTCTTGCCGCAACCGGGAGGGCCATAGAGCAGCACGCCGCCGCCAGCCTTCCGCTTGAACTTCGCGAACAGCGACGGATTGCGGAAAGGCTGGATGATTTTGCGCGCGATGTCCTTCTTGACGTCCTCGAGACCTCCGACATCTGCGAAGGTTTTCGGCTCACGTCCAAGGCGGTTGATCGGCGCATCCTCGTCTGACGCCACAACGGGTCGCGGACCGCGCAGGTTGACGACATTGCTGCCGGCGGCAGCCAGTTTCGGCGTCAGGGCGGCGGCGAGCGTTTCTTCCTTGAGAGAAGGATCAGCGGCGATGGCCGCGCTGTAGGCTTCGGCGGCCTCGCCCGTGCGGCCGCTTTCGAGCAGGAGGCTTGCGCGCGCAATGCCCAGTCTGGGTTCGGGTCCTTCAAGCCAGCGCAGAGCGAAAGGCGTCTCGCCCATTTCGGTGAGAAAATCCGACGCTGCGATCCGGGCGTCCACCTCGTAGGCGGCGGGTTGACCGGCCGCGAGCCAGCGAACGGCTTCTTCCGGTTCCACGGACTCTTCAGCCGCGCGGATCACCGCCTTGAGAAGTCCGCTCTTTCCGGGGGCGAGGCTTGCCGCCTCGATCAGATCGCCAAGTTCGCTCAACGTGCCGTCCCCTTTGCAATCCGCGCCGATCCTAGACCACGCCGGGCAAGCGGCAATGGCCGACTGCCGCTGTCGGGCGGCGGCGCTTGACTGCCCTGCCAGTCCCCCCTACCCCGCGAAACGCAGCATAGGAGCCTCCCCATGGCCGAGTGGACCTTCCCGACAGGCGATCTGATGAAGGGCAAGCGGGGCCTGGTGATGGGCGTCGCGAACGAGAAATCGATCGCGTGGGGCATCGCGCAGCAGCTGGCGGCACAAGGCGCGGAAATCGCGTTCACCTATCAGGGCGAAAGCCTGGAGCGGCGCGTGCGTCCGCTGGTCGCCTCGATCGGGATGGACACGATGATCCCGGCCGACGTGACGGACGACGCCAGTATGGATGCGGCGTTCGCCGCGGTTAAGGAAAAGTGGGGAAAGTTAGACTTCCTCGTCCATTCCATCGCGTTTGCCGGCAAGGATGAGTTGCAGGGCTCGATGGTCGCGAACACGACGCGCGAAGGCTTTCGCCGCGCCATGGACATCTCCGTCTACAGCTTCATCGACTGCTCGCGCCGCGCATCAGAGCTGATGACCGACGGCGGTGCGATTGTCTGCATGACCTATCTCGGCGCCGAGCGGACGGTGCCGTCCTACAACGTGATGGGCCTCGCCAAGGCAGCGCTGGAAGCTTCGACCCGCTATGCGGCGCGCGATCTGGGGCCCAAGGGCATCCGGGTGAATGCGATATCAGCAGGCGCCATGCGGACGCTGTCGCTGGCTGGCATCAAGGGCGGCAAGGGCCTCATGAGCACGGGCCGTGACTGGTCGTTGCTGAAGGAAGACACATCGATGGAAGGCGTTGCGGGTTGTGCGCTTTACCTGCTGTCACCGATCGGACGGTCGATCACCGGCGAAGTCGTACACGTCGACGCAGGCTTCCACGTCGTGGGGGTGCCGGACGTATCGGAAGGCGCCGCCTAGTCAGCGCCTGCCAGTCGCCGGGATTCGTCAGTCGCCGAGATTCATCGCGAAGCTGGTCACGACAGCCTGCTGGTGATCCGTCATCGCCTGATTGGCGACCTTCATGACCCAACCGGCCGGAGAACTCAGCAGCACCATCGCGCCGAAGGCCAAACCAATCATCGCGACTGCTGACGCCGCAACAACGAGTAAACCCTGCAATTGACGCTTTACCCCTGAAGCGCGCGCGGCGGCATCCTCGGGCTGACAATCCAGAGACTGGCGGACGGTTTCGGTTTGCATGCCTTCCTCCTCGCACGCGCGGTTCGACGCCTAAGCGCCGATCAAAATCTGTTCGCAGGCTTACGCCCGCCGCGTCCTGGGGAGATTTTGCTCGTATGAAGAGCGGCCATTTGGCGACTTAGCCTTCAGGCTCTGAATAGCATGAACGTACCTCACGAATTTGCGAGCGACAACGTATTGACCACACTTATCTGCGGAGACTTTGCAGTTTCCCGTTGTGCGTCTGCGTACAAGTTCGCACGCGCGAAGAGCCAGTCGCGCTAGCTCGCCACGCCAAGTTTTTGCAATTGCACCCATACCGGCGCGATGAGGCGATCGATCGCGTCGGCGTCGGAAGGTCCGTCGCGATTAGGCGGCGCTGCTTCGCACGCAACAATGATATCGCACAGATGGCGCGCAGGGTCCGTGAAGCGCGCCTGAGCAGCGCGCACGAACCGGAGATATTGCTGGATCACGCTTTCCGCGCTGCGACCACGTTCGGTTTCGTCGCGACGGATCCGGCGGATGAGGCGGAGGTCGGCCGGCGCATCGACGAACACGGTGAGATCGAAGAGATCCACGAAGGACGGATCCGACAGGACGTGGATACCCTCGACGATCACGACGGGACGGGATGCGATGCGCTTCACCGCCCCTGCCTTCCGGTCGTGATTGGGGAAATCATAGACCGGCTGTTCGATGGTCTCGCCGCGCCTCAGCGCCTCGATATCACGGCGCAGGTGAGCCATGTCCTTGTTGACGGGATCATCGAAGTTCAACGTGCTTTCGAGCTCCGCGTGGTTCATCGCGCGGGCGGCAGGGCCGTAGTGCTCACGGCCGAAATAGTAATTGTCCTCGGTGACCAACTGGCACTTGCCCTCGCCCAACCGCTCGCTCAGCGCGCGCGCCAGCGTCGTCTTGCCCGAACCGGATCCGCCGGTGACGGCGATCATGAAGGCGTGTGAGCCGCCAGGATCTGACATCGGGCCATTCATGCGAGATCAGCCATGCAGGATCAGTCCTCGTCCTTGACCTCAAGATCGCGACGCACGCGCTCGGACGACAGCAACTCGTCGATGCGGCGCGCCTCGTCATAGCTGTCATCGGAGATGAAGCGCAGGATCGGCGTAAAGCGCATGTCGATTTCGCGGCTGAGGCGGCCGCGCAGGAAGCCTGCGACGCGGTTCATCGCCTCAATCGTCTTGTCCATCTCGGTCCCGCCTAGGGGCGCTGCGAACGCGGTCGCGTTCTTGAGATCCGGCGAGACGCGGACCTCTGTGATGGTGATGGATTTTCCATAAAGAGCGGGATCGTCGAAGCTCTCGCGCGAAAGAATGTCGGTCAGGGCATGGCGGATTATTTCGCCAGCGCGGAGCTGTCTCTGGGTGGGCGGTTTCATCCCCGCTTCAAAGGCTCTGGGGCCGGTCCTGTCAACCAGTCAGGCAAGAAGAAGCGACGGCCGGAGATGGTCGTGTCGTTTTTCCGGCCTCTGGGGCCTGACTGGCCACCTAGATTGACCCTACAGTTAGATCGCCCCCAGACACCTGGAATAGACCCACCCATGCTGAACCACCTGCCGGATCACGACAAACTCTACGAGCACATCCTGCGCCGCGACCCGGAGCTGGACGGCGTTGTCTATGTTGGGGTGAAGACAACCGGGATTTTCTGTCGGCCGGTTTGTCCGGCACGAACGCCCCTGTCGAAGAACATCACTTTCTATGGCTCAGCGGACGAGGCGCTGGCGGCAGGGTTCCGCGCCTGCAAGCGGTGCCGACCGCTGGACGATCCGAATGCGCCGGGCGTGTTGATCGAGAAGTTGTTGCGGCTGGTGGAAGAAGACCCTTCGCGCAAATGGAGCGAGGACGACCTGAAAGACATGGGCATCGAGCCGGCGACGGCGCGGCGGCATTTCCAGCGCCGGTTCGATATGAGTTTTTCTCAATATGTGCGGGCGCGTCGACTGGGGCATGCTTTCAACGCCATCAAGAAAGGTGACGCGGTGATCGAGGCCCAACTGGATGCAGGATTTGAATCCGGCAGCGGTTTCCGTGAGGCCTTCGCGAAAACCTTTGGCGAGGCGCCCATCAAGTCGCGCGCGGCGCAGATCTTCGCGATGGACTGGATCGATACGCCGCTCGGCCCGATGTTCGTCGTGGCCGACGACACACACCTGCACATGCTCGAGTTTGTCGAGCGCAAGAAGCTGGAAGAACACGTCAACCGCTATCGCAAGCAGTTCAACGCGACGGTGCTGCCGGGCGACACGAGGGCGCTGAAGTTGATCCGCAAGGAACTGGCGGACTATTTCGCCGGCAAGACGCTGGATTTCAAATCAAAGATTGCGGGGGCCGGCACCGAATTCCAGAACCAGGTATGGGACGAACTGCGCCGGGTACCGCCCGGCGTGACGCGATCATATCAAGAGATGGCGACACGCATCGGACGCCCGACCGCCGTTCGCGCCGTCGCTAATGCGAACAGGCTCAATCGCTGTGCGATCATCCTGCCCTGTCATCGCGTCATCGGCGCGGACGGAACACTGACGGGCTATGCGGGCGGACTATGGCGCAAGCAGTGGCTGCTCGATCACGAACGCCGGCACACGGGGCAGACCCTGTTCTAGATTGCTGGCGGAGATTTTCCCGGATGGCCGCCTGCGCGTTGAGGCAGAAACAGGATGCCGGCGAGGATCAGCACGCCGAGCACGGCCGTCGCGATGGGACGGCTTAACTCCAACCCGCCATTCGCTAGCGGTTTGTCGAGGAAGTCACCCACCGTGGCGCCAAGAGGGCGCGTGAGAATGAAGGCCGCCCAGAACAGCAAAGCGCGCGAAATACTGGTCCAGAAGTAAAGCGCTGCGACAAGGGCCAGCGCTGCGGCGAACACCCCTGCGCCGCCGAGAAAGCCGACACCGGCATCATCCGCCAGCCAGTCGCCGAGCGCCGTGCCCAGCGTCTGCGAAATGGTGATCGCGGCCCAGTAGAAGATCTCGACGCGCGGCGTGTTCACTGTGTCGACCGATATGCTTTTCTCGCTGAGCTGCCAGATCAACAGCACGCCAATGACGGAAGTCAGCAGAATCGCAGAACCACCTGCATAGCCAATACCGAGCGAACGGGTTGCGAAGTCCGCCATCGTCGTGCCGGCCGTGGTCGAGGCAATGATTGTGGCCCAGTAGAGCCAGGCGTTGAACCGCTTCGCCATGATCTGGGCGATCACCAGAACGAGGAGAATGCCGAGGAAGATGAACGTGCTGGAGAGATAGCCGAGGTCCATCGTCATCGAGACGGTGTCGCCGCCGGTTTCTCCCAGCGTTGTGGCGAGGATCTTGATCGCCCAGAAACCCAGCGTGACGGCCGGTACCTTGCTGACGACGACATTCAGGGCATCGTTACGATCAGCGTTGGACATGCAGCGCACCTCTTTCGCGAACGTCTGCTCTATGGGGCAGCGCTGCAAGGCGCCGTATTGCCACTGACGGAATGGGTTGGATAAGCCGTTGTCAGGCCGTCTCAGGCGGCCCAAGCGCCAATCCCCCCCGGGGGCGCCGATACCGAGGCCTGCGACGAAGGCGGCGACACCATCACTTTCAGGAAGGCGATGAGCCCCAGAAGCAGGCCGAAGGCGGCGCAGACAAGAATGATGTCGTCTTGATTGCGCCGGGTCATTTCGCAATCCCCCCCGGCCGGTCTGCGGGTCGGGCGACTTCTTCCGGCTTGAGACCGCGCTTCTTCAGGGCCTCGCGCAAAAGGAATTCAATCTCGGCATTGACGGACCGCAAATCCTGCGCGGCAAGGCGCTCGATCGCGGCGTGGAGCGCCGGATCGAGCCTTAGTGGAAATGCTTTCTTGCCGGGCGATGGCATATACGCCGTTCTAGGTTGGAGTTACTGGTACAGCGTGCCTGTGTTGACCACGGGCTGAGCCTCGCGGTCAGCGCACAGCACAACGAGCAGGTTCGACACCATCGCCGCCTTGCGTTCGTCATCCAGTACGACGATTTCGCGTTCGGACAATTGCTGAAGCGCGCTTTCAACCATCGACACGGCGCCGTGCACAATCATCGCGCGGGCTTCGAGGACCGCTTCAGCCTGCTGCCTGCGCAGCATCGAAGAAGCAATCTCCGGCGCATACGCCAGGTGCGAGATACGAGCCTCGTCGATGGTGATGCCGGCAACACTGACACGCTCGTTGAGCGCGGCGCGCAGCCTGTCGCCCACCTTGTCTGCGTCCGCTCGCAGGGTCGGTTCCTCCCCTTCACCATGATCGTAGGCGAAGTGCGAGGTAATCTCGCGCAGGGCTGTCTCGATCTGGATGTTCACGAACGTATCGTAGTCGTCGACATCGAACAAAGCCTGCGCCGTATCGACCACGCGCCACACCACAACCGCTGCGATCTCGATCGGGTTGCCCTTCTTGTCGTTCACCTTGAGCGTTTGAGAGGTGACGTTGCGCACGCGTAGCGAGATCTTCTTGCGCGAATACCACGGCACGACCCAGCGCAGGCCCGGCTTGCGATCCGTGCCCTTATAGTTGCCGAACAGGGTGATCGCCGCGCTTTCATTCTGCTGCAACGAATAGAGCCCCGAGAGGATGAGAATTGCGGCAAGCACAACAACGCCCGCGCCCACGATATAGACTGCGACCATCACGGGATCGCCGCCGCCCTCACCCGTCGTAATCGCCTGGAATACCATCCATGCAGCGCTGAAGAATGCCGCAATGGACAGCACGAGCAGAAAACCGCCCGCCATCGTGCCCCCAGGCTTCTCCTGTGTCCTCTTGTGACTGACAACAGTCATCGACGTCCCTCCACCTTCAATATCGAAGTGATATTACTTTGATATTGACGCGCCCGCCTGTCAAGCGCAATGTTAGGCATCGAACGCGGGAGGCGGCACATGATGATCATGCAGCGAAAGCCCGGGATGATAGCCCTTTTCGCGGCCCTTCGTGTCGTCGGCGGCGCAATCCGGCTGGCGTCGCGAGCTTAAAGAAACACGGGGGATTATGGGATGCCGAACAACCTTCTCCTCATTGTGATTATCGCACTCGCGGGCCTGCTCGTGATGACGCTGATCGTAGTGGCGATCGCGAACAGTCTGAGCCGCACGCCGGCAATGTTGCGTGGAAGCAGGCCGCACATTGCCCTGGTGACAGCGACGAGCAAGCGGCGCCAGGCACGGTCGGACGCAAGAGCCGCCTCGGAGACAGCCAAGAAGGCGCAAAAGCAAGCAGGCGCGATTGTCGTCATCGTACTCACGCTCGTGGCGCTGCTCGCCGGTGTGGCGGTCCTAAAGAAAATGAATAACGGAGCAATCATGCCAGAGATCAGTGAGATCACGGCCGGCGAGCTGCATGGAACGATGATCAACGCGCGCAACAGCGACCCTGTCGTGCTGATCGTGCCCGGCTCCGGCCCCACCGATCGCGATGGCAACAGCCCTATGGGCATGAAGACTGACGCCTACAAGCTGCTGGCCGAGGCGCTGGCCGAGGAACGCATCTCCACTGTGCGCGTCGACAAGCGCGGCATGTTCACTAGCGCAGGTGCAGGCGATCCCAACATCACGTCACCACATGCCTATGTCGAGGACATCCATGCGTGGATCGATGCGATCAAAACTGAACGCGGATCAAAGTGCGTCTTCCTGCTCGGCCATTCCGAAGGCGCTTTGATGGTGTCGCTGGCGGCGGAGGGGCGCAAGGACGTGTGCGGCCTGATCCTGGTTTCCGGCATGGGCCGCAAGATGGGCGACGTCATTCGCGAGCAGCTAACATCCAACCCCGCCAACGCGCCAATTCTGGATCAGGCTCTGGGCGCATTATCCAGTCTGGAAGCAGGGCAGCATGTGGACGTGACGGGCATGCACCCCGCCCTGTTGCCGCTGTTCAACCCCAAGGTGCAGGACTATCTGATTTCGATGTTCGCGATTGATCCGGTTGATGCGGTGCGTAAGGCGAAACAGGATACACTCATCGTTCAGGGCGAGCGCGACATGCAGGTGTCTGTCGCCGACGCCCGCCTCCTCGACGCAGCGCCAAAGACCAAGCTGCGCCTGCTGGGGCAAATGAATCATGTGCTGAAGGATGCGCCGGAAGATCGCGCAGGTAACCTGGCGACCTATACCGACCCCAGCCTGCCGCTGGCGAAAGATCTGGTGAAGTACATTCGGCGCTTCGTGAAGGACAATGATTGAGATGAGCGCAGTCACGCTGGTCTGGTTTCTCGGAGCCGCGCTGGCCGCGCTGGTCGGCATGATGGTCGTCCTGATCGTGGCGCGGTCGCTTGATGGGTCGGAGGCGGAAAGCCGACGCAATTTCGCAGAGAAGATGACTGGGTTGGCGCAGAAGGCGACGCGCAGCAGTCAGTCGGGGAGTTCTTCGGCGTGGCTGTCGGGCGCAGTCGCACAGACGCTGACAGCGCTGGCCGACGCATCAAAAGACACACGCGGCAAACCGGAAGACAAGGATGCGGCCATCGCGGGCCGCAAGCAGCTCAAGGCCCTGATGACAGGACTGGCGATCGCTGGCGGCGTCCTCACCCTGATCGTCGGCATCATTACGGGGGATGGCAACTAGGCCGCCTCCCCCGCCATGACGAACGCGCAGCCGCTCAATAGCGCTGGTATGTGCCCTTGATTGATGAGTAGCCGACGCCCGGCTTACTCCAGTCACAGACGCCGCCAGAGAAGATCTTCTTCATCCGCGACTGCTGCGATTTCGAGAACTTGACCTTGTAGTCGGCGAACACCACCGGCTTCAGCTCGCACTTCATGATGTCGTTGGCGATGGGTGCGCCAGCCGCAAGGCGCGGTTCGAGATGCAGCGGATAGGTCTTGTTCCAGGACGTTACCGGATCCCAGCTGGCGACTTCATTCACGCGCTTGCCCTCTGGCGTCCAGTAGGCGTCCACCGCGTCGGCGGGCTTGTTCTTCACCACCTTCGCGGGCGTCAGCGGCGCCGGATCGGCCACCATCGCGTCGAGCCACCTGGTCATCACGTCGAGCGCGGGCGCCGCAAGATCGACAACAGGCGGCTTGGCGCGTTCGGTCGCGCGATCGGCGACCCAGATGATCTGGTTGGCGGAAGATCCAGTCGCTTTTTCCAGCCGCGCGCGAATAGTGAGGTCGCGATGGCGGTCGTGAATGTCGCCCGGCGTCAGGGTGTCGTTGTACATGCGATAGTGAACCATCGGCACGCGATCGAGATTCTTGAAGGTGTTGATCAGCCCGGACGCATAGATCGCCTTGATGGCGGCCTCATCGCCCACGGTGCGTTTGGAGGAGAAGCCTCCGTCTATGTCGTTGCCGCCGACCTTTTCGTTGAGCGCAAGAAATTCATCGACCGAGATAACGTCGTCATTGAGCGCGTTGAGGCCGTACTGCATCCCGACATTATCGATGGGGCGGAGCGCGAAGCCTGTCTTTGGGTCGCGGCCATAGATGTTGACGCGCATTTCCTGTGTCGTGCAGCGCAGGCCCTTGCGGTTCTTTTTGGGGTCATAGACTTGGCTTTTGTCCGTGATGGCGCAGCCGTCGGCAAAGCCCGCCTGGATGGTGCGCACGAAGGAGCGCTCCCATGAGCCGCATGTGCCGGTGCTGTAACCAGCGACTGCATCCTTCTTTTTATCGTCCCACTTCTTGCCGGCAGCGGTCCGCCAATAGTTCTGCAAAAGGCCGCAGTCGGCCGTCTGCATGGACGAGTCCGGGAAGCTGAGCGAAGGCTGCAGGCCATCGAGCAGGCCGGGATACATCTGCGCAATCACCATCTGCTGGATAGAACCGCCGGAGCCGCCCGTGCCCACCGTCCATTTGGGAACGCCATAGGCTTCGATGAAATGCTCCTTGAGCATCATCAGCGTCTCACCCTGCAGCACCTGGTTGCAGTGCTGCTGGTTCACCAGTTCGGTCGAGTTCATGTAGGCGAAGCCGCGCGCCAGATAGAGATCCGACAGGATGGATTGCGCGGTGTTGGCTCCCTGATTGTATTGCGTGCCGCAGCCGCCGCCGAACGTGACGCCGAGACGGCCGTTCCAGCCTTCGCTTGCCGAGAAGCCTGCGGTCGCCGGATCATCCAAAACAGCAAGGCGATAGATCGACCGATTGATGACGCCGCTTTCGACGCGCACGATGAAGGGCAGGGTCTTGCCATCGATCGTCGTCGTCGTCGCCACATCGTCGGGCCTCGCGCCCTTGGGATCGAGCGCTTTGTACGCGCCGCCCGCCTTCGGTTTGTAGAACCAGTCATAGCGCATTGGCGCAGAGCAATCCGCATCGAGCGCATCGCCAAGACCGGACTGCTGCGTGCGGCACTCATAGGGCGTCAGGTGCGGGCCTGAGAGGATCGGTCCGGTGATCGGATAATTCACCAGCGGCTGGCTGACCGAATAACCTGTCGGCCCCCTCGCCTGCAGCCAGTTGGCGCCAGTGTCGAGGCCGGTGATGAGACCGCGCAGGGTGTTGGTTGGCTGGTCGTATTTCAGCGGCGTTGTGAGCTCACGGCCGTTGAGCGTGAGTTTCAGCTCGCTGGCTTTCGCACCCTCGCTCGCTTTCACCTCAACCAGTGCATCGCCGCCCGAGACCAGATCATAATGCGAGGAGAGAACCCTCACCTCGACCTTGCCTTGCGCGGTCGCAGGGCCTGCCTGCGCCTCTGCTGGCTGGAAAAGGGCCGGCGCTGCAATCAGCGCGCCCATTGCCAGCGCGCCCGCGGCGCAACCGGCAAGCACACGTGTCCTGAGCCTGTTCATGATGATCCTCCCTCCGGTGAGTCTTCTTGTTTGGTAGGAGACTAGCGCCGCCGTTTGCGTTGTCGCGCATAAAACGAAACCCCGGAGGCGAGCTCCGGGGTTCCTGACGTGTGCGAGTGCAGCAGAGACTAGTCGAGATGGCGCTCGATCAGTTCCACTTGGAAGCATTCGATCTGGTCGCCTTCGCGGATGTCCTGGTAGTTAGCGAAGGCCATGCCGCATTCCATGCCCTGCTTCACCTCGGGGACTTCGTCCTTGAAGCGTTTCAGGACCGAGAGCGTGCCTTCGTGGATGACCACGTTGTCGCGCAGAAGGCGGACGCCCGAACCCTTGCGAACGACGCCTTCGGAGACGCGGCAACCCGCAACCTTGCCAGCCTTCGAGATATTGAAGACCTGCAGAATTTCAGCGTAGCCGAGGAATGTCTCGCGACGTTCCGGCGGCAGCATGCCCGAAAGCGTGTTCTTCACGTCGTCGATCAGATTGTAGATGATCGAGTAATACCGGATCTCCACGCCTTCACGTTCAGCCAGTTCGCGCGCCTGCTTGTTGGCGCGGACGTTGAACGCGATGATCGGGGTGCCAGCCGAGATGGCGAGCTGCACGTCGCTCTCCGAAATACCACCAACTGCGCCGAGAACCACGCGCGCGCGGACCTCGTCTGTGGACAGTTTCTCGAGCGATTGTGTGATCGCCTCGACTGAACCCTGAACGTCGCCCTTGACGAGGAAGGCTGCCTCCTTGAGGCCGCCGCCAGCGGCCGTGCCGCCTTCCTTGAGACGCGAAAGCATTTGTTCAAGCGACGTACCCGCCCGTTGCGCAGGACCCGTCTTGTTGCGCTTGGTGCGGACGCGATAGTCGGTGATCTCGCGGGCGCGAGCTTCGCTATCGACGACTACGATCTGGTCACCCGGATCGGGCGCGCCATCAAGGCCGAGGACTTCAACCGGCGTCGCCGGCAAAGCCACATCGACCAGCTGGCCACGCTCATTGTTGAGCGCTTTCACGCGGCCCCACTGGGCCCCGGCGACAACAATGTCGCCACGCTTGAGGGTGCCGCGCTTGACCAGCACGGTCGCGACCGGGCCACGGCCCTTGTCGAGCTTGGATTCGATCACCACGCCGTCGGCGTCGCGATCTGCATTGGCCTTGAGCTCGAGAATCTCGGCGAGCGCCGTGATCGTGTCGGTGAGTTCGTCAAGGCCGGTCTTCTTGAGAGCCGAGACGAACACAGCCGGCGTCTGGCCGCCCATGGCTTCAACCTGCACGTCGTATTGCAGGAGCTGCGTCAACACATTTTCCGGCTTGGCGTCATGCTTGTCAATCTTGTTGACCGCCACGATGATCGGCGCACCGGCAGCTTTCGCATGCTGGATCGCCTCGATCGTCTGCGGCATCACACCATCGTCCGCCGCCACCACGAGGATGACGATGTCTGTGGCGTTGGCGCCGCGGGCGCGCATGGACGAGAAGGCTGCGTGACCCGGCGTGTCGAGGAAGGTGATCTTCTCTCCCGACTTGAGCTGGACCTGATAGGCGCCGATGTGCTGCGTGATGCCGCCGGCCTCGCCCGACACGACGTCGGTCTGGCGCATGGCGTCGAGCAGCGACGTCTTGCCGTGGTCGACGTGGCCCATGACGGTCACGACGGGCGGACGCGACTCGAGATGGTCGTCGATGTCCTCATGACCTTCGAGGCCGATCTCGACGTCGGATTCTGCAACACGTTTCACGGTGTGGCCAAACTCCTCGACGATGAGCTGGGCGGTGTCCGCATCCAGCACGTCGGTCGAGCGAACGAGTTCGCCCTGCTGCATCATGAATTTCACAACGTCGGCCTGACGCTCGCTCATGCGGTTGGCGAGGTCGGCCACCGTGATCGATTCCGGCAGGACGACTTCGCGGGATACTTTCTCTGAGCCGCCCGCCATCTTGAGACGACGTTCGCGCTCGCGTTCGCGGGCGCGCTTCACGGCGGCGTAGGAACGCTGCTTGTCCTCATCATCGCCGAGAGCTGCCGAGATCGTCAGCCTGCCCTGACGGCGTTTCGGTTCGTCCTTGCGTACTGCCCGGGCGTCGCCGCCAGGAGCGTCATCGCCACTGGTCTTGACCCGCTTCACGCGTCCGCCGAGTTCGCTCAGCGGCGTCAGATCATCGGTATCGAGCGGGGCAAGCGGACGTGGGCCGCCAGCGGGGCCACGGCCAGGTCCACCCGGACCACGAGCCGCAGCGCCGGGACCGCCCGGACGGGGCGGGCCACGATCACCGCTGAAACCACCTGGACGTGCTCCGCCGGGACCACCCGGTCCACGCGGAGCAGCATCAGGACGCACGCGCACAGCGCCGCCCGGACCACGCGGAGCAGCGGCGCGATCACCGCTGAAGCTGGTGGCGCCCGTACGCGGTGCAACAGTGCTGCGGCCGCCACGATCGCCTCGCGAGAAGCGGCCGGAGCCACCATCATCGTCTTCGGGCGGTGCTTGCGGACTGGCAGGGCCAGCCTCGAGGCGGCGCTTTTCTTCTTCAGCCAGGCGACGCGCTTCATCGGCGCGGCGGCGATTGGCTTCGTCAACCGCTTCCTGTTCGACCTTGCGGCGTTCTTCGTCGACGCGGCGCTGGGCAAGAGCGGCCTGGCGCGCTTTCAGCTCCGCTTCAGAGAAGCCGGATTTCTGAATCGCTTCCCTCGCGGCGCTGACTGGCGCAGCTTTTGCCGCAGGCTTCTCGGTCGGCGCAGCAGCAGGCGCTACCGGCTCTGCCGGGCGCACGACCTTGGGCTGCGAGCCGGGGGCGACCACGACGCGCTTTTTCTTGGTCTCGACGACAACCTGCTTGGACCGGCCATGCGAGAAGCTTTGCTTCACGGTGCCCGTATCCGACCGCTTGATCGAAAGCGGGCGGCGGCCAGTGTTGTCCGTGTCTTTTGTATCGCTCATTCACTCACTTCATTTGCAGTCGATAGGATTCACGCCTGAGAGTCCGGAGTAGATTCCCCGGAGCCACGGGCCTCTGAGTCTTCAATTTCTTGCCCGCTTGCGCCCAGTTCGGGAGCGGAGACAGGCTGCCATCCCGGCAACCAGACACGCCGGAAGCCGGAAAGCCTTGCCAGCTCTCCCATCCAGGTGTGCGCTATGCGGCCTTGTTTGAGGCAAGCGTGTACCACACGCTCACGCCCCAAGGCCATGCCCATTTCGTCACCCGAAAAGCAGTCAGTAGCCGGCGGAAGTCCCCGTTTTCCGGGGTTTTCGCCCGGCAAGGGGCTGTAGAGCCCACGGACAAGCGCGAGGACCTTGCCGCGCTGGTCTTCGGAAGCTTCAGAGGCGGCGAGGAGGCAGGCGGGTCGGCTTTCCCGGATAGCCTCCCGCACCTGTTCAAAGCCCAAGATAAGTTCGCTGGACCTTTTTGCCAGCCCCAGCATGTCGAGCGCCCGGCGCACCAGCATGGATTCGGCCTGTGCAGACAGGTCGGGTGGCAGCTTCACCTGCGCCTTGAAAGCGCGCGCGAAGGCGCCGCGCTTGGCGGCAAGGTCGATCGTTTCGCGGTTCGCGGTCACCCATGCGCCCCTGCCCGGCAGACGGGCGGCAATATCCGGCGTCACCTGCGCATCGGGCGACAGGACAAAGCGGATCAACTGCGCCTGCGGCCGTCGCTCCATCGTAACGATGCAGCGACGCTCAGGATCACGCGATGCGGCCTTGCCGGCGCGGGGCGGACCCGCGTCGGTTTCAACCGCGTCGAGGGCGGCTAAAGGCTCATCACTGTTCGGTTGAGCCGGCATTGGCCCCCTTGAGGTTGAACAGTTCGTCGCCGCGGGTGCGGGCGTCGCCGGGCTTGTCGCCGGAAGCAGCATCGAGTTCGGCCTCTTCAGCATCCAGCGCAGCAGCGCGGGCAGCCAGCGCATCTTCGAGCGCCTGGGGTTCGACCCAGCCAGCCACGACGCGCGCCTTGAGGATGAAGAGTTCCGCGTCTTCGCGGTTCATCTCGTTCTTGACCAGCAGGCCCGGCACAAATTTGGGTTTGCCGTCCGGTCCGGGTTCTTTCCAGCCAACGAGGTCGTCCGGCACCAGACCTGCAAGGTCTTCGATCGTCTTGACGTCGTTCTCGCCGAACTTCACCGCCATTTGCGGCGTCACGCCTTCCATCTCCGCCACTTCATCGGTGACGCCGAGTTCGCGGCGTTTCGCGACAAGTTCAGCCGTGAGCTTTTCGAGATATTCGCGGGCGCGCTCCTGCAGCTCGCCAGCGACCTCCTCGTCAAAGCCTTCGATCGTGGCAAGCTCCTCGATCTCGACATAGGCGATCTCTTCGACCGTCTCGAAGCCTTCCGAGGCCAGCAGCTGGGCCAGCGTTTCGTCGGCGTCGAGCGCCTTCTGGAACAGGTCGGTGCGCTCCTTGAATTCGCGCTGACGGCGCTCGCTATCCGCGGTTTCCGTCATCAGGTCGATCTGCCAACCGGTCAGCTGCGAGGCGAGACGCACGTTCTGGCCACGGCGGCCGATGGCGAGCGGGAACTGGCTCTCCTCGACGACCACTTCCACGCGGCCTTCTTCTTCGTCGATCACAACCTTGGAGACTTCGGCCGGCTGCAGCGCGTTGACGATGAAGGTCGCGTCGTCGCCGGACCACGGAATGATGTCGATCTTCTCGCCGCCCAACTCCGACACAACCGCCTGCACGCGCGCACCGCGCATGCCGACGCAAGCTCCTACTGGATCAATGGAATTATCATGGCTGAACACGCCGATCTTGGCGCGCGAACCCGGATCGCGGGCGCAGGCCTTGATCTCGATGACGCCTTCGTAGACTTCCGGAACTTCCTGCGCGAACAACGCGATCATGAAGCTCGGGTGGGCGCGGCTCAGAAAGATCTGCGGGCCCTTGGCTTCAGCAGAAACTTTGTAGAGATACGAGCGAACGCGGTCGCCGGTGTTGAAGTTCTCGCGCGGGATCGCATCGTTGCGGCGGATGACGCCCTCGGCCTTGCCGAGATCGACGATCACATGGCCGTACTCGACGCGCTTCACGGTGCCGTTGATGATCTCGCCGACGCGGTCCTTGAAGTCATTGTACTGGCGGTGGCGTTCGGCTTCGCGGACCTTGCCCGTGATGACCTGTTTCGCCGTCTGGGCCGCGACACGTCCGAATTCGAACGGCGGCAGTTCCTCCCGGAATTCGTTACCGATTTCGGCGTCGGAATCCATTTTCTTGGCTTCATCCAACGTCAGCTGGGTGACCGGGTTCTCGACCGTCTCGACGATGGTTTGAACGCGCCACAGCTTGGTGTCGCCCGAATCCGGGTTGATCTCGGCGCGGATGTCGTGCTCGAGGCCATAGCGCGAACGCGCGGCCTTCTGGATCGCCTCTTCCATCGCCTCAAGCACGATGCGCTTGTCGATGTTCTTTTCCGCCGCAACCGCGTTGGCGATCTGCAGGATTTCGAGCTTGTTTGCCGAAACTGGGCCGCTTGCCATTCCCTACTCCTTTGCGTCGGCGTCGGGGTGTTCATCCCCGTCGTCCGACTCCGTTTCAAATTCTTCGTCAACTTCGAGATCGTCGAAGTCTTCTTCGGTTTCTTCGCCAAGGCCGACGATATCGTCCTCGCCCTCTTCGCCGATGTCCTCTTCGTCGATCGCTTCGGTCATCGGCGCTTTCGCGCGCGCGGCCTGGATCAGCTTGTCGGTGAGCACCATGGTCGCTTTGGCCATGTCGGCAATGATGAGCTTGGCCGCGCCACCGTCCTTGAGCGCCAGTTCAACCACGCCAGCTGCCTCGCTGACGATCGAGCCATGGAAACGCTTGCGGCCATCGGGGCCCGGCGTTGCCAGTTCGACCTTCACTTCGTGGCCGATCCATTTGGCAAAATCGCCCACGCGCGTTAGCGGCCGATCGATCCCGGGGCTCGATACTTCGAGGTGATACTCGCTGGAGATCGGGTCTTCGGTTTCCAGCAGTGGCGAGATCGCCCGGCTGAATTTTGCACACGCCGCCACAGTCATCGTACCGTCGGGCCGCTCGGCCATGATCTGCAGCGTCGGGGTATCCCCCCCCATCACACGCACGCGCACGATTTCGAGGCCAAGGCCTGAGGCCACGGGCTCGACCATGTCGAGGATGCGCATTTCGAGTTCGCTCAGCGCCCGCATAAGGGGTGCGTATCCTTTGGCTTTTGGCCGAAAATTAGACGATAAATCGGGCCGTAAATGCGAAGCGGCGGCCCAGTTCCCGGGGCCGCCGCTTCGATGTGAGAACTAGTTCGAGAGGGCCTATAGGCGGTCCGGATCGGCCTGTCGAGCCCCCGTCTGGAAGGCCCAGGTCCCTGAACTCGGGTTAACGGCGATTTACGGCTGGCGCATGTGCTGAATCTATTGGTGGTTTGAATCGGAGCACCGCCACGGATCTTGGGCCAGCAGAGTTTGGGGAGCGCTCGCGCCTTGCTGTCTTGTTGGACCATCTATCGATCATCGAGGATGCTCGAACGCCGCATCGGGTGGCCTACCGGTTGTCGGAGATCCTGCTTCTCAGCGTGTGCGGGACAATCGCCGATTGGGTGCGCAGCTGCTGGCCAGATCACCCTGACCTTGTCGCCATCGACGGCAAAACGTTGCGGCGTAGCCATGATCGTAAGTGTGACCAGCCAGCCCTTCACCTCGTCTCAGCCTTCGCGACAACCAGCGGTCTGGTGCTCGGACAGGAGGCCGTCGCGGACAAATCCAAGGAACTGTCGGCCATCCCCGTGTTATTGGAGCGCCTGGCTGCAGATGGCGGACTGAAGGGGGCGGTGGTCACGATCGATGCGATCGCCTGCAACGCAACGATCGCAAACAGCATCCGAGCCGCCGGAGCGGACTATCGTCTCGCTGTCAAAGGCAACCAGCCCACCCTGCGGGACGAGATCGAGGCCTTCTTTTCCCAAGCATCCGAGGCGGAGCTCGATCATTTTCGCGAGGTCGACAAGGGGCTTGGCCGCATCGAAGAGCGCGAGGTCACGGTGACGCTCGGAGTAAACTGGCTTGATGGGGACCGCCGCTTTCCGGGCGAACTGCGCCTTCCAGACGTCGCCTCCATCATCAAAGTGACGAGCCAAACCCAACTCAAATGCTCCGCCCGCTCGGACGCCCGCTACTTCATTTCATCAGCCAAAGCCGGCGCCAAACGCGTCGCTGAGATCATTCGAGGGCATTGGCGCATCGAGAACCAGCTGCACTGGACCCTCGATGTCGTCTACAATGAAGATCAATCAAGGCTGCGAAAAGGACACGGCGCAAAGAACATGGCCGTGGTCCGGCATTTTGCCATCAACCTCACGCGCCAAGCCCCGGAAGACATTAGACCTCAACGATCAGGACTTCGCAGAAAGACCAACAAGCCGCCCGCCCCAAAAAGAACCAGCATCAAGCTTCGTCGCAAAATCGCCGGCTGGAACCTCAACTACCTCGCAGCCATCCTCAACGTTCATGCGCGTTAACCCGGATTCGGAGCCCTGCCTCCGATCCCGCCTTCGGCTTGGACGCAGCAGCCCCCTCGATCAACGCTGCAACATCTTTGCTGACCTTTTCGCCGAGGATCGCATTGCCGCCCCAGGTCGAGCGGTCGGCTGGAATTTCCGTCGCCTTGTCCCACGCGCCAATGGCGTAAGCGAAGAAATCGTCGCCCGGCTTCACGGTGGTATCCATGCCGGCGGTGTCGATCCCCGCCTCGTAGGACACTGGCGCACGCGAACAACCGGCAATCACGAGCGCGCAGGCCCCCAGCATGCCGGACCCAAGCGCAGAAGCAAAACGCAGATGACGTTTCATCGGGTCTCTCCCGTAATGTCTGAGGCGTCACTCCTGTCCCTTCGACAAACTGCCCGCAAATCAGAGTGATCGGGACCAGCAACCGCTTCGCGGCTCCATCCGCCTCGGCGCTCACGCCGCGCCACGACTATGCGTGCTGGGGCCTCCCGTTCCGTGCGCTTCATATTGGAAATTTGACTTGCGGTCGGACAACGACACCTTGATCTTCAGGCCCCTAACGCACCGCGACTGGCGCGCAAAAAGCCAAACGATGCTGAAAGGTGAAGCGCATGCAGCGAGGCGTTGCTCCAGGGAACAGAGCAAGCCGGCTCATCCTCTTCAACAAGCCCTTTGACGTGCTGTCCCAGTTCACTGGCGGAATGCCGGATGGGTCAGACACGCTTGCGGGCTATGTCGATTGTCCAGGCGTCTATCCTGCCGGTCGCCTCGACAAGGACAGCGAGGGGCTGCTCCTGTTGACCGATGACGGCCAGCTGCAGGCGCGCATAGCCGATCCGAAATTCAAGTTGCCCAAGACGTATCTGGTGCAGGTGGAAGGCGTGCCTGATCGGGGCGGTCTTGACGCGCTTCGCCGTGGCGTGATGCTCAAGGACGGCATGACGCGGCCAGCCGAGGTCGAGCAAATCGACCCGCCTGACCTTTGGCCGCGAGATCCTCCCGTCCGGTTTCGCAAGACCATACCCGACAGCTGGCTTCGCATCACGATTGGCGAGGGCCGCAACCGCCAGGTGCGACGGATGACGGCGGCGATCGAACACCCAACGCTGCGCCTTGTGCGCTGGCGCGTCGGGACCTGGACACTCGACGGCCTCGCGCCGGGCGCATGGCGGGAAGTCCCGGCGCCTGATGCCAGCGCCGATCCAGGCGAGGCGCCGCCAAAACAGGATTGGCAAACCAGGGCTAAGCCTCTGCAATAGCGGCAATCGAAACCTTGAGGCCGGGAACACGGACAGAAAAGTTCGGCGCCTTGGCGAGCCAACGGGTTCGTCAGGAAACCACCTGATCCATTTTTCAGTCAAGCCTGCAAAATCATCTTCGTCTGCAAGCACGACGGTTGGGCTCACGACCTTCTCCATTGAGCTGCCTGCCTCAGCAAGAATGGCTGCAATGTTCGTCAGGCATTGCCTTGTCTGCTCTTGAATCGTTGTTCCTTTGAGAGCACCCCGTTTCCGGGTCGGCCGACGATGTTCCGGACACAAAGACCAGACCCGCCGCCTTGACCGCCTGGCTATAGGTCGCCGGAGGCTTTGCGGCATTCCACGTGAAGAAGATTTGTCGGCTCATCGATATTCTTCAATGACGATGCGGCGATCGGGTAACGGCCCATTTCTACCTTCCCGCTGGCGCGTTAGAAGTGGAGACAGCTCGCGACAGGCGGACCGAGCCGGCGCCCTACCGCGCCAGTGCCGCGCGCAGGACTTCAGGCGTGTACAAAGACGTCGGCGCTTCCTTGAAAAGCGTGCCGACCAGCGCGATCAGCTCGTCGGCGGTGAAGCGGGTGGGCCTGCCGCTCTCACGGATTGAGGCGGCTGCTTCGGCGAATTTTTCGCTCGTGGTCTCAAGTTCCGCCGGCGCTTTTCCGGCGGCGATGAAACGCTCGTGCAGGCGCTCGAGCCGTTCGCGGGCGACGCGGATGTAGAACAGCGTCACGTCCGCCGGCGCCTTGGCCGTTACGACCATCGCGGCCGTCGTCAGTGCGGGGCCGTAATCCTCGATGAAGTCCGCCTGCACGCGCGCCGACGGGTCAGCGCATTGCGAGATGTCGAGGCTGTCGAGATAAACCAGCACCGCCTCGAACACGTAGCGTGGCGGCGCCTGTCCGTCGAACTCCTCGACGATCAGGCCGCGCACTTTGTCCCGGAAAGCCTGGCTCTTGCGGTCCTTGATCTGCTTGCCATCGCGCGCGGCGAGATCGGGAATGGGCACAGGATCGAACGCGCCGTTTCCCCTCACTTTTGAAAACAGGCTCGAGGTGACGTCTGCCGTACCCGGTGCGTTGGAAACGCCCTCGACGAAGAAGTCGGTGTTGCCGCGTCCATTGAGATGACAGGACGAACACGACAGGCCCATCCGCGCGGCAGCGCCGCCAAGTAGCGCAGGCGATTCAAATGCCAGACGGCCAAGTGCGCGCTGATCGCTTAGCGCCGAGAGACCATCGCCGGGATCTTTCGACGGAGCCTCATCCTTCGCAACGCACGCGACGGGGCGCATGGTCAACGCATCGACCTTGTCCGCCGAGGGCGCGATCCAGCGCAACGCGCGCAGGCTGTCGCGGGTTAGAGGCGGCGCGCTGGCTTCAAGCGTGCTGGCGCAAGCTGCCACTGCTGACAGCACCAGTGCGGCCGCGAGAAATCTCCGGCCGGATCTGCTCAGGCCAGACTTGTTCAGGAATGCCCGCCCGCGATCCACCGGCGCAGCTCCTCGGCCTCTTCACAGCCAAACTTGCAGATGCCCTCGAGCTTCACGAGCTGTTGCTTGGCCTTCGCCATCTGGCCGGTCTCGACAAAGTACTCGCCGAGATATTCGTTGGCGCCGCGATGGTCGGGCGCGAGGGTGAGCGCTGCCGAATAGTAGCTGATCGCCAGGTCGTAATTGTGCAGCTTGCGGTTGGCGAAGCCCTGATAGGTCAGCACATCCGGATGCGGTCCCAGCGCCAGCGCCGCGTCCTTGAGGGTCCACAGCGCGTCCTGAAACCTGCCTTCATTGATGAGGCCGAACGCCTGCAGGTAGGCCGCATCCCCGTCCTTCGCCGAGGCGAAGCGGGTGAGATCGCCCGACAGTTGCATCGGGTTTGCCGGGTTGGCGACATAGCTGTCGATCCGCGCGAGCCCTGCCTCGATCGCCTTGGCCTCGGGGCATGCGTCGGCGCACTTGGCCTTGGCGGCTTCCAGCGCCGTTTTCTGTTCGGCGGCCTTGCCTGCGTCGCCCAGCTTGGCCTCGATGGCGCCAAGCCAGCCGCGTCCTTGCACATGGTTGGCGTCATACTTGACGGTGTTGCGGAGATATTTGCGGGCAGCCTCGAAATCCTGCTGGCCGATCTGGGTCAGCGACATCATGAAATTGCTGTTAGGGTCCTTTGGGGCAGAGCGGAGCACATCCCCGAACGCTTTCTCCGCCTGCTTGAAATTCCCCGCCTTGAGCTGCTCCAGCCCCTGCGAATACCGCTTCGCCGGATCCACCCCCGAGCCACTTGCCGACGGTCCTCCTCCACCACCTCCTCCACCACCCCCCGCCGCCCCCGCCGGCGTCGCAACGAGCGCAGCTACGGCTGCGGCGATAAGCATGAGGTCACGGGCTTTCATGAGGGATCCTCCCAACGGACTAGGCGGAGCGTACACCTGCGCCAACGCCGCGCCAGATGGAAAAGACGCACGCCACGCGCGAAAGCGAGCGCAAATGAGAGGCTGTGAGGTTACGCGCGCGTCGTCGCAACCATAGTCAACGGGTCATCCATCAGATTGCGGAGCATCTGGCGAGATAGGCGACTGGATCCGTACGCTGGGCGGAATGAAGGCGTTCCGCAACACAGGCGCAGGTTTCGGCGTGGTTTGGACTTGCGTCGTCAGGGGAGCGTGATGAAGTTGCCGCTAGGGAGACGACTTTGGCTGTCAATTTCGCTGTCTCCGCCTCTCGCGCGCTGAAGCGCACCCTGCATCGCGAACCGCCCGCTGAACTGAAACAGGCCGCCGCTGCTTGGCGCGCCGGCCACCGTGAACAGCGCGAGAACGACCTGAGGCAAACAGGGGTTGTCATCCCGCTTTCAGAATGGCTCGGACATAATAACGGGCCCGACATTTTTTTAAAATCTGCTATTTAGGGAATGGTGCTGGACCCGGGCCCGGAAAGCTGCATTCGCGCCTCCGGACCTCGAAACGGGCGCCCGGTGGGCCCAGATGGCGGCAGAAATGGGCATTTCTTACGCGGAATATCGGTTGGAACTGCTTGAACGCGGACGTCATCCGACGGATGAAGACGCTCGACGCATTCGTGAGGCACGGTCATGTACAGCGTGCCGCACGGGGGTGTGACAGTTATCTCTTGAGCCTGACCCGCCAGTTCCCATATGAGCCCCAGCCCACAGGGACGTTGTTCTTGTGCGCTATCAATGACGAAGACCATGGGGTCGCCCAATCGGGGTGCTGCTAGTCAGGCCCGAAGACGTGTGTGGGGCGGTCGCCGCAGAAAAGGACGTTTGTAGTTATGGGCAAGATCATCGGCATCGACTTGGGCACCACCAACTCGTGCGTGGCCGTCATGGATGGCGGTTCGGCGCGGGTGATCGAGAATACGGAGGGCGCGCGAACCACCCCCTCTGTCGTCGCGTTCCAGGATAGCGGCCAACGCCTTGTCGGCGTCATCGCCAAGCGCCAGGCGACGGTAAACCCGCGCTTCACCTACTCCGCCATCAAGCGCCTGATCGGGCGCAACTACGAAGACCCGATGGTGAAGAAAGACAAGGATCTGGTCGCCTACGAGATCGTCAAAGGTCCGAACGGCGATGCCTGGATCAAGGGCCGCGACAAGGATTATTCGCCGCAGGAAATCTCCGCCTTCATCCTCGGCAAGATGAAAGAGACCGCCGAGGCCTATCTCGGTGAGAAGGTCACCCAAGCCGTCATCACCGTTCCCGCCTACTTCAACGACGCGCAGCGCCAAGCCACTAAGGATGCAGGCCGCGTTGCCGGTCTTGAAGTCCTCCGCATCATCAACGAGCCGACGGCAGCCGCCCTCGCCTACGGGCTCGAGAAGAAAGACACCGGCAAGGTCATCGCGGTGTACGACCTCGGCGGCGGCACGTTCGACGTCTCGATCCTCGAGATCGGCGATGGCGTTTTCGAAGTGCTTTCCACCAATGGCGACACGTTTCTCGGTGGCGAAGACTTCGACAACCGTCTGGTCGAATACATCTGTGACGAGTTCCAGAAACAGAACGGCGTTGACCTGCGCAAGGACCTGATGGCCCTGCAGCGCGTGCGCTCCAAGGCCGAGGAAGTGAAGAAGGAACTGTCAACCGTCTCCCAGGTCGACATCACCGAGCCTTACATCACCGCCGGCCCGTCTGGCCCGGTCCACCTCAACATGAAGCTGACACGCGCCAAACTCGAATCCCTCGTTGAGGATCTCGTGAAGCGCACGATCGAGCCTTGCAAGAAAGCTCTTTCCGACGCCGGCAAGTCGGTCACGCAGATCGACGAGATCATTCTCGTCGGCGGCATGACACGCATGCCCAAAGTGCAGGAAGCCGTGAAGGCGTTCTTCGGCAAGGAGCCGCACAAGGGCGTCAACCCGGATGAGGTCGTCGCCGTCGGTGCAGCCATTCAGGGCGGCGTGCTGCAGGGCGACGTCAAAGACGTGGTGCTGCTGGACGTGACCCCCTTGTCGCTCGGCATCGAGACGCTCGGCGGCGTGTTCACGCGCCTAATCGATCGCAACACGACGATCCCGACCAAGAAATCACAAGTCTTCTCGACCGCTGACGACAACCAGTCGGCGGTGACCATCCGCGTGCTGCAGGGCGAGCGCGAGATGGCGGCGGACAACAAGCTGATGGGCAACTTCAATCTTGAAGGCCTGCCCCCGGCGCCGCGCGGCGTGCCGCAGGTCGAGGTCACGTTCGACATCGACGCCAACGGCATCGTCAACGTGTCCGCCAAGGACAAGGCGACGAACAAGGAACAGAAGATCACCATCCAGTCGAATGGCGGCCTGACCGAGGCCGAGATCCAGCAGATGGTGAAGGACGCCGAAGCCAACTCGGCCGAGGACAAGAAACGCCGCGAAGCGGTCGAGACAAAGAACCAGGCCGAAGGTCTGGTGCACGCGACCGAGAAGCAGCTGTCCGAGCATGGCGACGCAATCAGCGCTCAGCTGAAGTCGGAAATCGAAGGCGGCATCGCGGAACTCAAGTCCGCTCTCGAGAAGGACGATGCGACCGCGGTCAAGGCGCGCAGCCAGACACTGGCTACCGCGGCCATGAAAATGGGCGAGGAAATCTACGCCAAAGCCCAGGCTGAGGGCGGCGGAAAGCCTGAAGGCGACGCTGCGGCAGCGGGATCGGGATCGGGATCGGGATCGGGATCGGGATCGGACGATGTCGTCGATGCTGACTTCGAAGAGGTCAAGGACGACAAGAAGAGCGCCTGATCGCTGGTCAAACAGTCTCAGGTGAGGTGAAGAATTGAACGGGCCATGATCTGGCGGGGGCTTTAATCCCTGCGGATCATGGCCCATCTAGTTTCTGCGTTTAGGAATTTCTGCTTGGGGGTTTCGGCGCAAAGCCAGTTTCAGCGATTGCTAAGGTTCGCCTGCAATAGATCGTTAATGGCGCGGCGAGCGGAGTTAGACGTCTTGATTATGGTTCGGTCCTGACGATGAGCGAGCGCTCCTATTACGATGCACTCGGCGTAGCTAAAGACGCCGACGAGAAAGTCCTCAAATCGGCCTTCCGCAAGAAGGCGATGGAGTACCACCCGGACCGCAATCCGGGCTGCAAGGACTCCGAGGCGAAGTTCAAGGAAATGTCCGAGGCCTACGAGGTCCTCAACGATCCGCAGAAGCGCGCAGCCTATGACCGTTTCGGCAAGGCTGGCCTCAATGGCGGCGGTGGCGGACCGCAGGGTCGACCGGAGGACATGTTCCGCGATGTGTTCGGCGATGTCTTCTCCGAGTTCTTCGGCGGCCAGCAGCGGCAGGCCCGCAATGGCCCCGCGCGCGGCGCCGACCTGCGCTATGATTACGAGATCAGCCTCGAAGACGCGTTCGGCGGCAAGCAGGCCGAGATCAACGTTCCCACCACCGAAACCTGCGCACCCTGCAAGGGGTCCGGCGCTGAGCCGGGCACGCAGCCGGAAACCTGCACCACTTGTCAGGGTCATGGCCGCGTGCGCGTCAGCCAGGGCTTCTTCACCATGGAGCGGACCTGCGGTCGCTGTCAGGGTGCGGGCCAGATCATCAAGTCGCCGTGTCGCGAATGCAGTGGCCGCGGCGCCGTACGCAAGGATCGCACGCTGTCGGTCAACATTCCGGCGGGCATCGAAGATGGCCAGCGTATCCGCCTCTCCGGCGAAGGAGAGCCCGGCCCGAAGAACGGCCCGAAGGGCGACCTCTACATTTTCGTTTCCGTACGCGAGCATGAACTGTTCGAGCGCGATGGCCAGACGTTGTTTGCGCGTACGCCGGTGACGATGACGACGGCGGCGCTCGGCGGCGAGATCGAGATGCCGACCATCGACGGCGCGCGCATGAAGGTGTCGATCCCCGAAGGCGCACAGACCGGCAAGCGCATGCGCCTCAAAGGCAAGGGCATGCCGAACCTGCGTGGCGGATCGAGTGGCGACATGGTCGTCGAACTCTTCGTCGAGACGCCGACGCACCTCACGGCCAAGCAGAAAGAGCTACTCCAGCAGTTCGCGCAGGAATGCTGCCCGAGCGGGAAGTGCCACCCGGAGAGCCAAGGCTTCTTCAAGAAAGTGAAGAAGTTCTTCGAGGAAGACACGCGAGCTTAGGGGGCAGCTTTTGCTCGCCCCTACTGCCCCGGCGTTCCTGTCTCAACGACAACATCGCCATCTTCGTTGAGCCCGTCGATCAGGTCGCACTGGATGTCGACCGGCTTCTTCTGCGCCATAGAGACCGGGCCCTGATAGATGCCGCAGCTGATCAGGTTGTTCTCGTGGGTCTTGCGCGCGGAGTAGACGTTGACCAGAACCTCGGGCTCTCCCTTGACGCTGGTCATGTAGGTTTTGTCGAAGCCCTCGCCTGTCACTTTGACAACGGCGCTTTCCGGTCCGACTTCGATCTCGCTTGAGCCGAGCCCGATATCCATATCTTCGCGGTCAAGCCCCGGCGCGTCATCGCTCACGGGCAAGCCGTAATACGTCGCATTGATGATGACCCGTTCATCCGTGCTCACCAGCTTCTCGGCTGCGCGCGCAGTCAGCGTCAGATTGATCTCGAACGCGTAGGGGCTGACGGGCGCTGCCGCCTCACCGCCGCCGGACGCCGCCTCGGGGGCTGGCGCGGGCGAACAGGCAGCGAGCAAAAACGGCAGGACAAGGAGTGATCTGTTTTTCATGGACAAGAGCCTTGGCGTGATTGGCCGTGCCGGTCAATTTGGTCCTCCCTCGCCTGCCCCGGAAATCCGTCTATAAGACGGATCATGAGCATCAGGATTGCAATCGCAGGCATCGACGGACGGATGGGCCGAGCGCTGGTCGGTTCGGCCGGCGCGGATGTTGCCATCGTCGGCGGCAGCGAGCGTCCCGGATCGTCCGCGCTCGGCGCCGCCCCCGGCGGCTGGACCGTGAGCGACAGCGCCGCCAAGGCCGCACAGTCAGCTGATGTCTGGATCGACTTCACGATGCCACAGGCCACCCTTGAGGCGCTGGAACAGCTGAAGCTGACGAAGGTCAGAGCGGCCGTCGTCGGAACTACCGGCCTCTCTCCCCAACAGGAGCAACAGATCGCGGAGCACGCGAAACGCATCGCCATCGTCCGCGACCGCAATTTCTCGCTGGGCGTCAACCTGATGATCGGACTCGTCGAGCAGGTCGCCGCTCGGCTGGGCGAGGAGTGGGATATCGAGATTTCGGAAGGCCACCACCGCCGCAAGGTGGACGCGCCTTCGGGCACGGCTCTGATAATCGGTGAGGCGGCAGCGCGTGGCCGCGACGCGCCGCTCGGCGACTTGCGGGTTCCGCCGCATGATGGGCAGACCGGACCACGCAGGGAAGGTTCGATCGGCTTTTCGGTCACTCGGGGCGGCGGCATTATCGGCGACCATGAGGCAGCGTTCATCTCGGACGAGGAGATCCTGTCGATCAGCCATCGCGCGCTCGACCGCGCTATTTTCGCCAAGGGCGCTCTGGCAGCGGCAAAGTGGGCGGCCGGCCAAAAGCCGGGGCTCTACACAATGCGCGACTTTCTTGGACTTTGATCTGGCTTGGACTTTGATCTGGCTCGAACTCTGAATTCCGCAGCTGTTTCAGATTGTTTCGCGGCTTTCACTTTGCGTGTGGCGCCCCACGCGCCTAGAGAAAATGCATGCGGCCGGGTTGAGCTGCAGGTGGGAACGCATTTGACGGGGGTTGGCGCGCGGCATGACGCAAGCGCCGAACATATTTCTGACTGCGCGGACGCAACTCGACCGGCTGGCCCTTGGCCAGGTGAGCGCGGCTGACCTGCTCGAAGAGCATGTCGCGCGCTATGAGGTTGCAAACCCTGCAGTGAACGCCGTGGTGCGCACCGATCTCGCGGCGGCGCGCGCGCGCGCGCGTGAACTCGACCGGCTGATGAAGGCTGGGATACCGGCTGGAGCGCTTCACGGCCTGCCGATGACGATCAAGGATACGTTCGATGTAGACGGGATGCCCGCAACCGCTGGTGCGCCCGAATACGCCGCCCGCCCGTCGCGCGCAGCTGACGCAGCCGCCGTCGCCCTGCTGCGCAAGGCCGGCGCTGTGATCTGGGGCAAGACCAACACGCCCTACCTCGCCGGCGACAGCCAGACCTACAATCCGGTGTACGGCCGCACGTCGAACCCGTGGGATCTCAGCCGGACGCCGGGGGGAAGTTCAGGAGGCGCTGCAGCGGCGCTGGCGACCGGCATGACGCCGCTTGAACTTGGGTCCGACATTGGCGGCAGCCTGCGCTTCCCGGCGCACTTCTGTGGCGTCGCCGCGCTGAAGCCGAGCTATGGCCGGACGCCGATCATGGGCCATGTGCCGCCAGCGCCCGGATCGCTGGCCGTGCGCGATCTCAACGTCGCCGGACCGATGGCGCGCGATGTCGCCGACCTGCGGTTGATGTTTCAGGTGCTGACCGGCGCGCCGGTTATTGCACCGCAAAAGCGGATCTCCCTGAAAGCAAGGCGGATAGGCGTTTGGGCCGAAGACAGGGCATTTCCCGTGTCCGCCATCTGCCGCGCAGCCGTCGAAGCCGCCGCGGAAGCAGCTTCGGATGCAGGCGCGCAGGTGTTGGCGACGCGTCCCGAAGTCGACGGGACCGCTCTGATTGATCTCTACCTGCAGCTGTTGCTGCCGATCCTTGCGGCGGACATGCCAACACCGCTGTTGAAGGCACTGGAGGCAGGACGCCCGCTTGCCCGGATGCTGGCGCGGGGGGAACCATTCGGACGCGGCAAGTGGGCGGCGTACTCGGCAGCGACCCATCACGACTGGCTGCGCGCCGATGAAGTGCGTCGGCGCCTGAAGCGGACGATGTCGGACTTCTTCAGCCGCTGGCATGCCATCATCACACCGGTCGCGCCGGCGACGGCATTCGAGCACATCGAAACCGGCGATGCTGTAAGCCGGATGATGAATGTCGATGACAAGGCGGTGCCGTATCACCTGCTGCATGGCTGGATCGCACTGCCGACGGTGTGCCATTTGCCGGCCGTCGTTGTCCCGGTTCCGCGCAAGCCGGGTCAGCTGCCGTGCGGGATCCAGATCATCGGGCCGGAAGGCGGCGACGAAGATGTGCTGGCGATCGCCGAAGCGCTCGAGGCGCAGATGGGCGGGTTTCAGCGCCCGCCGGAAGAAGCTCTCTTGGCGGGCCCGCAACAGCGCGCCACCTCCAAGGCAAAGCCAAAGCCTGCGGCGGCCAAACCAGTCAAACCTGCGAAGCCAGCTAAACCGGCTACGCTGAAGCCGCCTAAACCCGTAAAACCCGCCAAGCCGAAACCAGAGGCAAAGGTGAAACCGGTCAAGCCCCAGAAACCGCTGAAGCCCGTGAAGCGGTCGTGAGCTGAAGTCTACCAGCTACCGATGTTCGGCGCGCTTGCCCATGGTTCGGCAGACGCGAGTGCATCGCCCTTTTGCAGCAGCTCGATCGAGATACCGTCGGGCGATCTTACGAAAGCCATACGGCCGTCGCGGGGCGGGCGGTTGATGATGACGCCGAGTTTCTGGAAGCGCTCGCAGGCGGCGTAGATGTCATCGACGCGATAAGCGAGGTGTCCGAAATTGCGGCCGCCGGCATAGTCGCCTTCGTCCCAGTTGTGGGTGAGCTCGACCATGGGCACGCCGGGCGGAAGGCGCTCCTTCCCGTCATAGCTGGCGCGTTTGATGTCGTCGGGCGAGGCGAGGAAGACGAGCGTATACTTGCCCTGCGGATAATCGTTGCGGCGGACCTCGGCGAGACCGAGGCCTTCGCAGAAGAATTTCACAGCTGCCGGAAGATCGCCGACGCGCACCATGGCGTGGAGGAATTCGATGCTCATGCGTGATCCTGCTGATGACGTTCGCGGCGCGCGTCGCTGATCGCCTGGGTGAGGCGGCGGGCGAAGCTCTCGCGTTCGCGGGGGGTGAGGTGTTCGCCGAGCGGGTAGGCTCTAGCGGAGTTTGCAAGGCGGAGCGCGTTGGGACCGCTGGCAGCGCGGTCGAATTCGACCCTGGCAAAATGAGCCGGCATGCGGGCGAGGCGCTCCCTGCCCCATCCATCGACTTTTCGGACATCGACGGCCTCGGCTGTGACGCGGATATAGGTGCGCGCGGTCTGCGAACGGAAGTTGAGCTGGAACACGGCCCACACCGCCAGAACGTCCAGGCCCATGAATCCGACGATCGGCCAGGCGCCCATGGCATAGAAGACCACGGCGGGGATGAGGCTCATGACGCCGAAGAACAACATCACGCGGTTGAAGCCGCGCGGGCTGAGCGAGCGCGGCGGTTCGAGCACTGCATCAAGGTAGACGGTCGACATCGGGACAAGATGAGCGCGCGCGGCGGAGGGAGCAAGAGGCGCGATCAGCGAAGCCGATCATTGTTTGAGCTATCGGGAGAGGCTAGCTATCGGCATGGCGAAGGCGAAGAAAAAAGCAAAATCCGCGAAGGGCTTCTCATCGGACAAGGCAGCCGAGATGTTCCGGCGGCTGGCCAAGTCGCGGCCCGACCCGAAGACCGAACTGGACTACAAAGACCCTTTCACTCTGGTGGTTGCTGTCGCCCTGTCGGCCCAGGCGACGGATGTGTCGGTGAACAAGGCGACCAAGGGGCTATTCAAGGCTGCGAACACACCGGCGAAAATGGTCGCGCTTGGCGAGGAAGGTGTCGCCGAGCACATCCGCACCATCGGGCTGTGGCGGGGCAAGGCCAGGAATGTTGTCGCGCTTTCGCGCATCATTCTTGAGCAGCATGGCGGCGTGACGCCTCGGACGCGGCAGGAACTCGTGGCCCTGCCCGGCGTGGGGCACAAGACAGCGAGCGTCGTGCTGAACGAGGCTTATGGCGAGGCGACGATTGCGGTCGACACGCATGTGTTTCGTGTGTCGAACCGGACAGGGCTGGCGCCCGAGACGACGCCGGAAAAGGTTGAGGCCAAGCTGCTGCAGGTCGTGCCGGAGGCATACAGGAAAGGCGCGCATCACTGGCTGATTTTGCACGGACGCTACACGTGCCTCGCACGGAAGCCGGGGTGTCCGGAATGCGTGGTCCGCGATCTTTGCGAGTATCAGGCGAAGACGGGCGAGTAGGCGCTACCGGTTGGCGTACGGAAAGCACTGGGCGCGCGGAAGGTCGACGCCGAAATGGCGACCGAGCGCGGCGATGGCGTCGGCGTGGTCGCGATAGGGGTCGGCGTTTTCGGGGCCGACGATGATGGTCGGGAAATCCGGAGTCGATTTTCCGCCGGGAGGCAGCATGGCCGTAGCAAGGCCGGACCCATCGTTGGCGCGCAGGGTGAGGAACACCGGCATGGTGCGGGCGATATGGCCTTTGAGACCGATGTCGCGTTCAAGACCCGGCCCCGGAACATAGGAGCGGCGCGCCCGCTGCTGGCCGGTCTGGTAGTGTTTCTCGACGGCGTGGCGCATCAGGCGGGATTCCGCCGCCGCCTCGGCTTCGGATTCAAGACGGAACCAGGCGCGCCCTTTCAGTGCATCGCAGACGAACTGCATGTGCGGTGTCTCCCGAGCGCTGAAGGTAAGCGCGCGTGGGCTGACACGGAAGGGGTGGGATGCAGATGTGAAGGGGCGATCCCTGCGGCTGGGGGCCGGGGTTTGCGAGGTAGAGCTGGGCCAGAGTTAGGTCAGGCTGGTTTTGCGCACATCGATGAACACCTCCGCTGTGTCATTCCGGACGCGCGCAGCGCGTGAGCCGAAAGCCAGAGTTCGGGCGTGCTGATTCTCGTGCGCGCCGCCGCTGGGTTCCGGGTCTACGGCGCGGTGCGCCTTCGCCCGGAATGACGGAAACATTGAAGGGGGGACAATGACTGCCCCCTTGTCTCGTCGCCAAGACGCGACGATCTACCCCCCAGTGCTTCGCACTGATGGCGGAAAGAAAACGGTGGTTCGCGCATGTGAAATGTCGCTCGTCTCTCGGGGCAGAACTTCGTGCGCTGCGTCCGTGCGCCAATCAAGGGCGCCGCGCCTGAAGATCATCTGGAGAGTTGAGGCGACGCCTTGCACGAGGCTCACGAACGCGCACAGCGCCGCTACCAGCAAGAGCTGGATGGGAGGCGGGGCAACCACTCCCTATGTGCGAGTTCGTGCTGGTGTGATGGAGCGCATTTTGCGGCCGCTGGAGTGGTAGGCGGGCGGCGACTTGCAGGTATTTATTTTTGCAGTGGATCCGCCCTCTAGTTTTTTGCGGCAAGCATTTGAAACTGCGAGGGAAGATATCTGGCTTTCCGCCGAAATTACACGCCTAACCGAGCTTGCGCGCGAGGGCGGCGCCGAACATCGGTCCGATCTGCGGGCCATCGCCCGGGAAGAGGTAGGGCTCAAGGACTTCGAGTTCCATCAGGAGGAGATTGCCTTCTAAGCCGCGCACCATGTCGACGCGGGCATAAAGAGGCTTGATGTCGAGAACATCGAAGACGCGTTGAGCGGTGGCGCGGTCTTCGGGTGTCGGCGTGATGGATTGCGAGGCGCCACCGTAAGCTGCCTGGATGCGGTAGTCCCCGGCCTTGGGGCGTTTGAGAACTACGTGACTGAACTCACCGTCGATGAAGAGGAAGGAGAATTCGCCTTCGCTGGCGATGGCGGGAATGAAGGGCTGGATCATGCCCGGACGATCGAGAATAGGGCCGGGAGCTGGAAGATTGCCGCTTGTGTAGCGCACCTGCGCGCGGGCGCCGCCGCCGACCTGTCGCTTGAGGATCACGTCGTCGGCGCCAAAGGCTTCCATCGCGGTGGAGATATCCGCGCCGGTCGGCGCTTCAAGCCAAAGCGTCGAAATGATCGGGACGCCCTTCGCCTCGAGGTCGCGCAGGTAGGTCTTGCGGATGTTCCAGCGGATGGTGGCGGGATCATTGAAGACAGGAATGCCCATGGCCGCGATATGGTCGAGCGTGGACAGGAAGCCATCGTGATTGTCCTGATAGTCCCATGCGCAATTGACCAGCACGGCGGCAAATCGTTTCCAGTCCAGCGCCGGGTCGATCCAGCGGACCGGCGTCAGGGCAAAGCCGTGTGGCGCAAGGCCATCGCTCAATATCCTGAACTGGACGTCGAACAGATGGGCGTCGAGGCGGCGGTCGGGCGCGCCCGACATGAGGTTGGCGGCCGTCAGCAAGGCGATTTCGCGGGTTGCGGGCATGTTTCCAGTTGTCTCACTTGCGCGGGGCCTGACCCCGGTCTTTAAGTCCGCCTTGCCCGGCTTTCCATGATGGATTTTGCCGCAGACTGCGGAAGGTTCCTCATGCCGGTGAAGTACGATGTTGTCGCCCTGGGCAATGCGATCATGGATGTGATCGCGCAGGTCGATGACGACTTCCTGGTGAAGCACGACATCCCCAAAGCACGGACCAACCTGATCACGCCAGAACGGTGCGATTATCTGTACGACGCCCTGCCCGCGAGCCGCGTCGAGACATCGGGCGGATCTGCCGGGAACACCGTGGCCGGGCTGATGAGCCTTGGCGGCAAGGCCGCTTTTCTCGGCAAGGTGGCGGATGATGCGATCGGCGGCGCGTATGTCGCCGACATGGGAAAAATCGGCGCCGACTTCTTCGGCTCGCCGCTGAAGGGCGGCCTTTCCACTGCACGCTCGATGATCGCGGTGACGCCGGATGGCGAACGCTCGATGAACACGTTCCTTGGCGCCTCGACCGAATTCGCGGCCAGAGATGTTGACGCGACAGCCGTGGCGGCGGGCGAGTGGCTCTATCTGGAGGGCTATCTGTTCGACAAGCCGGCGGCGAAGACAGCGTTCATTCACGCGTCGGAAGTTGCGAAGGCGGCTGGGCGCAAAGTCGCTATCACCATGTCGGACGTGTTTTGCGTCGACCGGCATCGCGAGAGCTTTGTCCATCTAATCCGCACGCACTGCGACCTGGTGTTCGCGAACGAAGCGGAGTTGCTGGCGATCTATGAGACCGACGATTTCGAAACGGCGGTGAAGCAGATTCGCACCGACAGTCAGATCGCGGCAATCACGCGCTCGTCCAAGGGTTCGGTGATCGTGTCTGGGGCAGACACGTGGACGGCGCCGGTGACGCCTGCGCATGTGATGGACGCGACGGGCGCGGGCGATCAGTACGCAGCGGGCGTGCTCTACGGCATCACGCACGGGCTATCGCTGCAGGAGGCAGCCATGCTGGGCAATCTCTGCGCCAGCGAAGTGATCTCTCACATCGGGCCGAGACCGGCAGTGAGCCTGCGCGAGCTGGCGATGAAGGCGGGGTTGAAGGTTTAGCGCGCCAGCGCCTCTTCCACGAAATCGAGACGGTCCTGACCGAAGTGCATCTCCTCGCCGTCAGAAGTCTGCACGAAGAAAGTTGGCGCGCCGAAGACGCCGCGGGCGACGGCTTCGTCGGTGGTGGCTTTCAGCTTTTCCTTGTTGGTGGGGTTCTCTGTTGCCACGAAGAAGTCGTCGGGTGAGAAGCCAGCGGTGGTGAGCACCTCGGTGAGCACGGCCTTGTCTGCGATATTCTTCTGGTCGCGCCAGGCAGCGTTGAAGATGGCGGCGAGGTATTTGTCGAAGTCCGGACGATTGATCCACTCCTGCGCTGCGCGTTGCACCATCAACGTCATCATCGGGAAATGCGGGTTCGGCTTGTAGGGCGTATCGAATTTCTTCGCCCAGCGGCCAAGGTCAGCCGCCATCCAAGCGCCTTTCTGTGGCAGCGTACCGGGCGGGCGATTGCCCGTCGTCTGCATCACGCCGCCGAGAAACATCGGGCGGTATTTTACGCTCGCGCCGGTCCGCTTGAGGATCGCCGGCAGACGCGCCCAGGCCAAATAGGCCGTGGGGCTGGTGAAGTCGTAGAAGAACTCGACTGTCTTGCTCATTGTCGCTCTCCGTCCAGAAAGGTCAGTTTGCCAAAAAGATCAGGCGTCTGAAAAATCAGGTTGTCGGCGTCGCCTGATGGAATTGCAGTCGCCATGCTTCGCCCTCGCAGCGCCAGATAGAGCAGCGCAGGCGGGCGGTTGTTCCAAGCTGTGTGCGATAGGTGACGAGCGCGATGTGTGGCGCGAGGAGCTTTGCAGTGAAGTCGGTGATCGCGGCGGCGGGGCCATCGGGCTCCACGGCAAGCAGCGCGATCAACGAGGCGCGATCGTAAGTTCTGCCGCTGGCGCCGAATTCGCGGAAGTCGTCACTGATCAGCGCCTTCAGCTGTTCTGCGGAACGGCGTACGACGAGCTGCATCAGCGAGGTTTCGAGGCCGAGCAGATGGGAGGCGACTTGCGCATCCGTCACGCCATCTTCTCCATCCATGGACGCAGGTCGATTTCGTGGGTCCACGCATCGCGCGGCTGGGCGTGGAGCATCCAGTAGGCGTCGGCGATATGTTCGGGATTGAGGAGGCCGCCCTGCTCCTTGAGCGCGTAGCGGGCTGGGAAATTCTTCGCGATCCATTCGGTGTCGATTGCGCCATCGATGATGGTGTGGGCGACGTGGATGCCTTCAGGCCCCAACTCGCGCGCCATCGATTGCGCCAGCGAGCGAAGTGCGAACTTGGCGCCTGAGAAAGCCGAATAACCCGAACCGCCGCGCATGGACGCGGTGGCGCCGGTGAAGATGACCGTGCCCTTGGCGCGGGGGACCATGGCTTTTGCCGCTTCACGTCCCGTGAGAAAGCCGGCGAAGGCCGCCATCTCCCAGACTTTCCGGTAGACGCGTGCGGTGGTCTCGCGGATCGGGAAGTTCACGTTCGCGCCGATGTTGAAAATGACGACTTCCAGCGGGGCGATGTCGCGCTCGATGGTTTCGAACAGCTGGACCATCTGATCCTCGTCGCGCGCATCTGCGCCGTAGCCGTGCGCTTCGCCGCCATCGGTGTGGATCTGGGCCAGCAGGCCGTCGAGCGAAGCGAGTTCTCGGCGGGTGACGACCGTGGCGTAGCCTTCACGGGCGAAACGGCGGGCAATGGCGCCTCCGGTCGCCTCGCCTGCGCCCACAATGAGCGCTGATCGTTTCGCTGATTGGGATTCTGGCATCGGCAATACTCCGTACAAAAAAGGAACGTACACCCTTTTCAGACACGCGCAATCGGTGCAGGGTTCTCAAATGAGACGAACATCTGACAGCAAGGCGAGCAAGTGGGACGAGCTGGCGACCGACTGGTGCCCTGTCGCGCGGAGCCTTTCAGTAATTGGCGACCGCTGGACTTTGCTGATCGTGCGGGATTGTTTCCTAGGAAAATCAAGGTTCGAGGAATTCCAGAAGAGCCTTGGCGTGACGCGCCATGTGCTGTCTGATCGGTTGAAGCGGCTGGTTGAACAAGGAGTTCTGGAAAGGAACCCTTATTCGCGAAAGCCGCTGCGATACGAATATCGGCTTAGCGAAAAGGGTCGCGACTTCGCCCCGGCGCTGGTCGGGCTGAAGGACTGGGGCAAGAAGCATATGCCGGTCCGCAAGCCGGCGGCCTAAATCTGCGACTGGCGCAAGCTATTGCGTCCCCGCCGGATCGCTGCGGCTATCGCGGGCCGCTCGGCGGCGTCCTGCAACCGGGATGCGGCGGTCTCAAGCAGGGCGTACTGCTGTTCAAGGGCAGCGGCATGGCGGCCAGCGCACGAATGAGCAAGCTTGCAGAGATTGTCGGCCAGCCGCCGCAGAACGGCGCCCTGTCCCGCCCCCGCCTCGCGGATCTGGTCAAAGGCCGCGCCCAGCATCAGAGCGAAACTCGGCGCGGGACCGTAAACACGTGCGGCGCCGTCTTCATCCAGCCAGACGCGCGTTGCATCGCCCCGCGTCACCAGCAGGGCCAGCGAAAGCGAGAGCCGGTCGATCACGGCCAATGCCGTGAAGACGTCGTTGACGCCGGACGAGAGCGCTCGAAGCGCGATCTCGACCAGCTGACGCTCGGACCATTCGGGATCGTGACCCGACGTGCGCTGTGTACCGATTACAATGTCGCCGCTGATGGCGTCGGAAATATCATTGGTACAGCTAGCCCACGCATCGATCTCGCCATTGATGACGTGAGAGCCGACATCATAGGCGAGCTCGATCACCGCATTGTTCTGCCTCGCCAGGCGAACGAGAGATTTGTGGTCGATACGCTGGACATATCCTCGCTCGGACGACTGAACAGGCATGCCCCGCGTTGGCGGAACGCGATCATTCCCTTTCACCGTCTCCTTCGGAAAGACTTCGCAGATGGCCAGATCCAGCGCCGCACCCACGCGCGCGACAACCGCGTCCGCAACAATCGAACGCGCGAGCGAGTGGACGAAGAAGAGCAGCGCGATCACGCTGCAAAGGACCAGCCCGGTCCCCACTGTGATCGCCAGGGCGGGAGACTTGCTCGCCTCGGTTCCGTCCAGCGCGCGAAGCACCAGCAGGAGATAGACGACGGTGCCTATGAACAGGCCCAGCGCCATCTGCGTGCCGCGATCGCGCATGAACGTCTCGATCAGCCGTGGCCCCAGCTGCTGCGCCGCCAGCGTCAGGACGACCATGGTGATGGAAAAGGCGAGCGCCGTGAGCGTAATCATCGCGCCGACGAGGCTGGAGGCAAACTGCGGCGCCTGACCGGACCCGCCCGAATAGAGCCAGCCTATATCAGATACCCAAGGCAGTTCGAGGCCGAGAAGCCCGACTGCAATCCCCGCGCAAACAAGCGCGATCGCTAGCGGCAGGCCCCACAGGCTGTCGCGCACCTGTTCCCATTTTGAAATCGCGCGAGCAAGCATGCGTTCAACATGGCGCGCGCACGAGGAAAGGCCAGCATCATTGGCGCAGGGCGTCAGAGAATGTACTTCGACAAGTCCTTGTCGCCGGCCATGGCTGCGACTTTCTCACGAACGTAGGCGCCGTTGATGCTGAAGGCCTCGCCGGGTTTTTCAGAGGCCGTGAAGCTGATTTCGTCGAGCACGCGTTCGAGAATGGTGTGGAGGCGGCGGGCGCCGATGTTCTCTACCGAGTCATTCACCTGCACGGCGATGTCGGCGATCGCTTCGATGGCGTCTGTTTCGAAGATGAGGTCGACGCCTTCAGTTTTCATCAAGGCGATATATTGCGTGATAAGGCTGGCCTCCGGCTCGGTGAGAATGCGCTTGAGATCATCGCGGCTGAGCGCTTTCAGTTCGACGCGGATCGGCAGTCGGCCCTGAAGTTCGGGCAGCAGGTCTGACGGCTTGGCGACGTGGAAAGCGCCCGAGGCGATGAAGAGGATGTGGTCGGTCTTTACCGGGCCGTGTTTGGTGGCGACGGTCGTGCCTTCGATCAGCGGCAGGAGATCGCGCTGCACGCCTTCGCGCGACACGTCAGCGCCGGCGCGCTCGGAGCGCGAGGCGATCTTGTCGATCTCGTCGAGAAAGACGATGCCGTCGTCTTCGGTGACGCGCAGGGCCTCGCGCGTGACGCTGTCGCTGTCGAGCAGCTTGTCGGATTCTTCCTGGATCAGCGGCTTGTGAGCGTCTTTCACAGTTGTGCGGATCCGCTTGGTGCGGCCGCCGAAGGATTTCGACAACATGTCCGACAAGTTGATCATGCCGAGGCCAGGCTGGCCGGGTATCTCCATCCCACCAAACGGAGACACGGTATCGGCGACGTCGACTTCGATCTCCTTGTCGTCGAGCTGCCCCGCCCTGAGTTTTGTACGAAAGCTCTCGCGCGTAGAGGCCTGCGCCGTGACGCCAACAAGCGCGTCCAGCACCCGCTCTTCGGCCTTGGCTTCGGCCTTGGCCTGAACTTCCTGGCGGCGGCGCTCGCGCACCATGCCAATGGCGATCTCGACGAGGTCGCGGATGATCTGTTCGACGTCGCGGCCGACATAACCGACTTCGGTGAACTTGGTGGCTTCGACTTTCAGGAACGGGGCCTTGGCCAGCCGTGCCAGACGACGCGAGATTTCGGTCTTGCCGACGCCTGTCGGGCCGATCATCAGGATGTTCTTCGGCGTCACTTCCTCGCGTAGTCCATCGACCAGCTGTTTGCGGCGCCAACGATTGCGCAGGGCGAGCGCCACGGCGCGCTTAGCCTCGGGTTGGCCGACGATAAAGCGGTCAAGCTCGGAGACGATTTCGCGCGGAGTAAATTCAGACATGACGTTCCTGAGATGAGACAGGCATGAGCTAGTATGTGGCAAGCCGTTTCGCTAGCTCATGCCTGCTTGTCTCGGCAAGCAAGTTCTGTCGTTACGCGGGTTCCGGCGGGAAGATGCGTCCGAGTGCGCCCTCTTGCGGTAAGGCTTTCAGCAAGCCACGGCGAGCCGTGCGCCAGCCGCCGCCCAGAAGCACAATCGCGCCACCGATGATCAACGCCGTCAACATCAGGGTGTTGACCCCGCCGCCGCCGAATTCGTTGACCAGAACCCAGAGGGTGGTGGCGAACGTGACGAGCCCGGAAACGATCAGGGCGCGACGGTTGAGCGCCAGCGACAGCAAGGCGAAGGCGAGCAACACCACCAGCATCAGCGTGGCCTCGGCAGTGCTCGCTGGTGCGAAACCCGAACCCAGCAGGAGGCCGCGCACGCCGAGGATGATCTGCGGGGCGGCCGCCATGTGAAGCCAGAAGGCATGGTCCGATGAGCGGGTGGAGCGTGTCGGGTCCCTCATGTCGAAGGCGATCGCGGTCGCCAGCGTCGCAATGCCGACGGTTAGCATGGCCGCGCCGCTGCCGATCTGGCCGATGCCGGCGAACTGCGCAACTGCGGTGTAGAAGAGACCGGCTATCGCGCCTGCGAGCAGGAAGAGCGAGAAAGGCAGCCGGAAACGCCAGAAGAACAGGCCGGCTGCGGCCACAGCGGCGGCGAAGCCGGAATAGCTGAGACCGGTGATGATCTCCCACGGACTATAACCGCTTTCCATGCGGCCAGCCGTGACGACCGGATCCACCATGAAGGTTGCAAGGCCAGCGGCGAGAACGCCGGATGACCAGGTTATGATGATGGCCAGCGCCATCGAGGGCAGAAGTAGGCGCCGCTTGCCGCAGAAGTATTCAGCCAGCAGCCACGCCCCAACGATCAAGGGGATCGGTGACACGATGAGCGCCCAGCGCACCTTGTCGGCAAGGGCCTGCGCTTCAATGAACGAGTTGGGCTCCACCATGCCGGAAAGACCCAGCATGTTGGTGACGGCGATGGCCGAAAGGAAGCCGAGCCCCGTCATCAGCACCACGATGCCTATGGTGAGGAACACATCGTTGAAATTGGAAAGGAAGCGCAGGTTCTCCGGATCGAGCATGCGATCGGGATCGTTGCGTGCTTTCAGGAAAGCCTCGAAGCGCTTCGCGCCCTCGTCACTTATCGCGCCCGATTCAACGGCTGCGCGTATGTCAGTCTTGTCAAACATCCAGGGTCTCCAACACGAAGTTGCTGTTTGTGTAGACGCAGACTTCGGCCGCGATCGTCATCGCTTTGCGTGCGATCGTTTCGGCGTCGTCTTCGTACTCGTACAGCGCTCGTGCGGCGGACAGCGCATAGTTGCCCCCTGAACCAATGGCCGCAATCGGATGCTCCGGCTCGAGCACGTCGCCCCTGCCCGTGATGACGAGCAGAGATGTCGCATCGCCCACGATGATGAGCGCCTCGAGGTTGCGGAGGTATTTGTCAGTGCGCCAATCCTTGGCGAGTTCCACGGCGGCGCGCTGAAGATTGCCGGGGAATCGTTCGAGCTTCTGGTCGAGACGCTCAAAGAGCGTGAAGGCGTCCGCCGTAGCGCCCGCGAACCCTGCGAGGATCTCTCCCTTCTCGCCGAGACGCCGGACCTTGCGCGCGTTGCCCTTCATGATCGTCTGCCCCATCGACACCTGACCATCACCCATGACAACGAGCTTGCGGCCCTTCTTCACGGCGAGAATGGTGGTGGAGTGCCAAGTGGGCTCAGACGACATCGGATAACTTCCTGACCGGTTGGCATTCTATGTCGTGCGAACTCGCCCCACAAGCAAATTTATCGAGAAACGATATATCTCGTTTCGCAAGCGTGGGACTTTCCAACACCAAGTTCTTGATAACTGGCGATTAAGCCGCGAAGCGATCCGCAGGCCTCGGGCGGTAGCTGCGCACAAAGGCGTCGAACTCTTTGGCCGGAAGCGGGGGCGAGTAGTAGTAGCCCTGTCCGATCGTACAGGCGCGGCGGAGCAGGAAGTCGGCCTGCTCTTTTGTCTCGACGCCTTCGGCGACCGTCTCCTGGCCGAGCGCTTCGGCCATGGCGAGGATCATCTCGATGATGGCGGGTGCGTGCGGGTCGGTGGAGAGCGCGCGCACGAATTGCTGGTCGATCTTGAACACGTCAAACGGCAGGCGCGTGATCGCAGCGAAGTTTGAGTGACCGGTGCCGAAATCGTCGATCGCAAGGCGGACGCCGCGATTGCGCAGTGGCCACATGATGCGCGCGACCCGATCAGGATCGGCGACGGCCGCGCTTTCGGTGATTTCCAGTTCGAGATGGTCAGGCGGCAGGCCGGAATCGTCGAGCGCCTGATAGACTGACGTGACGAAGTCGGGGTCGTCGAACTGGTGCGGCGAGACGTTGACCGCAACCGACGAGATGATGCCCTTGCTGTTCCAGCCAGCAGCGGCGAAACACGCATCGCGCATCACCTGCTTGCCAAGGATGGCGATGAGACCGAGATCCTCGGCTATGGGGATGAACACGCCCGGCGAGACGACGGCGCCATCGGGCCGGCGCCAGCGGGCCAGCGCTTCGGCGCCGACAAGTTCACCGGTTTCGAGCTTCACCTTGGGCTGGAAAACGGCCACGAACTCGCCGCGCTCAATACCGGCGCGAACCTCTTCTTCCAGCTTTGTCTGCGCGCGCGCCCGGTCGAGCAGGCGCTGGTCGAAGAAGGCTATGCCTTGCGTGCCCTCGCGCTTGGCTTCCTTGAGCGCGACCTCCGCCTGTTTCAGCAGATCAGCGCCCGTTCTCGCATCCCTGGGTGCGCAGGCAACGCCAAAGGAGGCTGTGACGCGAAGGGCCTGGTCATCCACCGTCATCGGTTCGCTGATGGCGGCGCTCGCGATCTTGAGAAACGGGCCGACATTGAGGTCAGTGGCGCCGGACAGCAGGAGGCCAAACTGGTCAGCGCCGATCCGGCCGAGGAAGAAACCCGAGACCTTTGCTTCAACAGCAGCAGCCCGCAGGCGCTCCGCCACCTTCGCGAGAGCCAGATCGGCCGCGACGGGGCCGCAAGTGACGTTGACCTGCCGGAACTTGTCGAGATCGCAGATCACGAGATGCGTCGCCTGCCCGGCGCCTACCACTGTGTCGAGCCGCGATGCAAAGCGCAGGCGGTTGGGCAGGCGCGTGACGGGGTCGGTGTAGGCCATCATCAGCGCCCGCCGCGTCGCGGCTTCGGAACGCTCGTGCACCTCGTCGATGGACGTCAGTAGCGGCTTCAGCAGACGGTCGTCGGAGGAGTCTGCGAGTTTCGACTTGTCCTTCGGATCGCGGCTGCGGATACGGCGTTCCAGATCGGTGACGGGCCTCAACGCGAGCCGCGCTGCCCGATAGATCAACGGCGCAATTATCAGCAGAACCAGCGACAGGACCACGGCGTTAAGGGCGACCACAGCCAGCCACACATCCATGAATGGGCGCGGCAAAAAGGAGTAGAGGGCATATCCAACGGTCTTGCCCTGAATGATGATAGATCGGGCGGCATAGTAGCGCTCACCATCGACCAGGATGCCGTTGGGCGCACGCGCGAGCGCCCTCAGTGTGCTTACTGTCGGCAGTCTCGCGGCCGCGCCATTCTCCGCGATTACCTTCCAGTCGGCGTCGAACACGACGGACTGACCTTCTGGCATACCGGTTCTGGCAGAGAGAGCGCCAACCAGCTTGTCAATTTCGTCCCAGCGGCCAGCTTCGGCGTGCAGTCGCGAAATATCAGCCAGCAGGTCGACGCCTGAGGCCACCGCAATCTTGCGCTGGTTGCGGATTTCGCCCTGCGCGAGGATGGGCGTGATGACCCATTGTGCAATGGCGGCCACAAACGCTGCGGCCACAGCAATCATCGCGACCCGGCCAGCAAGTCCAAGACGCTTGGCAGGCCGGCGAGCGACGCGCTCCCGGCCTTTCTTTGCTGGCAGTGGTTTCTTCGCGGGCATAGAGCGCGGTTCCTGCGCGAATCCGGTGGCGTTCCAGGCGGTCAGACCCTAAATGCTCCGCAGCATTCAGGATTCCTCGACCGTTAGTGTGCGAAGCTAGATTCTGGGTGCGAACGCACAGTTAATGCCAGTAATCACTGAAGGGGGCCGCCCATGGCGGACAAAGCACGCAAGGCGGAGGTCATCCGCGAAACCAAGGAGACCCGAATCCGGGTCGCCCTGGACGTAGATGGCTCTGGAAAATCAACGATTTCCACCGGCGTCGGGTTCTTCGACCACATGCTGGAAAGCTTCGCCAAGCACTCCGCCATGGACATTAACGTTGAGGCCAAGGGCGACCTTCACATCGACCAGCACCACACGATGGAAGATGTCGGCATCGTGCTGGGCCAGGCTTTTCAGGAAGCCGTGGGCAGTTATTCGAGCGTAATCCGCTTCGGCCATGCCTATGTGCCGATGGACGAAACGCTGGCGCGCGCCGCCGTAGACCTGTGCAACCGGCCCTACCTGATCTGGAAGGTCGGCTTCACGCGGGACAAGGTCGGACAGGTCGACACTGAGCTCTTCAAGGAGTTCTTTCAGGCGTTCGCCATGAATTCCGGCATCTGCCTCCACCTCGAACTGCTTTACGGCGAGAACTCGCACCACATCGCCGAAGCGAGCTTCAAGGCGCTGGCGCGGGCGCTGCGCGCCGCCGCCATGGTGGACGACCGGCTGAAGGGCCAGGTGGCGAGTACCAAGGGCTCGCTCTGACGCGAACGTCATCATGATTTTGTGTCGAATATTCCAATAGATGCCGATATTTCGTCTGCAAGCGGACGAAACACTCGTGTCAATCCTTGAATGCCCTGTCAGCGCCCTAAGCAGGACCGGTGGTCCGCAAATGCGGTCGGACAAGGAAAGGGACATCGATATATTGCAGGAACTCTAGGACAACATCGTCGCCCAAGCGCAAGCTTGTGGGCCACGGGCCATCGCCGCCACGCTCATTCTGGTCGGTTTGATACGGCTGGCCCATCTGGCCAAGTGGATTCTGGCCTCGGCGATTGACCGGACATCCTTTGCGAAAAGGGCGAACCAGTTTCAAGGCAAGCAGAAGCGCTCACTCGGCGCCAGGCTCGCTGCCGCAGCCTTTTAGGTGATCCTGCTTGTCGGAAGCGTGCAGGCGCTGACACAAATTGAGCTGCCTGAAGTCACCGATCCGCTCAACAATATGCTGAGCCCGGTCTTCGGTTATCTACCGCACATTGTCGGCGCTGCTCTGATCTTCTTCGTCTTCCTCATCATCGCGGCCGTGGCGACCGAGACGGCCAGGGCTGTTCTCATTTTCACCGATGCTTTGCCAAAAAACTGAAACTGGCCGAGACGCCAGTGACCATTTCCGGCATCGGCTCGTCCATCATCGACGCAATCGTCATCGTGGTCGGCGCAATTGCGGCGCTTGGGGCGCTTGGGGCGCTTGGGGCGCTGGGCATCGCATCGACCTCCGGGCCAGCACCAGAGATGCTGCGTCAGATTGCTGCCATGTTGCCGAACATTATCGCAGCCATCGTTATTCTCGAGATCTTCGGAGTGATCGCCCGGTTCGTCACTTTGCTACTGACGCGGGTGCTTCCCGCCACCGGACTCGATAGAGCGGTTAGCCGTATCGGTCTGCTCAAGGGCGCAGATCAGGGCATGACTGCATCGGGCATAACCGCATCTCGGTGGGGCTTCTTCATTGTGCTTGTCGGCCTCATCGCCGCACTGCGCGTACTTGATCTGTCGACACTGAACGCGATTCTAGGCGTGATGCTGGACATGGCAGCGCAGATACCCCTTGGCGCGGTCATCATCTTCGCCAGTGTGTTCATCGCCCGGCTGGTGTTCTCCGCAATTGCCGCAACCGGTGGTGCATCAAGCGATGCCGCTGCAGGGGTTGTGAACTGGCTGATCGTCATCCTCGCGATCATTCTCGGCGTCTCGCGCATGGGTCTTGATCCGGAGCAGGACGGCTTTATCCTCGATGCGGCGCGTATCCTGCTGGTCGGCGCGGCTCTGGCGGCAGCGATCGCCTTTGGCTGTGGCGGTCGGCACTGGACGGCCCGTCAGACACCCCGCCCGCCGATCGCAGATGACGCGACGGCGCTAACGCGCTAGAGGGGCGGTAATGACCCGCCTTGCCATCATAGACTACGGATCGGGCAATGTCCGATCGGTCCAGCGCGCGCTGGAGGCGGCGGCGAACACGCACGAGCTTCGGCTCGATGTCGTGCTCACCGATGATCCGGACCGCATCCGGCAGGCCGACCGAATCGTGCTGCCGGGCGTCGGCCACTATGCCGATTGCGCTGCAGGGCTCGCAGCACGCCAGGGTGTGGGCGAGGCGTTGAACGAGGCCGTCTTCCGCGCAAGGCGACCCTTCCTCGGTATATGTGTCGGCATGCAGTTAATGGCGGATGTCGGCCGCGAGGATGTGGAGACACGGGGACTTGGATGGATTCCCGGCGCGGTCGAGCGGATCACACCAGATGATCCGGCCCTGCCCGTTCCGCACATGGGCTGGAATGTGCTGACAGACATCACGTCGCATCCAGTACTGAGCGGGCTTGGCAAGGACCCGCACGTCTATTTCGTGCACTCCTATGCCCTGAAGCCGGAGCATCGCGACCATGTCGCGGCACGGTGCGATTATGGCGGCAAGTTCGTGGCTGCGGTCGCGCGCGACAACCTCTTCGGCACGCAATTCCACCCTGAGAAAAGCCAGAAGGCCGGGCAGACGCTGCTCGCCAACTTCCTGCGCTGGAAGCCCTGAGCAGCCTGAATCAGTGACCGGAATGTGAGACAGCATAACCGGCGGAAGGGCGATGTGTGCTGCTGCATCGCATTGACAGATGGGGTAAGAACGGGTCGAAGCGCGGCCCTCCCACAAACGACCCCATAAACGCCCAAAGAAGGCGCGCCAGAAGGCAGACGTCATGAAGCTCTACCCTGCAATCGACCTGAAGGACGGTGTGTGCGTACGCCTCCTGCGCGGCGAGATGACCACCGCGACCTCGTTCAACGATGACCCGGCCGATCAGGCCCTGCGCTTTTCAGCCATGGGCTTCGCGGCATTGCACGTCGTCGATCTCAATGGCGCCTTCCAGGGCTATTCGGTGAACCACAACGCTGTGTCGGCAATCCTTGACGTAATGCGGGCGCCTGTGCAGCTGGGCGGCGGCATCCGCGACATGGACGGCGTCGAGCGCTGGCTCGACGCAGGAGTTTCGCGCGTCATCCTTGGCACGGCGGCGGTGCGCGATCCGGCCTTCGTGAAAGAAGCCGCGCGCGCCTTCCCCGGCCACGTCGCCGTTGGTATCGATGCGCGCGATGGCATGGTTGCTGTGCAGGGCTGGGCCGAGACGACAGACATGCAGGCCGTCGACCTAGCGAAAGCATTCGAGGGATGTGGCGTTGCCGCAATCATCGTCACCGACATTGCGCGCGACGGGCTGAAGTCCGGCGTCAACGTGGCGCTCACGGGACAACTCGCTGACGCGGTGTCCATACCAATCATCGCTTCGGGCGGCGTGAAGAACATCTACGACATCACGGCGCTGAAGAATCGCGAGGGAACGCCGATCGCCGGCGCGATCCTCGGCCGAGCACTTTATGATGGCGACATCGATCCAACCGAAGCGTTGCTGGCCGCGCGCTAGACTTCGCCGGCTGCTCGACTTATTACAGCTGCATTCCGTCCCGGCGCACCAGCGCGACCTGAAGCACGAGAAGGAGACGTCCAATGACATTCGTTCGTCTCCCACTCCTCACAGCTTCAGGACAACATGGACATTCTGCGATGGCTGGCGCTTAGCGCAGCCGGACTTCGCTGGCGTATCGCCCGCGGCAAACCTACCACTGATACCGAACTGGAACGCGCTCGCGTGGCGCACGCTTTGCGGACGCAGCTCTCGCCGCATCTGATGCGAGACATTGGTATGGATGATGGGTAGGCGGGGCGTGCTCCACTTGCCTTCCCGCAGCTATCGCGCGATTGGGAAGTCATGTTGAAAGTTCGGATCATCCCCTGCCTGGACGTGAAGGACGGGCGCACCGTGAAGGGCGTCAACTTCGTCGACCTGCGCGATGCGGGAGATCCGGTGGCGCTAGCCCGCGCCTATGACGCGCAGGGTGCGGACGAACTGTGCTTTCTCGACATCACGGCGAGCCACGAAAAGCGCGCCACCATGATCGACGTGGTGGAGCGGACGGCGGACGCCTGCTTCATGCCACTCACCGTGGGCGGGGGCGTGCGCACGCCGGACGACATGGTAGCGATGCTGAAGGCGGGCGCAGACAAGGTCGCGATCAACACGGCGGCAGTGCTCGATCCCGAAATCATCCGGGCATGCGCCCGCAAGGTAGGGTCGCAGGCCGTGGTGATGGCGATGGATGTGCGGCGCGAGGGCGATGGCTGGATTGTCTATACGCATGGCGGGCGCACCAGCTCAGGCAAGGATGCCGTTGTTTTTGCTAAACAGATTGTCAGCCTCGGCGCCGGTGAAATCCTCTTGACCTCGATGGACCGCGACGGCACCCGAGACGGCTATGACATCGACCTGCTCCGCACGATCCGCGACGTGGTGTCCGTGCCGTTGATTGCTTCGGGTGGCGCCGGCAATGTGCAGCACATGGCGGATGCGGTTCTCAAAGGCGGCGCGGATGCCGTGCTGGCCGCGTCGATCTTCCACTTCGGCGAGGCGACGATTGCGGACGCGAAGCGGGCTCTGGCGGCAGCCGGTGCGCCGGTTCGTCCAACCGAGAGCGCGTGAGGAGCTATTCTGATGCATGATCCCCTTGGACCGGTGAGCTTTCTCGCCGAAGTGCTGAACGATCTGGCCAAGACGATCGATGCGCGCGCAGGCGGGGATCCGGCATCATCCTGGACGGCGAAGCTGCTGATGGGCGGGCCTGCCCTCACCGCTAAAAAACTCGGCGAAGAAGGCGTCGAGGCCGCGCTGGCAGTGGCGGGGCAGGATGACAAGGCGGTGGCGGCGGAGGCAGCAGACCTGCTCTATCACCTGTTCGTGGCGCTGCGTTCGCGTGGGGTGACGCTAGACGAGGTGGCGAAGGTGCTGGAATCGCGACAGGGCAAGTCTGGCCTCGTGGAGAAAGCCTCACGCGGCTAGCTGCCTAGCGCCTTGGACGCAGGAAAATGTAGGTTGCGCCTGCCCCGCCATGACGGGGGTGAGCAGCAGCGTATCCTGCAATGACCGGACGCAATGACGGATCGCCGATCCAGTCGAACAGGCGTGTGCGCAGGATGCCTGTGCCAAGCCGCCCCTTGCCCGTGATCACCAGCACGCAGCGGGCGTTGAGCGCCGCCTGCCGCAACACAAAGTCGATCAGTTCCCGATGGGCCGTGTCCTGCGTATGGCCGTGAAGATCGAGCCTTGCGTCGATCTCGTTCTGGCCGCGGCGGATGCGGCGCTGGCCGGAAAGGTCTTCTGGCGGGCTCGGCCGCTGGGTACGGGCAGTTGCCGCCGGTCGCGTAGCTGCCCGCGGCGCGCGTGGCGCCTCTTGATCGATCGCTTGGGGGATTGTTTCGGGCTCGACCGGCGCATGAACGCGACCCGGCATGAGGCGAACGGTGCGCCCCACGCGATGCCAGAGCTTTTTTTCCTCGGGAGTGAGCCGGCGTGTCATCGGAAACCAGCTACGTTTCGCCTGCGGATCAGCTCGCCACCGCAAGCCTGCTCAAATCAGGTGGCGGTGGTGACTTCGTCGAGCAGCCAATTCGGACTGTCGATCTTGAGCTGGCGCTTGAAAGTCCAGATTTCCTTAGCGGAACGCATGTTCTCGCCATCCGACAGGTCGCTTTCGAAAGATACCAGAACGCGCGCCATGTTGCCGGCATCGACCGACGCCTCGGAGATGCGGGCCTGACGCAGCCGAACAAGACGCATGGGTTCCGATCCGGCGCGTTCGCGTTCGGCGATAGCGTCGCTGTAGGCGTCGAACACGTCCTGATCGACCAATTGGCGCAGCGCATCGCGATCACCGTCGGCGAAGGCCGCAACGATCATTTCGTAGGCCTTGCGGGCGCCGCGTGTGAATTCCTCAGGTGAGAAGCTGTCGTCTTCGGCGGCGATCGCTTCCATGCCTGCGGCTGCGGGGCCGGTGAAGGCGGCGCGAAGCCGCTTCTTGTCGGCAGGTTCGGCCGAGGCGTCATCGTCCCGGTCGGGTGCACGGACGGGCGCTTCGCGCAGGCGTCGCGCGGGAGGTTCGGCCCCGGTTTTCTGTCCCAGAACCGCGTAAAGGCGCGAAATCACGAAAACCGCGATTGCCGCCAGAATTATGAGGTCGATGCCAGGCAAGTAAAACCTTCAGATTTTTGGCAGGACGAGACGCTGTCCTCGTCGCCCGAATGTTCAATATAGACACAAACGCCGCCAAGTCAGCCCGTTGTTGCCGACGTCGCAGCAGCGTGATAGCGGCGCACCCTTCAGATTCAGACAATTCTGGACACGCAGCATGACCGAAACCGCAACTCCGGAACCCGCAGACGCCGCCGGCCCGCCTATGATCCGTGTGCTGGCGCAGTACATAAAGGACCTTTCGTTCGAAAATCCGGGCATCTTCGCCTCGCAGCAGAGTGGCGTGGCGCCGGAGATCGAGCTCGGCATCGATGTGCGCGTGGAACCCGGTCCGCCAGCGGAAAAAATTTTCGCCGTTGAGTTGAAACTATCGGCTCGCGCCAAACGTCAGGACACCGTCGTTTTCATCGTCGAACTGGTATATGCGGGCGTCGTCCAGCTGCAGGACGCCAAGCAGGAGGACGCCGAGCCGATGCTGCTGATCGAATGCCCGCGCCTGCTGTTCCCGTTCGCGCGTCGCATCATCGCCGACGTGACCCGCGAAGGCGGTCACCCGCCGCTGATGATCGATCCGATCGATTTCGTCGGCCTCTACCGCCAGCAACGGCTGCGTGGGGAAGCGGAAGCGCAGCCCAAGCCCGAATAGGCAAGGCTCCGGCACATCGCCCCCTTCCCGGCCATCATGCCGTCAGCACCATTTTCAGTGCGCCGTCGCGGCGTTCGTTGAAAAGGTCGTAGGCGTGCGGGCCCTCTGACAGCGGCATGCGGTGGGAGATGAACTGTTCCGGCTTGAGCCGGCCGCTGCGCACGAGCGGCACAAGCGCGGACCAGTGTTTTACCACCGAGCACAAGCTGGTGCGGAACGTCAGCCCCTTGTTGAAGGCGAGCGCCATCGGGAACGGGAACTGCTTGGTCTGGTTCACGCCGATCGTTGAGACTGTGCCCTGCTTTCCCGCCAGCCCAAGAGCCAGTTTCAGCGTGGCGTCGGCGCCCACAGCCTCGACCACGCTATCGACCATCCGGCCGCTGGTGAGTTCCTTCAGTACGGCGCGCTCGTCGCCGGGCGGGAGGGCGATGGCGCCGAGTCGTTCGGCCATCGCGCGGCGTTCAGGCACAAGATCAACCGCGAAAACGCGCGCCGCGCCAAGCGCGAAGGCAATTTCGACCGCCATCAGCCCGATAGGACCCAGGCCAACAACGGCGACACTGCCGCCGGGACGAATGTCGGCGTTGGTGGCGCCAAGATAGGCGGTCGGCAGGTTGTCGGTCAGCAGGAGCGCCTGATCGGCGCTTAGTCCATCAGGTATGCGCGCGGCGTTCTGGTCTGCGTGCGGCACCATAACGGCTTCGGCCTGACACCCCTCAAGCGCGTGAGAAAGGCCGTAGCATCCCGTGGCGTTGAATTGGCACTTCACGCAGTCGCCGGCGCGGCAGGCGGCGCACCGGCCGCACCCGACAGCAGCGGATATCATCACCTTGTCGCCGACCTTCAGGGTTTCGACATGGGGACCGATCTCGACGATCTCGCCCACCGCTTCGTGCCCGACACAGAAGCCGATGTCGTCGCTAAAGCCATGGCCCTGATAGATGTGGAGGTCGCTGCCGCAGATGCCACACGCCGTCACCTTCACGAGGACTGCATGCGGGGCCGTGATCTTCGCATCGGGGATCGACTCGAAGCGAATGTCCTTCGCGGCGTGGTAAGTCAGGGCTTTCATGTCTGGCGCCTCCTGCCCTCACTGTAGGACTGGAATGCGGGCGTCGGAAAGCCGGAGCCTGTCAGCCGATTTTTTTCCAGATCGCAGCGTGATCCTTGTCGCCGAGGGTTTCGACGAAGGCAGCATGGGCGGCGGCCTCCGCTTCGCTCAGACGCGACGGCAGGGGCGCTGGACGTTGCTGGCGTGATGCAAAGATGGTCTGACCCGATCCCGAACCGCCCGCACCATAGCCGAAATTGAAGGCGCGTTCGCGCCCGCCGCGCAGTTCGAGATAGGCCATCGCCAGAAGCTGGGCGTCGAGCAGCGCGCCGTGCAGCACCCTGTCCTTGATCGAGATGTCGAAGCGTTTGCACACGGCGTCGAGCGACGCGGGCGAGCCGGGGCGATGTTCGCGCGCCAGCACCAGCGTGTCGATGAAGCGCTCTTTCGGGAAGGGCGGGCGGCCCATCATTTCAAGCTCGTAGTTCAGGAAGCCGCGGTCGAATTCAGCGTTGTGGGCGACAATGGGGCTGTCGCCGAAGAATTCCAGCAGGCCATCCACGACCTGCGGGCTTTCAAAAGGCGGCTTGCCGCGCAGCGTGTCGTTGGTGATGCCGGTAATACGCACTGTCGCCTCAGACACGGGGCGGCCGGGATTTATATAAGCCTGAAACTCGCGGCCCGTAGGCAGGAGATTGATCAGCTCGATGCAGCCAACCTCGACGATGCGGTCGCCCTGCCCGGGGTTGAGGCCGGTGGTCTCGGTGTCGAATACGACTTCACGCATCAGCCTGCCTTATTGCCTGTCTGGCCCTGGTTGCCTGTCTGGTCTTGATCGCCAGTCTGGGCTTGTAGAGTGTCAGCGATGCGCTTGCGGAGTTCCGCGAGGATTTCGTCGACACCCGCCTCGGCCGCAGCAAAGCCCTGGCTGGTGTCGATGATGAAATCGGCGCGGCTCCGCTTCACCGAATCGGGAACCTGACGAGCGAGTATCGCTTCGAACTCCACCTCGGTCATCTGACCGCGCGCCAGAACGCGGGCCCTTTGTACGTCTGCGGGAGCGCTGACCACAAGAATTGCGTCAGCACGCAAGTCGCCGCCGGTTTCAAACAGGAGCGGGACATCGAGGACGACGATGTCGTGGCCGTCCGACATCGCCTTTTGCAGGAAGATCACCTGCTGGCCGCCAACGATCGGATGGACGATTTCCTCGAGCCTCTTCATAGCGAGGGGATCGTTCATCACGCGCTGGCGCAGCGTTGCGCGATCAATTGCGCCATCCGGACCGGTCACCCCCGGAAATTCTGCTTCGAGCGGGGCGACCGCCTCGCCGCCAGGTGCATAGACACGGTGGACCGCCGCATCGGCGTCGTAGACCGGTATGCCCCGGGCCGCGAACATGGCGGCGGTGGCGGATTTTCCCATACCAATCGAGCCGGTGAGCGCGAGCTTGATCATGTGTGTGCCGACACCGCTGCGCGACAGGTGTGCAGCGCCTTTGCCTGATCCGGCCAGATCCCGAACCAGAGGTGGAAAGCAAAGGCTGCCTGGGCGACCAGCATGGTTAGCCCGTCATGCGGCGCCCAACCGGCCCGGGCAGCTGCCTCTAGTGTCGCCGATGCGACTTTTCCGTAGGAGAGATCGAGAAAGGGACGCCCCCTGCCCGGCGCCAGCGCCGGCAAGCTGACGCCGGCATGACCGAGGCTGGCGGAGTTGACGACGATATCGGCATCGGCCGAGAGGCGTCCAATCTGCGTGAGGTCGGCAGTTTCTGCGTGAGGCGCGAGTTCGTTGGCGAGTGCGGCAGCGTTCAGGGCGGAACGGTTGGCAATGGTAAGTTTCGCGTGCGAGCGGTTGAGACTGACAAGGGCCGCACGCGCAGCGCCACCCGCACCGATCAGCAACACGCGCAGATTGCGAGCCTCGTCGCCGCAAGCTGAGCGAATGGCCGCTTCGAAGCCGGCGACGTCCGTGTTGTGAGCCGTCCAAACGGCATGTTCGCGAACCAGCGTGTTCGCCGCGCCAACAGTGCGCGCTTCGAGCGAAGAATTCGTGGCCGCGCTGAGTGCGGCGATCTTGTGTGGCAGCGTGACGTTTAGGCCCTCATACTCACTTGCCATCGCGCGCAGGTCATCGGCGGCCGCCTCTGATTGCAGATGGACGCGCGTATAATGTGCGCTGAGACCGGCATCCGCGATCCAGCCATTATGGATCAGTGGCGACAGCGAATGGGCGACCGGATCGCCAACCACCGCGTACTTTTTCTGATCACGCGAATTGTTCATGGCTGGAGCGAACCGCGGTCGCGCAGCCATTGCAGAAGTGGCAGGAGCGGCATGCCCAGGATCGAGAAATAGTCGCCATCGATGCGATCGAACAGCTGCGCACCCCTGCCCTCGATCTGATAGCAGCCAACGCCTTCGAATGCGGCATCGCCGATTTCATCGAGATAAGTCTCGAGGAAGGCGTCGGAAAAGTTGCGCATGCGCAGTCGCGGCTGCGACAGGTGACGCCAGACCGGCGCGCCCTCAACGCAAGCGACGATGGCGGACTGGAGAATGTGGGTCTTCCCGCGGAGGCGGCGGAGGACATCGGCAGCTTCGGCGCGCGTCGCAACTTTATCGAGGCCGTGACCATCGAGGTCCAACATCTGGTCGCAGCCGAGCACGACGCCCAGGTGCGAGATCGAGACTTTCATCGCCTTGGTTTCGGCCAATAAATCGGCCTGTTTCGCAACGCTGGCGCCTTCCGCGCGCAGCGCCTCTTTCAACGCATCCTCATCAACGCCCGAGCCGATCTGCTCAAACGACAAGCCCGCCGCGCGCAAAACGCTCGCACGCGACTTGCTCTTGGAGGCAAGGATCAGCCGGTGTTCGGGAGAAACGCTCAACGCTCGTGTTCCTGGATGATGTTGAGGATCGCAGCTGCGGTTTCTTCGACCGACCTGCGGCTGACATCAATAGTCGGCCATTTCATACGCGCGAACAGACGGTTGGCGTTGGTGATCTCCTGCTGCACCTGTTCTTCATCGGCATAGGAGCCGTCCGCCGTTTCGTTGAGCGACAGCAGGCGGTGGCGGCGGATCTGCACCAGCCGGTCAGGCGAAATCTTCAACCCGACGACGAGCGGCGCATTGGGCTGGGTCAGGATTTCGGGAACTGCGACGCCGGGTACAAGCGGCACGTTCGCCGCCTTAACGCCCCGGTTGCCGAGATAAACGCAAGTCGGCGTTTTTGATGTGCGCGAGACGCCCACTAACACCACATCGGCTTCGCGCAGGCGTTCGGTGTGCTGGCCGTCATCGTGCTGGAGCGCAAAGTTGATTGTTTCCATGCGCGCGAAATAATCGGCATCAAGGTGATACTGGCCGGCGACCTTGTGGGCCGAGGCCAGGCCGAGATAGCGCGACAGCATGTTCACGGCCGGATCGATCACCGCCAGCGTCGGCGATCCGACCTCGCGGCAACGTTCCTCGAGGCGGGCGCGCAGAGCCTCGTCGGTGATGGTGTAGAGCACCACGCCCGGCGCAGATTCAATTTCCTTTAGAACGCGCTCGAGCTGCTTGGGACTGCGGACCAGATAATAGTTGTGTTCCAGCGGGGCGACGTGGTCGAACTGAGCGCAAGCTGCGCGCATGACGGCATTGAGCGTCTCGCCCGTGGAATCTGAGACCAGGTGCACGTTGAAATAAGTCTCGTATGTCATCCGGTGGTCGAGACTCCAGCGCGTCTTTGGACGCCCGCCTGTGGACGCCTACCCCCAATACCGCTGGGAGTTGATTGTGGACAAGCTGGGCGCCGGATTCGGCGCCAGTTTGAGTCACACACTTGTCGACAGGTGGAGCTACTGAGCAAGACTCTTCGAAAAGGCGCCCAAGAGTCACGCGCTTGGCACTCGACTCGCGTTAAGGTGTTGTTAACGAAGATCTTAATGAAACGTAAACGTCTGAATCGGAGTCGGAACATTGCGTGATTCACGGTGCACAGGCATGTGCACTCTTTGGGGATGACGCTTGGACCCGACTTATGAACTGACTAAACACCACCAGAGTCTATTTAGATTCAGATTCAAAGAATCTCTTCTTTTCTCTTCACTGGGTGACGCTTGAACGGGAAATCTCTTCTCAGAGTGCTGAACGGCGAGCGCATCGATCCGGTTCCAGTCTGGATGATGCGTCAGGCAGGAAGGCATCTTGCGGAATACCGGGAGCTAAGAGCGAAAGCGCGCGACTTCCTCGATTTCTGCTACTCCCCTTCCCTCGCAGCGGAAGCGACACTGCAGCCGGTGCGCCGCTACGGGATGGATGGAGCGATCCTGTTTGCGGACATCCTGCTCATCCTCGACGCCATGGGCCGCAACGTTCGGTTCGTTGAAGGCGAAGGACCGCGGGTTGATCCTGCAACGAAGGCCAGCGATCTTGCCAACGTGCCGATGGAAAAGCTGCTGTCAAAGCTCGCTCCGGTCGGTGAGACTGTCGAGCGTGTGAAGGCCGCGCTTGATCCGTCCGTCACGTTGATCGGCTTTGCCGGTTCGCCATGGACAGTGGGCGTTTATGCCATTGAAGGCCGCGGGGGCACCGACAAGGCGGATAGCCGCAAGTTTGGCTACCAGCATCCCGAGGAGCTCGATGGCATGCTGGACCAGCTTGTGGAGGCCAGCGCACACTATTTGAAAATGCAGGCGGACGCCGGCGCAGACGCGCTGATGCTGTTCGAGAGCTGGGCTGAGGGTCTGCCGCAGGACGCTTTCGAGCGCTGGGTGATCGGACCGACCGCGAAGCTCGTACAGCGTGTGCGCGATTTGGGTGTGAAGCAGCCGATCATCGGCTTTCCGCGCGGCGCTGGAACTCTGGTGGTGGATTATGCGGAGCGTACAGGCGTGAGCGCAGTTGGCCTGGACACGGCAATGTCGCTGAAACGGATCGACGCGATGCTGCCCAAAGGCATGCCCGTACAGGGCAATCTCGATCCGATGCGGCTGGTCGCCGGCGGACCGGGCCTCGAAACCCGCGTGCGCGAGATCATCGATCAGCTCAAGGGCCGGCCGCACATATTCAACCTAGGGCATGGCGTGACGCCGGAAGTGCCGATTTCCCATGTAGAATCAGTGCTTCGCACGATCCGGAGCGTCACTTGAGTTCGCAAAAGATCGCCGTTGTCCTGTTCAATCTGGGCGGTCCTGACGGGCCGGACGATGTTCAGCCGTTTCTGAAAAATCTGTTCCGCGACAAGGCGATCATCCGTGCGCCCCTGCCGCTGCGTTTCCTGATCGCGCGACTGATTTCGATAACCCGCGCGCCAAGTGCGCGGGCGAACTATGCGCTGATGGGCGGCGGCTCTCCGCTTCTCCCGGAGACACGCAAGCAGGCGGCCGCACTTGACACCGAACTGTCCAGACGTGGGCACATCGCCAAGAGTTTCATTGCGATGCGCTACTGGAAGCCCTACGCCGCCGACACCGTTCGGGAGGTGAAATCCTGGGGCGCCGACAGGGTGATACTTCTGCCGCTCTACCCGCATTTCTCCTCGACCACGACAGGCTCCTCGATGATCGCGTGGAAAGAGGCGCGGGGTCCTGAGGGCGTTACCGTGTGCTGCTATCCAGACAGGGAAAAATTCATCACAGCCCACGCACGCAAGTTGATCGAGACGTGGGAAAAAGCGGGCAAGCCCGCGAATGTTCGCTGCCTCCTGTCGGCGCACGGCCTGCCCGAAATTGTTGTGAAGACCGGCGATCCCTACCAGTGGCAGGTCGAGCTCACGGCAGAAAAGCTGAAGCCGCTGCTGCCGCCTGAGTGGGAGGTCGAGGTCTGCTATCAATCTCGCGTTGGCCCGCTGAAATGGATTGGTCCGCCGACCGATGCGTCAATCGAACAGGCCGCCAAGGACGGCAAGGCCATCCTGCTTTCGCCCATCGCCTTCGTCTCCGAACATATCGAGACGCTGGTTGAACTCGACATCGAGTATCGCCACCTAGCCGAGCAGCACGGCGCCAAACACTACCTGCGCGCCCCAGCCCTCGGCGTCGATGCGGGCTTTGTCGAAACGCTGGCCGACCTGGTCGAGGATGCGATGGCCGACACGGCGGTTCCGAAAATCCGATCGGGGTGTGGAGGACGGATCTGCCCGACCGACCGGAAGGACTGTCCGAACCACCGTGCGCCCGCTAACAAGTCCGCCTGAGGCGTAGACGGGGCGGGAGTTGGTCCATGTTTGAATGGTTTCGTGCGATCCACATCATCAGCGTTATCGCCCTGACGGCTGGCCTGCTGATCTATCCGCGCCTGTTGGTCTACCGGCTCGAAGCCGTGGGCGATCCCCGCTTTGAAGCCGCAATGGACAAGGCGGCCAACTCGACCCGCAGGGTGATCCTCAACCCGACATTGATCCTCGCCTGGCTGATGGGTCTCGCCATGATCGGCAACAACTGGGAATTTTATGTTACGCAGATTTGGTTTTGGGGCAAAATATTGCTTGTTTTGATCCTGTCGGGCTTCCATGGCTACGTCATCGGGCTGGGCAAAAAGATCGCCGCCGGGCAGCGACCGATCGAACCGCGCAAGCTGAGGATGATGAACGAAATTCCTATGGTGATCGCGATTTTTGCGGTCATTCTGGTCGTCGTCCAGCCCTTCTAGGCAAGGGTCCGCAGCCCATTCTCTCTTGACCCTGCGGGATTTTGACGGTCTAACCGCGAACGTCGGCCGTCCGGTCGATGTCCTTCCCTTCTCAAAATTTGCCCGCCAGACCCGCGCCTCGCGCCATCTCCAGGGCAAACCACAATCGAAATGTATTTATTCAATGTCTGACGACGTTATCGAAGCGGCTGAGCAAGAGCACGAGCGCGTGCTGCTCAACGATCTCAAGAAAAAAACACCGGCCGAACTGCTGGCCATGGCCGAAGAGCTTGAGGTCGAAGGCGCCTCGCTCCTCTCGAAGCAGGAATTGATGTTCGGCGTCCTCAAGGAGCTGGCCGAACGCGATGTCGAGATCATCGGTGTCGGGGTGGTCGAGGTTCTGCCTGACGGTTTCGGCTTCCTCCGCTCCCCACAGTCCAACTATCTTGCCGGTCCAGACGACATTTATGTTCAGCCGCAGATGATCCGGAAGATGGGCCTGCGCACCGGCGATACGGTGGAAGGCACCATTCGCGGACCACGCGATGGCGAGCGCTACTTCGCCCTCGTTCGCGTCTCCACCGTCAATTTCGAGGATCCCGAGCGTGCGCGCCACAAGGTCCCGTTCGACAACCTGACGCCGCTTTATCCCGATGAACGTCTCCACATGGAGCCCAAGGATCCGACCAAGAAGGATCGCTCGGGCCGCGTCATCGACATCGTCTCGCCGATCGGCAAAGGCCAGCGCGCGCTGATCGTCGCGCCGCCCAGGACCGGCAAAACCGTGCTGCTGCAGAACATTGCGCAGTCGGTCGCTGAAAACCACCCCGAGTGCTACCTGATCGTGCTGCTCATCGACGAACGTCCCGAGGAAGTCACCGACATGCAGCGCTCGGTGCGCGGCGAGGTCATCTCCTCGACCTTCGACGAGCCTGCAACGCGCCACGTCGCAGTCGCCGAGATGGTGATCGAGAAAGCCAAGCGCCTCGCCGAACATGGCCGCGATGTCGTGATCCTGCTCGACTCGATCACGCGCCTCGGCCGCGCCTACAACACCGTCGTTCCCTCCTCCGGTAAAGTGCTGACCGGCGGTGTCGACGCCAACGCCCTGCAGAAACCGAAACGCTTCTTCGGCGCCGCGCGCAACCTCGAAGAGGGCGGCTCGCTCACCATCATCGCAACCGCGCTGATCGAGACTGGAAGCCGCATGGACGAAGTCATCTTCGAGGAATTCAAGGGTACGGGCAACTCCGAGATCATCCTTGACCGCAAGGTCTCCGACAAACGCATCTTTCCGGCGATCGACATCCTTAAGTCCGGCACGCGGAAAGAAGAGCTGCTTACCGATCCGAAGGAGCTGCAGAAAATCTACGTGCTCCGCCGCATTCTCAATCCGATGGGCGCGCAGGATGCGATCGAATTCCTGCTCGACAAAATCAAGCAGACCAAGACGAATGGCGAATTCTTCTCGGCCATGAACAACTAGCTTTCGACTGGCAAACACGCCGGGCCGCACAAACAGAAACCCCGCTCTCGTTGCGAGAGCGGGGTTTCCGTTTTCAGACTGCCGTTTTCAGACTGCCGTTTTCAGACCGCCGTTTTCAGACCGCTGTTTCCTGGCCCCGCTCTCAGGCCATCGCGTGAGCCGCGCCGCGCCTGATGATCCTTGGCTGCTGCCGCGTTTCCGGTTCACGCCGCCTGGGCGGCTCCACCTTCGTCTCGCCGGCCGGCGCCGTCACACCCAGCCGCTTCCTCAGTTCTTCGATAGTCCAGACTCGCCTCTTCCCTCCATTTGATTCCGTGTGTTCCGCCTGCCGCATCGCCTCGCACGCCGGTTGTTGGTTCATGCTCTCGCCATTCCTTTCTTCCGCCTACGGAGCAATATTCGGCCGACGAGGTTTCCACGATCTCAACAGCGGGGCGTTCGATGCGCTGCGCGCAAAAAAGTTTGGCGAGTTTATTTCTGTGTCGGCACACGGCGCAGATACCTGCTGTGAAGGATTTCTCTGGTGGTCCGCGTGATCATCACGGAGACTTTTGCGGCGACAGAGCGTGGGGCGTCTGATCGAATGCGCCGAGACGCCAGACGATGGTCTTCTCATACGCAGCGACGCCGCCGATCACCCGGGATGATCAACGGCTCTCCTCTCCACCTTGCGTCCTGTGCTAGGGAGCGCTGATGGACATCTCTCGCCTCTTTGTCACTGAAGTGTACCGCGCCGAAGCTGGCGATGCGGAGCTCAATGGCGACCTCATGGACGGCGCCAAGATGCTCGCGCGAGAGGACAGGGCCGGTCGCGCCTGGTGCAAGGAGTATGGCTATCAGGGCTATACGTCCTATGCCTCGCTCGATGACCTGCCGCAGCGCGCGACCTGCTTTGAGCAGCTCGTGCGTACACTGAAGCCGCATGCCGAGCGGTTTGCGGCTCACCTTCAGATGGATCTGCGGGGCAAGCGGCTGAAGCTCGACAATATCTGGGTCAACGTGCTCGAGCCCGGTGGCAGCCATACCGGCCATATCCATCCGCACTGCGTGCTGTCGGGGACATACTACGTTAAAGTACCCGATGGCGCGTCGTCGCTGAAGTTCGAGGACCCGCGCCTGGCGATGATGATGGCCGCCCCCGCACCTCAGGAGGGCGCAGACGAGCACCATCGCAGGTTTGTCTACGTCACCCCGAAGGTGGGGGAAGTCCTGCTGTGGGAGAGCTGGCTGCGCCACGAGGTGACGGTCAATCGCGCTACCACCTCGCGGGTGAGCATCAGTTTTAATTACCGCCTCTAGGCCGCCCCCGCCGTTCTGGATTGTTGGCGGAGCGGGTTGTAGAGCTGGCTAGGGCCGGGACATCCCGGTCGGGCTGGCCTGTCTTGGCCGGTATGACCGGAGACTGATCGCCTTGGCTCGCGGTCCCACCGACACGATCATTGCCCTCGCCTCCGGCGCCGGACGCGCCGGGGTCGCCGTCATCCGTATGTCCGGGCCCGGTAGTGCCGGACTACTGCGCGGTATGACCCGCGTGGAAGGGATTGTTTCACGTGAAACATCTCCGCCTGAGCCTCGGAGGGCCGCGACCCGCATCCTGCGCGATCCCGAAGGTGGCTTCCTGGACGAGGCATTGGTACTCTGGATGCCCGGACCGAACTCCTACACGGGCGAGGATGTGGTCGAATTGCACGTCCATGGCGGGCCGGCGGTGATCGAGGCGGTCATTGCGGCGGCGCTGCGGACGAAGGCTTGCCGGGTGGCTGAGCCGGGGGAGTTCACGCGCCGGGCGTTTGATGCTGGTCGGATGGACCTGACTCAGGCCGAGGCGATCGGCGACCTGATCGACGCCGAGACGGAGGGCCAGAGGCGGCAGGCCGGGCGGCTCTACCAGGGCGAGGCGGCGCGGGTTTTCGAAGGGTGGCGGGGGCTCCTGATCACGGCCATGGCGGCGCTGGAGGCGTCGATCGACTTCCCCGACGAGGCGGACATTCCCGGTGAGATCGACCTCTCGGCGCTCGAGCCAATCGAGGCTTTGGCGAGCGATCTGGGGGCTGCGCTGGGCGATGCCGGGCGGCTGGCGTCGGTCCGGGAGGGGTTCCGGATCGCGATTCTGGGGCCGCCAAACGCCGGCAAGTCGAGCTTGATGAACCGGCTGGCCCGGCGTGAGGCGGCCATCGTCTCCCCCATCGCCGGGACGACGCGGGACGTGGTGGAGGTGCGGCTGGTGCTTTCAGGGTTTCCCACGTGGGTCGCAGATACTGCCGGTTTGCGGGAGGCGGTGGATGCGATCGAAGCGGAGGGGGTCAGGCGGGCTTTGGCGCGGGCCGAGGAGGCAGATCTTCGGATCTGGGTTTCGGATGCGGCGGAGAGTGTTTCACGTGAAACATTGGCCGGCGCCGGGCGCTTGCGTTTTGGGGGGGTTCGGCCGGGTGACGTCCAGGTTCTCAACAAGGCCGACCTGATCGAGGCGGCGCCGCCGGAAGCCGGGGGGGAGGACGTGTTTGTGGTCTCTGCCGCGACGGGGGCGGGATTTGAGGCGCTGGAGCGACGGCTGGCGCAGATCGTTCGACAGCGACTCGACGCGGATGAGGCGCCGCTGGTGACGCGCGCCCGGCATCGCGAGCTGGTCGAGGAGGCGCTGACGGCTGTCGAGCGGGCTCTGGAGGCGGCCAGAATTGGGATCGGGGCAGAGCTGGTGTCCGAGGATCTGCGGCTGGCAGCGCGGGCTCTGGGACGGATTACCGGCGCTATCGACGCCGAGGACCTGCTGGACCGGATTTTCAGCCAGTTCTGCGTGGGGAAGTGAACGCGGGACGTTTCACGTGAAACATCTGGTGCGGGTTTGGGGCGGGCC
>JBBQJV010000010.1:0-75903 GCA_038326205.1 Caulobacterales bacterium | reverse complement strand
CACCCTTTCCGCCACCCTCCGTCCTGCGGGCGTAGTGTGGCATGACGCGCAAGTGGAGAGTTCCGGGGATCAGCCGATGTGGTTCGACAACGTCGGCACGTTCATGGAGTTCGGCTACCAGCACATCCTGCCGCAGGGCATGGACCATGTGCTGTTTGTGATCGCGCTGTATCTGAACGCCCGCAACTGGCCGTCGCTGATCACGCAGGTGACGACCTTCACCCTCGCCCACACCATCACGCTCGGCCTTGCCGCCACCGGGCTCGTCTCGGCGCCGATCGAGATCATCGAGCCGCTGATCGCCGTCTCCATCACCGTGCTGGCGATCGAGGCGATCCTGTTCAAGGACGGCACGGCCTGGCGTCTGCCCGTGGTGTTCGCCTTCGGCCTGCTGCACGGGCTCGGCTTCGGCTCGGTGATGAAGGTCTATCTTGAAATCGCCGACCTCACGGCCGGCCTCACCGGCGTCACGCTGGGCGTCGAACTCGGCCACCTCACCGTGCTGGTAGCGACCGGCATCGTCGCGTTTCTGGTCCGGTTGGCCCTGAAATCAGTGAACCGATCAAACCTCTATCGCCGGGCGTTCGTCATACCCGCCGCCGCGCTGATCGCAGCAACGGGCGTGTTATGGACGCTGCAACGGGTGGGCGTGTTGGCCACTTAGAGGAAGGCGCGCTCCACCGCCGTTCATCTCGACGAAAGTCGGGATCCAGGGCAGGCGCTGCGTATTCGTCTGGTTTGCTGCTCCAAGTCAGTGCGTTTTTACTTGACCGTTCCTGGGTCCCGACTTTCGTCGGAACGAGCGGAGCAAATATGCAGCTGGTACAGAACAGAAATAAGCGGGAACAATGGTGCCCGGAGCCGGAATTGAACCAGCGACACGCGGATTTTCAATCCGCTGCTCTACCAACTGAGCTATCCGGGCGTACCGCCTCGCGGCGATAAGGCGGGTTGTATAGGGAAAGGCTTATTCCCTGTCCATACGCTTTTGGCCGGGGCCTCAGCCGTTGTTTTCATCTCTGTTTTCCGGAGAATGCGGGCCGTCGACACTGTCCTCGGCGTCCTCCCCTCCCCTGCCCGGAATCGCATAGCTGCCCTTGAGCCAGCGCGAGAGGTCCACGTCGGCGCAGCGGCGCGAGCAGAACGGGGCGTAGGGCCTTAGCGCGGGTTTTGAACACATCGGGCAGGCCATCAAACACTCCTTACATCTGCATGGAGGCCATGGCCCGGCGTCGCCTCAACACTCCAGCGCTGGCCGATGCGGTCGCCGAGCGACTTCTGCCAACCAATATGGTCGTGATCGAGCCAGGCTTCCACCTCCGGGCTGACACGCGCCGCCAGCCGCGCGCCGCGATCGTGCCATCCCGCAGTCTCTACGGCGCGAAGCGTTTCCAGCGCCGCCCGCTCCACCGCCCCCATCGCCAGCGCATCGGACAGTGGCCGGCCGCGCCGCGCGATCGCAGCCTCGACGACGCCGAAGCGCGACATTTCCAGCACGTCGCTGCTGCGGCCGAGATAAAGGCTGAGCGCCTCGCGGAATTTCGCCACCAACGCGCGGCGGCCTTCGGCCTGTTTCATGCCGACGAAGTCGACCAACGCCAGCCCGCCAAGCGAGCGCAGCGATATCTGCCGCGCTGCCGCCTCCGCCGCCGCAAGGTTCAACTCCTGCGCAAAATGTTCTGTATCCCCACCGGACTTGCGCGACCCGCCATCGACATCGATGACCACAGCGGCGCGCGCCACATCGACCGCGATGTCGCCGCCGCCGGTCAGCTGGACGATGGCGTGTGACGCTTCGTCGATGGCGGCATCGATCAATATGCGCGCTTCGGCGCGGGCCGCTTCGGAATTCGAGATTGGCGCGCTGATCGTGACGCCTTCGAGAAAGGAATCCATCGGCGGCGCCACGTGCAGGGCAGGCCGATCCGGCGGCGCAAACTTGGGCGATATGTCTCCGAGGCTCAGCAGCGGACCCTTGTCGGCCCACGCTTCGGCCTTGACGCGGAAAGCCAGCATCGCGCCTTCGATCAGACGCATTGCCTGCGTTGGCTCGACAACGCCTTCGGGTCCGTGGCCCAGGTCGACAAACCAACCGCGATTGCCCGGAATGCGCGCGCGCACCCTGCCCCATCGCACCTCATTGAGCAGCGCCCGCACGCCGCGCTCGCTCCAGCGTTCAAGATGCAGGCGGAAGGGCCGCCCCTGTTCGTCGAGCAGAAGCCGGCGCGTTTCGCCGACCGCATCATCGACGACCAGCCGCGCCTTCATACTGGCGTCATCCAGCGCTTCGCCACCGGATAGCCGAGGCCCTCCAGCATCGCGACGGTTTCGTAGAGCGGCAGACCGACAATGGCCGGATAGGAGCCGGAGACTTCGATGACGAACGCGCCTGCCCGGCCCTGTATGCCATAACCGCCCGCCTTGCCGCGCCACTCGCCGCTCGCGACATAGCCTTCGGTCTCCTCGTGGGAGAGCCGCTTGAAATCGACCTGCGCCTCAACCAGCCGCGAGGCCTGCCGGCCATCAGGGGCGAATACAGCCACGCCGGTCAGCACGTCATGCTTGCGACCCGACAGCAGCTTGAGACAGGCGCGGACATCCGCCTCGGTCTCGGCCTTGGGCAGGATGCGGCGGCCGACCGCCACGACCGTATCCGCCGACAGCACGTAGTAGCCTTCCATATTACTACTAGACGCGCCGGCGCGCGCGGCCTCGCCCTTCTGCACGGCCAGCCGCAAGGCAAGCTGGCGCGGGCGCTCGTCACGCAGCGGCGTTTCGTCGATGTCGGCGGGGGCGACCCGGTCCGGCACAAGCCCAACCTGCCGAAGCAGGTCCAGCCGTCTGGGGCTCGCGCTGGCGAGCGCAAGCCCTGGAACGGCCCCGGAGGCTTTGCTCACTTGAAGCGATAAGTGATGCGGCCCTTGGTCAGGTCGTAGGGCGTCATCTCGATGAGCACCTTGTCGCCCGTGAGGACGCGAATGCGGTTTTTCCGCATTTTCCCGGCCGTATGCCCAATGATTTCATGATCGTTGCTCAGCTTAACGCGAAAGGTCGCGTTGGGCAGGAGTTCAACGATCGTGCCTTCAAACTCGATAAGTTCTTCCTTCGCCATGCAACTCCCTTTAGCGGCGTCTGGTCATTCGCGAGGCCCCTATACACGCTTTCCCGGGGATTCGTCGATTCCTGCATTTATTCGTTGTTTCAACTTCTTGCGTGTAATGCGCAGACCAGCGTGAAAAGCCGGCGGGCGGTGTCAAAGTCGACCTCCGCCTTCTCCGCCAGCCGCTCGGTGAGCACCTGGGACCCCTCATTGTGCAACCCCCGCCGCCCCATATCGATGGCCTCGATCTGCGAGGGCGTCGAGCTGCGGATCGCGTCATAATAACTATCGCAGATCATAAAGTAGTCCTTGATCACCCGCCGCAGAGCGGTGAGCGATAGCATCAGTTTGCGGACGGCTGTGCCATCCTGCTCGGCGATGTCGAACACGAGGCGGTTGTCCGCCAGCGACAGGACGACATTGTAGGGCCCGCCTTCGTGGCCGATGACCTTGAAGTGGTTGGTTTCGAGCAGATCAAAGATTGCGACCTTACGCTCATGCTCCGCATCAGGACCGGCGGGCGCGAGGCTCTTGTCGTCGATCTCGATCGAAGCGATGCGGGCTTTGCTTGTCATCCGCCGCCCCTGCGGATCGAGACGGAGAGGCCGTGCGCGGGCAAGCCTTCGGATGCGGCTAGCGTTTCCGCCGCCTGCGCGAGATGGTGGAAGCCTTTCTCACTGATGCGCTGGATGGACGTGCGCTTCATGAAGTCGAGTACGGACAAGCCTGACGCAAACCGTGCTGCACCAGACGTCGGCAGCACGTGGTTGGAGCCCGTCACATAGTCGCCAAGCGCTTCCGGCGCCCAACGCCCGAGGAAGATCGCTCCTGAGTGGCGGATGTCTTTCGCGATGGCGTCGGGATCCGCCGTGGCGATCTCCACATGCTCTGGCGCAATCTGGTTCACGATCTCCGCTGCGAGGCTCAAAGGCGAGATGACGATGGCGCCATAGTCGCGCCACGCCTGCACTGCTGTCTTTGACGTCGCCAGCGCGATGATCTGCTGTTCGACGGCAGCTTCGACCGCATCGGCCCACGCGCCATCATCAGTGATCAGGATCGACTGCGCGAGCGGATCATGCTCGGCCTGACTCAGCAGGTCCGCTGCAATCCATTCCGGCTTGTTCTGGTTGTCGCCTATCACCGTGATCTCGGAAGGCCCGGCAATCGTGTCGATACCCACATCGCCAAACACGATGCGCTTGGCGGCAGCTACATAGGTGTTTCCGGGCCCGACAATCTTGTCGACCGACTTCAGATCGCCTGCGCCATAGGCCAGCGCCGCAACCGCCTGCGCGCCACCGATGGGGTAGAACTCCGTCACGCCCGCGCGCACTGCCGCATAAGCCACAGCGGGATTGAACTGGCCGCCCGGGACCGGCGACACCATCGCAATCCGCTTAACGCCGGCAGCTTTCGCCGGGATCGCATTCATAAGGACCGAACTGGGATAGCTCGCCCGCCCGCCCGGCACGTAGAGCCCAACTGCATCAACCGGCGTCCACCGCCAGCCGAGTTCCAACCCGCTCGGATCGGTAAAGCTGTGGTCCAGCGGCTTCTGCTGGGCGTGATAGGTCTCGATCCGGTCTGCTGCGAAATCCAACGCCTCACGGACTGCCGGTTCACACCGTTCCGCCTGTTCCAGCAGGTCAATGTCCTTGGATTGCAGCGTCTTCTCACCAACAACGATCCGGTCGAACCGAAGCGTGTACGCCGCCACCGCTTCACCGCCACCCTCGCGCACGTCGCGCACGATGACAGCCGTCGCCAGATGAACGTCCTCGGTGCCCTGCGCGCGGCGCAACGCCAAAAATTTGCCAAACGCTGCGGTGAACCCGGCGTCGGCGGCATTGAAGCGCCGGACGCTCATGACTTCTTCTCGTGATCCGGCCGCCGCCGCGTCGGCCAAGCTGGTCCGATATCCGCCAGCGTCACGTCGATGCATTCGACGTTCAGCTGAATCTGCGTCCGCCCAGAGAAGAACAGCGTCAAGACGCCACCGGGCGGTTGAGCCGCGGGCTCGAACCTCACATCCATGAGTGAATGCACAGCATCGATGTCCTTCGATACGCTCCGGCTCCGCACGCTCTCGACGCCCACGAATGCCAGCACCGCGCGCGAACGAAAGAACGGCATGCGCTTGCCTGCCCGCTCCCATTGGAAGCGGTTGATCTCGAGCCCGAACGTCCGCGACTTTGTGTCGAACTTGATGTCCTGCGGTTTCACAAGACCGTCCTGCGAGGCAGCCGCAACGATGGCCAGCCCTTCGGCATCTTCGGCCAGAAGCTTGAGAGCGCTCAAAACGTGATCCTCATTCGGGCGCATGGAAAATAGCCTGTTCGCCGTGCTGGGCGGTCCCCGTCCACGACCGGGCATTCACTAAACCAGAAATCGAGCCCGCTCCAGCGACACGGCGTCCCGCCAGTTTCAGGCGGCCAGCCTCAAGCGGACCCGCCCTCGCGGGTGATTTTGGCCCCGCACCTGCCGAGCTTCTCTTCCAGACGTTCAAAGCCGCGATCGAGATGGTAGATGCGATTAACCGTTGTCTCGCCCTCGGCCACCATCGCTGCGATCACGAGGCTCACTGAGGCGCGTAGGTCGGTCGCCATGACGGGCGCCGCATGCAGCTTCGGCACGCCCTTCACGATGGCCTCATTGCCGCGCACCGTGATGTTGGCGCCCAGCCGGCTCAACTCCGGCGCGTGCATGAAGCGGTTCTCGAAGATGTTCTCGCGGATCGTGCTGGTCCCGTCGGCGATGCACATCAGCGCCATGAACTGCGCCTGCAGATCGGTTGGAAAGCCGGGGTGCGGCTGCGTCTGCACATCCACCGGCTTGATCGGTGTTGACGGATCGCGCTTGATCCGCAGTCCCTTGGGCTCGACCTCGACGGTCACACCGGCCTGATGCAGACAATCGATCAGCGCCCCGAGATCTTCGGCCCGCGCGCCTTCTACCAATACGTTGCCACCTGTCGCTGCCGCAGCAATACAGAACGTGCCGGCCTCGATCCGGTCCGCGATCACGTCATGCCGCGCGCCGCTGAGTTTCGCCACACCCTGAATGCGGATAACCGGAGTGCCATAGCCCGTCACTTTCGCGCCGCACGCATTGAGACAGATCGCAAGGTCGCCGATTTCCGGTTCGCACGCTGAATTCTCGAGGATTGTCTCCCCGTCGGCCAGCACCGCCGCCAGCATCGCATGTTCGGTCGCGCCAACCGACACGAATGGGAACACGATGTGCGCACCCTTGAGACCACGCAGCGCCGCAGCTTTCACGTAGCCCTGCTCGATGACGATATCGGCGCCCATGGCTTCGAACGCCTTCAAGTGCAGGTCCACCGGACGAGCGCCGATGGCGCAGCCACCCGGCAGCGACACGGTCGCATGACCCACGCGCGCCAGCAGCGGCCCGAGCACGTTGAACGTCGCGCGCATCTTCCGGACGAGATCGTACGGCGCGATCGTCGAGGAGATGTTGGCCGCATGCAGCCGGCACAGAGCCTCTCCCTTCGGCCACTCCACTTCGACGCCCAGGCTCTTCAGCAAGTCCGCCATGAACCGCGTATCCGCGAGGTTCGGCATCGAGGTGAGCACCAGTGGCTCCTCGCAGAGGAGCGAGGCCGCCATCAGCTTCAGCGCCGAGTTCTTGGCGCCAGAGACGGGAATTCGGCCTTCAAGCGGGCCATTTCCGAGAATCGAAAGCTTGTCCATGATTGTTGGTTATGGTGCCGAATCCGGCCTGCACAAGGCGCGCTGCAGGCTATTCATCGGCGGTTTCCGATTTTCCCATGCTGTCCGCCGACTCTGGCGACGCAACGGATTTGCGGCGCTTCAGGTTCGCCCGCAGCGCTTCAGCCAGCCTTCTGGCTCGAACATCGGCCGCCGTGACCGGTTTCATTGGCTTTTCGGGACTTTTCCGCGACATGATGGCCTCAATAACACCTCCCCTTCCCAATGGGAGGTGTTTCCGTTATGCGGACGCTCCTTAAGCGGGATGCTGCCGTAGCTCAGTGGTAGAGCGCATCCTTGGTAAGGCTGAGGTCGGGAGTTCAATCCTCCCCGGCAGCACCATCCCGCTCCTTCTGGCAGGTTCGACTATTTCAGTCCCGGCAGGGTCCCCAGCCAGGCGATCACAGCTGTCTGAAGCTCGAGGCGGGCGTCGGAATAGCTGTGGTCGGTGGTAAAGTGTTGGGCCTGCATCTTGCCGCCCAAGGCGAGGATGGAAGCCGCCAGCGCATCTGTTCTCGGCGCGAGCCCGTCGTCCGAAGACAGCACCAGCACAGGCAGCTTCGCGAGCCCCGCCGCTGAGTTCTGCAGGGCGAAAGGCTTCGCTCCAGCCGCCAATTCATCCGCCATCTTCTCCGGCGTGGTCACCAGTGTCTCCGCATTCTCGGACGCCGCTTTCACCAGCATCGCGCGCGGCATGGCGCTCAGCGAGGCCATGTCCGCCGCCGAAATCAACACGGCGCCGATCAGCGCTGGATCTCTGGAGGCCGTCATCGCGGTCGCCCATCCACCCATGCTGTGGCCAGCGAGCGCAATCCGCGATGGATCGACGCCGAACTTTGCCGCAACATCAGGCGTACGAAGCCACGCGATCACATTGGCTGCATCCTCCGGCACCTGCGCAAAATGAAATTCGCCGGGACTGCCCCAACTGCCGCGATAGTTGAACGTTACGGCGTTCCACCCTGCACGCCGCACAGCCTGCGCAAGATCGAGGTTCTTCTCATTGCCCGGCCAACCATGAGCGATCACCAGCGTGGGGTGCACGCCTTCACCTGCGGCTAGATAGGCAACGCCGTTGATCTCCACGCCGCCGCTCGGAATGTGCAGGACCTCCATGCGTGCAGGATGGACTGGGTCGTGCGCCGGGTCGGTCATGTAAGCGGGAAGCACCGGCGACTGGCAGGCGCTCAGCAGCAGGATAGCCGTTGCGACTAAAGCTAGGGACTTCCGCATGACTGCCTCTCCTGCGCTAGCGCGCTTCGTCTTCCACCCTGACGCCGGCCGACATGGCAACGATCCGGGTCGCGTCCTCGTCAGTCATGTAGACATCCATCCGAAGCTCACTCTCGCCAACAAGCTGTTCGGACGTCACTTCGCAATTAGTGTGAATCCAAGCGTGCAGCCGACCGTCCGCTGCCGGAATGGTCACCACGCGCGGACGGCGGTTGCCGAACAGCGCTCCCTCGATGTGGAACAGTAGTTCATCTGCCCCCTGCCCTGTGGTCGCCGAGACCAGCATGGCCGGTGGCGCGTGATCTGCGGCCCGCCGGGCCAGCACGCTCCGGGTCGTCTCGTCCAGCAGGTCGGCCTTGTTCCAGACCTCGAGCACCGGCGGCCGGTCCAGCTTGGTGGTTTCCTCTAGCTGTTCGAGAATACCGTAAACGTCGTTTGCCTGATATTCGGTGTCCGGATGCGCGATGTCGCGCACATGGATCAGCACGTCCGCCTCCATCGCCTCCTCCAGCGTCGCGCGGAACGCAGCCACCAGCGTTGTCGGCAGGTCGGTGATGAAGCCGACCGTGTCCACCATGGCGATCCGTCGGCCAGACGCCGCCACGATCTCGCGCGCGGTGGGATCCAGCGTCGCGAACGGCATATCCGCCGCGAGCACGTCGGATGACGTCAGCCGGTTGAACAGCGTCGACTTTCCGGCATTGGTATAGCCGACGATCGCCGCCACTGGTGCGCCGCGCCGTGCGCGACCGTCGCGCTGCAGCCGCCGCGTGCGGCGCACATCCTCCAGCTCCCGCCGAAATCCCGCGATGCGTTTGTCGAGCAATCGCCTGTCGGTCTCCAGCTGGCTCTCGCCGGGACCGCCGAGGAAGCCGAAGCCGCCACGCTGGCGTTCAAGGTGGGTCCACGTCCGCACCAGCCGCGACCGCTCATACAGCGACCGCGCCATCTCTACCTGCAACCTGCCTTCGGCGGTGCGTGCCCGCAGGCCGAATATCTCGAGGATCAGGCCGGTGCGATCGACGACCTTCAGCCGGAGTTCCATTTCAAGATTGCGCTGCTGCACGGGCGTCAGAGCGCCATCCACGATGAAGAGCGTCACGCCGTCTTCTTGGAATCGCTTCGACAGGGCATCGAGCTGGCCGGATCCAAAAAGGCGAGCCGGATGTGGCTCGCGAATGTTCAGCTGCTCGGAAAAAGCCAGCTTTACGCCAAGCGCCTCTGCGAGGCCGAGGCTCTCCTCAAGCCGGGAGCGCGCAACATCGCTGCCGCCCAGAATTGGCAATACGACCGCGGCGACTTCTTCAGGCGGTGTGCGGTCGATCAGCTCTCTTGGCAATTAGTCCATGTCCTCTTCATTCTCGAAGAGATTCACCGGCGCATTGGGCGCAATGGTAGAAATGGCGTGCTTGTAGACGAGCTGCGGCGGACGGCCTTCGCCCTTCAGCAGCACGCAGAAATTGTCGAACCAGGTGACGATACCCTGGAGCTTGACGCCGTTCACAAGGAAGACGGTCAGGGGTGTTTTCCCTTTCCGCACGGCGTTTAGGAAAATGTCCTGCAGGTTCTGTTTTTTGTCAGCCGACATCGGTTTTGCGAGCCTTCTCTTGTTGGGGCCTTGACCGATGTTTAGCCCTTTCGGCGCTCGCTGAGCAATGCCTTGCCCTCAAGGTATCGAGAGACGCATTGAAGCCCCCCCTGCTGCGTCGTCCCAGTGGTGGGCGCCCTGTTCTGCGGCAGCAAGTTCAATTGTGACAGCGGGAAGCCGTGAGGTCTCCCCGTCAGCCCTGCGTTTCCTTGAGGCCGAGGCTGGTATCAACTCCCAGCGCCTTGAGCTTCCTGTGCAGCGCCGATCGCTCCATGCCGATGAAGGCAGCAGTACGCGACACGTTCCCGCCAAACCGGGTGATCTGCATCGACAGGTATTCCCGTTCGAAATGCTCCCGCGCATCGCGTAGGGACATCGAGATCATCTGCATCGACCCTGCGGCAGAAGCGCTACCGCCATTGGAATCGCTGGGGAGGTGTTCCGCCGTGATCGCACCCGGCGGCTCGCCATTGGTAAGGATCAGCAGGCGTTCGACCACGTTCCGCAACTGGCGCACGTTGCCGGGCCACTCGCTGGCCTGGAGAACCGCTATGGCCTCGTCCGAAAACGGACGTGGCTGCAGGCCGGTAGCGTCCGCCACGCGCTGCACGAAGTAACGCACCAGTTCGGGGATATCCTCGCGGCGCCGGTCCAGCGCCGGGACGTCAACGGGCACCACGTTGAGGCGATAGTAGAGGTCCTCGCGGAATCGGCCGGCGGCGATTTCGGCCCGAAGATCGCGCGCGGTCGTCGTTACCACACGGACATCGACGGACACATCGTCAGCGCCATTGCGGCGACGAAAGCGCTGATCGACCAGCACGCGCAGGATACGGCTCTGCGCCGCCAGCGGCATGTCCGAAATCTCGTCCAGCAATAGCGTGCCGGCGTGAGCCTGTTCAAAGAGACCTATCTTCGGCGCCTTGCCGTTGCCGAACTCCTCGCCGAACAACTCAGACTCGACCCGCTCCGGATCGATCGCCGCCGCGTTCACGACAACAAAAGGCCCGGTCGCACGCAGCGACCGTTCGTGAATCAGGCGCGCGACCAGATCCTTGCCCGAACCGGGCGGTCCGGAGATCATGATGCGGCTGTTGGTCGGCGCGACTTTGTCGATCGAGCTGGAGAGCTGCGCCATCGTGCTCGATTTGCCGACCAGTTCATGCGAAGACGCCGACCGCGCACGCAGCCGTGAATTCTCGCGTTTCAGTTCTGCATTCTCCAGCGCACGCTGGACCGTGACGATGAGTTTCTCTGCCTTGAACGGTTTTTCGAGATAGTCGTACGCCCCGCGCCGGATCGCCTCCACCGCAGTCTCCACCGTGCCGTGACCCGAGATCACCACCACGGGCAGGAACGGATCCATTTCCTTCAGGATCGACAGGATGCCGAGACCATCCAACTCCGATCCCTTCAGCCACACGTCGAGCACCACCAGTCGTGGCGCGCGCGTGCGAACGGCGGCGAGTGTGTCGCTTGAGTTTCCTGCGGTTCGGACAATGAAGCCCTCATCCTGCAGGATGCCTCCAACGAGTTCACGAATATCAGCTTCGTCGTCGACGACCAGAATTTCGGTAGTCATTACGCTACTCCTTCACCGGCATAGGCTACGGACTCTTCGAGAGGTTTCGGTTGCAGTGGCATGCGGATATCCACCCGCCCGCCTGTCGAGGCGAGATCATTGTCGCCCAGCCAGATACGGCCGCCATGGTCTTCAACGATGCGGTTTACGATCGCGAGGCCGAGGCCCACGCCGTTCTTCCGCGTCGTCACGTAAGGTTCGAGCAGACGCTCGCGATCTTCGGTCGGGAAGCCGCCGCCATTGTCGCGCACGGTCACCTGTACTTCTTCGCCGTCCATGAAGACGTCGATGGACACCGCTCCCTTGCCGCCGCCTGATGCCTCGATATGGCGATCGACTGCTTCGGCGGCGTTCTTCACAATGTTGGTCAGCGCCTGCGCCAGCATCCGCTCGTCGCCCAGAGTTTCCACGGGATGAGGCGGCGCAGTCACAGTTACCGAAATCTGGGGCGTGGTCATGCGCTGCGAGAAGGCGACCGATTCCACCATGTCCACCAGATTGAACCTGCCAAAAGTGGGCTTCGGCATGCGCGCAAATCCCGAAAACTCCTCGACCATCCGGCCGATGTCGGCGACCTGCCGCGTGATGGTGTCGGTGCAGCGCTCGAAGGTCTCGCGATCGGTCGTGATCTGGCTCGAGAACCGCCGCCGCAGGCGCTCGGCGGCCAACTGGATCGGCGTTAGCGGATTGCGGATCTCGTGCGCGATCCGACGGGCCACATCGCGCCACGCGGCCTGTCTTTGCCCCAGCACCAGCCGCGTGGTGTCATGGAATGTGATGACAGCGCCGGCCGTTTCCGCCTCAACGTCCATCTCGGGCGAGACGCGAACCTGCAGGTGCAGCGTGCCATTCTCGGTCTGTCGCTTGCAGCTGGTGTCGACCGACTGCCCCGTTTCTATCGCCCGCCGCGCCGCCGCCACGAACTCCGGCGCAATCTCGCTGAGCGGCGTCTCGCTGCCCGGCCGATGCACGAAGTCGAGCAAATTTTGTGCAAACGTATTGGCAATGGTGACGTCCAAGGCGCCATCCACCCGCACTACCCCCGCCTCCACACCAGCAAGCACCGCCTCGATAAAGTTCGAGCGCGTCTCGGCATCGATCCGCCCGCGATCCAGCGCATTGGTCTGTCGGGCCAGCCTGTCCGTCATTTCATTGAACGCATCCGCAAGGTCCGCGATCTCGTCGCGTACGGTTGGACGCAGCATGCGCACCGACAGGTCACCGTCACGCACCGCTCGCGCAGCGCCGGCCAGCGCACCGATCGGCATCGCGATCCGCGACGCGGCCGTCATGCCCAGCCACGCCGTGCCCAGCAGCATCAGCGCCGCCGCCTCGACATAGCTCAACGTCAGCACGACACTCAGCGCCTGCCTGCGCGCCTGCGCCTCCTCGAACGCCCTGTTGGATGCGTCAGCCTGCGCGAACCGCTCCATTACTGGCGCCGGTATGAGGCGCGAGGCCTGCACATAAACGTCGTTGAACAGCGGCAACTTAAAGAAGGCTCGGATGGAGCCGTCAGCATCTTCCCGAACGTTGATCGAACCGTTGCGCGCCGCCTCCCAGTCACTATTGGTCGGCGGCTTCTCGGGTGGCGCATTGCCGTCGAGATCGGCAGACTCGAACAGCGAGGCGCCTGAACTGTCATAGCCCTGAACGCGGCCGAATATGCCACGCAACGCCTGGCGCTGCTTCATGTAGCTGGCAAGATCGCTGATCGGCGGCTGTGAACCGTCAGGCGGCGGGGTCGACGCCGCGATATCGCTGTGAATGCTCTTGGCTTCTCGTTCCACGTCGAGGCGCAAGTCATTCATCGCAGCGCGCGCTGCTTCCTTGCCGCCCTGGACGATGTTGGTGACCGGCTCACTAAACCAGCCATCGACCGAACGGTTGATCGCCACCGCGAGGAAGCCGGCGACCAGAACCGTGGGGATGGCTGCCGACAGGGAGAACAGGAAGATGATCCGAAGGCGCAACCTCGCGCCGCCATTCGTCTCACGGTTTTCCCGGACAAGCTGGAAGACGCGCAGGCCGAGAACAGTCGCAACCCCACCGATCAGGACAAGGTTGGCGACAAGCGCCCAGACAAGCCCCGGCTGCGCGGCGGCATTCGGACTGGTGTCGGTGATGGCGAGGAAAGTGCCGCCCGCGGCGATCACGACGGCGAGGCCAAAGAGCGCCTTGAACATGTTCGAGGTGGCTCTGCTGAGCCTTATCCTCGCGTCCCTGGCTGCGGTCGCCGTATCAGGCATTCACTCTACCCACGGCCCTGCCCTAACCCGCCAACATCCCCCATATGCTTTGGCGGCGCCCGGACAGGGCGAACTATCACCTCGTGCGCCTGCCAGTTATGAGCCTGAAAGTGAGGCGGCTGGGCAACACAGTGTGACTACCAAACCACACGGTGATGCGCGAGAGCAACACAATTCCGCTCTGGAACTGCGTTCTCCCCAGCTACGCGAAAAACCCGGAGGTCTAGTCGCTTTCCGCTAAGCCAAGTCCGTTGATCTTGGAACGTAGTGTATTCCGGTTGAGGCCCAGCAGCGCCGCCGCGCGCACCTTGTTGCCGTTGGTGGCGGCCAGCGCCAGCTTGATCAACGGGCGTTCGACCTGCTCGATCACGGTCTGGTAGATTTGTCCGCCATTCGGATCCTTGTCCGGATCGGCCGACAAAGCCGAGATGAAGTGCCGCGACACCAGCGCCTCGATCTCCTGTTCGAATTCCCGCTCGCCAGCGACCGTCCTGTTATTTGAACGCAGTTCACGTTCGACCTCACGCGCTGATATCACCGGCTCGGGGCTCAGCGCCGACAGACGGCGGATGACGTTCTCGAGCTCTCGAACATTGCCGGGCCAGTCGTATGCGACGAGCAGGTCATAAGCGCTCTTGTCCAGCTGCTTCTCTGGCAGCCCTTCCTTCTTGGCCCGGATAAGGAACGCCGAAGCAAGATCAGGAATGTCTTCCTTCCGCTCCCGCAGCGGGGGCAATTGCAGCGCTACAACGTTTAAGCGGTAATAGAGGTCCTCCCGGAACAGCCCCTGATCAACCAGCGCGCGCAAGTCGTGCTTGGTCGACGCGATGATCCGTACGTCAAGATCATCGCCTAACGACGCAAACCGTCCGTCCTGTAGGAAACGCACAAGTCGGGTCTGCGCTTCGAGCGGCATGTCGCCCACTTCGTCGAGGAACAGCGTTCCGCCGTCCGCCTCACGCACCTTGCCACGCCGGCGTCCGTTGTCATCGCGCCCCGCTCCGAACAGCTCTTCTTCAACCTGATCGCGTTGCAGGGCGGCAAGGCTCACCGTCACGATCGGCCCATTCTTGCGCTTGCCGAGTTGGTGAATTGCGCGTGCCGCCAGATCCTTGCCGGTGCCGCTCTCACCTTCGATCAGCACCGTAAGATCGTTGTTCATGATCCGCGCGATGACGCGATAGACCGACTGCATTGGTTTGGAGCGGCCAATCAACGGCAGCGCCTCATCCTTCTCCGCGCGACGGCCGACAGGCTCCTGCCCACGCACCGGCTTCTTCTGCAGCGCACGCCGCACCGTCTCAGCCAGCTTGTCGATATCGAACGGCTTGGGGAGATAGTCATAGGCGCCGTGGTCGGACGCCAACGCCGCCGTGAGCACGGTCGATTGCGCCGAGATCACGATGATCGGAAGCTCCGGCCGCGTCCGCCGGATCTGCGGCAGCATGTCGAAGATGGACTCATCCGGCATGTAGACGTCCGTGATTAGCAGGTCGCCCTCGCCCGCCTGGATCCAGCGCCACAGCGCTGACATCGTGTTGGTGGCCCTGACGTGATAGCCTTCCTGCGCCAGCGTCTGGCTGATCACGAGCCTGACACTCGCATCATCATCCGCGACGAGAATTGTCGGACCACTCATTTGGCGGCTCCTTTTTGGCGCGCGATGGGGAAGAGCAGACGCAGCGAAGCGCCTGTCGCGCTATTGTCGAGAACAACGAACCCGCCATGCGCCTGCATGATCTCTGCGACGACGGCAAGACCAATGCCAGCACCGCCAGACTTGGTCGTGAAAAACGGCTCAAACACACGAGCGATGGAAACCTCGGGCACGCCCGGCCCGTTGTCGGTCACTGAAATTTCGAGAGCGCCGCGTGCACGCGGACCGTCACGCCCAGCAAAGCGGAAACCGGCGAGATAGCGCGTCGATACAGACACCCGCACCGACTTGTTCGCGCTGGCGGCAGCCTCTACGGCGTTCTTGACAAGGTTCAGCGCCGCCTCGTGCAGGTGATCGGGGTCGACCTCGATCTCCGGCAGCGATGGATCATATTGCAAGTCAAAACGCGTATTCGCGCCGAAGCTCGCCTTGGCAAGATCAATCACACTGTCCAGCACGACATGCACGTTGGTGATCCGCGCGCGCGGCGAGAAAAATGTCTCGAACGCCGTGAAGCGGTCTACGATCCTGGTGATCCGCGCGCCCTCTTCCCGGATCAGCGTCAGGAGCGGTTGCTGCTCGTCACGCGCTTGCCGCGCCAAAAGTTGTGCGGCGCCGACGATACCGGCCAGCGGGTTCTTGACCTCGTGGCCCAGCATTCGCGCCACATTAGCGAACGCGCTCACCTCTGCGTTCTTGGCATCGTCCTGGACTTGCCTCACGGGCATCAGCGTCAGGACGAGACCGCCATCCTCTCCGTCGGGCGATGCCGTCACATCCATGTCCACAGGCGCGATATGAGGGCTTGCGATGCGGATCGACCGCGCGGACATCACGCCGCCTTCGCGGCGCACCCGCGCGATGAAATCCATGAGCGGAGCGTCTTCGGGCAGCAGTTCGTTCAGCGGCCGCCCGCGCACCAACGCAGAACTCCGCTGCAGCAGTGTCTCTGCCGCCGGGTTGACGTAGCTGACCTGCTCACGCCGCGACAATCCGATCACGGCAAACGGCATCGCGTCGAGCACACGCAGCGCCTGAGAGGACCCGTCCTGCGTTGCGGTGATCATGCCGCCACCTTCCAGTCCGACAGGGCAGCAACCAGCCCCTCCTTCAAGACAACTTCAGTGTCGATCCTGCAGAGCGCGACGCGCGCGTCCGCCATCGGCGCCAGTCCAAAATCTTCGCACCAGGCATCGACGAACGCGGCGACGTGCTTTCGCACCACGCGCACGCCAAGCTTCTCGCCATAGAGCGCGACCGATCCCTCGATCTGCGCGATCATGGACGCCATCCGCTCTTCAGCGGGCGGCGGCGAATAGGAAGTGCCGAACAGCGCGTGCGAAATCTCCGCGAGACGCCACGGTCGCCCCGTCGCGCCTCGTCCGACCATCACACCGGCCGCTCCTGAATCCTGCATTGCGGCTCGCGCGCTCCCGGCGCCGACAATGTCGCCATTGGCGATGACGGGCAGCTTCACACTTTCCACCACGGCCGCGATCCGCGACCAGTTGGCCTGCCCTGTGTAGAACTGCATCCGCGTCCTGCCGTGGACGGTGATCATCAGCGCGCCCTCGCCTTCGGCGATGCGCGCGATCTCGGGCGCGTTCAGGTTCGAATCGTCCCACCCCAGCCGCATCTTCACAGTCACCGGACGCTTCGTGCCTGCCACGGTCCCGGCGATCAGCTTCCGCGCCAGCTCCGGCTCACGCATCAGCGCGCAACCCGACTGGCCGCCAGTGACCTTCTTGGCGGGGCAGCCCATGTTGATATCCACAATGTCGGCGCCGGCGGCTTCGCTGAGTTCGGCGCCGATACGCATCCATTCCGGTTCACGCCCAGCGAGCTGAATGATGAAAGGGCCCGATCCATTGTGCGGTGCAGCGCGACGAACGAAATCCGCGTGCTCGCGTGCCAACTCGGCCCCCGCTACCATCTCGGTAACTACAGCCGGCGCGCCGAACCTGTCAGCTTCGGTGCGAGCCGGTGCATCCGTGACGCCAGACATTGGCGCCAGAAATACCGGTGCAGCGATCTGGACATCACCAATCGTGAACACCAAACAGTCTCCAAGCCTCTCCAGCCATTGCCTAAATGTTAGGCATAAGGGACCTTACACCTAGACTGCTTCCGCGCAAAGGCGTCAAGAATGCACAATCAAGAGGCGTTTTCATCCGCCAGAGCCGCCGGAATTATCGTTGCGGCGGGCACTGGCTCGCGCCTGGGCGGGCAAGTTCCAAAACAATTCCAGATGCTTGGCGGCAAGCCTCTGCTCCTGTGGAGCGTCGAGGCGATGCTGCGCTGCAATAAAATTGCCGCCATCGTAGTCGTAGCGCCAGAGGCAGACCTCGACCGCGTAAGAGCCATGCTCCCCCACGCCTGGCACATTCACGTCGTCGCAGGCGGACCAACCCGCACCCAGTCGGTCCGCAACGGCCTCGACATCCTCCACCCCCTCCACCCCCACCACCTCCTCATCCACGACGCCGCCCGCCCGGGGCTGAGCACCGACGTTGTCGAGGAACTGCTTGCCGCCATCGGGGATGCGGACGCTGCCTGCCCTGCCCTTCCCGTCACTGACGCTCTCAAGGACACCGCCGGCGGCGGCGTTCGCTCCGTCGCCCGCGACACTCTTGTTCGGGTCCAGACCCCGCAGGCGTTCCGCTGGGACGTCATCGTCTCGGCCTACGCCAACACTACCACTGCAGCAGACGATGATCTCGCGCTGGTCGAGGCGCGGGGCGCAAAAATCGCGCTGACGCCGGGCCGCCAGGCGCTTATGAAGATCACCTATCCGGAGGAGCTCGCCGTGGTCGAGAAGTTGATTACATCGCCTGCCCTGCGCGTGGGGACAGGCTTTGACGTCCACGGCTTCGAGCCCGGCGACGCCGTCATTCTGTGCGGCATCCGCATCCCGCACACGAAGAAACTCGAGGGCCACTCCGACGCCGACGCCGGCTGGCACGCCCTTACAGACGCCATTCTCGGTGCGCTCGCCCTTGGCGACATCGGTGATCACTTCCCACCGTCCGATCCGCAATGGAAAGGCGTCGACTCGCGGCAATTCCTGCAGCATGTCGTGAACCTTGCCCGCGACCGCGGCTATCTTGTCGCCAACGCCGACATCACGATCCTCGCCGAACGCCCGAAGATTTCGCCCCACCGCGAAGCCATGCGCCGCGCCACAGCCGAGGTGCTGGGCGTATCGGCGGATGTTGTCAGCGTAAAAGCCACCACGACAGAAAAACTCGGATTCGTCGGTCGCGAGGAAGGTATCGCGGCGCAAGCAGCGGTATTGCTGACAACGTAAGGCTCCCGTTTTGCGCGATACGCCCGCTGTGCGGAGAAAGACGTTCGCGCTAGCATCCTTGGCCCGGAGACCGATCAATGTTCGACGACAAACTCTTAATGCTCGCGCGCCTCACGCTCGACGAGGCGCAGCAGAAGCGTTTGAAGATCGCGACGGCTGAAAGCTGCACGGGCGGACTCATCGCGGGCCTGCTCACGGAAATCCCCGGCTCGTCCGCCACGGTCGAACGCGGCTTCATTGTCTATTCCAATCGCGCCAAGGAAGAGATGCTGGGCGTTCCGGGCGATCTGATCGCCGACGCAGGCGCCGTATCCGAGCCCGTGGTCCGCGCGATGGCCGAAGGGGCATTGCAAGAATCGCGCGCCAACCTCGTGGTCGCGGTGACGGGAGTCGCTGGCCCCGGCGGGGGCACGCCTCTGAAGCCAGTCGGCCTTGTTCACCTCGCCGTCGCGCGCGAGAACAAACCGATCTATCATCAGGCCATGCGTTATGGCGACATCGGTCGCGATCGCATCCGCCGCGAGACCATCGTCACGGCGCTGGAGATGCTGCGCAAGATGATGGCATGAGCGGCCACTTCAGTAGCAATCGCCGTCGTCGAAGTTTCGCGCGTCTGTCACTCGGCCGTTGTACGACGTGAAGCCGACACAGCGCCCGCCACGGCCGCGATCATCAAACCACAGGTCCCACTGCTTGCCGTAGAGATTGATGCTGCGCGCCTTGCGGAAACCGTTGCTCGACAGCGTACTCTTCGCGCCATCGACACTGAGCCCGACCAGACGATCAGAGCCGTTGCCCCGTCCGCCGTTCGCCCCACCATAGCCCCCGCCGTAACCGCCGCCATTGCATTCGGAATCCCTAAATCCACGCGTCACCGTCACCCTGCCCTTGTACGAGGTGAAGCCAATGCAGTCGCCACCACGCGCGCTCTGCCACAGGTCATACTGCTGACCATCAATCTTGATGTTGCGGGTGTTGATGTAGCCGCGACCGCGCAGGCTCTGCTTCGCCTGCTCGACGCTCAGGCCGCGAATATCCGAACCGCCATAGCCGCCACCATTGCCATCGCCCCAGCCTCCGCCATTTCTGTTGCCATAGATGCCGCAGTCGGCATCGTCGAAACTGCGCACATCGGTCACCGCGCCGTTGTGGGACGTAAAGCCCACACAGCCCTGACGTGACCGCCCGTTCGACCACAGGTCATACTGCTGCCCGTTGACCTTGATGCTCCGGGCGGCGTTGTAGCCAGCGTTTGCGAGCTGCGATTTCGCGTTGTTGACGCTCAGGCCGCGCAGGTTGAGGCCATCCTGGCCGTATCCTCCGCCCTGATAGCGATAATCGCCCTGCGGCTGGCCCACAGCGGGAGCAACGGCGGCAAATGTGAAAGCGAGCGCAGCGATTATTCTCTTCATGGCTTGTCTCCATGCCGTTCGGGGTGGGCGCGAAGCCCGTCACTCGCGAACCCTGCGTGTTCCAACATGAATGGGGGCTGATCGTTCCAGTCATGACCCGAGAAGGCGGTTTGCAGTAGGCCCGGCCGGCACATGTTCAAATGAAAAGCCAGCTTTCACTGTCCCGCCCTCATGCCGCCATGAACACTGGCGATTCCTGCCGTCAGCCCGCTCGCAAGAAGCCGTAGAAGGAGACCCTGATGCGTGCTTCAAACGCGCTTGTGCTTGGTGCCGCCGCGATGCTGGTTTGGGCCTGCACAAGCACCACATTCCCCGATTCACGGCTGGACGACTCAGCTTCGGTTGAAGCGAAAGGAAATGACTGCGCTGTCCTCGCCGCAGTTGCGAAGCAGCATTACAAGTTCGGGCCTGATAATCCCCCGCCACCGCTCAAAGGCCTTGGCGACTCAGGCTGGCGTCCGCAGTGCGCCTGGCAAAAATATGGCCTCACCTTCACGGATTACAATGACGTCCCGCAATCTGCCGATCCCCGCGAAAAGCTTAAATGGGTGTCCTTCCAGAAGCCGGTCTACACCGGCAATGGTGCGACGGTAGCAACTGAAATCATGCATGGACCGCTGGCGGGCATGGGCTATGAATGCCGCGTCCTGTCCGGCTTCGCTGGTTGGACCGTTGGCGAGTGCAAAATAAGCTGGGTGTCGTGATGAAGAGACTTTTTCTGGCGGCGGGCTTCCTCGCCTTGATGGGCTGCGAAAGCGATCCCACGGCGGTGGTCGCACCGAAGGAAGCACTGTTCGTCACCAATGATTGTGACGTGCTCGGCGCCCTTGGCCGCGACCAGTACAAGTTGAGCCCAAACAGCGGAGCGACGACGGTCCGCCTGCTGGGCGAGGATGGCCCATGGACGCCGAACTGCGACTGGAAAGCCTATGGCTTCAACGTCACCCAGGTCAGCGGCCCCGAGGGCGAAGCTGCGACCGCCGGCGCTGCGCGCGTCGCCTTCCATCGGCCCCGCTACGACACGCTCGGCGCCAGTGTCCGCACCTCGCTCACAGCGGGCGACCAAATAATCAGCGCCTTGTGCCGTCTTGAACGCGGCGCCAACGGCTGGTCCCTGGAGACGTGCGGACCTGATCCAAAACTCACCAAACCGCGCGCTGCTGCGCCGAGCCCTGCGGATCAGACCCCTGATGGTTCAAAAATCAGGCCGGCCAATCCGGATGTGAAGCCGCGCGATGCGGTCATTCCCGACGCCGATCCGGGTTCGCGCCCCGGTGGCAACTAGCTGGAACGGCTAGGCGGGCGGCGGCACACGCGCAGAGCGTCTGCCCGCTTCCTCAACGAAGCAATCTATCACGCGCTTCACAGCGTAGCGCTTGTTGGCGTCTGCCAGTGTCTGCAGAACGAAATTACGAAACTCGAACTGGATCGCAAATTCCACGCGCGAGCCTGACGGCAAAGCGTTGAAGCGCCATGTATTGCTAAGCTTTATGAACGGCCCTCGCACCAGTGACACGTCGATTGTCTTGGTGCTCCGCCGCGCCTCAACGTCGGTGACGAAAGTTTCATTGAACCCTTTAAAGCCCACGCTGGCCTCTGCACGACAGCGCCTGCCATCGTCAGTGACCTCAGAGCTCAACACCTTGAGTGTCCGTATCCAGGTGATGAATTCCGGATAGCGCTCCACCTCGGCAGCCAGATCGTACAGGTCCTCCGGTCGGTAAGGCAGGTCGAGCGATACCTTGTGGACAGTCAACTCAGCGTCCCGCCAGGTGCGTCTCGCGCGCGCCGCGCAACTTCGCAAAGTCCTCGTCCGCATGATAGCTCGATCGCGTCAGCGGGCTCGCTGATACCAGCAGAAATCCTTTGGAGCGGGCGATCGTCTCATAGGTCGCGAACTCTTCCGGCGTCACGAAGCGATCGACTGCCGCATGCTTGCGCGTCGGCTGCAGATATTGGCCGATGGTGAGGAAGTCGATGCCGGCCGACCGCATGTCGTCCATCACCTGCATGATCTCTTCCTTCGTCTCTCCAAGCCCGACCATGAGTCCTGACTTGGTGAACTGTGAGGGATCACGCTCCTTCACCCGCTCGAGCAGACGGAGCGAATGGTAATACCGGGAGCCCGGCCGGATGTTGAGATACAGGCGTGGCACTGTTTCAAGGTTGTGGTTGAAAACGTCGGGCTTCGCATCGATAACAAGGTTTGCTGCATCGCCCTTCCGCAGGAAATCCGGCGTCAGGATTTCGATCGTCGCTTGCGGCGCCGCGAGGCGAATCGCCCGCACTACCGCCGCGAAATGCTCCGCCCCGCCGTCCGCGAGATCATCGCGATCCACCGACGTGATGACCACGTGCCCGAGGCCCATGGCGGCGACAGTTTCCGCAACGCGACGAGGTTCGTCCGCGTCCAGCGCTAGCGGCATCCCCGTGCGCACATTGCAGAACGAGCAGGCGCGCGTGCAGGTGTCGCCCATGATCATCAGCGTGGCGTGCTTCTTCGACCAGCACTCGCCGATATTTGGGCAGCCCGCCTCTTGGCAGACTGTCACCAGTTTCGCGTCCTGCACGAGCTTCAGGGTCTCGAGATAGCCCTCGCTGGTGGGCGCCTTCACCCGAATCCATGGCGGTTTCCGCAGCAGCGGAGTGTTCTCACGGCCCTGTTTCTCGGGGTGGCGCGGGCGGGCGCCGGTATTGTCGACAAGCGTGGGCATGGCCCCAGTTATCCCAATGTTGCCTCGAATTGCCAGCCTTCTAAGTCGCCGCTAGGCGGGTGTGTGACAGGCGTTTGTGCTTTTCCAGTCACAGGCTATGTTACGGCAAAGTTACAAAAGAGCGCAGGTCGGGCGCCAGAGTAGAGGGAGGAAGTCGTATGGCGTCTTTGCGCTCCACGTTCGATCCACGTCACGCGGACAGCGGTGTTTTCGCCGCCCTGCTCGAAGCTCGCAAGGAATATGGGGGCAAAAAGATCATCCTGCACGATGCCGACGACCGAAAACTTACCTATGACGATATCGTCCGCGCAGTGTTCGCGCTTGGCGCCGCCCTCAAGAAGGGAACGAAGCGGGGCGAGGCGGTTGGCGTCATGCTGCCGACTGGCGCAGGCGCCATCATCGCCTTCTTCGCGCTCAGCGCCTATGGCCGCGTTCCGGCGATGCTCAACTTCACGGCCGGGGCACGCAACATCCGCGCCGGTATGAAAGCGGCGATGGTCACCAAGATCGTCACGGCTCACGCCTTCATCGAGAAAGGCGATCTTCACGGGCTCGTCGGCGACCTGAAATCCAGCGCTGAATTCATCTACCTCGAAGACGTACGTGCTTCGCTCGGCGTACGCCAGAAAGCCGCCGGGGCGCTCGGGCCGGCTGCGCCATGGATCTTCGCACCGACCGTCAGCCCGGACGATGCCGCCGTCATCCTCTTCACCTCCGGCACCGAAGGCGATCCCAAGGGCGTCGTTCTGTCTCACCGCAACATTGTCGGCAACATCCACCAGATCCTGGCGCACGTTCCCGAAGCGCTCGGAACGAACGATGTGCTGTTCAACCCGCTGCCGACTTTCCACTGTTTCGGACTAACTGCTGGCGCCCTGCTGCCGCTCCTTGGCGGCATGAAATCCGTCCTGCATCCCTCGCCGCTGCTGACAAAACAGATTCCAAAGCGCGTCGAGGAAACTGGCGCCACGATCCTCTTCGCGACGGACACCTTCCTGAACCAGTATGTCCGCGCCTGCACCGGCAACGAACTTGGCAAGCTGCGCTTCGCTGTCTGCGGGGCCGAGCGTGTCCGCGACGAGACGCGGCAACTGGTGCGACGCCGCTTCAATGTCGAACTGCTGGAAGGCTATGGCGCAACCGAAGCCTCTCCCGTCATCGCGGTGAACCAGCCCGGCTTCAACAAGCCCGGCACGGTCGGCCGAACTCTCCCCGGCATGGAGGTCCGCTTCGAGCCCGTGCCCGGCATCGAAAAAGGCGGCCGCATGCTCGTTCGCGGGCCAAACGTGATGAAAGGCTATCTCTCTCCCTCCAAACCGGGTGAGTTGCAGCCGGCCGCCGGCGGCTGGCACGACACGGGCGATATCGTCAGCCAGGACCAAGGCGGCTACCTCGCTATCAAGGGACGCCTCAAGCGTTTCGCCAAGATCGGTGGCGAGATGGTGTCCCTCGCTGTCGCCGAAAACTGCGCCTCCAGCCTCTGGCGCGAACACGAACATGCCGCCGCCGTTCTTCCGGACAAGCGCAAGGGCGAGCAGATCGTCCTCCTGACAACCTACCCGGAAGCGGACCGCAGTGACCTTCAGCGCTGGGCGCAAGCCCACGGCGTCAACGAACTCAGCTTGCCGCGCAAGATCTTCCAGGTCGAGGCGATACCCCTGCTAGGCACGGGCAAGATGGACATCGGCGGCGTTCAGAAGCTCGCCGCTGAAATCGCCGCGAGCAAGGAAGCAGGCGGCGCGCTCGCCGCCGAATAGTTAACGCATGCGGGAATAGCGTCATTCCTAATACACGTTGAGAAAGTCACTATTCCTTATGTCGTTAAGAATGGGCCGTTATGGGATTTATCGCAGCGGCCCAAAACCCTTGAGCGGGCGGCCTGCCCTGCAGAGCTCAAGGCTCGTCCGCAGACCGGGCAGAAACGCTTGGTGAAAGGCAATCAGCCTTCCCGCCGCATCCTCTTTTGTGAAGCCCGCTTCCGCACTCTCGAACGATTTGCACGCCAGCGCCCGATCGCTCGCCTCCTTACCGATGAGCCAGAGGATCATCTCGCTCCAGCCAGCATCGGCGCCCGAACTCGTCGCGTCCATGTTGGCGATATGCGAGTCGATAATCCGCTGCTGCTCTGCGATCGCTTCCTTGAACCGTCCGATATTCGCTAGGTGCGGCGAATAGATCTCGCCGAGCGTCAAGTTGAGAATGCGAGCTCACTCATCCCGGTCCTCGATCGCAACAAGTCGCCCCGCCGCCTCGCGCGCACTGACCAGCAGGTCCTCACCCTCGCTCGCCCCCACGCGCCGTAACTATTTTTGAGGTAATCGTAAGCGCGCGCAACCCTCTCGCGCGTCTACGGCGCAATTGCTGGATGGAACTCCCGGAGTTTGAGGCTCGATCAATAGATCAGGTACGGCTTGCGCTCGATGAGCCACGCCTGCTCATCGGGAACCGTGATCGCATCGAGATCGTCCGGCATGGTCTTTGGATCATCGACCCACTCGCGCAGCTGCGGCCCACCATTGATGACGTCGATAGCAAGATGCCCTTCCGTGTACTCGTACTTGAACTCCAGCCCGCGCCATAGCGGATAGTCCGGATACATGTTCCGGATCACCTTGAACGCCAGCGCCTGCAACCGCCAGGGCTGAAACGCCTCATGGTCGTAGCTCGGGTCCTCCGTGTGAATCTGCACACCCTCACACATCTGTTTCATGTACTTGTGGAAGGTCGGCTCGAAGAAGCACGCGCGCAGCCTGCACCCCTTCAGCCATTGCGGCGCCAGCGCCTGCATCTCGGTAATCACCCGCTTCGCATCAATGTCCGGCGCCCCGAATAGCTCCAGCGGCCGCGTCGTCCCCCGCCCTTCGGACAGCGTCGCGCCTTCCAGCATGACGGTTCCCGCATAAGCCCGCGCCATCCAGAGGTTCGCAGCGTTGGGACTGGGATTCACCCACGTCCGCTCGCCCAGCGGCCAGCCAAAGCCCTGACCTTCTTCCGGCTTGTAGCCTTCCATTGCGATCACGCGATAATCGACCTTCAGCTTGAAGTGATCGATGAACCACTTGCCCAGTTCGCCCAGCGTTAGCCCGTGCCGCATCGGGATCGGGCCCGCACCGACAAAGCTCTCATACCCAGCCCGCAGCGTGAGGCCCTCAACCGGCCGCCCCGCCGGGTTCGGACGATCAAGCACCCACACGGCCTTGCCATGCTCCGCCGCAGCCTCGATCACATAGAGCAGCGTCGTGATGAATGTGTAGATGCGGCACCCAACATCCTGCAGATCAACCAGCACGACATCGAACGTGCTCATCATCTGTCGGGTCGGGCTGCGCGCTTCGCCATAAAGACTGAACACCGGAATGCCGTGCACCGGATCGGTGAAGTGAGTCGACTCAACCATGTTGTCCTGCTTATCGCCGCGCATGCCATGCTGCGGACCGAACGCTGCCGTCACGATCACGTCGCCGCACGCCGCCAGCGCATCGAGCGAATGCGTGAGATCAACCGTCACCGAAGCCGGATGCGCCACCAGCGCCACACGCTTGCCCTTCAGCGGCGCACGCAGCGCCGCATCCGCGATCAGCCTGTCGATGCCAAACTTCATTTTGTCTCCGGTGCTGCCAGCGTCAGCACATAACCTTCAGGCGCATGAAAATCCGGATTTCCTTGCGGATGCGCTAACGCCCAGTAGGCCTTGCGACCGTCGGCGGCCTCGATCACCGCGCTGATCGCCGCCCGCCACGGCGCATCCAGAGGCGGCAGGCCATCGACGCCCAATACATCAACTTCGGCCCGTAGGACAAAATGCGCACCCATGGTCAGCGTCCCGATCGGCGCTGCCTTCACCGCCACAATGTTCTGCATGCCGGATCGGCGGCTTCGAAAGCTGTAAGCAGCCCACCGGCCAATCGGTGCGAAATTGAACTCGACATAGCCGGGCGCTTCAGCCTTCAGGATGAAGATCTCGAAGCAGGTGTGCTTCCACAGCTCATCCGCCCGGCTGGGGTCCGCCAGCTCCGGTATGATCAGCTGTTCGAGGTCGCCGTTGAGGCGGTAGACAAGCTCGAGCTTGCCGGCCGCGAGCCGCCGCACCTCGGCGGTCAGCCCTTCGACAGGCAGTCGCGGCGAATCGAGATGCGGCTGAAGGGCTACGCTCATGGGCCAAACACTATCGCTCGCCGCCGCCCCCGACTACTGGCCCCCGACTACTGGCGCGAGCCGATTAGCAGGAACGCGATCAGGTCTCGCCGCTCGATCTCGTCCGTAATCCCGTTGAGCCGCATGGCTGTTCCCGGAACGAAACTGTCGGGCGCCAACAACCATTGGTCGATCAGTGCTGGCGTCCAAGTGGGTTCGGCAAATGCCAGCAGCGCGGGCGAAAACTTGTAGCCGTCAGCCGTTGCCGTTCCCCGCTCGAACACGTCATGCAGGTTTGGCCCCACCTGGTGCCCGCGCTTCGGGTCAAGGAAGTGACAGGATGTGCACTTTCGCCCGAACAGCTCCTTGCCTTTTTCCAGGTCAGCCGCGTTGTACGGCGCCGGCAATTCCGCGAGCGTTGGCGCCGGAACCTCGGGAACAGTGGCCGATGGCGTCTTTGCCGCCTCGCCACCACAGGCCCCCAGCAAAGCCAACGCGGAAATTGCCGCGGGAATCATGCCAACAAGACGCATCGCGCTACCTCGACCAGGATTTGAAGTCATATATCAGGCTGGACGCCGGAACACTTCGATTGCATCAGGCTTCCCCGGTTCATCCAGTTAGCTAAATGCCGCAAGGAAAGTCCGCCATGTCGCTCGCCAGCTGGCCCAAAATCGAGGCTGAAGCCGTCCGCATCCGCGCGACGGAGCTAAAATCCCTCGCCGCCCGCGCCGACATGGCGCCCTTCGTATGGGCAGCGCCCCACCTCGAAGTCGACGTCGCCAAACAACCCATCGACGCTGCGGCCATGGCCGCCATGCTTGCCCTCGCCACCGAGCGCGGACTTGAGAGCCGGATAAAAGCGCTCTTCGCTGCCGAGATCGTCAACGCGTCCGAAAACCGCCCCGCCCTTCATTGGGCGCTGCGGGGCGGCGGCAAAGGCATCCCGGCGATCGAAGCGATGAACCGCGAAGCGGAAAAAGCCGCCGGCTTCGCCGACCTTGCCCGCAAGGGCGGCCTCGGATTCCCGATCAAGACCATTCTACACATCGGCATCGGCGGGTCCGACCTCGGCCCGCGTCTGATGTGGGATGCGCTGCGCGACTATGATTCCGAAGGCCCGCAGATCCGCTTTGCCGCCAACGTCGATCCGCAAGACTTTGCGGAAGCCACAGCGCATCTCGACGCCTCGACCACCCTCGTGCTCGTCGTCTCGAAATCCTTCAAGACGCCAGAGACCGCCTCGAACGCACAGCTCGCCCGCGAGTGGCTGGTGAAACATCTCGGCGAAACGCAGGCGAACGATCACCTCGCCGCAGTTTCCTCGGCGCCTGACAAGGCGAAAGCGTGGGGCGCAGCCGAAGAACGCATCTTCCCGATGGATGAGGCTGTCGGGGGCCGCTATTCGGTCTGGTCTTCGGTCGGCCTCTCCCTGCAGATCGCCCTTGGCGCCGACTGCTGGCAACGCCTGCTCGCCGGGGCCGCCGAGATGGATGCTCACTTCCGCGGCATGCCCCTTGCCCAGAACACGCCAGCGCGCCTCGCCATGATGGACGTTTTCCTGCACACAGCGCTCGGCATCCCCAACCGCACCGTGCTCGCTTACGCACACCGCCTCCGCAAATTGCCCGACTTCCTCCAGCAGCTCGAAATGGAATCGAACGGCAAGAGCGCTATAGACGCCGATGCTGGCCTCGTCGGACCGACAGCGCCGATGGTCTGGGGATCGGTCGGCACGCTCGGCCAGCACTCCTTCCACCAGCTGCTCCATCAAGGCATGCGCCAGAGCGCTATTGAATTCGTGGTCGCGCGTGATTCCGGCGCCGGCGACTGGCCGCGCGGCCGCGCCCTCATCGCAAACGCGCTTTCGCAAGCCGAGGGGCTGCTCGCGGGCCGCAGCGCCGCCGAAGCCCAGAAGCAGCTCGCTGCGCAGGGCAAGACAGGCCCCGCAGCGGTCGAACAGGCCTTGCACATGGACATGCCTGGCAATCACGGCTCCACCATGGTCCTGCTCGATGACACGGCGCCCGAAACCGTTGGTGCGCTGATTGCAATGTACGAGCACCGGACGTTTGCGGCCGGCATCCTCTGGGGGGTCAATCCGTTCGACCAGTGGGGCGTGGAGCGCGGCAAGGTTCTCGCCGAAGAACTCGACAATGCCCTCGCCGGCGCCGACCCGGGCAAGCGCGACCCATCCACCCTGCGGTTGGTCCAGCGAACGCGGCGTTAGGCGAAGCGACTGGACAACCCGGCGCCATCGGCAGACCTTGCCGCCGATAGCCAGTGGGGACTTCCGATGCGTACCGCCGCTCTATCGCTTGTCGCGTTGCTAGCTGCCTGCGCCAGTGCGCCAGACACGCGTCCGATCAACACCGCACTCACGGTCGCGCCTGTCGCTTTGGCCGAGATAGATGTGGGCGTCGACGGCGATGCGATCGCTTTTGCGTTTTCTGGCGGCGGCGCCCGCGCAGCCTCCTTCTCGCTCGGCGCGCTTCAGCAGTTACGTGACATGCAGGACCCCGGTGGCAAGCCACTGATCGACCGCGTCGCGCTGGTCACTGCAGTCTCCGGCGGCTCCATCACGGCGGCCTGGTTCGGCCAGCACGGCGCTGCGGGTCTTGACGATCTGCGAGCTGCCGCGCTGGACAAGGACTGGGAGGCGCAGCTCAACACGAGCTGGATGATTCCGAACAACTGGCAGCGCCTGATGCAGGGCGGCCTCAACGGACCGGACAAGCTGGCGGACTGGCTCGACGCGGAAGTATTCAAAGGCGCCCACATGCGCGACATGCCAAATCGGCCACGCATCATCATCAATGCTGCCGATCTTTACAACGGAACGCCGTTCGCTTTTGCAACGCCGTGGTTTGACGCCATCTGCAGCGATCTTGGGACCGTGCGTCTCGCCGATGCGGTTGCAGCGTCCATGTCCGTGCCGATCGCCTTCCGTCCCGTCGTGGTTAAGAGCTACGCCGAGAACTGTCCGACCCCACTGCAGCCGTGGGTGCGCGCCGCCGAAATCAACCGCGCCTCACCCACGCTGCTGCGCGAAACCGCGCGCGCCTTCCGCTTCTATCGTGATGATATGCGAATGCGGTATCTCCATCTGACCGACGGCGGCGTCGCCGACAATTTTGGCGTGTCCAGCCTCGTCACGCTGCGCGCAGCGACGCAGCAACCCTACGGCCCGCTGTCCGCGCGGGACGCCGTCAAGATCCGCCGCCTCGCCTTCATCATCATCAATGCCGAGCGCAATCCCGAGGGCGACTGGGCGCTACGGGAAGCCGGTCCGGACGGACCGCAAATGATCGAGGCGGCCCTCGGCATCGCCGTCAACGCCCCCAAGCGCGCTGCCGCCGACGCCTTTGCAGGAACCCTCGAACGCTGGCAGCGCGACATCATCAACTGGCGCTGCGCCCTGACGCCAAACGCGGCGGCAGATCTCGGGGCGGGTCTTGACTGGAAGTGTAGTGACGTCGATTTTCGCCTCGACATGATCTCGTTTGGCGATCTCACCGACAAGCGCTTCGCCGACCTCGGCAATGCCGCGACCGCCGTGAGTCTTCCGAAAGAGATCATTGACGAGCTGATTGCCGGCGGCCGCGAGGCAATTGCGACCAATCCGGAAATCCTGAAGTTCACGCGTTAAGCAAATCAGTTGTCCGGTGTCATGATGCGCACACGCGCCTTTGTGCTCAGCCCGCCTTCGTCAACCACCGAGACGGTAAAGAAGCCGGCCATTCCAGGACGCCAGACCGTATCGCCCGCCACGTTACGGCCCAGCTGCTTGCCGTCGACATACCACGCAAGTTGGCCATGTCCCTCGGCCGCCAGCACGAACGATGTGTGCTCGCCATCTTTCCACACCTCGGCGCCGTCAGGCGGGAACAGAATCTGCGGCGGAACATTCTCGCGCTCGAAACGCGCCAGCGCCGACGGCGGCAGGTGGTCGCCTGGATCTTCCTCACGCAGGCTGGGTCCAGAATTTCGCTTCGGCAGGATGCGCGAGATCATGTCGTAAACTTCAAACAACACCGGCAGCGCTGCCTCCCTCCCAGTCACCCCCGGCCGCGGCGCGGAATCGGCGCGGCCGATCCACACCACCACCACGAACCCGTTTCCCGTTCCCGCCGCCCATGCGTCGCGAAAGCCGTAGGACGTGCCGGTCTTGGCCGCGATTACCGGCGCATCCTGCGTCAGTTGGGCGGGCATGCGGCCCGGGGGTGCGGGGGCGGCAGCGAGGATGTCGACGATCTGGCGCGCCGACTGGGCCGACATGATCTGTGTGGACGGGGTCTTTGTCTTGAGGGCCAGTTCTGATTCGGATTGCAGCCAGTTAAGGGGAAGAGCCCGCCCCTTGTCACCCAGCGCCGCATACAGCAACGCCAGTTCGCGCACGGTGAGGCCAGCACCGCCAAGCGCAATCGCAAGCCCCGCATCATCGTCCCCCGACAGGGGCATCGATAGATCCGCGCCTGCGAACGCCAGCGCCGCCGCAAATCTTTGTGCGCCTACCGCATCCAGCGCCGACACTGCGGGAATGTTCAGCGAGTGCTGCAGCGCCTGCGCCACCGTCACATCGCCCCGGAACGCGCGATCGAAATTGTCCGGCCGATAGCTGGAAAAACGGCGCGGTGCATCTGCGATGCGCGTGTCGGGCGCCGCCACGCCGTCATCAAACGCCAGACCGTAGATGAACGGCTTCAGCGTTGAGCCGGGCGAACGCGGCCGGTTGGTCAGGTCAATCCACCCGCCTGCGGTAGTGCGGTTGGCCGATCCGGCCACCGCGCGCACTTCACGGCTCGCGACATCCACCACCATGATCGCAACCTGTACGCCGTCCCGCGCTGGCCCCGCCGATCGCGTCGCCAGATCCTCGACCTCCTTCTGCAGATTGAGGTCAAGCGTCGTGCGGATATTGTCCGGCGCCTTCGCTCGCGAAAGCGCTTCCTCCGAAGCGTGCCAGGCCACTGTTGGAAAATCGCGCCGCTTGGGCGCGGGATACTCCGCCGACTCCTTTGCAAGATCGCGCGCGAACAGGCCTTCGTCCGCAAGCCTATTCAGCACACGCTCACGCGCTACGATCGCGGCCTGCGGTTTCAGGTCCGGCCGCCGCGCTTCGGGCGATTGCGGCAACGCTATCAGCATTGCGATCTGGTCCGGCGACAGGTTGTCTGGCTCACGCCCGAAATACGCCCATGAAGCTGCGCGCACGCCCTCGAGGTTACCCCCGTATGGCGCCAGCGTGAGATAGAGTTCGAGGATCTGTTCCTTGCTCAGCCTTTCCTCAAGCTGCCAGGCACGAATCGCCTCGATCAGTTTCGATCCGACATTTCTGGGCCGTGGCTCAAGGAGCCGCGCCGTCTGCATCGTGATGGTAGATCCACCCGATACGACGCGCCCCGCGCTCGCGAGCGATCCGGTGGCCCGCAACATCGAAGCGAAATCCACGCCGCCGTGAGACATGAAACGCTTGTCTTCATAGCGCAGCAGCGCCTCAATGAAGTCCGGATCGATCTGATCGAGATGCGCCTGCATCCGCCACTTGCCATCGTCGACGGGAAACACGCGCAACACCGCGCCGCGCCGGTCCATGATCACGCCGGACAGACGCCCGGCCCGATCCAACGGCGGTGGAAAGGCAAGATCAATCAAGCAAATCGGCGCAAGTACGTAGAGCGCCACAAGCGCGACGCGCCGCCACCATTCGGCCGGCCACCAGAAGCGGATGCGCCACCCTTTGGGGGGCGTCAGTCGCTTTACCAGCTTGGTCAGAAGGTCACGCATTACTCGGCCGTTCGTCCCGGCATCAGCCGGGATCAGCGGCGCAGACCGAACAGGTCCGCGCCGCTATCCAGTTCTTACCGCTTCGCCACCGTGATCGTCCGCGAAACAGTCCGCGCGAACGTATCCGGCTTGTACATGTGCTCCGCGACCACGCCCGGCATTGTGAACGTACCCGGCGTCACCACGCGAACCATGTAAGCGACCGTCATGCGCTTCTGATCGTAGAGGTTGAACGAGGCGATAAAGCGATCGTCACGCGCCTCCGCGATATCAGGCTGCACCAGCTCTCCGAGGAACCGGTACGGCCCATTCGCGCCAGCATCGCCCGGACGCAGCACCGCTTCGATCTCGAAGCCTGCGGGTAGCAAGTCTGCGATCACCAGCGGCGTGGTGCGCATTTCGGTCGAGGCGACGGTGATCGCCACGATGACACGATCACCCTGACGGAAGCTGGTTCCGTCGATGGACTGACCGCTCGGGCTCCACAGCTGCTTGTTGGCAAGCATGCCATCGAAAGCCGGCGCCGGCGCCGTGGCAGGCGAGCCACGCGAAATCGCCGTCACCCATAGCTGTCCCGTGCCGCGGTTCGTGAACACCGGTGGTTTCGCTGCTTGTGCTTCTGTCATGCGATAGACGCCAACCGACTTGCTGTCGGCCTGACCCTGCACGACGACATTCACCGCAGCTTGGCCACCCGACAATGCGTTCGCCGCGAGCAGGAGGAAGGCTTTCTCCTGCGTCGTGAGGCGATCCGGCTCGGGCAGGTCCTGCGCCACGCGTTGCGACAGGCGCGTCACCAACGTCGTTTGCTTGGCTTCCTGCGCCACGGCCAGCATACCCGCGAGATCGCGGCGCGGCGTCTGGTAGTAGTCGCCGGTGTTGGTGTAGCCGAGCGCCTGCTCCGCCCGCTCGAAAGCGGACTTCGCACGGGCGTTGTCGCCAATCATGTAAAGCGCCGCGCCGATCTGCGCGCGCGCAAGCGGGCTCGCGATCTGGTTCAGCTTGTCGTCGTGAAGATAGCGAAGACGCGCCTTGTCCATCCGACGCGCCTTGGCCAGAACGTAGGCGGCGTAGGCCACCGAACGGTCCATCATCGCCTTGGCGGTATCGTTGCTCCAGCGGCTCTCATAAACTTCGAAGTCATAACCCGATGAGTAACGCGACTCCCGCACGGCGAATTCCTCGAGCGAGTCATACGCCTTGTCGAGCGCCGCAGCCGGGACGACATAGCCAGCCGCTTTCGCGCGGAACAGGAAGTCCGTCGCATAGGCACCAAGCCACGGGCTGGAAAGCCCGTCACCCGTGCGCCACAGACCAAAGGCGCCATCCGCACCTTGCCGGTTCAGCAGCGTGTTGACCGCCTCCTGAACCTGACCCTTGAGGTCACCCGGTGTCTTGCGTCCTGCGAGAGCCGCAATCTGCGAAGCATACAGGAGCGGCAACGCACGGCTCGTGATCTGCTCGGTGCACCCGTACGGATACTGGTCGAGCGAGTCGAACAGGGCCGCAGCGTCCATCGGAATGGGCGAGAACGACACCTGCAGATAGGACGACCCCGGCACGAATGAGGACAGCGCGTCGGCAGCAGTCGAGAACGTCGCCCCCGGCTGAATCGTTGTGCGAACCACGTTGCTTGCGGGCAGCCAGGCTGAACGTGTCTGGATCTGGTAGGATCGCGAGACAGCATAGTTGCCCGGCCCCGCGAGATTGAACGCAACAGTCGAAATGCCTTCCGCCGCCGAGGAGAAGCCAGCGTCAAGATCGACGCGCTGTCCCTTGGCGAGCGTCGTCGCCAACTGCCCCGTCGTTGCCTGCACCGGCGCACCGGCCTGAAGCGCAGCTGTGTAGGCGCCTGCCTGACCTTCAACGTTGTCCAGCGTCAGTGTCGCCGTAGCCGTATCTCCCGGCGACAGGAAGCGAGGCAGGGCCAGCAGGGCCGGAACCTGATCGCGCACCGTCACCGGTTTCGATGCAGAGCCAACACCCGAGTTGGACCACGCCACGGCCATCAGCCGCAGCTCACCATTGAACGCCGGCACGTCGAGCGTCACCGTCGCCTTGCCGCCATTCAGTTTCACTGGCGCCGACATCAGCACCACCGATTCCGTCGGCACAACAGTAAGTCCAGCGCCGCCAATCTGGTCGCCGCCCTGACGGATGTTGCCCGCGGCGCCCTGGTTGGGATCGAGCAGTCGGCCGTAATCGTCGCGCAGTTCCACGCCGAGACGACGCTTGCCGAAGAAGTATGCGGCGGGGTCCGGCGTTTTGAAACCGGTCAGAAGCAAGATGCCTTCATCGACAGCAGCCAGCTGGACATAGCCATTATCATTCGGTCCACCGGCCGTGATGTTCACCGTCATCTTGCTGTTCGGCCTTTGGACAGGCGGCGCCGCAATATCGAGCTTGAACGTGCGCGGGCTGACATCGACCGCAACGTGAGCGACGCCAACGGCGCGTCGCGGTTTCGGCGTCTTGGCGGCATCGCGCGGCGTATAGACCGTCGCCATGATATAGACGCCTGCGCCCCACTCCTTGGTGACCGGCAGCTTGATATGCGCGCCCTTGTTTGCCTCGACCTTCACCGAACGGGTGGTGATGACATTTTCGGACGCGACAACGATTTCCGCTTCACCTGAATAGGGCGGCATGATCGTGACATCGACGTCGCCACCGATGGCGGGAAGCGAATCTGGAACCTGAACGCGCACGCGATCCGGCGCCTCGACGCCATCCTGCGGTTGCCCTCCCCAGCCGGACCAGAACGCGTAGGAAGCTTCGCCGCCATTTGCTTCTTCGGTCAGGTAGATTTCAAAGTCGCCATAGTCGAGCTGACGCGTCTTCAGCGTACCGGTCTTGCCGTCGGCCATCGCAAGGCGACCGCTTTCGATTTCGACAACACGGCGCGATTGCCGCCACTGCCATGCGCCGCCATCTTCGCGGTACCAGTCATATTTCCAGTCGATACGGACGAGACGCCAGTTGATGTTGGCCGCCTTGAGAACGCCATTGCGATCCACCGACGCGACATCAAAGCTCGCCGAGTCGCCCTCTTTCGAAGACTGGTCGTCGAAGGCCGGCTTGATCCCAACATAGCGATCTGACGGACGATACGCGACACGAACATCATCCCGCACCGCACGCCCGCCCGGCTCGATTGCCGAGATCACTGCCCGCAAGCGCAGCGGACGCGACGAGTTGGATTCCTGAGCCGCACGTGGATCGAGCGAGATTATCGCTCTGCCCGAGCCATCCGTCGTGGCCGTCGCGAGATCGAAGGTCGACTCGCGGAAGTTCTCGTCATGCCGCCCGAAAGTGAAGCCTTTCAGCTCGGGGAACGGATTGTTGTCGGGCTCGATGCGGGCATTGCCTTCCACCGGCAGGTCTGCACCCGGCGCGCCATAGAGGAAACGCACATTGGCCGTGATCGGGCGCGTCTCGTTCGCCTTCATTGGCGCCTTGTCGTCGGCTTTGACCTCGAGCGCGATGCGCTGAGGTACGAAGTCCTCGACCGAGAACGTCTCGCTGCCCACGACGCCGACACCGTCGACTTCCGTCGAGATGCGCCATGTTCCACGCGCCGCCGCACGCGGCACGGGAAAGGCGTAGGTCACAGCGCCGTTGAACTGCTTCGTATCCGTGAAGCGTAGGCGTCCGGCTTCCAACCCGTTCGGGCCGAACACCACGACGGAGCCCGCACGATTGCTCAGCGCGATCGCGGCCGCATCGCGGATCAGCGCAGTGATCTGTACGGACTCGCCCGGACGATAGACGCCACGCTCAGTGTAAACGAACGCATCAGCGGCCTGCGCCGGCGAGCGTCCGCCAATGTCGCGTTCGCTCAGATCGACCGGCGTGCGATCAAGGTCGAGGATCGCGAAGTCACCATTGGGCGCATACGCCATCAGCATGCGCGGGGCGACATTACCCGCTCCACTCATGATTGGACCGGAGAAGTTCACGCGGCCGGAATTGTCTGAATCGCCGCGCGCGAGGATTTCGTTGTTGCGCGCGATCAGCTCAAGCTTCACGCCAGAAACCGCCTTGGCCGACTGCAGCGATCGCACCGTCGCCGACATGCCCTCATTGCCGGTGTAGGTTGTAAGCGCGAGATCGGTGATCACAAGCCAGCGCTTGGCGTGCGCCGCATTGTCCGGAACCTTATCGGCCCCATCGAGCTGGTCGAGTTCGACGAAATAAGCGCCCGGCTGCAGGCGCGGGATGGCTTTCGCAATCGGGAATACCGTCGTCTTGGATGAGTTAGCCGATCCCGGCGTATTAATCTCGCCGGTCCACAACTCCTCGGCGACGTCGCCAACATCCGAACCATAGTCCATATAGCCCCAGCCGCCCTGGCTGTGCGAATAGCCCTGCGTGATGGTCTTGAACGCCAGCGCGCGGTCCGTAATACGCGAGATCGTGACCTTCACCTTCTCGACGTTCACCGTCTCCAGCGCGAGGCCGTCCGCATCGATGCGCGGCAGGATCACGCCGTCGCCCTTGAAGCCGACATAGGAGGGACGATCACCGAACGATATCGCGACGTCTTCGTCGAAAGCCAGAGTGCGGCCGTCCGTGGCCGTCAGGCCGGAGCGAATCTTGATGTTGCGGTCATCGCCGAACTTCAGGCCGCCGAGGCAGAGACTGGAACCTTCGACCGATAGCGCAATCTGTGGACCGTCTCCCATGTCCACAAACGGTCGATAGTCGGTCGCGGGGTTTAGGCTGGACGAGAAGGCGAGACAGGCCCGCGGCAGGTCCTTGGTGACGTCGATCGTGTAACGGACGAACTCGAACTCGCCAGATCCGGTCGCGCGCGCCGAATTCGCCTGCCGGGTTTCGAGCTGAGGACCCTGGTCTTTGCCCAAGACGATAGCGGCGTCAGTACCGCTGCCCGACTGGCCGCAGCCGACAAGCACAACCGCAGAAAGCACGCCCGCGGTCGCAACCGCCATGGCGCGCAAGATCCTGTTCGACCTCACCTAGTCCCTCCTGATCCCCAACCCGTATTCCCCTGTGCGTGCTCACCCTAACGCAAGACGGTGCGTATGGAAGACGCCGCAACAGGCAAGCTGCTGAAAAAGAGTGAGTTTCGTAGTTTGCAGTCCGTCTACGGATCGCCGTAAACGAAATACGCTGGTGCCGGATGAGGGGATTGAACCCCCGACCTTCGGTTTACAAAACCGCTGCTCTACCGCTGAGCTAATCCGGCGTCAGGCTTGCGCGCCAATCTGAGCACGCGTGTCCGCCGCGAGGGAATAGGCGCCCGAACGCTCCCGCGCAAGCGGTCAAACGACCAGAAATGACCCCCGCCCCGCCACAATCCGCCCGGTTCCGGCCAATCGGACGCCCTTCATGGAACTAGACTCAGTTCCGGGCCGTTAGGGAACTGGATCTGGAGGGCTTACATGCAACGTCTCACCGCAATGACTTTAGGCGCATTTGCCATCGGCCTCGCCGGCTGTGCCTACGACGCTGCGTCGGCCCAGACGCCTGCTGGCAAGTCCGGAGCCTGCCCCGCATACGAATCGACCGTCTACTTCGCCCCCAACTCGGCGGAGTTGAGCTCTTTCTCCGATTCCACGATAGTCAGGATCGCCGCAGATGCCCGTGCCTGCGGCGCAAAGGGGATTGTCGTGCGGGCCGCCGCCGATGGCGATCGCGCCCAGACCGTCGCAACCGCCCTGCGGTCCAAAGGCCTCAAGGCCGTTGTGGTCCCCTCATCAGCGATCGCGCTGTCGGGCGAAACCATGATCGCACGTTCTGTCGTCCTGCGCGTCGCCTCCCCCGGCGCCCGCCTCGGCTGATCTCCCCCACGCGCTTTTCCATCGCGGCGCTGGCGCGATAGCCCTCGCGTGTTACAAGCCCGGCAAAAGCGGGCCGGAAACAGCGGAAATATCATGGACAAGCGTATTCTCGGCCGCGCCTACAGCCGGCTGATTCACAAGTACTTTCTCAACGACATGTACCTCGACCTGCGCGTGCGGGCGAAGAAGGACACGGTCGACTACATCGAGGCTCACATCAAGGAAGCGATGCTGGTCAATGGCCGCCGCCCCTTGATCGAGCTCTGCATGAAGCGCGAGAAGGAAGCCAAGCTCAACGGCATGATCCTGGAGTTCGGCGTCGCCGGCGGCGTCTCCACCCGCATCATCGCCAAGAACGCCGAGCCCCGCACCGTCCACGGCTTCGACAGTTTCGAAGGCCTGCCCGGCGACTGGACCGGCACGTTCGAACAGAAGGGCCGCTTCACCCAGCAGGGCAAGCTGCCGAAAGTCCCGTCCAACGTCACGCTGCACAAGGGCTGGTTCGACGCCACCCTGCCCGGCTTCCTGAAAGCGAACCCCAGCCCGGTCAGCTTCATCAACATCGACTGCGACGCCTACGAGTCGAGCAAGTACGTGCTCGACCTACTCGCCGACCGCATGCGTCCCGGCACGATCATCATGTTCGACGAATACTACAATTACCCGAACTGGCGCGAACACGAGTTCAAGGCCTGGCAGGAGATCGTCGCCGAGAAGAAGATCACCTACCGCTATATCGGCTTCTCGGTCATGCGTTACCACGCGGCGGTGCAGGTCACTGCGATCGGATAATCGCCGCTTGCATTAGTGGGATGGCCCAATCTCAACAGAAATTGGCTCGAAGAACTCTACGCCCTTGCTGGCGCCGGAAGCGTCTGGGTCAGTCAGATGATATGGCACGTAGATAAATCGGGCGTAGTCCTGCGCTTCAAGCGTGATGCGCAGACCATCTCGAAAGGGAGCCGCGTACTGATTGGGGATATTCACATCCACTGCGACCGCCATCGCCAGCGCTTGTCCGGCTTTCATTTTTGCCCCTCACGCTTCGATGAGCAGCGTATAGATCTCTACCGACTTTGGATGTTCTTCGCCATTCCACCCTCCAACAGCGACAAGCTTCCCGGCCGCATCAATCTTGGTTCCGAAGGGAATAAACCGGCCGCTGTCCTCAAGCATCGTCCGAGCAAAATCGACGCAATAAGTGTAGGCGTCGTTCAGCTGTTCCGCTGTTGCAGGCATGTCGATCTGTGCTCCCGCCCCCAAAGGCGCTGGTTTGGATTAGCAGAACAACCAACTCCGAGCGAGGTCCCCATACACTCTGGCCTTCCGCCCCGCCTGACGCTACATCGCGGCCATGGCCAGAATCCTCATCACCTCCGCCCTGCCGTACATCAACGGCGTCAAGCATCTCGGCAACCTTGTCGGCTCGATGCTGCCCGCCGACGTCTACGCGCGTTACTGCCGCGCGGCGGGGCATGAGGTCCTCTTCATTTGCGCCACCGACGAGCACGGCACGCCCGCCGAACTCGCGGCCATCGAGGCAGGCCAGAGCGTTGCCGACTACTGCGCCGAACAGCACGACATCCAGAAGACGGTCGGCGCGGGCTTCTCGCTCTCGTTCGACCATTTCGGCCGCTCGTCCAGCCGCCCCAACCGCGAACTGACGCAGCACTTCGCCGACGTCCTCGAAGACAACGACCTGATCGACGAGCGCACATCGAACCAGATCTATTCCGTCGACGACAAGCGCTTCTTGCCCGACCGCTATGTCGAAGGCACCTGCCCCAATTGCGGCTACGAAAAAGCGCGTGGCGACCAGTGCGACAATTGCGGGACGCTGCTCGACCCGATCGAACTCATCAACCCATACTCGTCCGTTTCTGGCTCGCGCAATGTCGAGGTCCGCGACACGCGGCATCTCTATCTGCTGCAATCGAAACTGCAGGACAAAGTCCGCGCCTTCGTCGATGCCCGCGCCGACAACTGGCCGAATCTCACCACGTCCATCGCCTACAAATGGCTGGACGAAGGCCTGATCGACCGCTCGATCACGCGCGACCTTGCATGGGGCGTCCCCGTCACGCGCAACGGCGCGCCGCGCCCCGGCTTCGAGAACAAGGTGTTCTACGTCTGGTTCGATGCCCCCATCGAATACATCGGCTCGACCGTCGAATGGGCCGAAGCCAAAGGCGACCCGCTCGCGTGGCAGCGCTGGTGGCGCACCGACAAGGGCGCCGACGACGTCACCTATGTCGAGTTCATGGGCAAGGACAACGTCGCCTTCCACACTGTCAGCTTCCCCGCCACCATCCTCGGTTCGAAAGAACCGTGGAAGCTTGTCGACAAACTGAAGGCCTTCAACTGGCTCAACTGGTATGGCGGCAAGTTCTCCACCAGCCAGAAGCGTGGCGTCTTCATGGACAAGGCGCTCGAAATCCTGCCCGGCGATTACTGGCGCTGGTATCTCATGGCCAATGCGCCGGAGAGCTCGGACACGGCCTTCACGTGGGAGTCATTCAAGGCCTGCGTGAACTCGGACCTCAACGATGTGCTCGGCAATTTCGTGAATCGCATCACGAAATATGCCGCCGCGAAATTCGAGTCGAAAGTGCCCGATGGCGGCGCACCCGCCGAACACGAAGCCTGGATGGCCAACGAGCTGGCGACACGCCTGCCCGCCCTCATCGGCTATTACGAGGCGATGGAATTCCGCAAGGCCGCCGCCGAAACCCGCGCCATCTGGGCCGCCGGCAATGAATACATCACCAAGGCCGCCCCGTGGACCGCCTACAAGAACAGCGTCGATCAGGCTGCCGTCGGCATCCGCACCGGCCTCAACCTCGTCGCGCTTTTCGGCATCATCGCCCAGCCGATCATCCCCGAAACCGCAAGGAAAATCCTCGGGGCGCTCGGCGTACCCGAAGACCGCCGCAGCCTCGACCTGTCAAAGCTCACCACCAGCGATTACGCCGCCCTGCTCAACGCACTCCCGGTCAACATGCCCATAAACGTGCCCCCGCAACTCTTCACCAAGATCGAAGACACACAAGTCGCCGACTGGACCGCCCGCTTCGGCGGCGGCTGATAGCCAAACGAACCGCCGGGCCCTGCCCGGCAGCGCGCCGTGTCAGCGGGGCGATCGTTCCTGCAATTCGTTGCTCCGCAGCTATGGCCGGGCAGACGCCTGGCGTTCCACACACCAAGAGTTACGCGCCCTCCTGTTGGAAGACCGCCGTGCAGGCTCTGCGGAAACGGAAAAAAGTCTCGCGCCAGACTTCAAACACTTGCCCGAAATTTTCGGCGGATCGGCGTTGCGCAAATCGGCCGGCCCTCCAGCGCACTTATAGTCGCACCCATGAAACGCCAGAGCTTCCCTCTGTGGCTGCTGCGGGACGTCCCATCTTTGATGGGCCTACTCGCCAGCTTCTGGGCGCAGATCATCTTCGCGATGAGCAGCGGCAACAAAGGCATGCGCGCTGATTCCATCGGCAAACAGGTCCACGACCACTTCGCCCTGATGCTCGCCCACGCGGAGGCGAAACTCGATCAGACCCTCTTTCGGCAAGCCTACCGCCGTCTCGGCTGGCCGCCAAACCTCGCCGGCCTGCACATCATCGCGTCGGCCAAAATCTGGTCAAACACGCAGGAACGCCTCACTCACTACGCCGAGGCCTTCCGCAACATGAACCGCGTCGTCGATGCTTACGTCGAAGATCTCTGCGCGCTACAGCATCCGCAAAACCGACCTCGTCGCCCATGGTTCGACGGGCGCGCGGCTCTGCCGCGCTGCTCACCATGAGGCGGAGGGGCTGTTCAGCCTCATTGTGACCAGCACGCGCGTCTGCGCGCCCACGCACGCGGGCCACCCCATTCGCTATTCGCAACTCGCTCGCCCCACCTTAGCGCATCCGCGCCTGAGATCGGCCCACCGCGCCTATTCCACCGAACAGAACATGTCTTCGCCCGAAGTCTTCCGCCCGGACTCACACGCTGCATCCGTGAACGGCGCCATCACGCTGCTGAGCCAGTCGCTGCGCTTATCGATCTCGGCGATCGGTGTGTCTCCCGTCGGCAGATCGCGCGTCCAGGCCGGCCACTCCGGCAACTCGCACGCCGCAACCGTTACCAGCCCCTTGCCGCAGACATCATTACGTACCTCGATCAACATCGCGGCCCCGCGCTTCAACGCCGCATCAGCCCGATACAGATCGGTGCGGTCCGCAGCGCCAGCCGGCGTCGGCGCCTCGCGAGCACCATCGAGCGCCTTGTCGAGGATCACCGTCCAGCGCTCAGCCCCGATCATCACAACGAACGGGTCAAGTGGTTCGGCTGAGGTTTCCGGAGTCACTGCCTGTTCGGGAGCAGCCACCGCCGCCGGCGCTTCGGCCACCTTGTCCTGCGGCGCGCACCCCGCGAAGCCAACAGCAATCGCCACGCCCAGAACCAGCTTCACCTGCATCATATACTCCCGTTTCCCGGCGCTGAGCATAGCAGCACTGCTCCAGGTAACGAGAGCCAACTTCACTGGATTAGCAGCTACGCCAAAGTCAGACCGGCTTGGCGGCCACAGGCGGCGCCTTGCGCTCAGGCCCGGCATAGTCTGGCGTATCGACGAACGGCCGGTTCGAGCTATGTGCCGCAAGCACTTTCTTCAGGAGCTGGTCACCGGACGCGGGAAACAGCGCGTACTCGTGCGCCCCTGCATTCGCGACGGCCTGGATCGTAGAGATGTCCCGCAGCTGCGAAACCACAACAACCGGAATTGCGCGGTCAGGGCTGTTCGCCGAACGCCGCACATAATGGAGCGTGCGCATTCCCGCATCATCCTCGGCCGCAGTGTCAATGTAGATCATCAACACGTCGGGCTTCGATGAACCAAAAGCGTCGGACAGCTGCGTCGTATGTGGCGTGAACTGCACGTTGCGCACGCCGACGCCCCTCATCGCCATACGCAGCGTCTGCCCGATACCTGGAAGGTGCGAGCTGATCACGACACTGACGTCCGCCGCTCTTTTCATTTTCCCCTCGATCAACGAAGGACTATCCTATTGACCTTAACGTAAGCCTACTAACTATCATGACTCGCGGTCAGGTCAGCTGCTGCTGCACCATTCGCGCATAGGCCTCGCCGTTCGCCAGCAGCGCATCATGCGAACCCGACTCGACTGCAACGCCGTCCTCGATCACGAATATCCGGTCCGCGCGGCGCACGGTGGCGAGCCTGTGCGCGACCACAATGATTGTCCGCTGCCCCGCCAGCCCGGCCAGCGCCTGCTGAATCCGTGACTCGCTTTCCGAGTCGAGCGCACTCGTCGCTTCATCGAGCAACAACACCGGCGCTTCGGAAACCAACGCTCGCGCCATCGCGATGCGCTGCCGCTGTCCGCCTGAAAGGTTGCGCCCGCCCTCGCCTGCTGGCGCATCCCATCCGCCGGGAATCCTTTCAATGAAATCGCAGGCCGCAGCTTTCGCCGCAGCTTGAATCTGTTCCTCCGTCGCTCCGGGACGGCCCAGCGCGATGTTCTCGCGGATCGTCGTGTCGAACAGGAAAGCATCCTGCGAGACGAACGCGATGCTGCCGCGCAAAGATTCCAGCGTCAGTTCACGGACGTCCCTGCCGTCAATCCGCACGGCGCCGCTTCTCGCTTCGTAGAGTCTGAGCAACAGGCTGAACACGGTAGATTTGCCAGCGCCGGATGGCCCGACGATCGCCACGGTCTGCCCCGGCGCCGCTTCAAGACTCAGCCCCTTGAGCACTTCATCCGAAGCCTCATAACCGAAGACAACCCGCTCAAAGGTGATCTCTCCTCTCGCTCGGCCGATCGCAACCGCGCCCGCCTTGTCGCCAACATGCTGCGGCTCGTCGATCACCGCATAGATCCGCGTCGCCGCCGCCAACGCCTCATTCAGTGCGCCATTCAACGTACCGAGCGCGCGTATCTCCGGAGACGCCACGCCGATGGCGACGATGACGCCCAGCACTTCGCCAACGCTGATGTCTCCGGTCAGCGCGCGCCACCCCGCGAATGCGAACAATCCGGCGAGAGCAACACCCCCTACGATTTCGAGCAGCGGATCAACCAGCGCTTTGGCCCGCAACACCTTCATGTAAAGGCGTGCACGTTCAAAGAAACCCCTGTGGGCGCGCCCCTTCTGATATCCCTCGAGCCCGAACGCCTTAACGGTCCGGGCGCCCTGAAAAGCCTCGTTCAGAACCGAAGTCAGCGCCCCGGCCTGTTCCTGCGCGAGACGCGAGGAGTTCCGTACGCGCTCACCAAGACGAACAACGGGGATGAACGCGATCGGATAGACGATGAGCAAAAGAACCGTCAGCAGCCAGTCAGTCGTCAGCATGTAGACGACGGCCGCAACAATAGTCAGCGACGACTTGGCCAGACTGGTCGCAACGCGCAACGCTGCGTCGCGGATGAGGATCATGTCGTTGGCGAACTGCGAGACATATTCGCCAGAAGCTTTCGACTGCAGGCGCGCGAAGTCCCCGTCGATCAAGCGCGAGAACAGCGTCTCCTGAAGTTTGACGACCGCGTTCTGCACACCGCGATTGTTGGTCTGGGTTTGCCAGTACATCGCGGGAGCTCGCAACAGCACCAAGGCCATGATGACCATAGGTGCAATCGTGAAAATACGCGGGTCACCGTCCTTCAACCAGTCGGTCGCCAGCGCCGTTATCTGCGAATACCCGCCAGCGCAGACTGCAGTAATCGCCGCAAACACGGCGCCGAGAAGGAACCACTTCCATTGTGGCAGCAGATAGTCGCGGGCAAATCTGGAAAGCAGCCCATCCCGTCCGGACGCATCGGCGCGATCAGGCGCAACGGTGTCAGGCCCAACTCCATCAGGCATCGTGTTGCTTGCCCGTCTCGGGATCGAGCAGGCGATGGGCATGCAGGATGAAATATCTCACGTGAGCGTTGTCGACCGTCCGCTGGGCCGCCGACTTCCATGCATCGAACGCCGCGCGATAGCTCGGGAAGGCGCCGACGAAATCGATTTCCTTGAGATTGGCAAACTCAACTGTGCCGGGATGCTTCAGTTCGCCGCCCAATACGACGTGCAGCAGCTGTTTATCGGGATTTTTCGGCGTCATCGCATGCTCCTGCCGTCAGGTTCGCGCGGCCTGATTTGTTGGCTGGCCCAGTGCCTGAGTCGATCCACTATCAGCGGGTGCAATCCGGCGCCAGCAGCGATAGCCCCCTTCTGCGTGATCGATTCACCATTGAAAACGATGTGACGGCCATGCCGGTCTGTCACCACCCCGCCCGCTTCCTGAACCAGCAGGACGGCCGCAGCCAGATCCCAGTCGCTCTTCTCGTTCAAGGCGACCGTCGCATCCCAACGCCCGGCCGCCACAAGTGACATGCGCCAGGCCATGGCATTGGGAACGGCATCGATCAGGCGGAGGTCGGGCCAGTATTGGGCATTACCGCGCGCGAAGACGTCTGGCTGGCCGATCATGCTGCACGCGAGGCTGTCCACATCCCTCATCTCGACCCGAGCGCCATTCAGATGCGTGCCGCCGCCTGCACGAGCGCTGACGAGCTCGTCGAAGTTCGGATTGTAGACTGCGCCCGCAATCGGCACGCCATCTTCGACAATGGCGATCGAGACGCAAAATCCGGTCTCGCCGTTCACGAATGCCTTGGTGCCATCGATCGGGTCCACAACGAACACGCGCTTCTGCGAGCGATCCGCCGGATTGTCGCGGGATTCTTCCGACATCCAGCCATAGCCCGCCCGCGCCGGGCGCAAGCGGCGCGCAATCAGGTCATTGCAGGCGATGTCGGCTTCGGTAACGGGGTTATTGGGGGACTTCTCCCAGCTCCGCGCGCCCTTCTTGAGCCAGTGCATGGAAAGCTCGCCGGCCTCGCGCGCGACTTCAGATATCAGCGCCAGATCTGAGTCGAGATCAGCATCGAGATCGCTAACGTCCGGCAAGCGCCATCCCATCTATGAGAATGCTAGGAGCGTTGGTTGATCCGCGGATCTGGAGATCGGAGCCAGGCACGGCACGCAGCAGCATCGCCGGAATGTCGCCCGCAATCGTCACCTCGGAAACCGGATAGGCGCGCTCGCCGTTATCGAACCAGAAGCCGGACACACCGACAGAATAGTCTCCGGTGTTGGAGTTCAGCGAAGGGCCAAACATGTCGGTGACCAGCAGGCCCTTGCCGGCATCCGCCATCAGCTCGTCCAGCGAACGATCGCCCGGCTGCAGGTCGAGGTTGGACGTGGTGACGCCCGGCGGATCGCCGAACGCTGTGCTGGCAAAGCCGTTCGGCCTCAGCCCCAGCTGTCGCGCGGACGGGCCGTTCAGCAACCACTGGGTCAGCATACCGTCCTCGACCAGCGCGTTCCGGCCGACTGGCCGCCCCTCGCCGTCGAATGCACGCGAACCGAAGCCGCCGATGCGCAGCGGGTCATCAATCAGGTTGACGCCTCTCGCGAACACCTGCTTGCCCATCTTGTCCTTCAGGAACGAGACGCCGCGCGCGACGGCCGGTCCCGAAATCGCGCCGAGAAAAGCGCCGATCAACCGGTTCGACAGCCTGCTGTCGTAGATCACGGCGGCTGTCTGGCTCTCCAGTTTGCGCGCGCCCAGCCGGGCAGTCGCACGCTCTGCAGCCTCGCGGCCGACCCATTCCGGCGATTTCAGCTTTGCCTTGCGACGTTCGGATGTGGACTCATGATCCCGCTCCATCGCTCCATCCCGTTCGGCGATCGCGACAGCGGCCATAGATGAGATGCCCGAAGATTTGCTGGCTCGAAACCCGTTCGATGCTGCCAGCCATGAGCGCGAGGTCTGCCAGGAGGCGCCGCAGTGGGACATTTGCTTCACGCCGGGCACGGCCATTGCGATCGCTTCCATCTCGCGTCCACGCCGCTCCAGTTCATCAGCTTCCGGTGTGTCGTCGCAGTCGAGCATCAGGTCAGCATGATCACGCGTAATTTCGTCCGCACCCGCCAGACCGCAATATTTGTCTTCCGGCGCCAGCCGCGCCATGGCGACGACGCGCTCGCTCAGCGATTTCAAAGCGTCCGGCGACAGGTCGGTCGCCGATACCGTCGCCTGCCGCTTTCCAACCATCGCCCGCAGGGCCAGCCCGCGCGACTCTTCGCGCTCCACCGTCTCGAGGTCGCCATTTCGTACCTCGACCGACAGGCTGGCGCTTTCGGAAATTCGGGTATCCACCGCATCCGCCCCAGCCCTGAGCGTGGCCTCAATCAGCGATTCCAGCAGGTCGCCTGAAGTACTGGGGGAGGATGTGGTCATGCCCCTATGTGACGTTGCGCGACTGAATCGCCAAGCCCTGCTGGTCGGATGAGACAAAAAGGCGTCAGGCTTTGTTGCCTGGCGCCCCACTTTGTTCAGGCTTGCCTTCTGGCCTATTTGGCGCGCGGCAGGCGGTCGTTGATGTCGTCGCGGATGTCGAGCAGCGTGACAAGCACGCCGCAGATCAGCGTCGCCGCGACCCAGCCCACGATAAGGCCAATGATGATCGACAGCGCCGAAAGCGCCGGATCTGACAGGACCATTCCGCGATCCAGCAACTGATCTGGCGCAACAAACCCAGTTGTCGGATCGACCATGCCGCGCTCCACAATCACCTTTCCGCTGGTTGTGAATTGCGAAATCACGCCCTGGATCTGTTGCCGCTCCAGAAACGCACCGAACGTGTAAAGCGCGATAATTCCGAAGTAAGCGTTGTAGACCAGAAAGCGGAAGCTGTTGATGATAAAGAACTTCATAGACGACCCCTCCACGCGACACGCGAAAAGGTCTAGCCTGCGGCAAGACAACAAACGAGCCCTTTTTTTGGTTCGACTGGCCCGATGGCCCAGACGCCACTATTCGCGGCGCAGCAACTGGTCGACATCAACCCTCGACTTGCGACCCGTCAGGAACCGGGCCTTCATAGCCTTGTGGTCGTAGCCGGCTACAACCCAGTCCTCAAAAGACAATCCGGCCGGTTTCCCCAGCGCCAGATAGGTCTCGAAGAAGTCGTCCAGGACGCCGGTTTTCCCGTGACGGATGTGCAGATACTTGCCTGACAGCTGTTCCAGAGCTTGCTCGATTGGCAGCCCCTTGCGAAAATGCTGATACAAAACAGACATCACCCCTGCCCGGTCCGCTCCTGACTTGCAGTGCATGAGCGCCGGATAGGCGATTGAATCGAACAGCTGTTTCGCCTGCAGAACGCTCTCGGCGGTCGGCACTTCGCGCGAGAAAACTTGAAAATCGACCAGCTGAATGCCGCGCCGCTCGCAAGCTTCCTTCTCTAGCAGATAATAGCCCTTGGGGCTTTGGCCACGCAGATTGATGATGGTCTTGAGCCCCAGCTCTTTCGCGTAACCGGCGATATGCTCGGGCGAGGGCTGGTTGGCACGGTACATCTCGTCAGAAATTCTGTGGAGGTTCCGGAATTTGACCCTGAGGAACCCGTGGTCCCCCCAGACCAGCTCGCGGCGGGCCTGACGGCGTCCGGTTCGGGTGGTCAGATCGATGGGGGGGGCCGCGATGCCGCTCATGACCGCTAGATGCCGCTTTTCGTGTGGATTGCAAGGCGCTGTGGCGGCGCCTGCTGCTCGCAGGCTGCTATCCCGCTATCACCAACGTCTGGCGGCGCGCGCATCAGGGAGTATATAGCCCCAATGTCGAAGCGCCGTTCCCAATCGCCCGTGATTCCCTGGGTCGGAGGCACCCTGATCTGGGCCTACATGTCGATCCTGGCGCACACCATACGCTGGCGGGTCGAGGGCATTGAGCACATCCGCAAGCTGTGGGACAGCCCGCAAGGCTGGGTCGCGGCGACGTGGCATTCGCGCATCCTGCTGATGCCCTACATCCAGATCATCCAGCGCCCGAAATGGCCGAAGCCGCCTCACCCTGCAGCCCTGATGGTTTCGCCCTCGAAGGACGGGGAGTTCACCAAGCGCGCGGGAACGTGGCTGGGTCTCTACATCATCCGCGGCTCGTCCTCGGGCCGCAGCGACAAGAATAAGCGCGGCGTCTCTGCGGCGCGCGAATGCCTGCAAGTTATGAAAAAGGGCGGCTGCGTGGTCATGACCATCGACGGCCCGAAAGGCCCGCGCGAAACCGTTGGCATGGGCACGATCAAGCTGGCGCAACAGATGGGCGCGCCCATCGTGATCTACGGTCTCTCCGCGAATGCCAAACGTCTCGACACGTGGGACCGCCTACTCTGGCCCAAGCCCTTTGCGCGTGGCGCGGTCGTGATCTCGGAACCGATCCCGACATCCAAGAGCATGGACTCCGAAGACCTTCGCCAGCGCGTCGAGATCGCACTAAGAGCAGCGACTGCCCGCGCCGATGAGCTGGCTGGCCTCGCCCCTGATACGGCGCCCGCGCCAAAACGAACGGAGGCGACACCTCAGCCAGAAGCCGAACCCGAACCGCAAGACGCGCTGGAGCGTCGCGGCACGTGACCGCATCGCTTGCGCTCTACAGCATCGCCACAGGCCTGCTTGAGCCCTTCGCGCCAGCGTTGGTTCGCAACCGCGTGAAAGCGGGCAAGGAACGCGCGGATCGCACCGACGAACGCTTCGGCCGAACGAACCTCGCGCGTCCGGCGGGACCGCTTGTCTGGATGCACGGCGCCAGTGTGGGCGAGTCCAAGCTGCTGCTCGATATTTTCGAGGCAGTGCACGCAGGGCGCCCTGATGCACATGCGCTTATCACGACACAGACCGCCACCTCGGCCGACATGATTGCAGCGCGATCTCCTCCCGGCGTGATCCATCAGATGGCGCCGGTAGACGGCCCCGGCGCGGTCAGGCGCTTCCTCGCTCACTGGCGCCCGAACGCTGCGGTGTTTGCTGAAGGCGAGATCTGGCCCAATATGCTGATGGGCCTGAAGCGCGCGCACATACCCGCCGCGCTCGCCAATGCTCGCATGACAACAAAAACTCTGGCGAGCTGGAATGGCCGCAAACCGTCAGCGCGCGAGCTTTTCGCTGCGTTCGATTTTATCGGCGCGGCCGATCAGCAGACCGCCGATGGCTTGCGTTCGGCGATAGACCGCAAGATATCGCCTGTCGGCAACCTGAAGATGGCCTCGCGGATTGTGCCTCCCCCAGCTGACAAAGTTGCCAGCTTCCGCTCCAGCCTCTCCCGTCCGATCCTGCTTGCCGCTTCAACTCATCCAGGCGAGGACGCCTTCGCGCTCGAGGCATTTGAGCAGGTGCGCCCAACCAATTCCGGAGCGATGCTCATCATTGTCCCGCGGCACCCGGACAGGGGCAGCGACATTGCCGAACTGGTCCGTGCGCGCGGGCTCACCTGGCAGCAACGATCGAAGGATCGCGCCACGCCGGACGCGGCCACCGACGTGCTGGTTGCAGATACGATCGGCGAGTTGGTCTTCTGGTATGCGGTTGCCGATGCCATCTATCTCGGCGGCGCGACATCCCAAGGCGTGGGAGGTCACAACGCCATCGAACCTGCCCAACTCGGCAAGCGCGTCTTTACAGGTCCTCATGGCTTCAACTTTCGCGACACGTTTGACGTGCTGTCATGCGTGTCGGCAATCGTGATCGGCAACACACCCGATGAACTGGCCACATTCTGGCGTAGCGAGGTTGCGGGCGGCTCCGCCCCCGTGGCGACCGGCGATCTGTTTGCAGCGTTTCAGGCGCCATTTGACGCAACCGTCGGCGCCATTCTCGCAATGCTTCCACCGACAGGTCCAGGGGCGGCGCCACATGCGTGAGCCCTTCTTCTGGTCCGTAACCGACAAGCGCTCGCGCGCCGCCGCGCCGATGTCGAAGCTGCTGATGACGCCGCTCTCGATGATCTATCGCTGGGCCGGCGAGCGTCGGATACGCGACACGATCCCAGAAGATGTTGGCATCCCTGTGGTATGCATCGGCAACCTCACGCTCGGCGGCGCCGGCAAGACACCGATCACGTTAGTGGTGCGAAACTATTTTTCGAAAAAAGGCATCCGCGTTGCCAGCCTGTCACGCGGTTATCGCGGATCGCTGGAAGGCGTGCACCGCGTTGATCCGGCGCGTCACACCGCGGCCGAAGTTGGCGACGAGCCGTTGATGCTGTCCAAATCTGGCGAGTCCTGGGTGTCGCAGGACCGTCCGGCAGGCGCCCGCGCGATCAAGGCGGCGGGCGTGGAGATAATCGTAATGGACGATGGCCATCAGAACCCGACACTGAAGAAATCGCTGTCGATTGTGGTCATGGACGCGACCAACCCGATCGGCAACGGTCACGTCTTTCCCAAGGGACCGCTACGCGAGCCGACCGCAACCGGGCTGGCGCGTGCCGACGCTGTGGTGCTGATGGGTGACGGTCCGTTTCCGGCGATCCTCGAGGGGTTCTCCCGACCCATTTTGCGCGCGCGATTGCTTCCGCTGGCGCTGTTGCCGCCGGGACGTTATGTGGCTTTCGCCGGCATTGCCCGTCCCTCACGATTTTTCGATGCTCTGCAGAAACAGCCCGGTGTTGAACTCTCGGAGGGCGCGCCCTATCCCGACCACCACATGTTCACGCCTCACGATCTGAAATTCCTGATGAAGCTTGCCAGCGAACGCAACGCCCAGCTTGTAACCACAGACAAGGATCATGTGCGCCTGCCGGCGGACGTGAAGCCAAGCGTGATGCGCTCATCCGTATACGCGGAATTCGATAACCCCGCCGCTCTGGCAACGCTCCTTGATGGGGCGCTGACATGAGCAAGGAGAAGCCGCTGGGCGGACGCTTCGTGCGCCCCAAGGATCTCGACAACGCGCAGCGCGCGACGCTGGGCGCGCGCATCATGTGGAGGATCGAGGCCATCGCCTGGGATGTTCTTTACTGGTATCCGATGAAGGCGCTGCCGATCGCGTGGGCGTCGAACGCCATGGCATCAATCATGGCCACCGTGGGCCCGCTGCTCTCGCCCCATCGCACGATGGTTCGCAACCTCCGCATGTGCTTCCCGGATTGGACCGCTGAGGAGGTCAAGGCGGTCGCGAGAGGCGCCTGGAAGACGATGGGCCGAACCGTGGGCGAGATGCCCCATCTCGCCGAACTGAAGCCCTACGTCCCGAACAGCCGCGTGGAGGTCGTGGGCGTCGAGCACATCGACGCCATCCAGGCGAGCGGCAAGCCCGCTGTGTTCATCGGCGGCCACTTCGCCAACTGGGAAATCGTCGCGACGGCTGTTTCGGGCCGGCTGCCGGACTCTCAGATCACCTATCGCCCCGCCAACAACCCGCACATCGACCGGCGCATCGCAAAGGCGCGCAGCACCTACACCGACATCCTGACACCCAAGGGCGCAGGCACGCGCGAACTCGTGCGCGCCTTGGGTCGCGGGCAGTCGGTGGCGCTGATGAACGACCAGAAGTTCAATCAGGGCATCGCGGTCCCCTTCTTCGGCTACGACGCGATGACGGCCCCCGGCCCCACGCGCTTCGCTATCAGGTTCAACGCGCCGATCATTCCCGTCTCTTGCCGCAGAATCGGCGCGGCCCGCTACCGCCTGACCATCCATGAGCCATTCCATCCCACGTCCGACGCGGACGAGAACAAGACGATCGAGGCCGCCGTCCTGCGCATCAATCAGTGGGTGGAGTCGATCATCCGCGAGGCGCCCGACCAGTGGTTCTGGATGCACCATCGCTGGCCGAAGGAAGCGTGGACCAAGGCCGGCGTTATCTGAACTTCAGTCCATGATCCCGACGCTGTCGTCGATCGTGCGCCGGACAGCGCCGACATAATCGACAAGCTGGTGGCCCTCGATCATCGCCTGATAGAGCATCTCCAGAGCGTCGCGCACGACATAGGGGCGCTCCATCGGAACGAAGTGCGTGGTGCCGGGCACGCGTGTAACCGCAGCATCCGGGCGAATCTTGTGAATGCGCGCGTCAGTGTCCGGCGAGGACGTGGAGTCTTTCTCGGCCTGCAGGATCACGATCGGGATACGTTTCTTGCGCAAGCGCCTTACGGCGGCCCAAGGACGATAACGATGGGCGGCGAAGACCGCTGACTCCCACTCGGGCGTGCACGACAGTGAATAGCTGCCGTCGTCCTGCCGCAGAACACCATCCACCACATAGTCATCGAGGAAGGGCGCACGCCAGGTCTTGAAGGCGCCGCGTCCGCGCAGCTGGTCGGCAGCTTCGCCAGGCGAACCGAAATCGCGCCTCCGCCGCAGCGCACCCTTGGACAGCGCATTCTTCCGGATCAGCATGTTGACGATCGGGATGTTGTAGGCCCGGTACATCGCGCGTCGCATCAGCACAGGATCGACGAGCACCAGCCCCTTCACTAGATCAGGGCGCTTGCCCGCGACCAGCAGCGCGACTGTCGCGCCCATCGAGTGGCCGCCGAGCACAGCCCCCTCCGGTGCCGTCTTTTCGAGGAGCTGGATGACGTCATCGCGGAACTTGTTCCAAGACTTCAGCTTGCGTGGATTGGCCGGAAGACGCGACCGCCCATGCCCGCGCAAGTCCACCGCCGCTGCATGCATGCGCGCTCCCAGCGGCTCCAGGATCGACTGGTAAGTAATGGCGTTGAAGCCGGTGGCGTGCAGGAACAGCACGTCGATGGGCCGCACCGGATCGCCAAATGCGATCCCGGACGCCTCGCCATCCTTCAACTCTACACGAAACCTGCGCATGAGGGCGCGACTAGCCTCCGAATACCTTGCGAAGAAGATCGCTCGTCCGCTTCACGGGATCGCGCCGAATCGCCTGCTCTTCACGGGCGAGGTAATAGAACAATCCGTTGAGCGCGCCAGTCGTCGCCTCCTCGGCGAGCCAAGTCTTTGTATCTGTCTTCAGGAGGCCAGACCCATATTTGGCGACTGCAGTGTCCAACGATTTGATTGCGCCCGATGTCTCCAGCGCCTCCCCGAATTTGGGTTTCAGTGTCGTCCGTAGGCCAACTTCGGTCTTCTTGCGAAGGTAATCTGTCGCAGCCGCGTCGCCTCCGCGCAGGATCTTCATGGCGTCATCGAACGTGATGCTCTTGGCGGCATCGATCACCATCTTGCCTGCCGCCGGCGCCGCCGCCTCGGCCGCGCGGTTGACCTTGAGCTGGAGATCATCGAGCGGACCCGCCATGCCGAACGGCCCGAGCTTCTTCTGGGCAGACCCCAACACGCCCGGCAGCGGGATCCGAACGGCCTTGTCGCCCATATAGCCATCCTTAGCGGATAGGCGGTTGGTCGCGAGGCTGCCGGCCTGCGCCAGCGCTTCCTTGAGCCCAGCCGAGACGTCGCCCTTGGTCAGATTGCCCTTATCGCCGGGTGTCGCGCGATGGAGGATGTCGGAGGCGATCTTGCCAAAATCCTGCGCGTACGCGGGTGCGCAGAGCAAGAACGCCACGGCGAGCGGTGGGGATAATCGTGCCAGCCTCGTGCGCATTCAGCCTCCAGCTGTCGGTTTCCCCAAGGGGATTATGGAGAGAGATAGGACAGGGAAAGTCTTGATCCGTCAAACGGGTCGCGCTGCGCCGCGAGGGACGCTAAGCTATTGGAAAGGCATTTCAGGGACGAAACTGCATGATAGCCCAACACACCTGCTTCGAGGTTTCCATTAAGGATCGCGTCGCGCTGATCCGATTCAGCCGGCCCGACGCGTTCAACACCTTCACGCCCGAAGCCTGGGTCGAGCTACCGGCAATAGTTCGCGAAATTGATCGCAGCGCCAGCGCCCGGTGCATCGTTATCGCGTCCTCCGGCAAGCACTTCACCGCAGGCATGGACCTCGCCGTCTTCACCCGTCCCGACGGCATTACGGGCCAGACCAGCGACCCGCACCTCAAAGCCGAGCGTTTCCGCGCCAATCTCAAGCCCCTGCAGGACGCCTTCACCTGTCTCGATCAGGCGCGCATGCCTGTAATTGTCTGCGTGCAAGGCGGCTGTATAGGCGCTGGCGTCGACTTGATCTCGGCGTGCGACATTCGCCTTGCCACCAAGGACGCATATTTCTGCATCGCCGAGATCAATATCGGCATGACTGCCGATGTAGGTACCTATCCCCGCCTGTGCCACCTGATGCCCGAAGGCTGGGTGCGTCAGATCTCTTATACCGGCGAACGCCTGCCTGCACCCAAGGCCATGGCCCTCGGTCTCGTCAACGAGACGTTCGACACGCAGGACGCGATGCTTGAGCATGCCATGAAAATCGCCCGCGAGATCGCCTCGAAGAATCCGCTCGCAGTCACGGGCGCCAAGGCGATGATCAACTACGCCCGCGATCACACTATCGCAGACGGCCTCGATTATATCGGCATCTGGAACGCTGCGATGCTGTCGGGCGCCCACATGCGCGAGGCGTTCGTCGCCAAGGCCGAGAAACGCGAACCTGACTATCCCGATCTGATGAAGCTTTCGGACAAGCCACTTTAGACAATGCGGCTGAACAACCCCTGGGCGGTGAACAAGAGATCATCGCCTGCCCGCGCTTCTGCGGATACGAAAACAATCGATCGGCTGCGCTTGTCGACACGGACAATCACGTGAACGTCTCGCTCGCCGAGCGTGTTGGCGGTCACATCCATGGCCAGCGACGTTATCCGCATACCCTTACCCGCAGCATGGCCAAGCAGTTCAATCACGCGCGCCGAGCATCGCGTCGGATCGGCAGCCAACGGCCCCCCGAGATCAGTGCCTGCGAGGATTGTCTCGTGTGAAGACGCTTCGACCATGCCCACGCATTACGCATGCGCGCGCCTGATGTGAAGGTGCGCCAGCCCGTAAGACCCGTCTCTTGATTTTTTGAAGGTAAAGTGACTTCCCGACGGAAGGGTCTCGGGGGGTCGGGGGGGACGGATAAGACCGCCACCGCCGGGAAGCACATGGACACAACGCCGATGCGTCAGCCCAGTTCCCAAGAGATGGAGATTCTTTCGGACATTTTTAGGGACGCAATATCACAGCATGGTGAGCGACGGGTGGCCGCCGAAAATCGCGCTTCGATTCAAGACCGAAGCCGAAAAACAAAACGGGCAGCCCGAAAGGACCGCCCGCTAGTTATGCCACTCTACATCACTCTACACTGCCATTAAGCTACGCTACGCACTCCACTAACCTCAGCATTTAGCGCTCCGAAGATGTCACCGAGATGACCGACACCTGAGACGCCGAATGCAGATTCCGAAAACTCGCCGATTGCCGGAAAAAGGCAGCCGATTTCCTGAGTACCAAGACCCTTTGCATGCAGGTCCTCGATCAGGCGTTCAACAACGGCCTGCCGTCCACCGGGCGTTCGCTCGATAAGGCGAGCTAGAACGCCCGTCGGCGCGCCAACTTCATGTCCCATCGACGCCGCAAGCGTGCGAGCGCCGGGAACGCGTTCAAAAATCTCATCTGCAAGGGGAGCGCCCTGGCGCTCTGCCGCGTTCAGCACGATGCCGATCGCCGCCATTGCCTCGCCTTCTGCCAGTCCTGTGGCCTCTGAAATCTGGCCAATGAACGCATTCAGCATTCGATCTCCGCAATCAACTTGCCCCCGACAATGCCGGGGTAAGGTTGCCGGGGTCTTAAGGCCCACTCAGGTGTCGGAAGTTCCCGTCGGATCGCAGGGTCCGTAGTGCGCGGCAGGTTGTCCCGTCAGGCGGGCCCACATCTGGTCGCCCCAGGAATAGTGCCACCACTCAGTGGGATTATTTGAGAAACCGGCCTCACTCATCGCCCAATAGAGAAGACGACGATTGGCGCACGCTTCATCATCGGACATCGAGTAAAGCGTTCGGCGCTCAAAACTGTCCGTCCAGGCATCCTCCGTCACATCGTCGAACAACCCGCCCATAAACAAGGGTTGCCTTGTCCCGACAAACCTCAAGGTCAAATCGACGGCGCCGCACGTCGCATGCGGCGACGGAGAGGATGCTCCCGTCGTCGGCGCGGACCAGTATTTCTCGACCTCTTCCACGAGTGCCTGCCCTGCCAGCTCAGGCTGTCGCTTGCTGAGCCAGGCAGGAAACCAGACGTCGTGAAAATGGCGCTGCACAACCTGCGGCCGCCAAGCATCGAGCACGTAAAGCTCGATGCCCGCGACAGCGAGCCTCGCATTCACAGTGCGCAGTCTCTCGCTGACAGACCGACGCACAAACAGCTCGGCTATCGAGCCGGGAATACGCGTGTGATAGGGCGGATTGAACGCAGTGTTGTAGTGATTGTCGCCTGCCAGCCCGATATCGCGAACGTCTACGCACGGTTCGTCCGCCAGCACCCCATCGAGCAGGATCGGCACCTCGGTGCGATAACCGCGCTTGCGCGCTTGCGCCTCGATACATGATGGCACGGGGCGCTGCCGGAGATCGAGAACGTAAGGATTCATGCGAGATACACTAGCGTGATAAGCGTGGTTCACCAACGCGCCGTCGGAACTCGGCGGGAACCTCAGCGTTTTCGAATTGATGACCAAACCAAACGCGGTGGCCTCGCCCTTCGCCATTCGGTTGAAGGACTGGGGCGCAATTCTGTTGCGCACATTCTGGCGCGCGCTCGGCGACAATGTCGGCCTGCTGTCGGCCGGTATCGCGTTCTACGCTTTTCTGTCGGTCTTCCCCGTGGTCGCGGCTGGTCTCATGATCTGGGGTCTTTTCACCGACATCACATCACTCGGCACACAACTCGGAGCTATCCGCGATCTCGCGCCCGATGCCTTCAGTCTCGTAGCGGATCAGATGGTCGTCATCGCAACGCAGGATGCGGGAGGCTTGACGTTCGGCCTGATCATATCGGGCGTTCTAGCCCTGTGGAGCGCATCGGGCGGCGTCGCCGCACTCATGCAGGCCATGAACATCGCCTATCATGAGAAGGAGAAACGTAACTTCATCAAACGCACTGCGCTGACCCTTGGCTTCACCGTTGCCGGCATACTCTTCGTTGGTCTGTCGATCGCCGCGATTGCAGCCGTGCCGCCGATCCTGGATGCGCTCTATCTCGGAGCGTTCGTGGAAGCAGTTGTCGGCTTGATGCGCTGGCTCGTCATCATCGCGCTTTTTGTGGCCGGTTGCGCCGTGATCTACCGCATCGCTCCCTCACGCACCAAGGCGCGCTGGCGCTGGATCGTTCCGGGGGCGATTGCTGCAGGCCTTGTGTGGCTGCTCGCGTCAATCGCCTTCTCGACCTACCTGGAGAATTTCAACGCATATAACGCGACCTTCGGATCACTCGGGGCGGTCGCTGCTCTGCTGATGTGGTTCTGGATTTCCGCTTATGCGATCTGTCTTGGCGCCGAACTCAATGCGCAGCTCGAGCTGTTCACGACCCTGGATACAACGGTTGATACCCCTGCTCCCCGTGGACAACGAGGCGCCTATGTGGCGGACAACGTTCAGGTCGAGGGCGCGCCCCCTTCGGAAAACAGCGTTGATATTACAAACATGCAAACAGACGGAACGATTTGAGCGTTCGTGCCTTACGAGGACACAGCCTCAATCAGGAACACCGACCATGAAAACTCTTCTCGCATCTGCAGCGATGGCGGCACTGTTAGCAGCGCCTGTTTACGCACAAACCCCGCAAGCCTCCGCCGCGCCGGACGCAGGCATCACCGTGCAAGGCGTCGACCCCGCGAAAGTCCTTGGAGCAATCGACCCAACCAAGCTCGTTGACGGCGCACAGGCCGATGCCGCCGTCCCGGCCACTCAGCCCATGCCTCCGAGCAACACGCCGCTTGTCCTCTCGAAGACAACCGTCGTCGAAACGCCGGACGCGACCATTGAACAGACCAGCGAGACGATCATCCCCGTGTCTGACCGCCCTGCTCTCAATCCGGAAAACCCGATAGCTCCGGAAGTACAGGCCATCATTGCCTCCAAGAAAAACTACACGACAGCCGATCTCGCCAATGCCCAACTCGCGGCAGTACTCGCGACGCCGGCAAGCGAACCCACCACCACCATCATCACCACCCGCACCACCCCAAAATCCGACAGCTAACGGTCCAATAGCGCAGCGCGCGCCCGGCCGGTGATGAGCCAGCCGGGCGTTCTGTTGCATTCCGCCGTGTTTTGTCGCTTAAGGTACCCGTCTAATCTTGAGGCGCGCTACGGAGAGCAAAATGCGTGAGGCGGTGATCGTTTCGACAGCCCGGACAGGGCTCGCGAAATCAGTACGTGGCGGGTTCAACATGACGCACGGGGCCGCTCTCGGGGGCCATGCGATCAAGCATGCCGTCGAGCGCGCAAAACTTGACCCCAAGGAAATCGAAGACGTCTATCTCGGTTGCGCCAACCCTGAAGGCGCCACGGGCGGCAACATCGCGCGTCAGGCGGCGCTCTGGGCCGACATGCCGGTTTCCGTCGCTGGCGGCACGATAAACCGCTTCTGTTCCTCGGGCCTGAACGCTATCGCGCTCGCAGCGCACCAGATCCGTGATGGCGCGGACATCATGGTTGGCGGCGGTGTCGAGTCGATTTCGCTGGTGCAGTTCGCTCCTGCCCGCCCGCTGGCCGCAGACGGCCGCAACCGTTCGCTCGATGAAAAGCTGCTCGCCAAGATCCCCGCCATCTACATGTCGATGATCGAGACGGCCGAGATCGTCGCCGAGCGTTACAAAGTATCGCGTGAATCCCAAGACGAATACGCCCTCCAATCGCAGCAGCGTACCGCCGCTGCGCAGGCAGCAGGGCTCTACAAGGACGAGATCGTCCCGATGAAGACCAAGATGGCCGTCACCGACAGAGAGACGAAAGCCGTCAGCATTGAGGATGCAGAAGTCACGCGCGACGACTGCAACCGTCCGCAGACAACGCTCGCCGACCTTCAGAAGCTTGCGCCCGTATTCAAGGGTGGCCAGAAGATCCAGGAAGGCAAGTACGTCACCGCCGGCAACGCTTCGCAGTTCTCGGACGGCGGCGCAGCGCTGGTGTTGATGGAAGCCAAGGAAGCGGCCAAGCGCGGCCTCTCCCCGCTCGGCGCATTCCGCGGCTTTGCGGTTGCCGGTTGCGAGCCCGACGAAATGGGTATCGGGCCGATCTACGCCGTGCCGCGCCTGCTTGAGCGTCACGGTCTAAAGGTTTCGGACATCGATCTCTGGGAGCTGAACGAAGCATTCGCATCCCAGTGCCTCTACGCACGCGACTTCCTCGGCATCGATCCGGCCAAGTACAACGTCAACGGAGGCTCGATCTCGATCGGCCACCCGTACGGCGTCACCGGTGCACGCTGCACAGGCCACCTGCTGCTTGAAGGCAAGCGTCGCAAAGCCAAGTACGGCGTCGTGACGATGTGCATCGGCGGCGGTCAAGGCGCTGCCGGCCTGTTCGAGATCTTCAACTAAGCAAACAGACATCTGCAATGCAAACGGCCCGGTGGAAACACCGGGCCGTTCTGTTTTGGCGCGCCGTCGACGCCAAGGCATCTACCACGCGCGATGCTGGGCTGAGGACCGCACTGCTATCGCGCGTGCGTCATCGAGAAGTTCTATCTTCGCGACGGCACAGTGCGGACCCGCCGTGGGACGAACTTCATACGTCTTGTGGCATCCAGCCGGACCGGGTCGGCCGGATGGAAGTTGAATCTGCGGCCGCGGCTGTCGAGCTGCTCGCAAGCTCCATTCAGGATCACGAGATAATAGTCGCGGGACTCGTCTCGCCACAACAGGTTCTGGTTGTCGACAACCCACACGGCATCGAAGTTGTAGCTAAGCCGGAGAGAGTCGACAGGCTGACCGCTGGCGTCGCCAAGCTCAGTCTTCCTGACTGGCTCACCCAGCGCCGGCGCTGCCAGAACTGCGGCAGCCGCCAAGGCAGCGAGCGACGATGAAACGGGTCTGTTCATTTGATGCTCCCTGTGTCCGCAGACGGAACCAGTCAGCGCCGCATCCTATCACAGCTCCACCGCCGGTTCAGCTGGCTGCCTACAGGTCACCCGCGCGATAGAACTCCTGATCCCAGAACAGGTAGAGCAGCCAGTCAGGGAAGCCGTAGACGGCCTGCACACAATTTTCCTGCGAAGCATGGATCTTCCAGCCACGCAGCTTGGCCCATGTGTTGCCGGGCATGGCGTGCGTCGCATCCGGCTGAGTGTCGACGACGAACTTACCGGTTGATCCGCCGAATGCACGCAGCCCGTTCGGCGGCACAATGACGTAGGCGATCCAGCGCGGGCCGCGATAGGCGCCAGATGACGCCTGCGCCCTTACCTGCTTCACGGCCGTCTCCGCGACGAGGCCCATGCGCATGTGATCCTTGTGGCCCGTCGCGCCGCTGGCGGGCCAGAGCGTCACAACCATCTCAGGCTGGTCGGCAATGATATTGGCGACGACGCGCGCGACGATCTCGTCAATCGGAACTTCCGGCACACCACCATCGGGATAATCCCACACCTCCTGATCGTCGATGCCGAGAGCGAAACCGTTCTTCAGCGCCTCCGCCTTCCGAACAATGCCGAGATCCGGCTGCCGCGCTACGGTGGGCGCCTGATGACCCGCCTCGCCCTTCGTTCCGATGACCAGCGCGGTGAACGCGTTGTCCTTCTCCTTGGCATAGGAGAAGAAGCCGGTAACCAGTTGCTCACCGTCCGGATGCACGAACACGCCAAGCACACGCTTGACGCCTACGTCGCCCACGACTGAGGCCACACTCTTTGGGCCCGGAACCGCGAAATGGGTCCGCATGTAGAGTACGTCCGCGATCAGAGTGACCACCAGCACGCCAACAACAATGCCCGCGATGATCACGATGCGCTTCAACATCGGTCAGTCTTCCCCGGCATCTACATCCCCTCAACCACGCAGGACGTAGCGCCGCGCCGCGCCAGTCATTACGCGACGAGACCTCTTTCGGAGCCACCGGCCTGCGCACCGCTTGCCACGGTGACGCCCCATTCCATGTTGAGCATCACAGTGGGAGATCAGTCATGCGCAAATTCCTCTTTGCCGCTTCATTCGCAACGCTGGCGGCTTGCAGCCCGGCGCCCGCCGATCCCGTGCAAGCGCCGCCCGAGTCCGCCGCGCCCACCGATACACCAGCCACGACCGCTGGAATTGACGGGTGGGAGATCGACATGACGGCCTATTCCAAGATCGGAACGGTGCTTCCCGCCTACTCCGTGAAACAGCCCAATGGAGCGGACGCAACACGCGAAGCGCTGCGCGGCCACTGGACCATTCTCGGTATCTGGCCTGATGTCGGCGGCACGTCGGATGAGGCCAGCTTCGCGACTGCTTTAAGTTCAGCCGCGGATCAAGATCCGGAACTCGATGTCCTGATTGTGCAACCGAAGCATGAGAGCTCAGCGCCAACAACTCCGCCGCAATGGCCCAGGCTCATCGACGACGGGACGGTCTCGAAAGCTATCGCGGCGCCTGCGTTGCCTGCCTATCTGTTGATCGGACCGGACCTCACCATCGAAGGCTATCGCGGCGCGCTTACCGCAACGCCTGACGACGGCATCAAGTCGGTGATCCGCGGTGTTGCCGAAGTGCGAAAGCAGATTGCAGCGCCTCAGTAGGTCGCATCATTCGCCACCGCCAAAAACAAAGAGCCCCACGCGGGTTACGCGCGAGGCTCTTTCGGCATCTGCCGGAGCCGCTCAAGAGAGCGACCATTCAATACGGCCATTGAAGGCCGTCAATCGTCTTACTGATTTTGCAAGCTGACGACTCGAAGCGTCCTGGCCAGGTACACCGCACGAGCCGGGGTTCTACCGTCTCCGGCGAACCCAGGTAGCTAAGCAGGTGGAGCCTCCATACGATCTCTCCTTGCAGTTTCACCTCGCCCGCAGTGCATCGCGCTACAACCTGTCTGTCGGTGTGCGACACGGGAGCTTCAAAAGCTCAACGGACATAGCGATGCTACGCCTCCAAGCTGTGCGGTCAACGCATGTCGCGTGTCACACTCATCACAATCTGTGCGGCTGATCTACGCCTCGCCCCTTGACCAATCAGCCGCGCACCCCGCAATGTGAGCAAACGCTCACATCGACAAACACGAGGTATCCCTGTGATCAAACGTAGGATTGGCGACAGCCGCCCGCTTAACGCCATCGGCCTGGGCTGCATGGGCATCTCATTTGCGTATGGACCCGCAATGGCGGACGCAGATGCGGTCTCGCTGCTGCATCAGGCGATCGATCTCGGCGTCGATCACTTCGACACTGCCGAGATGTACGGTCTTGGCCATAGCGAGCAAATGCTCGGCAAGGCCTTCAACGATCGTCGCGACAAGGTCTTCATTGCCACCAAGTTCGGGCCGACCTTTAATCATGAAACGAGACAACGTACCGGTGTCGATGGCTCAGCCGCCAACGCCAAGCGCGCGCTTGAGCAATCGCTCCGCTTTCTGCAGACCGACCATATTGACCTCTGGTATCTCCATCGCCGCGACTTCTCACGCCCCATCGAGGAAACGGTGTCCGCGATGGCGGACGCGGTGAAGGAAGGCAAGGTCCGCAGCATCGGCCTGTCGGAAGTGACGGCTGAGACACTGCGCGCCGCCGCGAAGGTTCACCCGATTGCGGCGTTACAATCCGAATTCTCGATCTTCACGCGCTTTGTCGAGGGCGACGGAATTCTGGATGCCTGCAAGCAACTCGGCACGACGCTCGTCGCCTATTCACCGCTGGGGCGCGGGATGCTCGCCGGCTGGTCGAAGGACTGGCAGGCCAATGGCTGGGACTTCCGCGCTACGATGGCGCCCCGCTTTCAAGGCGAAGCCCTGGAGAGCAACCTTGCGCTGGTGGAGGAGATCGCCCGCGTCGCCTCAGACCTGAACGCAACTGCCGGACAAGTCGCTCTCGCCTGGGTGCTTCAGCGTGCGGACAATATCGTCGCCATTCCGGGCACAACCAAAGTCGCGAACCTCCAGCAGAACCTCGGAGCTGCCGACGTGAAACTCACACCCGCCGCCGCAACGAAGCTTGATGCGCTCGCCGCAAAGGTAAAGGGCGAGCGTTACAACGAAGACGCCATGAAGGGCGTCAACGGGTAGGCTCCGCGCAAATTGAATCAGCGGTTCGCCGCAGATCCTGAATAGCTTTCGCCATGGGGACGTTTCGCTGCGTCGCAGCATGGCATTCGAAGATCGGGTATGGAATGCCGCTTGGTTTCCATACGTCTTGAGGCATAGTCGCCCGTCAGCGCCCGTCAGAGGCGCGTCGGGAGAACGCTCATGACTGATGTGACAATGGTCGAAGCGCCCGCAGTCGAAACTGCCGACGCGCTAACCGCGCCGATGCCCCTCTCATACCGGCGATATGCCCTCGCGCTTCTAGTTGCGATCTATACCGTCAACTTTCTCGACCGACAGGTCGTCACCCAACTTATTGAGCCGATCAAGAACGAGCTGAAGCTCGACGATTTCCAGGTTGGCGCCATGGGCGGCCTATGGTTTGCGATCCTCTACACCGTGCTTGGTATTCCAATTGCGCGACTCGCCGACAAGGGCGATCGACCAGCCATCATGACCGCATCCCTCGCGGTCTGGAGCGGCTTTACGCTGCTCGCGGGAAACGCATGGAATTTCACTGTGCTTGCGATTAGTCGCATGGGCGTTGGCGTGGGCGAAGCGGGCTGTACGCCAACCGCTCACTCGCTGATCAGCGACTATTTCCCTAAGGCATCCCGCGCACGGGCCATGGCAATCTATTCGATGGGAATTTCCATCGGCTCCCTGCTCGGCATGGCGTTGGGCGGCATCATTGCAGGATCGTGGGGTTGGCGCGCAGCATTCCTCGTCGCTGGCGCACCCGGCCTCGTTCTTGCGGTGGTCACAGCGTTCACGCTGGTCGAGCCGCGCCGGAAGCTGAACTATGCTCGCGCGGCGACAAGCCCACACATTTCACTGGTCGATGCGCTGCGCCTACTCTCCCGCAAGCCGACCTTCTGGCTGCTCTCGCTGGGCGCCGCCTTTGCCGCGTCGGTATCCTATTCGCACTCGTTCTTCATCACGTCCTTCTTCATGCGGAACTACTTCCCGGAAGTGACGCAGGCGTCGTCCGGATTCGGCATGACGCAACTGGGCTATCTCGGACTAGCGATGGGTCTTGCCGCAGGAATTGGCGGTGTCATCGGCTCGTGGCTGGGCGGATGGTGGTGCGACAAGTTCGGAGCGAAAGACGCAAGACAGTTCCTCACGTTGCCGCTCGTATTCCCGTTCATTGGGCTGCCTGTGTTCTGGTATTTGTTGTCGCTGCACGACATCAACCTCGCGATGATCCTCCTGATCATTCCCAATATCGGCGTCGCGATCTGGTACGGCCCAGTGTATGGCGGCGTGCCCGGACTTGTGCCGCCTGCCATGCGCGCGACTGCGGCGGCCATCCTGCTCTTCGTGATCAACATGATTGGCCTCGGCGGCGGGCCGACGCTGTTTGGCATGGCGAGCGACATGTTCGCCAACAACGACCTTCTGGGCTCAGGCCTGGACGTTCAGGCGTGCAAGACGATCGCGAAAGAGGCGCCAGAGTTCGCAACCTGCGCGACCGCAGCCGCATCTGGCCTCAAGAGCACGATCTACTGGTCGACGTCGGTGCACGCCCTCAGCTTCATCTGCTTCGGGCTTACACTCTTCACGATCCGCAAGGACATGGAGAGCTGAGGGGCAGAGCTAATGCGCCGTCGTTCGCCCGCGCAATCCAGACACCTCGACAGGGTCAGACGCTTCGACAGCGGGGGTCTCATCACTGGCGACAGACTTGACGCACAGCTCGTATTCCCGACGCACCTTGGCTTGCATCTCGGGAGGTTTTCCCGCGAGGAGATCGGCGCGAAAGCGGGTTACCTCGGCGCAGACCTTGTCGGCTTGGGTTTCCATCGCCGACCTGGCTGGCTTAGCCGGACTATCGGTCGCGACCGGAACTGTTTCGCCGCATGCACCCAGCGTCAGCGCAACCGAAATCAATCCTGAAAACCGCATGGACACCGCCTCACGACCCCTCCCGGTAAGCAGCATAGCCCGGCACTGTTCAACAGACCGTCAACGCGGCCACTTGATCGCAGTCGCATGAATATCCAGATGCTTTGTATGCTGCCGGCAATCTTTGTTGCCCACGGCCCTCCCATGTTCGCCCTCGAACATGCGGAAGCGAGGGATTTTTTGAAGCGTCTGCCCTTCTTGTTGCCGGAACGGTCCAAGGCGATCCTGATGATCTCGGCGCACTGGGAACGGCTTCGGCCGACGGTGAAAGTTCCGGCTATGCACGAAACCATTCACGACTTCGGCGGTTTCCCCGCAGAGCTCTGCGAGATTCACTACCCCGCGCCGTGTTCAGCTGACCTCGCTAATCGCGTCGCCAACCTGTTGTCCGAAGCGGGCTTGCCCACCGAAATCGACAAGCGTCGCGGGCTCGACCATGGCGCGTAGGTACCGCTGATGGTTGCTTGGCCTGACGCGGACATTCCCGTCGTCCAGCTGATTGTGCAGACGCGCCTGGACCCGGACCACCCTTACCGCCCTGGCTAGTTGCCCGCACCCCTGCTCACCGCTCTATGTGGCCCTCGGCGCTGGCGTCGACCGGATCGAACACCTGCACCAGAGCATGACTTACGGCATTCTGCGGATGGATGCTTTCGCGTTCGGCGCGAACGCCTGAGATCGCCTGATTGTCATCGCCGGTTCTTGCCTCCTGATGCCCGATCCTGACACTAAGGGTTGTTGATCCGGGCAAGGATGGACTATTTCATTGGGGAAGTGACCGGAAACATCCGGCTCGACTGACAACAGGCAGGAAAAATGACGATCATCTCAGCCCCGCGCCCACCGCTTTTCCGTCGCGCAGCTATCGGATTCGCAGCCTTGGCGGCGACCTTCCTTTCCGCATGCGCCGGCATGTCCAACACGAGCCAGCGGAGCGGGCCCGATGTCGGCCTGTACGAATTGCGAACATACACCGCAGCGCCGGGCAAGTTGGCTGCGCTGGATTCGCGCTTCCGCGATCACACCATCAGCTTGTTCAAGCGCCATGGCATGACGCCAGTCGCCTTCTTCCACGTTTATACGCCACCTGGCCAACCAGCCGATGACCGCCTGTTCTACCTGATGGGCTATAAGGACCGCGCTACGCGCGATGCTGCCTGGGCGTCCTTCGCAGCCGACCCGGAATGGAAGCAGGTTTACGCGGACAGCCAGAAAGACGGATCGCTGACCACGAAGATCGAGAACGTGTTTCTCAACGCCGCCGACTATTCCCCGAAGCTGAATCTCTCATCGTTGGCATCTCCGCGCCATTTCGAGCTGCGCACGTACACGGCCAACGCCGGCAAGCTCGAGAACGTCCATGATCGCTTCCGCAATCACACCACTGGCATCTTCTCGCGCCTCGGAATGACGAACTTCTTGTATTGGCGTCCAGTCGCAGACCAACCGGCAATGACCGACAAGATGGTCTACATGCTCGCCTACCCCACTGCCGCCGCGCGCACGACTATGTGGCAAGCGTTCTCCGCCGATCCGGAATGGGTGAAGGTCCGCGACGAAAGCGAGAAGAACGGCGCCCTCCTGCTTGCCAAGGGCGGCGTCGTGTCGGTTCAGCTGACGCCGACCGACTATTCCCCGGTGAAGTAGCCGGAGCATTGAGGACCGCCATGGGTCAACTCTTGTAGTTTGTTGCATATGCAACTATATGGACTGCAAGAGAGTAGCCGATGGAGATCCCAATGATCGAAGTCCGACCCTTTTCCGGTCTCGGCGGCGCAAACCATGGCTGGCTTGACGCTCACCACCACTTTTCTTTCGCGGACTACTACGATCCCCAGCGCATGAGCTGGGGCCGGCTGCGGGTGTGGAATGACGACGTCATCGCCCCCAAATCCGGTTTTCCGGCGCATCCGCACCGCGACATGGAAATCATCACCTACGTTCGCACTGGCGCGATCACCCATCAGGATTCGATGGGCAATCAGGGCCGTACGGCCGCTGGCGACGTTCAGGTCATGTCGGCCGGTGATGGCGTGCGTCATTCCGAGTTCAACCTCGAGGACGAGAGCACGACCCTCTTCCAGATCTGGATTGAGCCGGACCGTGCCGGCGGTCAGCCTGACTGGGGCGCGAAGCAGGTTCCCAAGACGGACCGTTCCGGGGCGTGGTCCATTCTAGCCTCTGGCAAAAGTGATGAGGGTGCGCTGGCTATCCGGGCTGATGCGCGGGTCGCAGGGGCGACATTGAATGTTGGCGAGGAAATGGCCTGGGAGACTGATCTCGGCCGCCACGTCTATGCAGTCGCCGCTACGGGTGTGATCGAGGTCGCCAATCCGGACGGAAGCTGGCAGCGCGCCAATGCACGTGACGGCATTGCGATCACGGGCGCCAACAGGGTGGTGTTCCGCACGATCGAAGGTCCAGCCGAAATCGTGCTGACAGACACGCTCTGATACACCTGTCGGCCAGCATTTTCCTTCGACCCGAACTCGGTTAGCTTCGGTGTCTCATGTCGAAGGGAATTTGCGCGGCAATGAAAAAAACCTTGTTTCTTGCCATCATGCTGGCTTCAGCGGCGCTCCTGTCGGGCTGCCTTGTCGCCGAGGTTACAGGCGCTGCGATCGGCCTCACTGCGACCGCAGTTGGCGCTGTTGGTGGCGCTGCAATCGATCTGGTCACGACTGACGACGAGGAACGTCGGCAGCAGGAAAATGACCGCTTGAAAAAGGAGAACGAAGAACTCCGCCGCCAGCAACAGGAACAGGCGTCAAAGTCGCGTTAGCGGCGCCGCCACTTCCCAAACACTCCCCTACACCCCAGCTTCATGCTAGACTGAATCAATTGGAGTTCTCGCCGCACTGAGGCGTGAGTAACAAATTCATAGAAGAAACAGGGAGCACACCATGCGTATCGCCGCCTTAGCCGCCGCCGCTTTCGTTACCTTCGCGATGGCAATGCCCGCCGCCGCCGTCACGGTCGAGGCAAAGGTCTCTACCGAGTTCCAGAAGAAACTGGATGATGACCTCGGCACACGCGAAGCCCGGACGCTAACGGACGCGCTGACCCGCAAAGTCGATACCGCATTCACCAGTGCAGGCGTGAAGGCCTCGCGCGTGGTCGTGACGATTGAAGACGCCAAACCCAATCACCCGACGTTCCAGCAAGTCTCCGACAAGTTGGGGCTTGATGGCATGCGCTCGATCAGCATTGGCGGCGCCGAGATTTCCGGTATCGCCTACGATGCATCGGGCCAGGAGATCGGCCGCCTCAAACACAAATGGTATGAAACCGACATCACCAACGTCTTCGGTACCGGGACCTGGTCTGACGCCCGCACATCCTTCGACCGTTTCGCTCGCCGCTTCGCGGCCAAGCTGTCATAAGACGCAACTTGTAATCAACGACAAGGCACCGCTCCGAAAGGGGCGGCGTTTTGATTCAGGGAATGCCCGTCACCTTGTGGGTCTGCAGGCTGAGCCGCCACCGTGGATGCGCAAGGCAGTAAGCGATGCACGCTGCCGTGTTCGCCTCACGCTCAGGCCCGTCCATCGGCTGCAGGAAGAAATTGCGAAAACCGAGTGACGCAAATTTTTCCGGCGGCGCATCCGCCTGCGGATAGACCAGTTTCAACTCGTCACCCGAAGCCTGCTTCAGTTCAGCCACCGACTTCGGCGACACGCACACCCAATCGAGCGACCGCGGCGCGGCAATAGTGCCGTTGGTCTCGACCGCCACCTCAAAACCCTTGGCGTGCAGCGCAGAGATCAACGCTTCGTCCAGCTGCAGCAACGGCTCCCCACCCGTGCACACGACATACGGCCTGCCACTCGCGCCGCTCCAGCGCGCCGCCACATGCTCGGCCACAGCCTCCGCCGTCGCGAATTTGCCGCCGCCATCACCGTCGACGCCGACGAAATCCGTATCGCAAAACTTGCAGACTGAACTCGCGCGATCGCGCTCCAGACCATTCCAGAGATTGCACCCGGCAAAGCGCAGGAACACGGCGGCGCGCCCCGTATGGCCCCCCTCGCCCTGCAGCGTGTAGAAACACTCCTTGACCGAATAGGTCATGACGCGCCTGCCCGCCATTTCGCCCATCCATTCGCGCGCAGCTCACACGACGGGCACGCGCCGCAACCGTAACCCCACACATGGCGGTGCGTGCGATCACCTAGATAACAGGTGTGCGTGTCCTCGACGATCAGGTCGACCAGTTTTTGCCCGCCCAGTTCCCGCGCCAGCGCCCATGTCTGCGCCTTGTCGAGATACATAAGCGGCGCCTCGACGGGCATGTCGCGGTCCATGCCAAGCGTAAGCGAAGACTGCACCGCGTCCAGCGTTACGCGGCGACAATCCGGATAGCCGGAATAATCCGTCTCACACATGCCGCCGATCAGTGCGCCAAGACCGCGGCGATAGGCGACTGCGCCAGCCAGCGCGAAGAACACCAAATTGCGTCCCGGCACGAATGTGCTCGGCAGGCCGTTCTCCGCGAAGCCGATCTCCTGCTCACGCGTCAGCGCCGTGTCGGACACCTCACCCAGCACGCCAAGATCGAGCACAAGGTCCTCGCCCAACTTCGCCGACCAGCCCGGAAACGCCTCCCGCAGCCGCGTCAGCAAAGTCTGGCGACAATCCAGTTCGATGCGATGCCTTTGCCGGTAATCGAATCCCACGGTCTCGACCCGCTCATAGCGGGTCAACGCCCATGAAAGGCAGACGGCGGAATCCTGTCCGCCCGAAAACAGCACGAGAGCCGAACGTGTGGTCATGCCTGTCCGATGGCGCCCGGGCCCTTTCGGGTCAAGCCACCAGGCATTAGACCACAAGCCCCGGACCGGCCATTCCGCTTGCAACCCGGCCTCATCCGGAGCAAAACGCCGCCACATGAGCGCGATGATCTACAAGATACTCACGGCGGAACAGCTCGCAGCGGTCGAGGACGGTCAAGCCATGCAAGCGCCCGTCGATATTGCCGATGGCTATGTCCACTTCTCCACCTCGAAACAGGTGCAGGAGACGCTGGCAAAATGGTTCAAGGGCCAGAAAGGTTGCGCCCTGGTGTCGGTCGACGGCCGTAATTTCGGGCCGGACCTGAAGTGGGAAAGATCACGGGGCGGCGACTACTTTCCGCACGTCTACGCCAGCGTCCGCGAACATCACATCAGCGCCATCTGGCCGCTCGATGAATTCGACGCCGATGGCGCACCGCTCGCGCCTGAGTTCGTGCTGCGCCAGCCCGAGCCCGACGACAAGCCGGCCAACAAACCGGAAACCGACACGTGAGCCTGTTCGATTTCGCCGCGCGCGCAGTACATATCCTTCCGGCCGAATGCGCGCATCGCTTCACGATCAACTCCTTGAAGATCGGTCTCGCAAAACCTTCGCCCGAGATAGACGACCCGCGCCTCGGCGTCACCCTGAAGAAGTCGGGGCTCCACCTGCCCAACCCGATCGGTCTCGCCGCAGGCTTCGACAAGAATGCCGAAGTCTTCGCTCAGATGCTCGTCTTCGGATTTGGTTTCACGGAATGCGGCACTGTCACGCCGCGCCCACAGGCCGGCAATCCACGCCCGCGTCTATTCCGGCTGACGCAGGACCAGGCGGTGATCAATCGCATGGGCTTCAACAATGAAGGCATCGGCATGTTCGTGCGGCGTCTGTCTGCCGCGCCGCGATCCATCGGCATCGTCGGCGCTAATGTCGGCGCGAATAAGGACAGTCAAGATCGCATTGCCGACTACGTCGCAGGGGTCAAAGCAGTCTGGCCTTACAGCAGCTATGTCACCATCAATGTCTCCTCGCCCAACACACCCGGATTGCGCGGCCTGCAGGATCGCGGCGCGCTTGAAGAACTGCTCGGACGCATCGGCATCGCCGCGCACGAGATGGACGCTGCCGTTAAGAACCGCCCCGTGTTTCTGAAAGTCGCGCCCGACCTCGACGAGAAGGCCATCACAGACATTGCCGAAGTCGCGCTGGCGCAGGACTGGCTGTCCGGACTGATCGTTTCGAACACGACCATCGACCGGCCCGAAACGCTGGCCTCGTCTCACAAGGGTGAAACAGGCGGTCTGTCCGGCGCGCCGCTGATGAAGAAATCCACGCAAGTATTGTCGGTCTTCCATGCCGTCATAGGCGACAGGCTTGACCTCATCGGCGCCGGTGGAATCTCCTCGGCAGACGACGTGATTGCCAAATTGAGGGCCGGCGCGCAGGCCGTTCAACTCTATTCCGCGCTGGTGTTCCACGGCCCCATGCTGGTTCGCCGCATCAAGGCCGACCTGATCGCCGCCATGGACGCCAACGGCCTGACCAGCATTTCCGCCTTCCGCCTATCCTGACCTGAAGCCTCTAGGAGCGAGCTTTTTCGGGGCCTATCATTCCGATGTTCTCACAGGCGGGGAGCATGGGACGGGGAAATGGCGGTGTCCGGCAATCATCCCGGTGGCGGCGGCTTTGCGATTGGCGCGGGCAACATGGTCAGCGGTGCCGGCGCTCCCGCTGTCGGTCCGGGCAGCAGCATCACTTTCGTGCACAATTACGGCGCGGCGCCACCGCCTACGCCCATGCCAATACCCATGAACGTTTCCGTCGCGCCACGTGTCGCCACACCGGCCGAAGTTTTCTTTTCCTATTCGGGCGCTGACCATCCGCTTGTCGAACCTATCATTGCGCGCCTGCGGGAACTCGTAGGCACGTTGTGGATCGATGACGACCTCGCGCCCGGCGAACCGTTCGATCGCCGTATCGACGCACAGGTCAATTCATGTCGCGCCCAAATCGTTGCCTGGTCGCCACGATCGGTCGAGTGAGACTGGGTGCGCTCGGAAGCAGATAAAGGTCGCCATCGTGGCACGCTCGTCCCTATCCTGCTCGAAGCATGCAGCATCCCGATGCCATTCGGACAGATCCACGCGACGAACCTCTCACGCTGGAGCGGCCAGCGCGCCGACGCGGCGTGGCGTTCGGTACTGGATGTTCTTGCCCAGAAGCTGTCGCGTCCCGGCCTGCAGGAACTCGCCGCGCTAGTACAAATGCGCGACGGTCCCGGCGTACGCAAATTAGCGACGCGTTATCCGAACGGTCCGTTTGCTGTAGAGAAACTACGCTGATTTGTGTTGAGTAAATTGGGAAGTCGCGATGACCTCTGTAACGGGCAAACCTCACCAACCTACCGAGCACGACAGCGGCATTGGCCGTATTCGCGAGCGCACCATCGCTGTGGGCAATACGCTCATCGCCATCGACAATATTGGCTCGATCGAAATCCTGAACGTCAAACGCAATTGGGGTCTCGCGCGTCTCGGTGTCGCCATGGCGCTTGGCGGCGCTGCCGCGATGGCGTTTCTCAATTTCCGCAATCCAGCCGGCTATGGCGGCTCCGGCAACTCGCTCGGCCAGATCGTCGGCATGATCCTTATCGGCGTCGGCGGCATGTTCATGCTCATCAATCTGCTCAGCCCGCTGCGCAAGGGACTCGCCATCGGCACGAGCGACGGGCGGCTTTCTTACGTTGTCGCCGAAGACCATGCCTTCCTGAACCGGCTGCTCGAATTCCTCACTCTAAAGATCAACACACGGAACGAAGGTCTCACGGCCAGTTTCGACATCACGAACACCACGATCAACACCAATGGCGGCGCCGCCGTCATCGGGGACAACAACCTTGCTTCTGGCACAGGCGGCCTTTCTCTCGGCGCAAAGGCCACAATCTCCCTACCCAACAACACCGCACCGCCGGCTGTCGCTGCCTCTCCCCCTCCCGAACCAACGCCCGCCCGCGAAGCGCCGATAGATTCCGATGAGACCCTGTTCGCCGATGACAGTATGCCCTTGCCTGCGGAAGCGCCGCTTGGGCCCCGCGTGGAGCAACCGAAGGCAGCGCGCATTGCTCCTGCGCCGCGCAAGACGCCCCATGATCCGCTGCTGGATGGTCCTTCGGTCTATGTACGGGATGAAGATGGGGCTGGCCGAGATTGGCCCGAAACGCCGGGCCGCATCGCCTATCTCCCTGAGTCCGAAGGCGGGGGCGGAAGCTGGCTGCTGCCCCTGGTCTTGCTACTGCTGGTAGCGGGAGGCGCGGTTACGGGCTGGTACTTCTACAGCCAATCACAGACTTCGACCTCGGTCTCGCTGATGGCGTCGCCCGACGAAATGCTGCTAGAAACGCCAGCTGAACCTGCCGCTGCAACACTCCAATCCGAGGTGGCTCCTGAGCCGCCCGCAGCGCCGTTCGCGGATTCCTCGCTTGTCCCAGCCGACTTGCCTTCAGCGCTTCCGACCGCCTCCGAAGTCGAGGCGCCCGCTCTGCCGACGCCCACATCTCCAACGGAAGTCTCCAGCTTCACCCCGCCCGAAGTCATCGTTGCGCGCTCGTCGGGACAGCGATACCGCGCGCGTCCTTCAGCGGCCGACGATGTGCAGATCATTGCCGAGACCCGCGCGGGAGGTGAAGCCCTGCTGATTAATGGTCGCGTCATGCTCGAAGACGGCGAATGGTATCGCGTCGCTCTTCCCGATAGTCGCCCGGCTTGGTTCAAGGCGTCGCTTGCGGTGCCGCGCTCTCGTTTCGCGGACACCTTCGCCACCACCGCCGCGTCGTCGCAATCGTTTGCCGCCGCCTCCCCTCGCATACTCGAACCCGCCGAGGGCGTGCAGTTCGGCGGCGGACCGCAACCCGTGCGTCTTGCGTGGCAGTCCATCGCAGACGCCTCCATATACATCGTCGAGATCGAGGCCTACGACCCCATCTCAAAGCGCTGGATTGAGGATCCGCTCCACAAACGCCTTACGGTCGAAGCGCTGGACGAACTGGCCGAAACTTTTCCCCGCACAGGCGCCTGGCGCTGGCGCGTGCGCGGCGTCTCGCCAGCCGGCGAGCAGAGCCAGTTCAGCCGTTGGGCTGCCTTCGGCATACGCGACTAGAAACTGCAACTCGCGAACGAGCGCATCAGCGCCAGACCCGGTCCGTCCGCCAAGGACTTGGGATCAGCTGTGGCGGACGTCCGGGGTGGCGTTGCGTCCTAGTGGAAGCGATGGCTCGGCTGACACCATTGCATCCCGCTGCGCCTTCCAGATCGCGGGCAAGCCCGCGAGACAGGTCCGAGGGAGAGACGAAAAAAGTGTCCCTCATTTAGTGGGCAAAAGGCCGAACCTTTGCGGGTCCGGCCTCTCGACTCACTGGCGTTGGAAATCGGGGGGATCAGCCGCCAGCGTGAAGGTCATAGGCCTGGGCGACCGTGCCCGAGGCGAACTTGGAAATGGTCTGGCGCATGGTGTCGCTCACGCAGTCACGCGTGCGAGCATGTTCGTCCATCGTCATGCGGCGCTTGTTGTTGCAATGGTCGCGCACTTCGCCTTCGAGGCGGGCGAGCAGCTTTTCGGCGCTAGGCGCCGACTTAAGCTCGCTGACCTTGTAGGAAAACTTGAACTGGAAGGCATCGTTGTGCGCGTTCGTTTGCGCAAAGGCGGGGCCTGTCGCGAAACCGGCGGCAGCAGCGCCGATGATGGTAACGCAGGCGATCAGGTTGGTGGCCAGAGATGCGGTTTTCATTTTTGTTCTCCGAGTGGACATGGCTTTTGCTCTATCGTCCCTCCCGCGATGGCCCCTGACCGCCATCTCGAAAGTCGATGTTTATTTATCGAATAACAATACTTTCCGTCAAGGGGCCAATTGAGGCATCTTCTGGGCAAGGGGGGGGGGGGGGGCCCGCGCGGCGCCGCAAGGCCGGGGCGAGAGGGCGGGG
>JBBQJV010000009.1:0-81322 GCA_038326205.1 Caulobacterales bacterium | reverse complement strand
CTGGCCGTAGCGGCTGGCGTAGGCCAGAAACACGCCCACCTGGCTGTTCTCGATGCGACCCGCCGTGCCCGAATACTGCCGCGCCACACCAACTGATTGATCCCCCTTCTTCACGAAGCCGGTCTCATCAACGATCAGAACACCATCGGCGTCGCCCAGTGACTCCACCACGTAATCACGGACTTCGTCGCGCACGCGATCGGCGTCCCAGTGGCTGCGTCCCAACAGCGCCTGCATGCGGTACGGCCGCTCAGCGCCCGCCTGTTCCGCCATCAGCCATCCAGTCTTGCGCTCAATCCCCGAAAGCAAGCCGTCGAGAAACGCCGCGCCCGTCTCGCGCAATTCTCGACGCGGCAAAGCGCGTCCGACGCGGATCTTCAGAGTCTTGAGCTCTTGCTCCCACTTCAATAAAGATCCAGACCACGAGGCTACCGACATGGTTCCCACTCCTTAAGTCACGGAAGGGAATCAAAAAATCAGATGTCCGGCAACTGTAGTACTAGGCTGAAGCATGAGTCTTGCTGCCCATTCCGAGCACACGATGGCCCTCTGGGGTCCGCGGCGCGCGATCTCGCTCAAGGATGCGCGCCGGCGGACGGCGCTTGTGCATATCCTACGGCTGGTTTTCACCGTCGGCGCCGTGCTGTCCGCCGGCTGGATTCTCGGGACCGTGATCGAGAGCACGCTGCGCGACCGCACCGCGCCGAGCAGCGCCGCCGGGGTCAGCATTACCGTTCACGCCCCCCGGTTCGATGGCTTTGACAGCCAGGACCGTCCCTACACCCTTACCGCCATGACTGCCCAGCGCCGGAGGGACAATGTTTCGCTGGTCGATCTGGTGAACCCCCGACTTAAGGACCACACCTCCACAACCGTGCAAGCCCGTGAGGGAGTGTGGAATGCGGAACTTGAAGTCCTCGACCTGCAGGGCGATGTCGTGATGACGGATGCTGCGGGCTATACCTTCACGTCTCAGAAGACCCGGATGTACGTCAAGGACAGCCGGGTTGAAGGGCAGGAGCCACTCAACGGCCGTGGACCCATTGGCGAGGTGCGATCCGACGCTTATGAGGTTCTCGACGACGGCAACCGGATCGTTCTCAAGGGGAATGTCTGGACGAAGTTCACGCCGAAGAAGAAGAAGAACCGGTAGGCCGTTCTGGCGATCGGTTGACAGGATGATGGTTATGACTTGGTCACGACTGGCAATTGCATTCCCTGCCGCAGCTTTCCTTGCGCTCGCCGGCGCGCCCGCATTCGCGCAGATCGGCCAGAGCGATGCGCCGATCGAGATCACGGCGCAACAGACCGAGTACTTCCAGAACGAAGGTCGCGGTATCTACACGGGCAATGTCGTCGCCACGCAGGGTGACAGTCGGATCACGTCGGACAAGCTGACCTTCATGTGTTCCAAGCCCGACAATCCGCGCGAGACTGATACGTCATGCGATGAACTCGAAGTGCTCGTGGCCGAGGGAAATGTTTTCTACATCGCCCCGGACGTCCGTATTCGCGGTGCGAAGGCAGAGTATGATTTTCCCTCCGACACCATCACCATCACCGGAGACGTGATCCTGTCGCGCGGCGCTGACGGCGTGGTGCGCGGTACGCGCGTCATCTACAGCATTGCCGAAGGCCGCACAGTGATTACTGCCGGCGAGAAGCGCGTCGTCACCGTGTTCAATACTGCGAAGAAACAGAACCCGGCCGCCACGCCCGCCCAACCGGCTCCGACCCAGAACTGAGATCCGCATGGACGCGCGCAACGAAACGGCTCCAGTCGCCTTTGAGGCGGACGATCGCGACGGATTGCGCGCGAGCAACCTCGCCAAGTCGTTCAAGGGCCGTCAGGTCGTCAAGGACGTTAGCCTTCACCTGAAACGTGGCGAGATCGTCGGCCTGCTGGGTCCCAACGGCGCCGGCAAGACGACATGCTTCTACATGATCATGGGTCTCATCACCGCCGAAAGCGGCAAGGTGACGATGGATGGCGCGGACATCACCGCCCTACCGATGTACCAGCGCGCGCGTTTGGGCGCAGGCTATCTACCGCAGGAGAACTCAATCTTCCGCGGCATGAGCGTCTGGGACAATGTGATGGCCGTTGCCGAACTCACCGAGGACACCAACGCCAAGCGCAAGGAACTGACCGCCTCCCTGCTGGAAGAGCTGCAGATTTCGCGACTGGCCAAGCAGAACGCCAACTCGCTGTCCGGCGGTGAGCGGCGGCGGGTGGAGATCGCCCGGGCGCTCGCCTCGCGTCCGCACTTCATGCTGCTGGACGAACCCTTCACCGGCATCGACCCCCTGGCAGTGTCCGACATTTCGGATCTGGTCCGCTATCTCAAGGGCAGAGGACTTGGGGTGCTGATCACCGACCATCAGGTCCGCGAAACGCTGGAAATCGTCGACCGCGCCTCGATCATCTACGACGGCAAGGTGCTCTTCGAAGGCACGCCGCCCGAGGTACTCACCAACGAAGATGTCCGCCGTGTCTACCTCGGCGCGCGCTTCCAGTAGGCTTTCCAGTCACACCTTCATCGCAAAAAACCTGCCCGACCCCGGCCTTAAAGGTCGGGTAACGTGGATTCCAACAAAGTCGATGGTGTATCGATTATGCAATTTTAATACCGCGGTAGTAGGTTAGTCTGATCTGGAGTTCTGAAGCCGCAGCCGGGTCCGCCCGCCGTCGGCACCGGGAGGATTGAGTGGCGCTCGCGCATCGTCTGCAGCTGAGGCAGGGGCAATCCCTCGTCATGACGCCGCAGCTGCAGCAGGCGATTAAGCTGCTGCAACTCTCCAACGTCGAACTGCAGGAATACGTCGAAGCCGAGATCGAAAAGAACCCACTGCTGACTCGCGTGGAAGGCGATGGCCCCTCGGGTGAGAACGAGACGCCGGAAGTCGAGCGTTCCGACCGGCGCGAGGAGATGCAGCTCGACGAAGCCAGCGGCGCCAACGAGGCCAGCCGCGAACTCGATGCCCGCGCCGATGATGCTTATGAATCCGATGGCCCGCCTGAACACGGCTCAAGCTCTTCCGAAGGCGGCCCGTCCGCACAGCTCGACTGGTCCAAAGCCGGGTCGGGCAAGCAGGTGTCGGAAGACTTTGATTTTGAATCGATCACTGCCGAAGAAAAGAACCTGCGCGATCACCTCGAGGATCAACTGCAACTCGCCGGTCTCACTGCCGCCGATCGCCTGATCGCATCGCGGCTGATCGACGAAACGGACGAAGCAGGCTTCATGCGTGGCGACGTAAACGAGATCGCCATTGCGCTTGGTACCGATGTCGAAGATGTCGAAGCTGTGCTCGGCGTCTGCCATGGCTTTGAGCCGACCGGTGTTATGGCCCGCAACATTCAGGAATGTCTCTCGCTTCAGCTGATTGAACGTGATCGCTTCGATCCGGCAATGCAGAAGCTGATGGAAAATCTCGAGATCGCTGCCCGCCGCGATTTCCGCCGCCTCGCGGATCTTTGCGGCGTAGACCAGGAAGATGTCATCGACATGCTGGCTGAGCTGCGCACGCTGACGCCGCGCCCCGGCAGTGCGTTCGCGGGTGAAGCGGCGCCTAGCGTGACGCCGGATGTCTATGTCCGCGAAATGGCGAATGGCGCATTCTCGGTCGAGCTCAACGCCGATACGCTGCCGCGCGTCCTGCTCGACAGGACCTACTATGCAGAAGTCTCCAGTCTGACGCGTACGGAGGCCGACAAGACCTTCATTTCGGAATGCCAGGCGTCGGCCAACTGGTTGATCAAGTCGCTGGACCAGCGTGCGCGCACAATCCTGAAAGTGTCGAGCGAGATCGTGCGCCAGCAGGATGGCTTTTTCGTGCACGGCGTGCGTGCGCTACGCCCTCTAAATCTCAAGACCGTGGCTGACGCGGTGGAGATGCATGAGTCGACTGTATCGCGCGTTACATCCAACAAATATGTTGCAACGCCGCGTGGCGTTTTCGAGCTGAAATACTTCTTCTCGGCGTCAATTCCCGCAACACAGGGTGGCGAGTCTCATTCGGCGGAAGCCGTGCGGCACCGCATCAAGGAAATGATCGAGAAGGAAAGCCGCGAAGCAGTCCTGTCTGATGACCAGATCGTGGAACGCCTTCGTGCGTATGGAATTGATATAGCGCGCAGGACCGTCGCGAAATACCGCGAGTCCCTGCGTATACCATCTTCAGTCGAGCGACGACGCATATTCGCCAGCGGCGGCTGATCGCAGGCGTTGACCTTCGCGTCCGGCAATCCCAATCTTGAGTCAAGATAAGTAAGGACGGGCAAGTCGGGTGCATGTGCATCATGCGCGTCCATGAGAAGGAGCCACCATTGCAAGTCCAGATCGCAGGCAAGAAGATCGAAGTAGGCGCCGCGTTGCAGGAGCGGATCGCGATCGGACTAGAGGCCAGCGTATCCAAGTACTTTTCCAAGACGGGCGAGGCCTTCGTCACCGTTTCGAAACCGGGCTGGGCTTTTTACGTCGATTGTTCGATCCACTTGCCATCGGGCGTGACGCTACAGGCGCATGGCGAAGGCGAAGATGGCTACTTGGCCTTCGAGCAGGCGCTCGAAAAGATCGAGAAGCGCGTCCGGCGCTACAAGAACCGTCTCCGCAACCACCGGGCGAAAGATAGCGTCTCGGTGGAAGCCGCCTACGAGCGGATCATCGTTCCGCTTGAAGATACCGCCGACGGCGATGATAGCGCGGCGGTGGAATCGGATGCGGGCGATTCCCCTGTGATCGTTGCCGAGTCCGATGCGCGGATTCAGACAATGACTGTTTCGATGGCGGTCATGCAGCTTGAGTTGGCCGATTCCCCCGCAGTGATGTTCCGGAACGCCGTTCACGGCCGGTTGAACATGGTCTATCGCCGGGCCGATGGTAATGTCGGCTGGGTCGATCCCGGTAAGGACGCCTGAAGATAGTTGCTGACACAGGCTATTCCCGTCTGGCTCCAGTCCGGCTATCTCACGCCGAAAATTGGGTGGTGGGGGGTCAACTCTGTTCGGGTTTAGTAGAGTAATGAACGCAAAATATTCGGCAGGCGGCCTATGATCACGTCCACCTTGGGCGAACTCCTCCTGCCCAATGCCGTCATCGCAAGGGCGCGCTGGCAGGGACGCAAGCAGGTCCTGTCCGAAATGTCGGGCGTGATGGCCCGCGCGCTCGGCCTTGATGCCCGCGAAGTCTACGAAGCCGTCCAGGAACGCGAGCGGCTGGGGTCCACGGGCGTTGGCGAAGGCGTGGCGATACCGCACGCGCGGATCGAGTCCCTGACGCGGCCGATGGGCGGGTTCGCTCGGTTGCTCGAGCCGGCGGATTTCGAGGCTATCGACGAGCGGCCGGCCGACCTGATCTTCATGCTGCTGGCGCCGACCGATGCCGGGGCCGATCACCTGCGGGCGCTGGCCCGTGCGGCCCGTGTATTCCGTCAGGAACGTGTCCGCGCCGCCCTGCGGCAGTCCCAGACGGAGGAAGCGATCCTCGCTATCCTGTCGCCGGATACCGTCACAGATGCTGCGTGATCGGCGCCGCCTGACCCTTCAGGCGTGAAACTGCGCAATCTGGTCGGCCAGCCAGTCCGGCCGTTCCAGCGGCGTTGGCTGGGTCTCGGTCGGCACTTAGTCACAGGAAAAGCAGGCAATCAGTCGCTGCCAGACCGGAGCCCACAGGCGCTGGTCGCGCATTGTGCCGCATGAAACTGCATGATTTCAGCCACCAGACGTCCTTTGTTTTCCCCGCTTGATCCTGGGCAGGTCTCGCTATAAGCAACGCGCTCCTAAATCGGGAGCGGCCTTTGGGACGCAACCGAACCACGTATGTGGGGCCATAGCTCAGTTGGGAGAGCGCTTGCATGGCATGCAAGAGGTCGTCGGTTCGATTCCGTCTGGCTCCACCATTCCCACCCTGATCACGGGTGCCGACTTCATAAATCGCCCTCGGGCGAACCATCGGCCAAAATGAATTCGGCCCGCGAGGTCATCGCGGGCCGTGGATATGTCTGGCGCAAGCAGCGCGACCCTACGGGTCTTCCTCCGCATCCTCGACTGCGATCTCTTCCTCTTCCTCGAAATCGTCCTCGTCGATAACGGTCAGATCGTCGTCGTCCTCGTCATCATCGAGGTCGTCGTCATCGTCGTCGTCGTCGTCATCGTCGAGGTCTTCGTCGTCATCGTCGTCGTCATCCGCCACGACAACGGCTTCGTCCTCGGATTCGGCCTCTTCTTCGGCTTCCTCTTCCTCGTCCTCTTCCTCGTCCTCGTCCTCGTCGTCTTCATCCTCGTCATCCTCGAGGTCGTCTTCGTCGTCATCCTCGTGCTTGACCACCGCCGCTTTCTTGGCAGGCGCAGCCTTCGGCTTGGCAGCCGCGGCGCGTTTGGGTTTGGCGGATTCTGCCGTCACCACCACGACCGTCTTGCACTTTGGGCAGACGGGCGGGAGTTTTCCGAGATCATAGAATCTCGACCCGCATTCCGGGCAAATATGTTTGTCGCCGAGGTCGTTGTTAGCCAAGGTGTTTCCCCATGCTTGGGTCGGCGCTTGCCATGTCTGCGCGGGGCTGTAAAGCGCTCATGTTCCGCCAGCCAGATGGCGTCTGGCGTAGCCAACCACAAGGCTTTGAAAGCATATGCGTGCGAGTTCTCGATCTGTCGTGCGGATCACCGGATCGATCCGCGCGCCCGGCGACAAATCCTGTTCGCACCGGGCGCTGATGATGGCGGCCGTGGGAAGCGGCGAATCGACCATTACGGGTCTCCTAGAAGGCGAAGACGTCCTCAATACGGCCCGCGCCGTCAAGGCGTTGGGGGCTGGGGTCGAGCGGACGGGACAAGGCGCCTGGACCATTCAGGGGGTCGGAACCAGCGGGTTCGCATCGCCCACGCAGGATCTCGATTTCGGCAATTCGGGAACCGGGGCCCGGCTGATGATGGGGCTGGCCGGCGGCCACGAAGTGACGGCCCGGTTTGTCGGCGACGCGTCGTTGTCCTCGCGACCGATGGAGCGTGTGCTGAAGCCACTCCGCCAGATGGGGGTTGTTGCGGATACCGAGACGGGCGGCAGGCTGCCCGCGCTGATCAAGGGCGGCAGGTTGAAAGCGATCCGGTATGCGCCGCCGGAAGCCTCGGCGCAGGTGAAGTCTGCGATCATGCTGGCGGGACTTCGCGCCGATGGCGTCACGGTTGTCGAAGAGAAAGAGGTGACGCGTGATCACACCGAGCGGATGCTGCGGGCATTCGGCGTTGAAGTCGGCGTTGAGGAGCGGAGCGAAGGTGGGCCAATCGTGTCTGTCAGAGGCGGACAATTGCTGCGGGCGATCAACGGCGCATCAGTTGCCGGCGATCCGTCGTCAGCCGCCTTCGCGATCGCAATGGCGCTGATCGCAGGCGATGGCGAAGCGAACGCGACAGGCATGCTCGACAACCGAACGCGAACGGGTTTCATTGATGCGGCCCGCGCGATGGGCGCAAGCTTGCGGGTTGAAGCCGACGGACAGGCTACGGGCGAAGACACGGTGCGCGTGATTGCGTCAGCGTCACGCCTTAAAGGCATCACGCTCGATCCGGCTCTGGTGCCGTCGATGATTGACGAACTGCCGATTTTTGCGGTGCTGGCGGCGTTTGCTGACGGCAAGACGAAGGTGACCGGTGCGGCCGAACTGCGGGTCAAGGAGAGCGACCGGATCAAGGCCATCTGTTCGATGCTGGCGGTCAACGGCGTCGCGGTTGAGGAACTGCCTGATGGCTTCATCGTTACGGGATTGGGCGCGCGTGGCGTTCCGGGCGGAGGATTGGTGGAAGCGCGTCACGACCACCGGATCGCCATGTCGGCGCTGGTGATGGGGTCGGCCACGAAGGATGCGGTTACGGTCGATGACATCGCAATGATCGCTACCAGCTATCCTGAGTTCTTCGATCACATAGCGACGCTGGGCGCCAATGTTGAGCGGGAAGACTAATGATCATCGCACTCGATGGCACGACATCGTCCGGCAAGGGCACGCTGGCCAAGCGGCTGGCGGCGCACTACGGCCTGCCGCACCTCGATACCGGATTGCTTTATCGCGCGCTTGCGAAGTCGGCGCTGAACAAGGGAATCGACTTCCAGGATGAGCGTGAGTGCGCGCTTCTGGCGGCGCATATCGATCTCGCAGAATTCGACGAGCGGGAGTTGAGAAGCGCCGGCGTTGGGGCGGCGGCGTCGGTAGTGGCTTCGCTCGGCGCGGTGCGGCGGGCGCTGTTCGACTTGCAGCGGAAGTTTGCACAGCAGCCGGGCGGGGCGGTTCTTGATGGTCGCGATATCGGGACGGTTATTGCTCCGGATGCGGATGTGAAACTGTGGGTGGATGCTTCGGTCGAAGAACGGGCGCGGCGGCGGTTCAAGGAATTGTCCGCCATGGGGGAGAGCGTAACAGAGCATGGCATCCTGCTGCAACTCGGGGAACGCGACGCGCGGGATTCGCAGCGCGAGGATGCGCCGATGAGACCGGCGGACGATGCGGTGTGGATCAACACGACACGCTTGACGCCCGATGAATGCCTCGCCAAGGCGATCGAGATCATCGAGGCGCACAAGCTGGCGCCGAAAGAAAAGAAGGCGCCGGTGAAGAAACCGAAGGCGTAGGGTGAATTGAGCGGAACGAAATGCATAGCCAGTGGGCGCGAGGTGGATTTCGCTCCGCTCTTTACACCCTACGACCCGATTACCGCTTTCTGAATGTCGCCGGGCAGTTGTCCTGCCATGCCTTCGAGTGTGGTGTTGGTGAGGTTTACGATTGTGAGCTGGCGCGTCGGGTCGACGAACCAGCTGTGGCCCCAGACGCCGCCCCATTGCCAAGAGCCGGGCGAGAGCGCGGAGCCAGAGGCGACGGGATCGAGCAGGATCGAGCCGCCGAAACCGAAGGCGGTGTTGCCGGTCGGATCGAACAGGATGCGGAGCGGGCCGACCTGGTTCGACATCATCTGCTGTGTGGAAGCCTCTGACAGGATGGGGTCGCCGCCGGAGCGAATGGTGTCGAGCATGCGGATCACATCGAGGGCCTTGCCGTTCATGCAGCCGCCGCCGCCCTGGAAAGCGTTGCGGTTGAAGGCGCGCGAGGTGCCGAGATTGATCGGGGCGCAGCCGGGCACGAATGGCTGTTTGAAATTGTCGCCGATGGCTACGGGTTCGGGAGCGGCGTTGGAATAGGGCTGCACGAGGCGCGAAGGGTCGGTGACATAGAAAGAAGTGTCCGACATATCCATCGGACCGGTGACGTATTTCGCGACGGCTCCTTCGACGTCCGTGCCTTCGGCCTTCGCCATCACGGCGCCGAGCACATCGATGGCGACGGAGTAGAGCCACATGGCCCCTGGCAGGAAGGTGAGGCCAGCCTGCACCATGCGGGCAAGGTTGTCCTCCATGGTGAAATCGCCGTCGATGCCGGCGGACACGGGGATGGTATTGTAGGGACCTTCCGGTGGCTGAAGGAAATCGTAGGACAAGCCCGCCGTGTGCGTCAGAAGATGGCGGATGGTGATGGTCGGCGTCGAGCCATCTGGCGCTTTCGGTTTGAAGTCGGGCAGGAAGTCGGTGACCGGCGTGTCGAGCGCGAACCTGCCGGCCTCGATCATCGCCATCGCGGCGGCGGTGACGATGGGCTTCGAGATCGAGGCGAGGCGGAAGATCGCGTCTTCCTTCATCGGCAGGCCCGCTTCGCGGTCGGCCATGCCGTAGGCCCTGAGGTGAGCGAATTGCCCGTCCTTCATCACCGCAATGACGGCGCCGACGATGCGCTTCTCATTGAGGGCGGACTGAACGGCTGCGTCGACGCGTGAGGAGATGTTTGTCATGGGGCGACGACACGCGTTTTGGATAGTTTTGTCCAGAGCGGACATGGGGTGCGATCTCAGGCGCGCAGGCGCTGAGGGTTTTGTTGGCTAATTGTCCTAGCATTGGGCGCAAGGGCGGACCGCGCGGCCATAGGCTGCCCCCGTCTCGCGACGAAGACGTCGCGATCTACCCCCGGCGCGACGCGTCGAGAGAGGCTAGAGATCGGTGCTGTTTTCCACCCTCGGCGACATGTCCGCCGAAGCTCGAAGAGTTTAGGCGGAAGCCGGGGCAGTTGCTGTTGGTCACATCGCGCTGGCTGGTGCTGTAGCGTTCACAGAGCGCGTGGACGTCGGCGCGGGAGTAGGTAGCGAGGTTGCCGAAGGCCCGCTGGTAAGACTAAAAGCGGCGCGTGGTCTCGTTCCAGTCGTCGGAAGCTTCCGCGAGAGTGAACTCGACGACGCGGTGGTCCAAGCCGAGGCGGCGATAGGCTTCGCGCCATAATGCGAAATCCAGTCGGGCTTCGGCATCGGCCAGCAGAATCGGGAAGTCGTCGTAGGCCGAATTCGGGACTTTTCGTCCCACGCATGGCTTTGAAGCCGTTGGTGATCACCAGGACCATCACAACGGCCAGAAGCTGATCAGGACACCAAGCAAGGCCAGGATGTCGCGCAGCAGCCACAAAGGGAGGCCTCGGCGTTTCATGGGCGCGATTATACGTTCGCTGGGAGGGCCAGCCGATTTGGAGCAGAGCAATCCGCCGAAAATTTCGGGCAAGCGTTTGAGATCGCTGGAGAAGGTTTTTACGTTTCCGCCGAATCTGCATGGCGGCCTTCCAACAAAACGGGGCACAACTCCGATCGTTATTCACGACGATCGGCGGGGAAACCCTGTTCAGGCGGCCGGGGGTAGCCAAATAGCGCATTCTCATTGACATAAGAAGCGACCGGCAGCATTGCTCCCGCCTTTCCAAAAGGCCCCTGAACAAGGGCAGGAGTTTTATTTTCCCTCAGCTGGCGTCACTCAGGAGATGCACACATGTCGAACGCAGTGCTTCCCGTCTACGGCCCGAGCCCGGTCGTCTTCGAGCGAGGCGAGGGCGTGCGCATGTATGACGACAAGGGCAAGGCTTACCTCGACTTCATCGCGGGTATCGCGGTGAACGCGCTGGGCCATTGCCATCCGGTTCTGGTGAAGGCGCTGAACGATCAGGCCAGCAAGCTGTGGCACACGTCGAATATGTTCCGCGTGCCGGGACAGGAGCGACTGGCGCAGCGCTATGTCGACCTGACGTTTGCGGATTATGCATTCTTCACCAACTCGGGCGCCGAGTCGGTCGAGGGCTGCATCAAGATTGCGCGACGTTATCAATGGTCAAAGGGCAAGCCGGAGCGCATCGGCGTGCTGTCGTTCGAAGGCTCGTTCCACGGGCGTACGCTGGGCGGCATCAGCGCGGGCGCTCAGGAGAAGTATCGCGAGGGCTTCGGCCCGCGCATTCAGGGCTTCCGCTCCATTCCATTCGGCGATCACGAGGCGCTGAAACGGGCAATCAAGGAGCCGGATCTTGCCGCCGTGCTGATCGAACCCGTGCAGGGCGAAGGCGGCGTTCGCGAAGTGCCCGGGCAGTGCCTGCAGGGGCTACGCAAGCTGTGCGACGAGAATGGCGTCCTGCTGATTTATGATGAGATCCAGTGTGGCGCGGGACGCACCGGCAAGCTGTTCCATCACCAATGGTATGACGGCGCCGAGCCTGACCTGCTCGCGGCGGCCAAAGGCATTGGCGGCGGCTTCCCGATGGGGATGATCCTCGCGTCGGCGGAAGCTGCATCCGGCATGGCCAAGGGCGTACACGGAACAACGTTCGGCGGCGGGCCGCTGGCGATGGCTGTGGGCAATGCGGTTCTGGACATTGTAACGGGCGAAGGCTTTCTTGAAGGCGTGCGGCGTGTGGCGGGAACGATGCAGCAGGGGATGGAGAGCCTGAGGGGCCGCTATCCGGAACTGGTGCTCGAAGTCACGGGCGCGGGCCTCATGCGCGGGCTGCGCATGCGGGACGATCCGCTGTCGCTGCGCAGCAAGCTGAGCGATCGCGGTTTGCTGGTCGGCACGGCGGGCAACAACACGCTGCGTCTCGTACCGCCGCTCATCGTCAGCGAAGCGGATGTCCGCCAAGCGATCGACATCATCGACCAGCAGTTCGCCAGCATGATGACGGCCGCCGGGTCGTAAGGGTCGAGATCATGAACCACTTTCTTGACCTGTGGCCGCTCCCGCCTGCGGAGCTGAGGGCCATCCTGAACAACGCCAAGTTGCGAAAGGCGGCGCGCAAGGACCTGCCGAAAGGGACGATCGATCGCGATGCGCCATTGGCGGGTCATACGCTGGCTATGATCTTCGAGAAGAACTCGACGCGGACGCGCGTCAGTTTCGACATGGCGATACGCCAGTTGGGTGGCACGTCGCTGATCCTGACATCGACGGACTCGCAGATCAGCCGGGGCGAGAGCATCGAGGATACGGCGCGGGTTCTCTCGCGCTATGTCGATGCGGTGATGATGCGCGCCAATCGTCATGAGGACGTGCTGGCGTTTGCCGAGGCGGCCTCGGTACCGGTGATCAACGGGCTGACCGACAAGTCTCACCCCTGCCAGATCATCGCGGATCTGCAGACGCTGGAAGAAGCAGGCGTCACACTGAAAGGCGCGCGCATTGCGTGGGTGGGCGATGGCAATAACATGGCCAACACGTTCATCCATGGCGCGTCGAAGTTTGGCTACTCGCTCGCGATTGCAACACCGGCTGGCTACGACGCCGACATGAACGATGTGGAGCGGGCACGATCCGAGCGGGGCCGCATCGATCTCTATCGCGATCCGAAGCAGGCGGTAGCTGGCGCAGATGTCGTGGTAGCCGACACGTTCGTCTCGATGGGCGACAAGGATGCGGACAAGCGATTGGCGGACCTTGGCGCGTATAAGGTGGACGGTGAATTGATGCGACTCGCAAATGGTGGCGCAAAATTCCTGCATTGCCTGCCGGCGCACCGCGGCGAGGAAGTCGATGTGGACGTCATCGACGGGCCGCAGTCGCTGGTGTTCGATGAAGCCGAGAACCGCCTGCACGCGCAGAAGGCAATCTTGGAGTGGTGTTTCAAGGGATAGGCACGTGAGCGGATTTTGCACGGCCAGATCGAAAGTCTCATAAAGACGATGACCGCAAACCGCCAGCAAATCGTGGCTAGCCAGATCTGCGTCTGCGAACGCTGCTGCGCAGGTTATGCTGCGCGCAGTATTACATGCTTCATGCCCGATGGAATGGCGTTCTGTCCTGAGTGCACAATCGATTCGTTTGTCGATGACGCCTCTAGCCTGCCGATCAATGATCCAGACCTTCTCAAGGCCACACACGAACACTGGTTCAAATCGAAGACGTAACGCCAGTCGCTTACTCCCCTCGTCCCACGATTGACGCTGATGCGACGAGTTCGCCGAGCAAGGAGAGGGTGGCGGAGCCTGAGGCGCTGAAGGGGTCGAGTTCGGCGCGCTTGAAGTATTTCAGCAGGACGCTCGGGTTCACGCGGGCGAGGTCGACGCGACCCATGGTCCAGTTGCCGAACTGGCGCTGGCTGATTTCGTCATAGGCCAGCAGGCGCACCTGTTCGTGGCGCGGATCGCGGACGATGGCGTTGTAGAGATCGCAAACTTCATCGCGTCCGCCTTCGAGCAACTGGATGAACACATCATTCGAGACGCAGAGCATGCCGGTGATCCCCTTGGCCGGATTGTTGCGGCGCGACTGGGCGAGGATCTCATCGAGGATGGCGACGCCAGTCCCGGCGGCGGCGCGGCTAGCGTAAAGGCAGCGGACAAGCATGGCGATCAGCCTTTGAGGTTCAGGAGAGAAAGGAATTCCCGGCGCAGCGTGTGGTCCTTGAGGAAGGAGCCACGCATTACCGAGTTAATCATCTTGGTCTCGTTGTCGCGCACGCCGCGCCAGTGCATGCAGAAATGGTCGGCTTCCATCACGACGGCGAGGCCATCCGGGCGGACCTTGTCGATCAGCAACTCGGCCATCTGTGTGATAGCTTCTTCCTGAATCTGCGGGCGAGACATGATCCATTCGGCGAGGCGCGAGTATTTCGACAGGCCGATCAGGTTTGAGTGCTCGTTCGGCATCAGGCCAATCCAGAGCCGCCCCATGATCGGGCAGAAATGGTGGCTGCAGGCGCTGCGTACGGTGATCGGGCCGACGATCATCAACTCGTTGAGCGAGGACGCATTGGGGAATTCCGTCACGGGCGGCACGGCTGTGTAGCGCCCCTGGAAGACTTCGGTGAGGTACATCTTCGCGACGCGCTTTGCGGTCTCGCGCGTGTTGTGGTCACTAACGGTGTCGATCACCAGACTGTCGAGCACGCCCTTCATTTTCTCTTCGACCTCGGCCTGCAGGGCTTCGAGTTCGCCGGCTTCGAGGAAGGCGGAGATATTGTCGTTGGCGTGGAAGCGGCGTTTTGCCTTTTGAAGGCGCGCGCGGATCCGGGCCGAGACGGGCAGCTCGGAGGCTGTTCCGGCGGTTGTAGCGATTCTGGTCCCGGTTTTGGGCGCCGGCGTTCTGGTGCTTTCGCTCATCGCGAGGCGGTCCTTCTCTATGCTGGCCGGGTTGCCCCGGACAATTCCAATGTTTTACGCGGCAAAGAGGCGTTCGTCTCACTCGAACTTCCGAGAATTTATCGGTCCGTCCAAACTTCGCGTGTGACGGGACTCGCGGGGTGGTTGCATTGGCGAGATGCGGACAGCACTATTCGCGCGACAAGACGGAGAAATGCGTGCGTCAGTTTCGCTCAATCGCCCTAGCGCTGACGCTTGGATTAGCTACGCCAGCCTGCGCACAGGTCAGCCCGCAGCCCGCGCCGCCTGTTTCGGCCGAAATGGAGAAGGCGCTTCCTGCGATCGATGCGGGATTCCTGACCTTCCAGAAATCGGCGCACCTGCCGGGGATTGTGTGGGGCGTCGTCAAGGACGGGCGGCTCGTGCATTTCGGCGCCTCAGGCGTGCAGGACATCGAGACCAATACGCCGGTAGGCGCAGAGACGCTGTTCCGCATCGCCTCGATGAGCAAGGCGTTCACGGCGCTGGCGATCCTGAAACTGCGGGATGAGGGGAAGCTGAGTCTTGATGAACTTGCCGAGACGTATGTGCCCGAGCTGAAGGCATGGACGTATCCGACGACGGACTCGCCGCGTATCCGTATTCGCGACTTGTTGAGTCATGTCGGCGGTTTCGTGACGGATGATCCGTGGGGCGACCGGCAGCAGCCGCTGAGCGAGGAGGCCTTCACGAGAATGCTGCGCGATGGCGTGCCGTTCGAACGCGCGCCGCAGACGAAGATGGAGTATTCGAACTTCGGCTATGCGCTGCTGGGCCGGATCGTCACCAACGTGTCAGGCGAGCCGTACAACCGGTTCATCATGACGGAGTTCATGAAACCGCTGGGCATGACGTCCACCACCTACGAAGTGCGCGATGTTCCACGGGCGCGGCTGGCGCTCGGTTATAGTTGGGAGAACGACGCGTGGTCGCTGGAGCCGACCATGCCGCATGGCGTGTTTGGCGCGATGGGAGGGGTCGTGACCAGCGCGAACGACTATGTCAAATGGATGTCGTTCCTGCTGGATGCGTGGCCGGCGCGCGATGGCGCGGAGACGGGGCCGGTGAAGCGGTCAAGCGTGCGCGAGCTGGCGCAGGGGCTGAACTTTCTCAGCATCGGTCGGCGGGACGGTCTGGAGCAGGGGCAGACATGCGCGTTCGCGACGGCCTACGGGATGGGCATGAACGCGGCGCAGGATTGCGATCTCGGGGTCACGCTTAACCACAGCGGCGGCTATCCGGGATATGGATCCAATGTGTTGCTGTTGCCTGAACAGGGGATCGGTCTTTTTGCGTTCGCCAACCGGACCTATGCCGGGCCGGGACGCACCAATCGCGAGGCCGCGCTGCAGCTTCACAAGGCCGGCGTCCTGAAAGATCGGAAGTGGCCGGTCAGCGTGGCGCTAAGCGCGGCGTACAAAATCGTGGGCGCAATGTATGCCGCTGGTTCAATCGAGCCGGGGCGTTCACAGCTGGCGATGAACTTCCTTATGGATCGCTCTTCTGAGAACTGGGCGAAGGAGTTTGCCCTGCTCAAGGAGCAGGCAGGGGAATGCAAGCCGGAGACGCCGGTGGAGGTGGGCGCGACAGGCCTGATGGCGGGCTATTTCGCGTGGACCTGTGAAAGGGGCGAGATGAACGGTAACGTCGTTTTGGCCCCGACCCATGAGCCGCAGATCCAGACGCTGCGCTTCGGCTTTGTGCCGCCGCCGGAGCAGGAGAAGTAGCGAAGATCAGAACGCCATAATGTCGCGCGCCGATCCCTCGGGTATCCTGGTTGCCGGCTGCGGCCGGTCTTCATCGATCAGGCGCCAGGCGATGCCAAGAATGGTGAGCAGCAAGACGCGGAACATTCCAAACGGAGTGTTCGCAGCGATGGCTTCCTGAATCCGCATGGCTGTTTCCTGTGTAATTTCGGAGCGCGGCGGCCACGTGAACATTTCGACCATGATCTTCGCGACATCGGACGTCACGATCAACGTGACCAAAACCTGAACCGTCGCGCCCATGGCTAACCACAATAGGATGTAGGCTGGCAACGGCCGGCTTTGGCCGCCCGATGCCCGCCATCCAGGACCGAGCCCTATCTGTTCCTCTGAGATCGTAGCGGGTCCAATGAGAAAAGTCCGCGTCAGGAACCACAGGCCGCCGACGACGGCGACGGGCGCCACCAGAATGGAGAAGCCGCCCGAGGCGAGCAACGCTGTGGGAATCGCGAGCACGAGGGCCGCACAAAAGACGACGAGCATCCAAGTCAGGAACAGGATCACAAAAGTGCCGAGCAGGCGCCATTCGTCGACGCCCCATCGAATATTGAATGTGAGGGATGGCTTCTGTCCGCGCATGACAAAGCGAAACAGACCAGGGAACATCACGAGCGGGAGGAGCCCGACAATTAGGTTCACCGCCTGAATCTCGCAGAATATCTCTGTATTAAACGTTTGCACGTCTGCCTCGGTCAACGCAGCCCACCGCGCCACGAGTTCGGCGAGGCCTGAGCCGCGGTAAGTCTGAAACGCGAAACCCACGGCGGTTAGCAGGACAAAGGGCGCCCAGCCGACGCGAATAAGGTTGTGCCAGTTCTCGATCGAGAAGGCGAAAGTCATCGCGACTGCTTTTAACACAGGCAATTTCATCGGTCCCCACTGGTTCCGATCCTGAGATCAGCGGGTGATGGATTGGTCGCAAGCCATGCCGCGCTGCCGCTTGAAAATCCGAGGCGCCACGCCCATTTGGCGGCCATGTCCTTACATGCTAGCTCCCCCGAAATGACCGATACCCCCATCATTAATGACCCTCTTGGGGCGGGCGATGATTTCGTCGCTTCGTTCCAGATCGAGGACACCTCGGTCCGCGGCCGCATTGCGCGCCTCGGCGATGGCGTGCTCGACCCGATCTTGAAGCGCCACGATTATCCGCGCTGGGCAGCCTATCTGCTTGGCGAGGCGGTGACGCTGGCCGTACTGGTGTCGGCGTCTCTGAAATTCGATGGCCGCGTGATGGTGCAGGCGCAGGGCGAAGGCCCGGTGTCGCTGATGGTCGCCGAAGCGCGGTCGGATGGCGGCGTGCGCGGCTATCTGCGTATCGACAAGGCCAAGTGGGAAAATCTGGAGCGCATCAACAAGGGCCAGCGGCCGCATATTCCGCAGGTGCTTGCCAAGGGCGTGCTGGCGTTGCTGTTGCAACCCAATGATCCCGATCAGGCTCCGTGGCAATCGATGGTGCCGATTGAAGGCGCCACGCTTTCCGATTGCGCACAAGTCTGGTTTTCGCAGTCCGAGCAGGTGCCGACGCGCGTTAAGTTGGCGGTGGCGGAGATTTCCGAACCCGGCGGCACGAAACGCTGGCGCTCGGGCGGCGCGCTGATCCAGCAGGTCGCGGGCGATGAGGCGCGTGGCGACACGGATGAAGCGTGGGACAATGCGCGGCACCTGTTCGACACTATCGCGGATATCGAACTGGTCGATCCGGATGTGTCGTCGGGGAAGTTGCTGTTCCGTCTGTTCCACGAGAACGGCGTGAGGCTGGAAGCGCCGCGCGGGCTGGTCGACAAATGCACGTGCTCGGACGAGAAGCTGTTGACCACGCTGCGCCAGATGCCGCGTGACGAGATCGTGGAGCTGGCCGAAGCCGATGGCGCGATCACGGCGGATTGCCAGTTCTGTGGCCGGCTCTATCGCTTCCCACTGGATGCGATCTGAGGCGACGCGATCTAGTCGCCAGACCTAGTTCCAGGCCCCAAAAAGAAGCCGCCGCGGACAGGATCTGTCCGCGGCGACAGTTTGCATGGACCCAACCCTACGGGAGGAGAAGCGAGGGTGCAGTGCCATGGATGCGGTGCCTCACTTGTGGGACAAGAACGCCTCTGACCCTCGCCATTGCGCGAGCAAGCGGCGGCGGGCGGCAGTACGAATCGCAGACGCGCGGATCAAGGTGAGGTCTTTCCCCTTCAGGTGGCCGTCTCCATACCGATCGTTGGGCAGCCGGTTTCTGTCCCTGATAGGAAAAGCGTGCGCACTCAGTCAGTTATTTACCGTTACTGGCTGCGTTACATCGCAAAAGCTTGGCAAAGACGGGACTCGCCACGTCCGAAACTGATCGTTCCTAGTTGGGACGGCGGTCATCATAGGGGCTGTCGAGGGCGAAAAGCGGGATGGTCGCCTCGACGCTGGCGCCTGCTTCGTCCTCAAACTGATAAGCGCCCTGCATGAGCCCGGACGGGGTCGTGAGGGGGCAGCCGGAGGTGTATTCGAAGCGGGCGCCGGGCCGCAGGACCGGCTGCTTGCCGATGACGCCGGGACCATCGACCAGCTGGACGCGCCCGTCCCCGTCGGTGATGCGCCAGTGGCGGGTCATCAGCTGCAGCGTGCGGCCGGCGCGGTTCTCGATCTCGACATGGTAGGCCCAGAGGAAGCGGTCGTCTTTGGGCGAGCTCTGTTCGTCGATGAAAACAGGCCGGACGCGGATGCAGATGCCATTGGTCTCGGCCTCGTATGGGTAGGCGGTCACGTTATTGCGCCTCCCTGCCGGTCGCGGGCGATTCACCCATAAACGACAAAAAGGGCGCGTACCTCAAGAGTCCACGCCCCTTTCATGTGCGGAACGAGTTGGAACTACGGGGCCGGGGTCGTGGCCGGCGCTGCTTTCTGGATGAAGTCCCCTTCGATCTCGAATTGCACGTCTTCTGCAACGACCGCCGGGGCGAGGTAGTCGAGGCCGAAATCCGAACGCTTGAACGTGCCGGTGGCCGAGAAGCCGATGGCGGGAACCTTGGCGAAGTAGTGCGAGGCGGTCTCGCCCGAGAAGGTGACGTCAAGCGTGACCGGCTTGGTGACGCCTTTCAGGGTCAGGTCGCCGGTGACCTTGGCCAAGCGCTCGCCCGAGGGCTCAACCGAAGTTGAGGTGAAGGTGATGGTCGGGAAATTGCCGCCGTCGAGGAAGTTGGTCGAGTTGGCGATGTCGTCTTCCCAGGTCTTGAACTTCGTGCCGGGATGGTTCTTCACGTAGTCCTGCGGGTAGCCGACGACCAGGTCAGACGGCTTGATGGTGGCGGAGACTTTCGAGGCGGCGATGTTGGCCGGGTCGAAGGTCACGACGGCGTCGAAAGTCTTAAATTTCAGACTGTAGAACGACAGGCCAAGGTGCTGGACTTGGAAGTTCACGCTCGCATGGGTCGGATCGGAGACGTACTCGCCGGCTGGGGCGGCGATGGAGATCGGCGTCGGCGCCGGGGGCGCTTCAGTCACGGTTACGGCGGCAGGCGCTGCTGCCGGAGAGCAGGCAGCGAGGGCGAGAAGCGCGACGCTCGCGCCGGCGAGAAGCGATTTCATGACAAACAGTCCCTTTGACTTGTCCCCACCGCGCGAGAAGTCACGCGAAACTTGTGACGAAGGTCGTATGGCTCTTAACGTTGCAAATGCAACTAAATAGACGGATGAGAAGGGCTGAGCCTCCCAGCGTCCATTCGGGTTTTACAGTGCCTGTTCGAGGTCCTCGGCGATGTCGTCCGGGTCTTCAAGGCCGACCGAGAGCCGCACCCAGCTGTCGTCGAGCCCGATATCGGCGCGTTCCTGGTCGGTGAGTGTCCGGTGGGTGGTGGTGGAGGGGTGGGTGATTAGGGATTTGGAATCGCCGAGATTGTTGGAGATATCGACGAGGCCAAGCTTGTTAAGCATGGCGTAGGCTGCGGTCTTGCCGCCCTTGATCGAGAAAGACACCAGCGACCCCCCACCATCCGGCATTTGGGCGGCGTGGACGTCGTGGTGCGGGTGGTCCGAGCGACCGGGATAACGAACCGCGGTGATCTTGGGATTGCTGGCGAGGCGATCCGCGATGGTGCGGGCATTGGCGCTCATCGCACGCACGCGCACACCCAGCGTTTCGAGACCCTTCAGCACGATCCACGCATTGAACGGCGACATCGAGGGGCCGGTGTGGCGGTAGTATTGCTGGATGTCGTCCGCGATCTTCTTGTTCTTGCCGAGGATGGCGCCGCCGAGCGTGCGGCCCTGACCATCCATGTGCTTGGTGGTCGAATAGACGACCCAGTCGGCGCCGAGTTCCAGCGGGCGCTGCAGGATGGGCGAGGCAAACACGTTGTCGACGATCAATTCGCCGCCGGCGGCGTGCGTCATGTCGGCGACGGCGCGAATATCGACAGCGTCGAGCATAGGGTTGGATGGCGTCTCTATCAGGACGAGGCGGCACGGCTTCGATAGGACGCGTTCCCAGTCAGCAAGATCGGAGCCATCGACCCACGTCACCTCCACGCCCATTTTCGGCACGATGTTCTTGAGGATCCAGATGCAGGACGAGAACAGCGCGCGCGGGGCGACGATGCGATCGCCTGGCTTCACTGGCGCGACCAGCATAGTGTGGATCGCGGCCATGCCCGAGGCAGTGGCGCGGCAATCTTCGGCGCCTTCGAGCGCGGCGAGGCGTTCCTCGAACATGCGGACGGTGGGGTTTGCGTATCGCGAATAGATGTAGCCCGGCTTGTCGCCGGCCATGCGCGCCGATTGTTCCTCTGGGCTGTCATAGACAAAGCCGGAGCTGAGATAGAGGGCTTCAGACGTTTCGCCGTACTGCGAGCGCGTGAGACCGCCGCGCACCATCATGGTCTGCAGGCGCCAGGATTTGGATTTGTCCTTGCTGTTGTCCTGAGTCATGGCGGCTGCCTTCCGGTTGAGAGACCGCCCTATAAGCGGTGCCGGGCCGAGGCGCCAGAGAGTGGAGCTAAAGGATAAGCGCCCTAAGCGCATAGGCGATGGCCGCGACCGTGGACGCGCCGCCGATCCACAGAACTGCAAACCAGATCAGTTTCTTGCCTAAAGGGTGTGTCGGTTCGCCGTCTTCTGGCGGGCCTTCAATGGTCGGTAGCTTCATCGGTCACCTTGGCGCGGAAGAGCCAGTACACATAGGCGGTGTAGCCCAGAATGATCGGGAGCATGGGGGCGGCGCCCCACAGCATGAAGGACAACGCGTTGTCGGCCGCAGCGGCTTCTGCCGGGGTCATCGCGAAGGGAACGATGTAGGGCCAAAGGCTGACGGCGAGGCCGACATAGCCGACCGCGAACAGACCGACAGCGTAGAGATAGGGTGCCGCATGGTGACGGAGATCCGCGCCGCGCCAGAGCAGGAAGCAGAGCAAGCCGCAAACAAGGGGAAGGGGCGCGAGCTGGATGAAGGTTGGCCAGTCGATGCTGGTCATGGTGAGGCCCCAGCGATAGGTCACGCGCTGGTCGACGCCGAGGGTGGCGAGACTGACTGCGCCCATGGCGAGGGCGGTAAGGATGGCGAGCCGTTTGACCCAGGTACGGGCGCGCTCGAAAAGCTCGCCCTGCGTCTTGAACACAAGCCAGGCGCCGCCGAGCAGGGCGTAGCCAATTGTCAGGGCCGCGGCCACAAGAAGCGAGAAAGGCGTCAGCCAGTCCAGCGGGCCGCCGACGAACTTGCCATCGACGACGTTCACGCCCTGGATAAAGCCGCCAAGCACGAGGCCTTGTGCAATCGCTGCGGTGATCGAACCGCCGGCAAAAGCGACGGTCCACCAGCGCTTGCCCGTCTTGCGGCCGTGGTGGCGGAATTCGAAGGCGATGCCGCGGAAGATCAACGCCAGCAGCATCAGGAAGATCGGAAGGTACAGCGCCGGCATCAGGGCGGCGTAGGCCTTCGGGAAAGCCGCGAAGAGACCGCCGCCGCCGAGGACGAGCCATGTCTCGTTGCCATCCCACACGGGCGCGATGGCGGACTGCATCTGGTCGCGCTCGTGGCCGTCTTTGGCAAATGGGAAAAGGATGCCGACGCCGAGATCGAAGCCGTCGAGGGCGGCATAGAGCAAGACCGCCACGGCGATGAGGATGGCCCAGATGGTGGAGAGTTCGCTGCCGAGCATGGGTCAGCCCTCCTTCACTGCGGCGCTTTTGACGCCTGTGCCGAGTGGTGAGCCCGGTGGTTCGTTGGCGTCCTTCAGCTGCGGTTCTTCAGTGTCGGGGCCTTTCGACATGAGGCGGAGAATATAAAGCGCGCCAGCCGAGAACACGATTGCATAGACGACGATGAAGAAGATCAGCGAAGTTGCGACGGATCCTGCAGGCACGGGCGATACAGCATCTGCAGTGCGCAATACGCCATAGACGACCCAAGGCTGGCGGCCGACTTCAGCAGAAATCCATCCCGCGAGCACCGCGATGAAGCCTGAAGGCGCGGCGAGCACGAGTGCCTTCTGATAAAGCGTGGCGCGTTCGAGGCGTTTCGTGATCCACACCACAGCGCCCCAGATGCCGAGGCCGACCATGGCGATGCCCATGCCGACCATGACGCGGAAGGCCCAAAACGTGATCCAGACGGGCGGGCGGTCTTCAGGCTTGAAAGCGTCCAGACCTTTCACGACGGCGTTGGCGTCTCCGACGGTGAACCATGAGCCCATGCCGGGAATGCCGATGGCGGCGTGGGTGGTTTCGGCATCCTGATCGGGCCAGCCGAAGAGGAGCGTGGGTTGCTGGGCCCTGGTTACCCACCAGCCTTCCATGGCGGCAACTTTTGCTGGCTGGTATTCGTGCGCGACAACGCCGCTTTCGTGGCCGGCGACGAGCTGGAGCGGGGCGACGATGGCCATCATCAGGATGGCCATGCGCAGCGCGGTGAGGCTTTCGGGTTTTGCCCTCTTGACCAGCAGCGCAAAAGCCGAGGCGCCGGCGACAACCATGGCGGTCGTTAGAAAGGCGGCGAGCACCATGTGAGCAAGCCGCGTCGGGAATGAGGGGGTGAAAATGACGTCGATGAAGTTGGTCGCAATCATCGTACCGTCAGCAGCGAAGTCATATCCCTGCGGGGTTTGCATCCAGGAGTTGGCGGCGAGGATCCACGAGGTGCTTATCAGCGTGCCGAAAGCGACGGTGCAGGTGGCGGCGAAATGTAGCTTTGGCCCGACGCGCTTCCAGCCGAACAGCATGATGCCAAGGAAGGAGGCTTCGAGGAAAAAAGCGGTGAGCACTTCATACGCAAGGAGTGGGCCGATGACGCTGCCGACCTGCGAAGAGAACTCGCTCCAGTTGGTGCCGAACTGGTAGCTCATCACCACGCCGGAGACGACCCCCATGCCGAATGACAGCGCAAAGATCTTGACCCAGAAGAGGTAGAGATTCCGGAAGACAGGTTTCTTTGTGTAGAGCCACAGTCCTTCCAGAACGGCGAGGAACGACGCCAGGCCAATCGTGAAGGCCGGGAATATGATGTGGAAACCAATAGTGAAGGCGAACTGCAGTCGCGACAGCAGCAGGGCGTCGAAATCCATTGTTCAGCTCCTTCCTGACGCGGTCAGGGCCTGATCGAAGTTAGGCGCGGGGCCGGATGAATTGCATCAACCGTCCGAGGGTGAGCCGAACCCGGCCCTGCCCTGAATTCGCAACAAAGATGCGCCTTCGGCATACCATCTGAAAGGCGGCATTCCGTCCATCACGATGCGACATTTTCGTATAATTTCCGCGCCTTGCGATCGCGTCGGCGTTGCGCGCGTATCTATTCAGATGCTTTATGAGGCCGCAGGAGACCAAGCGTGATTCTCATTGGCCAGTATGACAGTCCGTTTGTGCGGCGCGTTGCGATCGCGATGCGCCTCTACGGCCTGGCATTCGAGCATCGGTCGTGGTCGGTTTTTGGAGATGCCGAAAAGCTGCGCGAGGTGAATCCGTTGATGCGCGTGCCAGCGCTGGTGCTGAACACCGGCGAGGTGCTGATCGAGAGCTTTGCCATTCTCGACGCGCTCGACCACATGGGAGCGCCGGGTATGGCGATGCTGCCGGCGGGCGGACAGGAGCGGCGTGAGGCGCTGAAAGTATGTGCGCTGGCGACAGGTCTCGCAGACAAGGCCGTGTCTCTGGTCTACGAAGCCAAGGTCCATGATCGCTCGACGGCGGCGTGGGTGGAGCGGTGCTGCTCGCAGATCACAGGGGCTCTGCGTGAGTTGGAGGCGAGCCGCATTTCGCATGCCACGGATTGGTGGTTCGGGTCGGGCATCGGCCATGCGGATGTAGCAGCAGCGTGTGCGCTGCGTTTCCTTGGTGATGCACATCCGCAACTGTTCGACCTGGCTGAAGGATGGCCGATGCTGGCGGCGCATGTCGCTCGCTGCGAGGCGCTGGCAGTGTTCCAGGAGATCCAGCAGCCCTTCAAGGTGATGCCGCTGCAATGACGAAAGCCATCGTGAAAAAATCGGCGACAAAGTTGCTTTTGAAACGCAAGACGGCGGCGATGGGCGTGCTGCCGGATCGCGAACTGAAAGAGATCGTGATGGCCGGCGCCATCACGGCCGAGGGTGGCATTCTCGAAGATCAGGTGCAGCCGGCGAGCCTTGATCTCCGGCTCGGCAAGGTGGCGTACCGGCTTCGCGCGAGCTTTCTGCCGGGGAAGCAGGTGGTGGCCGACAGGCTGGACGACAGTCTTGTGATGCACACGCTGGACCTCTCCAAGGGAGCGGTTCTGGAGACAGGCTGCGTTTATCTCGTGCCTTTGCTTGAGAAAGTGAAACTTCCAAAGGATCTGTCGGCGGCGGCAAATCCCAAGAGCTCGACGGGCCGCATCGACGTGTTCGTGCGTGCGGTATCTGACCGCGCGCGCGCGTTCGATGGCATCCCGCTGGGATATCAGGGCGATCTCTATGCCGAGATTTCACCGCGCACTTTCTCCGTGCTGGCGCGGACGGGGGATCGGCTTCTGCAACTGCGCGTGCGGCGCGGCGTGCAGACTGCCGTGCGGGACATGACGTTCAGCCTCGACCTCCATCCGACCAAAGCGGACATTGTTGGCTATCGCGCCAAGCGGCATTCGGGCGTGATCGATCTCGCGGCGATTGGTGCGCATGCCGTGGAGGATTTCTGGGAGCCTGTGCGGGCGCGCGATGGACGTATCGTGCTGGACCCGGGTGAGTTCTACATTCTCGCCTCGAAAGAGAAGATCGTCATTCCGCTCGATGAAGCCGCCGAGATGGCGCCGATCGCGCCGGAGCTGGGCGAGTTTCGCGCGCACTATGCCGGCTTTTTCGATCCGGGATTTGGCGTGACGCATTCCAAGGGCAAGGCCGTGCTCGAAGTGCGCTCGCGCGATGTGCCGTTCATCCTGGAAGACGGACAGCCAGTCGGGCGACTGGTATTCGAGAAGCTGACGTCGAAGCCTGATGTGCCTTATGGCGCGGTAGGCTCGTACTCGACGTATGCGGGGCAGGGCCTGCGGCTCTCGAAGTATTTCGAGCAAGCCGACGAGTGACGCCACGGACATCGCGCGGCACGCGAATGCGCGATGATTTTTAGTGAAGCCCGAAGGTTACTCTTTCGTCATGATGGAAGTGTGCCTACAGTAACCGGGTGGGGAGAAGGATACTGCGCGTGACAGCGGAAGTTCTCCTTGTTCTGTGTGTGGCATCGCCTCTGGTGTTCATCGCGACGGTCTGGTTGACGCGCGCGGGATCACGCAGGAGAGCAGCTGCTTTGGCTGGCTGTGTAACTGCCGCGGTGTTCAGTGTTGGCTGGGATGCGCTAGCCGCACGAATGGGCTGGTGGAGCTACCCATCAAGTACCGACCTTATGGTCACCCTGACGCTTTCCATTATGTGCGCCTTCATTTTTGGCGGAACGGCCAGCCTGATAGGGTGGCGGATGATGCGATCATCGCAGTGGGTTGGCGCGGTGACGTTCATCGCGGGCTTCGTCGGCATCGGCCTGCTGCGTGACCGCGCGCTCGAGGCCAACACGACCATGATGGCGTTCGGCCCCGGCCCGATGCCACAGGTGATGGCGGCCATCGGTTATCTCAGCATGGCGCTGACCGTGCAGATCACCATGCTGATCGTCGCCGGACCGCCCCGCAGCGACGAGATGCAGGCGGACAGCTAGCAGCTTTGGGGGCCTCGCGGCAGCGCCGCAGCTTCTCTGGCGAGCGCGCCGATCTCGTCCCATTTTTTCTGATCGATTAGTTTGGTCGGGCAGACCCAGCCGCCGCCGACGCATCCGACGTTCGGGCGTTTCAAGTAATCGCGCGCAAGTTCCAGCGAGATACCGCCGGTGGGGCAAAATTTTACGGCGCCGAACGGCCCACGGAACGCATCGAGCATAGCGCGGCCGCCAGCCTGTTCAGCCGGGAAGAATTTGAAGCGGGTGAGGCCGAGGTCGTGACCCGCCATCAGTTCGGTCGCAGTGGCGATGCCGGGCAGGATCGGGAGGCCTGCGTGGAAAGAAGCCTTGACGGTTGCTTCGGATAGCCCAGGCGTGACGATGAATCTGGCGCCATGGGATGCGGCAGCTTCGACATCGCGCACATTTAGAATGGTGCCAGCGCCCACGATGGCGCAGGGAACCTTTGCCATCTCGCGAATGCAGTCGAGCGCGGTGGCGGTACGCAGCGTGACTTCGAGGACGCGGAGGCCTGCGCTGCAGAGCGCGGTTGCGAGAGGTATCGCGTCATCAACGCGTTCGATCGTGATCACGGGGATCACAGATTGAACGGCCATAAGTTCGTCGACGGTCATCGCTGTCATACCGAGATCCAAACAGGGTTGAAAATGCCGCCACCGGCTTCCGCATCGCCGGCGAGATGGCGAAGGGGAGCGAAGAGATCCCGCCCATGACTGTGACCGGCGGGCGGCGCAGTGGCGCGGGGGCGCTGAGCGAGCAGCGCGGGATCGACCATGAGTTGCAGCGCGCCGTGTTCGGCGTCGAGAATGACGCGGTCGCCGTCCTGAATGCGGGCGAGGGGGGAATCCTGATCGGCGCCCGGTGTGACGTGGATCGCTGCGGGGACGGCGCCGGATGCGCCGGACATGCGGCCGTCCGTAACGAGGGCGACGCGGAAGCCCTTGTTCTGCAGCGCGGTGAGAGCAGGCGTCAACGAATGCAATTCCGGCATGCCGTTGGCGCGTGGACCCTGGAAGCGTACTACGGCGATGACATCACGGTCGAGCTTGCCGGCCTTGAAGGCTTCGGAGAATTCGGACTGGCTCGAAAAAACAGCGGCCGGAGCGTCGATGACGCGGCGGTCTTTCGGCACGGAGGAAACTTTGACAATGCCGCGCCCGACATTGCCCGTCAGCAGGCGGATCCCGCCCTCCATTTCGAAGGGCGACGCGACAGGCCGCAGGATATTTTCGTCAAGCGATTTCTCGACTCCCGGCCGCCAGGCAAGCTTGCCGGCGTCCAGCCACGGTTCTTGCGTGTAGGCGGCAAGGCCTGCGCCCGCGACCGTCTTCGTGTCGGCGTGAAGCAGGCCGGCGTCGAGCAGCTCACGCGTCAGGAAGGCCATACCGCCGGCGGCGTGGAACTGATTTATGTCGGACGAGCCGTTCGGATAGATGCGCGCGAGCAGCGGGACGACAGAAGAAATTTCGGAGAAGTCGTCCCAGTCTACGATCAGGCCAGCTGCCTGCGCCATCGCGGGCACGTGTAGAGCGTGGTTGGTGGAGCCGCCCGTCGCCATCAGGCCGACGATGGCATTGACGATGGACTTGGCGCTGACGATTTCGGCCATGAAACCTTCGCCGGATTTTGCGAGTTCGACACAACGCTCAGCGCCGCCGCGCACAAGCGCTTCGCGCAGGGGCGTGTCCGGATTGACGAAGGCCGAGCCGGGCAGGTGCAGGCCCATCAGCTCCATCATCATCTGGTTGGAGTTCGCCGTGCCATAGAAAGTGCAGGTGCCCGCGGTATGGTAGGACGCAGCTTCCGCCTCCAGCAATTGCTCGCGCGTGACCTGTCCGAGGGCGAACAGTTCGCGGACCTTCGCCTTCTCCTTGTTGCTAATGCCGGAGGGCATCGGGCCGGCAGGCGAGAAAATGATGGGCAGATGGCCAAAGCTGAGCCCGCCGATGACGAGACCGGGCACGATCTTGTCGCATGTGCCAAGCATCAGCCCTGCGTCGAAAGCGTCGTGCGTGAGAGCGACGGCAGTGGAAAGTGCGATCACGTCGCGCGAGAACAGAGACAGCTCCATGCCGGGCTGGCCTTGCGTTACGCCATCGCACATGGCGGGCGTGCCGCCGGCGACCTGCGCCGATGCGCCAACCTTGCGCGCGGCGTCCTTGATGAGATCGGGATAGTCCTTGAACGGCTGGTGCGCGCTCAACATGTCGTTGTAGCTAGTGACGATGCCGATGTTGGGCGCGCGTCCCCGCATGGTGAGCTTGTCGCCCAGGGGCGATGCAGCGAAGGCGTGGGCGAGATTGCCGCAGGAGAGATGCTGACGGCCGGGGCCGGCCTTTCGCGCTGCTTCAATGCGCTCAAGATAGGCGCGGCGACTATCGCGGCTGCGATCCTCGACCCGTGCGGTGACTTCGGCAATCTTTGGATGGATGTTCTGGGGATGAAGGACCATGCTGCGCCTCGCTGGAACCTTCATATGGCGGTTCGGCGCCTCAGGCCAACAGCCAGTCGAGAATCATCGTGCTGAGGTCTGCGCCATAAGAGTGCGAGAGATCGGCGATGGGCTTGTAGGTCACATTCGCGCCGGCGGCGGAAAAGTGGCTCGCAGCGTCTTCGCCCATCTGACGCGGGAACATCCAGTCGCGATCGCCGTGGATGATGTGCAGCGGCAGACTGCGCATCCGTTCGGCATCGGCCATTGCGACCAGCATGGGATGGAAGGCCGCTGCGACGGGCGCGAGGTGGCTGAAGGGAGAACCCGTGTCGAGGCCCGCCGTGTAGGTGAATGTACCACCATCGCTCATGCCCGTGAGCAGGATTCGCGTAGGGTCAACCGTCCAGCGTTGCTGTACGAAGCCCAGTATCTGGGCAAGACGTGGCGAGTCGGGGTCGCGGCCCTGGATCGCCCAGGTCTGACCAACCGAGCTCGGTGCGATCACGATGGCGCCGCGCGTGCGAGCGGCGCGCGCCCAGCTCCACAGGAAAGAGCGTCCATTTCCCGAGCCGCCGTGCAACGCAAACACGACGGGATGGGGCGTGGCGGGATCATAGGTTTCTGGCACATAGACCCATACGGCATCGCGCGAGTTGGCGTCGTCGCCAAAGCAGATCACGCCGGTGTCCGGTGGCGCGGGCTGTTGCATCAGGCGGCGCGTGAGATCTTTGTCGTCGCGGTGTAACGGGTCGATGAAGAAGCGGTTGAGCTGAGGGAGGATGCCGGCGAGGGGATAGAGCGTTTCGAGTGCGCGCGAGCAATGCCTGAGGGCGCGCCAGGCTTGCGTGATGTCTTCAGGCGGACCGGCGGCTTCGATCAATCCGTCGACAGCAGCGAGCGCGGATTTGGCGCTTGCATCGAATACGGGGCGAAGCGCGGAATAGGACTCGAGCCATGGTGGCATCGCGAGCACCTCGCGCAATAGCTCAGGCTGCAGATTCGCGCGCGCGAGCATATGGACATAGCCGGTCGGGTCGATGTGACGGATGACGTAGCTCAGCGCCTCGAGCGTCTCCACGAGCGGGAGCAGGTAGGCGTTGAGATGCTGGATAGGCGCTGTCGTCATCGTGGGCGCGACTATTAAGTGTACGGCGCGAAACGTCGAGCATGAAGGTCCGTTCATAAATACAGGCAACTGCAGATTCTGCTGTTCAATGCTTTGACTGAACTTCGCGTTCAACCTCCGGTCATGTGCCATCCGCGATGGTGTCCCTGTCGCGCAGAGATGGAAGCGCGAATTGGAAACCGGAGTAGGCACTATGAAACGCATTCTTACAGCTGCCTTCGCGATGGCGCTCTTTGCGGGCGCTGGTGCGGCAGAAGCCCAGGGCCGCAACCGCGTGCAGATTGACCAGCGTGGCTCGGGCCATGGCGTCGCTGTTGCACAGAATGGCGACCGCAACGGATCGGTCACAGTGCAAGGCGGCCGCGGCCACTACTCGCAGAGTGTGCAGACTGGCTACGACAACTTCCTGCGTGTGGACCAGTACGGCACGCGCAACTCGGCAACGACAGATCAGCTCGGCGAACGCAACCTCGCGGTCACCGCGCAGGAAGGCCTGAACCTCAAGGCCCAGACTTTCCAGCGTGGCTACAACAACGTCGCTGGTACAGCTCAGCTGGGTGTCAACAACCGCGCCGTGACGGATCAGGCGGGCTCGAACAACGCCTCTGCCATCATCCAGACCGGCAACAACCAGGACGTTGCAGTCCGCCAGACCGGCACCGGCAACATCTCTGTCGTGGTTCAGAGCGGTTACAACTAACTGTCGCGAATCAAGGAAAAACGGCCCGGTGGAATTTTCCGCCGGGCCACTCCTTCCGAGGAGACTGAAGTGACCAACCGAATTCATATTTTCTCTGCGGCTCTTCTTCTCGCCGGCTGTTCGTCGGCGGCGCAGGAAGCGCCCAACACGGCGATCATCACGCAGGGTGGACCAGAGGTTGCAAGCGCTTTTGATAGTGCGCCGGTGGACAATTCCGGCCTTGATGGCCCTTCTTCTCCCGCGGAAGCGCCGATGGTTCCGGCACCGATCATGCCGCCCGCCCTGGCGCGCGCGCCGACGCCTCTTCCTTCGTCGGGGGTCGTAAAAAAGGTCGTGCAACGCCTGTCGTGCGACATTGAAGTTCATCGTACATCGCGCGGCGTTCGCGTGACTCCGGTGGTCCATGCGGGCCGTTCAGTTTCAGGCGAATATTCACTTGTCATCACCAAGGATGGCGCGGGTGGTTCATCCGACGTCAGCCAGGGCGGACCGTTTGATGCCGCGTATGGCGAGCGGGTCGAACTCGCATCGTCTGAGTTCTCGATGGAGCGCGGTGCGAAATTCCGCGCTGTCCTGAAAGTGCGCGCGGGCGGCGCTGAAGTCTGTCGCGACATTCGTAGCTAGTCGATTCAAGAAACGGGAGTGCCGTCATGAAACGTCTCACGCTTAATCTTTCTGGCAAACTTGCCGCCCTCGCGATGATCGGTGTGGCCAGCATCGGCGCGGCTGAAGCCCAGGGTTTGTTCGCGCGCCAGCTCACGAAGAGCGCCGCGACCGTGACGCAGAGCGGATCCGGCAACGGCGCCGCAATTGCGCAGAACGGTCCGGCCAACGCGGCCGGCGTGTCGCAGATTGGCGTCAATAACGCCGGTCAGGTCAGCCAGGACGGCGTGAACAATACCGGTGTCGTGCTGCAACAGGGTAAGAACAACGATGCAAACCTGACACAGAATGGAGCGAACAATACGGGGTGCCTTGTGCAGGTCGGCAAGAACCTGTCGGTCGACGTGATTCAACAGGGCAACAACAATTCACTGGGCATTGTCCAAAACAAGAAGGGCGCGTTCACGACAAACGCGGCGGATTGCGCGCGCAACCCGCAGATGGTCGCTTACTGGGCTCGCCGCGGCGTTATCATCCAGCGGATCAAGTAGTGTCGTGGCAGGTATTGTCGGGACTTACGGCGCCCAAACAGCGTGGACGGGTACTTTGCGCTGCGCGACTAGTTCTCTGATCGGCGACGCGCCTTCGCCAGCCTTGGCTTCGTTGTACACTTTGAGTTTGTCCTGCCCCATGAACAGCAGGACGATCCGGCGCGACGACAGAATCCCCGGAATGGTCAGCGTCATGCGTTCGGGCGAGCCGGCAGCGCCTGGAGCGTGGATGCCTGCAAGTTTGCGCGTGCTGTTCGGATCGACGGCGGCGGCATAGCCATCCGCATCCGGGATCAGTGACGCAATGTGCCCGTCCGGCCCCATGCCGATCAGGCAGATGTCGAACGGCATGATCGGCGCGATGCGCTTCTCCGCAATGGCGGCACCGCCTGAGGCCTTTGCGTGATTTGTCTTCAGCGGAATGAAGGTCGCGGCGGCTGCGCGGCGTCGCATGAGAACATCGCGGACCAGGAATTCGTTGGAGGCAGGATCGTCCGGATGAACCCAGCGCTCGTCGGTGATGGTGAGGGACACTTTTTCCCAGTTGATCGGCGCGTTCGACAGCGCGTCATAGAGTGGTCCGGGCGTCGTGCCGCCGGCCAGCGCCATCGACGCCTTGCGCCGCTTGCGGATGATCTCGGCCAGGCGATCCTGAAAATCCTGCGTCAGGCCAGCGAACAAACGCTTGCGGTCCTGGTAGAACGTCTCTTCGTGACTCGTAACCGTGCTCATTCGTAGCAGTCCATTATCCTGTCAGCTCGTTATTCGTACCAGCTATGGCCGTTCCGTTCGGTGAGAGCGAAGGCGCCGGCAGGGCCCCAGCTTCCGGCCTGATATGGCGCCGGCTTGATGCCGGTGCGCGCCCAGCCGTCGATGATGCGATCGATCCAGAGCCATGCGGCTTCCGCTTCGTCGCGGCGGACGAACAGCGTGGAATTGTCGTTGATGGCTTCGAGCAGAAGCCGCTCATACGCGATGCGCCGCCGCTTCTCGCCTTTGAAGGCGTCGATCAGCGAGAGGTTAAGCGACAAGGGTTGCAGCTCGTAGCCGCCGTGATTGAGCGAGGGCGTCTTGTTCATGATCGTCATCGCGATCGACTCTTCGGGCTGCAGCGTGATGGTCAGCCGGTTCGCCATCAGGGGTGCACCCGTGAAGATCGAATGCGGTACGTCGCGGAACTGAATGACGATCTGCGAGTGACGCGTTGGCAGTCGCTTGCCCGTGCGCAGGTAGAAGGGCACGCCAGCCCAGCGCCAGTTGTCGACATGGGCGCACAGGGCGACGAAGGTTTCGGTAGTCGACGGCTTGCCGCCTTCTTCCTCAGTATAGCTCGGCACGCTCTTGCCGTCCGCGACACCGCGAACGTACTGGCCGCGCACGGTCTTCATCAAAAGGTCCGCATCGGGAATGGGGCGCAGGCTGCGCAGCACCTTCACCTTCTCGCTGCGGACTGCCTCCGGCCGCATGTCGTGCGGCGGTTCCATCGCGATAAGGCAAAGTAGCTGGAGCAGGTGGTTCTGCACCATGTCGCGCGTGGCGCCGTATTCATCATAGTAGCCGAAGCGCCCCTCGACACCCAGCGTCTCGGCAACGGTGATCTGGACATGCTCGATCGTGTGGCGGTTCCAGAGCGGCTCGAACAGGGCATTGGCGAAGCGCAGCGCGATCAGGTTCTGGACGGTTTCCTTGCCCAGGTAGTGATCGATCCTGAATGTGTGACTTTCGGCAAAATGTTCGGCGATCGCGCTGTTGATCTCGTCGCAGGACTTGAGACTTTTGCCGATCGGCTTTTCGACAATGACCCCGTTTGGCGCCTCGGTCAGGCCGACGGCAGCGAGTCCCTGGACGATCGGGATGTAGAGCGCGGGCGAAGTAGACAGGTAGAACAGCGCGCCTTCGGCCGAACCGGCCAGCTTGTCCCGTAGCGTCTTGAAGGAGGCCGGGTCAGTGGCGTCGCCGGGGGAGTAGAAGAGGCGCTTCGAAAAGTCGGCCCAGGAGGTCTCGTCAAAAAAGGCGCCGGCTCGCTCGCGAACCCAGCCTTCGACGTCTTTGCGGAAACCTTCATCGGTGTGAGCCGAGCGCGCGGCCCCGATGATCTTTAGGCCCGGAGGCAAGAGCCCGTCAGCGTCGAGGAAATACAGGGAAGGGAACAGCATGCGGCGGGCGAGGTCGCCCGTCGCACCGAATATAACAAAAGCCCCCAACGTTGACATGTTGCGACCTCAGATCGGTGGGGGGCTGGCGGTCAAGGGGAAAACCGCAAAAGGGGTATGAATGCCCCCAGCAAGCGAAACAGATCAAAGCGTTCCATATACCAATTGCCTCAAAAATCGGCGCATAACCCTGCGTGGCGAGCGCATCCCGTTGTTTCCAACTGGTAACGTGCTAATCCTTTGAGCAGAGGCGGGTGTAGCTCAATGGTAGAGCAGCACGTTCCCAATGTGCTGACGAGGGTTCGATTCCCTTCACCCGCTCCATGTATTCATTAGAATTCTTAGTCATTTGAACAGGTCGTTTCAAGGATAGTTCGCATCGGGCAAGGGCAATAGGGAGTGCCGTTGGCAGAAGTTAAGAAACCGGGCCCCGCTGTTTGCGAATAAGCTTCTTGCTCAGCTTGGAGTTAGTTGGCTTTTGTGACTGTTCTGGATATATCGGCCTCCGACAATCTTGTGCTGCAAGCAACTGACGCGAGTAAGCTTCGGCACCGTATGCGATACAGCACCGATCTTTGAAGAGTTTGGGGACGCCGGTCTTTGGTATTTGGCCACCGGGCAGGGATCTAGGTTGATGGACGCCAGTGTCGTCGCGCGCTTGCTCGAACAGACCGCACGGGCGGTTTATGATACGCGTGGCCCCAAGGCCATTCATGCCGGACAATGGGCCGTATTGAGGTATCTAGCGCGAGCGGGGCGCCAGGCGCGGACCGTGGGTGGTGTTGCGACCTATCTCGGCGTGACGCACGCGCCGGCCTCGCGCGCAGTCGCGTCGCTGGCTCGCAAGGACTATGTGACCGTAAAGCCGGATCCCGAGGATCGCCGGGTGCGGCGGATCGAACTGACCCCAGCGGGCCAGGCCCTGCTGGACCAGGATCCGGTCCACAAGCTGACCGATGCGATCGGCGCCCTCAGTTCCGAGAAGCGTAAGGATCTCGCAGCCATGCTCGAGACCCTTTACGCTCGTCTCTCAAAGCCATCCTGAGGCGCTAAAACGGCGGACCAGTCTTGGCTGAACAGCAGATCCAGTATTCTCCCGACAAGGCGACCGCTTATCGCGAGCTCGTCACCGAGATCGCCAGTGTGGTGGCGGGCGAGACGTCGCGCACGGCGCGCTACGCCACGACTGTCTCGCTGCTGACATCGGCATTCGGCGCGCGCTTCTTCTGGTGCGGTTTCTACGAGGTCGATCCGCTCAAATCCGGGGAGCTGGTTGTCGGCCCCTATCAGGGCACGCTTGGCTGCCTGCGTATCCCGTTCGGCAGGGGCGTTTGCGGCGCATGCGCGGCGACGGGCGAGACGCTCATTGTTACCGACGTCCATGACTTTCCCGGCCACATCGCATGTGACTCACGCTCCAACTCCGAGATCGTGACGCCGGTGTTCGACAAGCAAGGTGTGCTCGTCGCCGTGCTGGACGTCGACTCGACGGAACTGGGGTCATTCGATGAAGTTGATGCCCGCGGCCTTGAGGCCGTGTGCCGAGCGATGATGGGCTAGTACCTTTGCACAGAGGATTTGACGGGTTGAGCTTGCCTCGCTGAGGTTTCGGCTGGCCGGCTCATGTACCAAGTCAAAGAGTCAAAATCACTGTGCACAGGTACTAGCCGACCTTCTCGTAGCGCGTCACTTTCATCGCGTTCTGCAGGTCGCGATAGACGACGACCTTGAAGTGCGCGCCGCCCGTCATCGTTATATCGAAGGCATAGTTGAGACCAGCCACAACCTGCACCTTCACCTCGACGTTCTCGACCAGCGCCCGCGTGGGATCGCGCTTGTAGATTTCGGCGACGGCAAAATCTTCCGCTTCCTTCGTGCGCGCTTCTGCCTTCTCGGCGTTGGAATAGCCGCCAGTAATCACGACTTCCCGCTCGACCTGCGCCGCAGGAGCGGGCGCGGCGCAAGCGCCAAGCATCGCAAAGGCGATCAAGTTGGCCGAAAATTTCATCACGCACCCCTAGACTGTTTGCGTAACCAGAATAGGCCAACCCGCATCGTTCCGATACCGGATATTGCGGTGACCAGTAATGCAGTGACCGAACGTCAGCCGGCCATGGTCCATTTTCCGTCCGCGCCCTTGCGATAGAACGTGAAGCTGGCGGGATCCCATTGCGGATCGTCCTGACCGAGCATGTGAAAGAGCGCGTAGCCATTGCGCGCTTCCCAGAATTGCTGGGCGTCCATCGTCACACCGTTGGCGCCGCAGGCATCCCACGGCTCGCCGCCAGACATCGACTCCATCTCCGCCGCGAGTTCCGCATTGGGCGCCAGCTGGAAGGTAGAGCCCGCAATGACTTGGCCGCTGTAAGGCCGTGTGGCGCAGCGCGTGCGCTGGTTCTCAGGTGCGCTGGTCAGGGTCTTCATTGCCGCTTGTTCCGGCGTCTCGCCCGGTTCGACAGGGATGACCTGCAGAATGAACATCGCCTGATCGTCCGGTGTGCCGTCCATGCGGTATTTCACATAGCCCTGCACGTAGGAATAAATGTGCGGCACCCAGCCCTCGGCGCTGCAGTCCTGTGCTCGGAACACTAGAGCCATGTCGTCCGCGACGCCCACTTCCTGCGTTCGCCACTCGCACTTCGTTGCGAGCTTCGGCGCCTGCGCGTCGATCTTGAGGAAGTAGGACGGGCTCGCATTGCTGCAGAGACCTGTGAGCGCAAGCTGCGCGCCGCAGCCGCCAGTCGCTTCTGCGGCGGCAGTGCCGGCGTTGGCCTCGGCGCCAAGAGCTGCGTCCTTCTCACCGCCACAGGCGACAAGCGCCAGCAAAGCCGTGGCGCAGAACGACGAAGACAAGGCGCGCGTAGCGCCTTTCGAGAAAGTCATGAACTATATCCCGCGAACCGGCATCCGGTGACACCGGCCTTAGTGTAGCGTCCTTGGTCTGGTGCGCTCAAGCAAGCGGCTGCGTGTCACTTTGGCTTTGTGCTCGCGTACTTTGCAGCTGCATCGGCCCATTTGAAGGGCAGCGTGTCGGGCACGATGCTGACTTCCGTGGTGAACTTGAACGGGGCGGAAGGAAGGCCGCTGGCGAAGGAGACCTCGACAAAGAAGGCTGTGAAGCCCTCGGCGGGCGTGGGAACACTCACCGTGTAGTTTCCTTCGGTTCCCGGCGCGACCACCGTGGACGTATAGGCCTTGCCCAGCGACTCGACGCGGAAGTCGCGCGTCTTGGGATTGTGGGCCTGCCACAGTTTCACTTCGATCGGTTTGTCGAGAGGGCGCAGCGTGAGGCCGTTGGCGTCGACTTTGTTCCAGATGAAGTCGGGCCGCTTGCCACCGGTGATCACCGAATTGTACCAGGCCAGCATCGAGTCATTGGCGTCGGACCCGGCGAGATTGTGGGCCGCGTTCTCGACATAGCGCAGGCGTTTTTCCTGCGGCAGACCTTCGTAGTAGAATCGCGAATTGTCCGGATGGAAGTACTGGTCGCCGGACGCGTTGACGATGAATTTCGGGATCGCGAGCCGGCCTCGCTGGCGATAGCTGTACGGGTCCTCGATCTTCAGAACGGCCTGGTATTCCGGCGTACCGATCTTGTGCGGGAAGAGGCCGTGATTGACATAGTCCTCCAATGACGGCGCGAAGAAGCCCAGCACTTCGAAATGGTGCTTGGTGATCTCCTCGGAGTTGAGGGCGTCGATCACCATCGGCATGATGCCGATGACGCGCTCGTCGACTGCGCCCACTAGCCATGTCGTCCAGCCGCGCTTGGATGCGCCGGCGACAACGAACTGATTGATCGCGACCTTGCCGCCTGCGTCCGACTTCATGAACTCCTGCGTGGCGTCCATCGCCTTGACGCCGGCTTTCACCATGGCGAGGCGGACGAGCCATTCATCATCCCTGGTCGCGAAGTGCTTCACGCGCGTGTAGGCGATGATGTCGTCCTCGACGCGCGGCACCCCGGGCGAGTCCGTGAAGCGCAGCGGCTGGTTTGGCACCATGCCGACTTCGGCGACGACGGAGCCAGTTTCCTTCGCGATGCGGATCGAGCGGTCCTGCGCTTTCGTGGGCGCAGGGTCGGTGTTGTCGCCTTGCCAGATGAACAGCAGCGCCTTGTCGTGCTTCACCTCGGTGGGCTTCACGATGGTCATCCAGTGCGTCCACACGGGCTTGTCAACATCGGCGGAGGTGCGCCAGGTCTGCGACGTCATGTTGAGAACATAAGTGGTCTGGCCATCGCCCGGGTATGTGCCGATCAGCTCCCACTTGTAGGAGGGGTCGGGCTTCGCAACATACGCGTCGAGCGCTGTTTTTTCGTCGGGCTTGATGGAATAGTCGGGCGCGGTAGAGGCAGCGGGCGCTGCGACCTCGGCTGGTGCTTCAGGCTGGCAGGCGGCCAGCGTGGTGGCGAGTGCGATGGCGCCGAACAGGTTCCTGAGCATGGTGTCTCCTCGTTGCGTGCGCATTTGGCAGCCCATCGCGTGACGTGGAGAACCTAGATGCGGCAAAGGCCGAACGCCAGAAGTGTCTGGCATCCGGCCTCTACGTCAGCCTCGAAATAGTTCGTCCTCAGGCCGATGCGGATGCCCGTGGCCGGGAGAGCCCTGTAGCGACGAGAAACAGCCCCCAAACCGCGAAGAAGGACAGGGCTACGGAGAAGAAGACGTCCATCACCGTGTCGATCTGGCCAGTGAGTTCCTGTGCTCCGAACTGGCCAAGCCGGTCGAGGTTGAGGAACATCGCGGGCAGACCGAGGCCTTGATAGCGCAGGTAGAGGCCGACGAGACCGACCGCTGACAGCACCAGACCAAGCCGGAAGCCGCCATCGCGGATTACGCCGCCCGCCTTGATCTCGCGCTGGATGGCGCTTGCCTGCAGCACAAGGAATCCGACCGCTACCGCGTAGAAGGGCGTGACCCAGTAGAAGGCCGTATGCAGGCCTTGCGCGCCAGCCGCCGTCGCGTCCAGACCCGTTGCCAGAGCTTCATCGCGGAAGATGTCGGACAGGAAGCCCACCATGGTAGGACCGCCGCCGAGACCAATGATGTTGAGCACCATCAGCAGGATAGCGCCCGACATGGTCCGCTGCGAGGGCTTCACCGAGTTCTGCACCAGCGCGAGCGCCGGGGCGAGATACATGATGGTGAAGAAGGTCGGCAGGGCGAGCATCGCCACAGACGCTTCCCAACCCGGGACCCAGACATAGGCAAACCAGAACGGCGTCGCGAGCGTGAACGCGATGGCAGGCACCAGAGCGTACCAGACCTTCGAGCGCTTCGCGAGCCAGTCGACGATGGCGCCGGAGAACCATGTGCCGAGGCCCATCGAGACCGCGAGCATGCCGGCATACCAGATCGCCAGTTCTTCGCGCGTGATACCCTTCACGCGGATCAGGAACGAGGCGTTCCAGCCGAGCGCGCAATAACCGACGAACGAGCACAGGCCGCAAGCGAGCGCTGCCCACAGTAGCATCGGGCGGTTGACGAACGACCAGATCGTCGCGGTGAAGCTGACCTTTTCGGAGGCGTTGGCCTCGGCCTGCGCCTGGGAGACATTGGCGTTGGCGTCCATCGCGCCACGCTTGGGCTCGCGCACGAAGATCATCATCAGCACTGCGGCGACGACGCCTGCCGCCCCGATGCTGATGAAGGCGTTGCGCCAGCCGATCGTCGCATCCATTTGCGCGCCGAAGGCTGCCCCCAGCGCCTGTCCGAACGGCACGCCGAGCGAGAACAGCGCCAGTGCAAGACCGCGCTTCTCGGGGGGGAAGTAGTCCGAAATGATCGAGTAGGAGGGCGGTGCGCCCGCTGCCTCACCGACGCCGACGCCAACACGCGCGGCCAGCATCTGTGGATAGGTGTGCGCCACGCCGCAGAGCGCCGTGAAGATACTCCAGAGGATCGCGCCTGCGCCGAGAATGTATTTCCGGCTGGTCCGGTCAGCGATCGCGCCGACGATGACGCCAAACACGGTGTAGAACAGGGCGAAGTAGAACCCCGTCATCATGCCCATCTGACTGTCGGTGAAGCCGGTGTCCTTCTTGATCGACTCGATCAGGATCGACATCAGCTGCCGGTCGAGGAAGTTGAATATGTAGATGAAGCAGAGCAGGCCCAGGACGAGCCAGGCATACGGCTTCGTACGATGCGCCCCGAGCGGCGCAGCAACTGTGTCAGTCATATTTCCCTCCCGGAGTGCCGGTGTCCGGCTCCTCTCGATACGGTCTAGTTTCCATATCGGAAGCAGCTTGACCAGCCGCTTGTCGCCGCAGGAGAATGCCGCAACTGCGAAGAGACGCGGGCGTCTGGAGCACGATCAGCCTTGGTGGAAGCAGCAGCGCTGCAGCATCTGCTCTAGATTCATTGCTACGAGTCGGATTCACGACTTTGGTCGATCGCCGTAGGCGATTTCACCTCAGCCGATCCGGATACTCTAGTGTCCCTGAGCCCCGGCTTCCTTGAGCCACGCGCCGGTTGAATCCTGCTTGTAGAAAACGAACTGCGTCGGATCCCAGCTCGGCGTGTCCTGTCCGGTCATGTGGAAGATGGCGTGCGGTCCGTGCGCCTCCCACCAGACCTGCGCGTCCTCGGTGTAGCCGAACGGACCGCAGGCCGAGATCGGACCGTCCTGATCCTTCTGAAGCTCGTCCATGAACGTGTCGTCCGGGGCGAGCTGGAAGGTGGCGCCCATCGCATCAGGCCGCGTCTTGCAGCGAGCGCGTTCGGCCTCTGGCGCTTCGGCCAGCTTTGTCATCGCAACATCCTCGGCGGTCTTGCCTTCCGGGATGTCGAACACGCGGGCGATGACATAGACGGCTGGCTGGTCCGGCGACATGTCCATCGTGGCGGTGAGCTCGGTGGGGTTCGGGAAGCTGTAGGAAATCTTGTAGGCACCCGTGCCCATGCCGCTGCAGTCCTGCGCCCGCAACAGCAGAACCTCGGCGGGTGATCGCAGGACCTCCTGTTCCGTCCAGACGCACTTGTCGTTGAAGAGCTGGTCTCTCGGGCTTTCATGGCTGAAGACGCCGGCGCCCGTCGCACAGACGCCGGCGATCGGGGTGAGTAGTCCGGTGCAGGCGGATGGTTTACCTGCCGCATCTGTCGCTTGCGGGCCTGATTTTGGCGCGCAGCCGAAAAGGCCCAGCGCAGGTAGCAGCGCGAAAAGCCCGGCAGCGGCATGTTTCATGGCAGTTCCTTGATCGCCCTAGCCTACAGCCTTGATCTAATCATCGCGACTTGTCATCTACCTGCCGCACGCTCCCCCAAAGGACCTCCCCATGGCCGCCACTCACTACGTTTACCACCTCGACGGCCTGACCAAGATCTATCCCGGCGGGAAGAAAGTGTTCGAGAATATCCGGCTGAACTTCTTGCCGGACGCCAAGATCGGGATCGTGGGCGTCAACGGGTCGGGTAAATCCACCCTGCTGCGCATCATGGCGGGCGAAGACCACGAGATCCTCGGCGAGGCCAAGCCCATGGACGGGCTGAAGATCGGCTACCTGCCGCAGGAACCCAAGCTCGACCCGACCAAGACCGTGTTCGAGAATATCGCGGCCCAGTGCCCCGAGAAGATGATGGTCGATGAGTTCAATGCCATCTCGGTGAAGCTGGGTGAGGACTACACCGACGAACTGATGGAGCAGATGACCAAGCTGCAAGAAGAGATCGACGCGGCTAACGCCTGGGACATCGACGCCAAGATCGAAATGGCGATGGAAGCGCTGCGCTGCCCGCCGGGCGACGCCGACGTCACCAAGCTCTCGGGCGGCGAGATCCGCCGGGCCGCAATCTGCGCGCTGCTGCTGTCGAAGCCCGACATGATCCTGATGGACGAACCGACCAACCACCTCGACGCTGAATCGGTGGCGTGGCTGCAGAACTACCTGTCGAACTTTCCGGGCTGCGTGATCCTCGTCACCCACGACCGTTACTTCCTCGACCAGATCACGACGTGGATTCTCGAGCTCGATCGCGGGCAGGGTATTCCGTACGAAGGCAATTACTCCGTATGGCTGGAGAAGAAGGCCAAGCGCATCGCACAGGAATCACGTGAAGAAGCAGGCCGCCAGAAATCGCTCAACCGCGAACTTGAATGGGTCAAGGCCAGCCCCAAGGCGCGCCAGGCCAAGTCGAAGGCGCGCATGAATGCTTATGAAGAAAAAGCGTCAGCTGCCGAGCGCGAGAAGATCACGACCGCACAGATCCGCATTCCCCCCGGTCCGCGCCTTGGTTCGATCGTCATCGACGTGGAGCATCTCAACAAGGCGTTCGGCGAGAAGCTGCTGATCGAAGATCTGTCGTTCAAGCTGCCGCCGGGCGGCATTGTCGGCGTCATCGGTCCCAACGGCGCGGGCAAGACCACGCTGTTCAAGATGATCACTGGCCGCGAGCAGCCCGATGGCGGTACGTTCAAGGTCGGCGAGACGGTGAAGCTGGGTTACATCGACCAGTCGCGCGACAGCCTCAACGACAAGAACAATGTCTGGCAGGAAATCTCCGGCGGTCTCGACATCATGGAGATTGGCGGCATCGAGCAGCCGAGCCGCGCCTATGTCGGCGCCTTCAATTTCAAGGGCGGCGACCAGCAGAAGAAAGTCGGCCAGCTCTCAGGCGGCGAGCGCAACCGCGTCCACCTCGCCAAGATGCTGAAGGAAGGCTCGAACCTGCTGTTGCTCGACGAACCGACCAACGACCTCGACGTAGAAACGTTGCAGGCGCTGGAAGCAGCACTTGAAGACTTCCCTGGCTGCGCCGTTATCATCAGCCACGATCGCTGGTTCCTCGACCGTGTCGCCACTCACATTCTCGCCTTCGAAGGCGACAGCCATGTCGAATGGTTCGAAGGCAATTTCCAGGACTATGAGGAAGACAAGAAACGCAGGCTGGGCGCGGACGCGACAGAACCGAAGCGCCCGACGTTCAAGAAATTTGCGCGGTAGTTACCCATCGTTCTGGAGGGCAGGGTCTTTGCCTGCTCCTCCCGACGAACGTCGGGATCCTGGAACGAGTGTGCAACGTGAATGGACTTGAAGCTGCAAGCCAGAACAAGGTTCACCAGGCGCCGTGGGTCCCGACGTTCGTCGGGACGAGCGGTGACGGGTCAGCGCCCTCTCACCCCGGCTTTTTGAACTTGTAGATGATCTGGTCGGTCTTGCCGCGGATCGCCGGGTTCATGACCATCAACGTGTGATCGTCGGCGGGCTCGCGCAGGGCAGGGCTTTCGCCGTCGAACTTGAAGCCTGCAGCTTCGATCTCGCTGCGCAGGACCGCCGGGTCGATGCGGTGAACAACGTTAGGCGCGTCCGCGGTGTCGGGGTTCGCGACGTGGTCGACGACCAGATAGATGCCGCCGGGCTTCAGTGCGTCGAAGACCTTCGTGTTCATCTCTTCAGCAAGTCCGGTCGGGAATTTGTTCATGTGCAGGTCGTGATAGTTCTGTGAAGTGAAGATGAGATCGAGCTTTTCGGGGAAGGCGAGATCGTCGAACGATGATCGCAGCGTCATGATCTGTGTCGGGTAGGCGCGCTGCAGGATGTTGAGCGAGTCGTCGTAGAGCGCGGGCTTCGCCTTCATGAAAGCGTCGGGGCTCCACGCGTAGACCTTCCCGGTCGCGCCGACTTTCGCGACGAAGAGGCGCGTGAAGTATCCGGCGCCCTGCATGATGTCGGCGACTTTCCAGCCGGGCTGTATGCCCGAGATGTCGAGCACAGCCGCGCCTTGGCGCTGTTCGTCCAGCGCGACATCTTCTGCGGGGCGACGCGGATCGGCCATCGCGGTTGCTGTCGAGATCGGCGCAGGCGCTTGCGTCATCGTCGTGCAGGCCACGAGGCATACAGCTGCGGTGGTCAGCATCACACGTTTTGCGATGCGCGTTACCGATCTAGAGTCATGCCACTTCATCTGCGTCTCACCCGGTTCGTTTAAATCTCAACGTACCTTGTGGACTTGAGCGGCGAGGTCAACACACGCGTGCGCGCGCCGATTGATGCAGGGACTACGCGACCCGCAGTTCGCCCGTGCCATCGAGCGGCACGCCCTTCGGCCAGGCCTGCTCGATGCGCTCGCGGCTGACGCCCATCACTTCGGCGACGCGGGGGAGCGTGGGCTTCTCGCCCAGCTTGAGCAGGCGGTCGGCGGCCTGCGCGATCTGTAGCGGCGTGAGCGGCTGTTCGGCGCGGGGAAGTTCGACAGCCTGAACGTGCGATGCCATTCGCAGGTCGCGGAAGGCGGCGGCGCGGCGGGCGACAGCCTTGCGGGCGATCTCGCGGAGCTCTTCGTCTGACTTGGGCTTGCGGCGCGAACGCGGCTTTTCATCGGCCGCTGTGGCCTCGACGAGCGTGGCCTCTGCAATTTCAGAGCGGGCCGTTCCGGCGCGCGCTGATTCGAGAGCAACCTCGGCGGCGGCGATTTCAGACGCTTCCTTGCGGCGCTGGGCCTGGCGCGCGCTCATCGTCTCGACGTCCATCGCCTTGCGGCCTTCAACGATCCAAGCCATCGCTGGCTTGGCGAAGGCGAAGATGTAAAACACGAGATCGATCGTGGCGGCGGGCGGAAGATTGGCGCCGGCGGGCGCATTGATCTTCACGATTTCCCAGCCCATGTGCACGCCGATATTGGTGGCGAAAGCAAAGCCGACGCAGCAGGCGAGCGCTGGCAGCAGAACGGCCCAGTCGACACGGCCGCCATCTAGCTTGCGATGCTTGATCGCGTGCATGGCGCCGGACGCGGCGCAGTTCACCAGGCCGATGCCGAAAGCCATCATGCCGGCGAAGGCGGCGACGCACATCCAGCCGATATTGAGGTGCGGCCAGAACATGCCGATGACGCCGCCCGTGGCGAGCGTTGCGCCCGACAGGGTGAGGCCCCATGCGAAGATCGACGACCATGTATAATCGCGCTGTTCCATGGTTACTAAAATGCAGCGCGCGAGTTCACGAACGGTAAAAGACAGTTTCGCGCTGATGAATCAGGGCGCTGCGCGCGCGATGCCCTTTCTCAAGCCCGATGGAGCGTTGCATCATCAACGTTGTTGCGCGCGACGATCGGCATTTTCTGCAGTGGTGTCGGCAGTCTTTGCCGATGCGTGCGCGGGTACGCGTCTAGAGAATGGAGCGATGATCGCGACATCGAATTGCTTCGCGTTGATGCGTCGATCGCGATGCTGTTTCGCGTTGTGATGCGAACTGATCCGGTCAGCTTTGGAAGTTAGTCCGTCTGCTTTGCGGCCAGCCCCTTCCGTCAGCCGCTACGCGCCTGCCACCCTCCCCAGTCTTCGACTGGGGAAGGGCCACAGACCTCACGGGGAAGTCCTCCCTCGGCGAGGCCGGGGGAGGTGGATCGTCGCGCCCTCGCGACGAGACGGTGGGGGCTGGTCGCGAAGCGGACGGATGGGTGCTGGCGGTCTCGCGCCATTTTCCATGGATTCAAGGGGTAGGAGATTGGCCCTCGACTCGGGCTGGCGGGCGTATCCAATAGCAATGGTTAACGGGAATTGAATCCCCCATTTTCTCTCTGGTGGATAAGCGAAAAGATTCCCCCGTCGGGCGTGTTGACGGTCCATTAGGGAGTGAGCGACACTATATGTAGCGTCGGGGCTGGCGCACGATCCCAATCCATTGGGTTTTGCCGGTTCTGGCCGGAATCAACGAATTTTGGCCTCTTCAGAGAGTTTTCGATGTCCGCAGAAGCCGTCACCACCGAAAAAACCACCGCCACTCGCCGTGGCAAACCCATGGCGCAGTCCAACCTCCGGATCGTTGAAGGCGTCCGGACGGATCCCTCGCGGGATGCCCTGCTGACCGATTTCGGCAAGAAGACGCTCGACGACCGTTATGTTCTTCCCGGCGAGTCGTACCAGGACATGTTTGCCCGAGTCGCTTTCGCCTACTCGGATGATGCCGGGCATGCGCAACGGATTTACGACTACATTTCAAAACTCTGGTTCATGCCGGCGACCCCGGTCCTCTCGAACGGCGGGGCGGATCGCGGCCTGCCGATCTCGTGCTTCCTGAATGGTGTCTCCGATTCTCTCGATGGCATCGTTGAGACCTGGAACGAGAATGTTTGGCTGGCCTCCAACGGCGGCGGCATCGGCACTTACTGGGGCGAAGTCCGTTCGATCGGGGAAAAGGTCGGCCAGAACGGGCAAACCTCGGGCATCATCCCCTTCATCCGCGTCATGGATTCGCTGACGCTGGCGATTTCGCAGGGCTCGCTGCGCCGTGGCTCGGCGGCCTGCTATCTCGACGTGTTCCACCCGGAAATCGAGGAGTTTCTTGAAATCCGGAAGGCTGCCGGTGACTTCAACCGCAAGTCGCTGAACCTCCATCACGGCATCAACATCACCGACGAGTTCATGGAAGCGGTCCGCCTTGATGCGCCGTTCCAGCTGAAGTCGCCCAAGAGCAATGTGGTGATGAAGGAGATTTCCGCCCGCAAGCTCTGGCAGAAGATCCTCGAACTGCGCATGGCGACGGGCGAGCCCTACCTGCTGTTCACCGACACCGTGAATAACTCCATGCCGGCGCACCAGCGCCAGTTAGGTTTCAAGGTGCGCCAGTCGAACCTGTGCTCCGAGATCATGCTGCACACCGGCCTCGATCATCTGGGGCAGGACCGCACGGCAGTCTGCTGCCTGTCGTCGGTCAACGCCGAGAAGTTCCTTGAGTGGAAGAGCGAGGAGAATTTCCTCGAAGACGTGTTCCGCTTCCTCGACAACGTGCTGGAAGACTTCATCAAGCGTGCGCCGAAGGAAATGGCCCGCGCGGTTTATTCGGCCCAGCGTGAACGCTCGGTGGGCCTTGGCCTGATGGGGTTCCACTCGTTCCTGCAGTCGCAGAACGTGGCCATGGAATCGGCTACGGCGAAGGCCTGGAACAATGTGATGTTCAAGCACTTGCGCCGTGGCGCGGATGCGGCTTCGGTGAAGCTGGCGAAAGAGCGCGGCGCGTGTCCGGATGCGGCCGATTGCGGTGTCATGGCGCGATTCTCCCACAAGCTGGCGATCGCGCCGACGGCGTCGATCTCGATCATCTGCGGTGGAACCTCGGCCGGCATCGAGCCGATCCCGGCCAACATCTATACGCACAAGACGCTCTCGGGCTCGTTCTCGGTCAAGAACCCCTTCCTGGAAGAAGTTCTAGAGAAAACCGGTAACAACACGCCGGGCATCTGGGCGTCCATCCTCGAACACGAAGGTTCCGTCCAGCACCTCGACTGTCTGGGCGAGCAGGAGAAGCTCGTGTTCCGCACCGCCTTCGAGATCGACCAGCGCTGGGTCATCGAACTGGCGGCGGACCGAACCCCGTATATCTGTCAGGGCCAATCGCTGAACCTGTTCCTCGCGGCTGACGTCGATAAGTGGGACCTGCACATGCTGCACTGGACGGCATGGGAGAAGGGCCTGAAGTCTCTCTACTACTGCCGGTCCAAATCGATCCAGCGGGCGGGATTCGCGGGCTCCGAGAAGGAGCGCGTGGTAACCTTTGCTAAGGAAGAGAAGACCGATTACGAGGAATGCCTCGCGTGCCAGTAGGCATTTCGAGGGGCGGGTGACCCAGGCGGCAAGACGGGTGAAACCTGTACAATCAACAGGGCGGCCCCCGAAAAGGGTCGCCTTTTTGCGTGTTACGAGCGCGGAAGTACATTGCCCGGCAGTTGTGGGCATGGCCTTTTTGGGATATCTTTACCCCTCAACTAGAACATCCGTTGGACCGGGTAGGAACGCAATTCGGGCAAACGCGTTAAATGTTTGGCAATGAGGTGGGTACACCCTTTCGGTTCACATAGGTCTGGGACGAGCAGTTAAAATGATTGCAAGCCTAGCTGGTAGCGTCGTCGTCATGTCGTGCCTCGGTTGCGCGACCCCGCCGGCTGACACCGCAACGATCGTCATGCAAATTGGTCCGGTGGACGGCGCTCAGTCGTTTGTATCGACCGAGACGACCGACGACATCATCATCCTGCAACCAACCGCGCCAAGCTTCGGCCCGCCGCGTCGCGTGGGTAATGATTTCAGCCCGAACAACATGTCGAACCCGCTGGCTGCCGCGCGGTTCGAGGCGCTTGACCTCGCGACCCCGATGCCGGTTCGCGGCATGAAGGGCGACCGGTTCGGCGGTGAAATTTCATTCGCGGCTTCGGGCGAGTCGACCGGGCTCGGCCTCGACCTGTCCTTCACACCGCGCGCACAGATCGAACGCAACCGCGCCGGCAACAATGTGGCCCGCACGGGTGCCGAGTTCCGCGTGGGCGCGAACCTCGTCGACCGTGATATGCGCGGCAAGAAGACGGCTGCGCCGTCGTGGTACTTCTTTGTGGGCGCCGACAACGAAGCGCTGGTCTGGAACGTTGCTGACCAGACCGCCATCGATGGCGCGACCCTGCGAGATCAGGCGACGGTGGGCGACCTGCAGGTGGGTGTGGCCTGGTCGACAGGTGAGGGCGGACAGTTCTCCTTCGGCCTCGTCGAACGCAAGCTGCGCTACAACGACATCGCCGGCGATCAGGACGTGAAAATGCGCGAGCAGTTCGCGGCGGCCAGCTACACGCTGAAGTACTAGGCGAAAGACAAACGTCTGATTTATGCAAAGGCCGTCCTTCAGGGGCGGCCTTTGTGTTTTTGGATTTGGGGTGCGTGGGAGCACGATCGAATTATCGTCACTGTCATTCCGGCCGAAGTGCGCAGCGCGTAGAGCCGGAACCCAGCCCCCATTGCTGAGGTTTGGGCCGAAGGTCTGGCGACTGTGTTGGTGTCAACGGGTTGGTGTCGTCCATGGTTGGTCGTTTTTGAGCATTACGTTTGCGGCGACGACGATTTTTCTGGCGATTGCGATGAGGGCGACCTTGGCGGGTTTGCCTGCAGCGCGCATGGCGCGGTAGTCGGATCTGAACCCAGCTTCGGATCGAGCGGCGGAGAGCGCGGCCATATTTAGAGGGCCGCGAGCACACACGGCCTACCGCCCTGGATATGAGCGCGCCCGGCATTGAGGCCACTCTGCTGGATCTGGGGAGCCAGGCCCGCGAGGCTGGCGATGCCTGTCAAACGGCGCCGGCGCATCTAAGCCGGCGAACCAGGCGATCAGCGCCTCGGGTTCGCTCGAAACCTTAGCCCCCTTCAAAATCCTGCCCTGCTCTTCCACAACGCAAACCTGGGAGGCTTCCAGAGTGACGTCGATGCCGGCATACTGATCCATGGTCGATCCTCGTTGATGCTTCGCGCGAGGCCCTACGCCTTGACGCCGTAACCACAATCAATCTGAGGGACGACCGCCCTTGCCTCGACTACCCGAGGTTCGAGCACCGCCCGTTACGCCATCCAAACAGAAGCAGTCCTTCGGCCGATTAAGCAAAAGAAGGGCGAGGAAACCCCGCCGCCCCCGCAGGGCGACCTGTTTTGAAGCTGCCGATGCGATGGCTAGACTGTCAGCATGTCTGCGCCTCCATGTCCTTGCCCGCCGGTCGCCGGCCGCCGTCGCGCGGGAAGGATAGGCAGTACGGATGTTCCATGATATCGGGAACGCGCAACTCGGTGTGGCTAAACCATAGCCGGGGCAGCGATGGAGAGTTTCAAATCGTAGTTATCGTGGTCCGTGACAACAACGTCGATCAAGCGTTGAAGGCGCTCAAGAAGAAGATGCAACGCGAGGGCGTCTTCCGGGAAATGAAGGCCCGCACTGCCTTCGAGAAGCCGTCCGAGGCCAAGGCTCGTCGAAAGGGCGAGGCCGTCCGCCGGGCTCGCAAACTGGCCCGCAAACGCGCCCAGCGCGAAGGCCTCCTCCCGAAGCCGGTCTCCACCCGGACCTAGCCGGATGGGCGGCTGCATGAATACCCGCGCGACGAGAGCGATCATGGCCGCCACGACGATAGCTCCGACAACGTAGATACGCGGCGTTCGGGCCTCTCCCACGCCGCATGCTCACGCTGCGTTAAGGCTTCCTCACCAACAGGCCGGAGGTGGGCGGCGTGCTCCATAAGTTTTCTCTCCTCGAACGGCAGCATCTCGCCGGAAGCGCCTTTAGACCTTTATGGCTTTCTCAGCCGCTTCACTCAGCACGGACCAAAGAAAGCACATAGAATTGGCAGGATCGTGCCCATGAGCAACGAGCGCGTCCAGGTATGATGCGAAGTCAACGCGCCCGTAAGCGATGAAGTCGAAACGTTGCTGAAGCACCTCGAAGTCGAGCAAAGCGACCTCCGCAGTGCGGCTCACGCGTTCGGTCCACGTCAGCGCCTCATCCACTGATTTGTAAGTATCGACGTCAACCCAGTAACACTCACAAGTCCCGCCGTCCGGCAGTCTGAACTGAAGTTGGCCGCTGACGCTGATTAAATTCGCTGCACGCGCGGCGGCAATGACAGCGGGAATGTCTTGAACGCGCCACGCATATTCATTGCCCGCCAGCGACGCGCGTTGGAGGATATCTGGCGGCAACGCCTGCTCGGAAAAGACCTGCGCCATCCATAGCTCTCGACTGCCGCGACCGGCTAGTGATCGGATGATTGACGCAACTCGAATTGCGAAGACTGGATCCCGGCCTTCTGCCAGCGCTCTTCGAGCTTCGGCAGACGGGCCGCCGGGAAAGCGGACCCGAGAGGGTCCGTGTCCAGTTAGGGATCAGCGCGAGCGGGTGCGGGCTTTGGCGCTGGTTTGCTTCATGTCGGCGGCTTCTTTCAGGCGGGCGCCCCCGAGGATGCCGTCCATGGCGTAATTGCCTTCGTGGCAGGCGTATTCGTAGACATTGCCCTTGCCGGGTTTGAACGCGTACTCGCCGGACCAGGCGGTGGTGTAGTGGCCCGGATCGTTGACGGTGAACTGATAGAGCAGTTCGTCGGGCGCGATGCGGGTGAAGCGTTCGGTGACCGTGCCTTCGGGTGACAGCGGCGTCTGCGTGCGCGAGGTCTGAATCGGGTTCACGTTGCGGGTTTCGGAGACGAGTGTGTCGCCTTCCCACCACGCGACACCATCGCCGAGCCATGGCGTGATGACGGCGGGCTTGTGCGCGGAGCGGGCGGTATCGGCCGAGGCGTAGATCGGAATGATGCGCGCGTCGTGAACCATCTCGACGAGGATGACGAGATAGTCCGACGTGAGATGGAATTCGTAGTTGTTGTTGTAAAGCCCGCTTAGCATGACCGGGCCGCCGCCATCGCTTTGTGCGATCAGGCAACGCTCGCGCAGGGGCAGGTCTTCGGGGCCTTCATAGGCGCCTTCGCCAGAGCGGTATTCGACGCCTTCGCGGATGGGGAGGGCGAGGCTTTTCGCGCGGTCGCGGAACGGGATCTTGCCGTTTGCGGGTTCGACGATGAAGGAGGAGCGCGCCTCGCCGCGAACGGTCATCAGGCCGATGCCCGGATCGGTCCAGAAGGCGTTGTAGCCGGCGCCGCTGTTGGCGTCTTTGAAGGCGCCTTGCTTGAGATCGCTAGGCGCGTTGGCGGCGGCGTTGCGTTCCATCGTGGCGGAGGTGACCGCTTCGGCGTCGGCCTTGGAGACGGCGAGCTGGGAGTAAGACGCCGGGCGCTCGAGGCGGGTGCCGGAGGCGTTGGTCCAGACGCCGTCGAAGCTGGGCTTGGCGGCGCTGGCGGAGGACTGCGCGATTGCCGTACCGAAAAGGGCAGGGCCGGCGGAGACGGCGATCAGCGTCGCCAGAATCAGAGGCTTTGCAAGGGCGGCCATGTTTCTCTCCCGATTTTGAGACGAGCATACGCATGGTTCGCCTGGGCCGCGACCATTTCGTTGTGGATGTTGCGGATGTCAGGACTGGCGCGGGGAAAGAGTTGTGGGAGACTCGCCCGGCCGGCGATAAGTCAAGGGAAAATTAACCTTCTTATCAAGGTATAGTGGTTGCGATGGCGCGGAGCTCCTAGATATAGTGCTCAGCTCCTCTCGGGGATGGCTGGAGATTCTGATGACTGACGTTGGCAAAACACTCGCAATTTCAACTGCTCCTGCGGCTGCGCGGGCGGGTATTCTGACCTCGTCGCACTCCTACAAGCCGTTCCGCTATCCGTGGGCCTACGACTTCTGGAAACGCCAGCAGCAGATCCACTGGATGCCGGAAGAGGTACCGCTGGGCGAGGACTGCAAGGACTGGGCGGCCAAGCTGAATGATTCAGAGCGCGCGCTGCTGACGCAGATCTTCCGCTTCTTCACGCAGTCGGACGTGGAAGTGAACGACAACTACATGGAGCGCTACGCCCGCGTTTTCCGCCCGACCGAGATCAAGATGATGCTAGCCTCGTTCTCCAACATGGAGACGATCCACATCGCGGCCTATGCGCTGCTGCTTGAGACGATCGGCATGCCGGACTCGGAGTTCTCGGCCTTCACCGAGTACAAGGAGATGAAGGACAAGCACGACTACATGCAGCAGTTCGGTGTCGAGACGGATGCCGACATTCTGCGGACCGTGGCGATGTTCGGCGCTTTCACCGAAGGGCTGCAGCTGTTTGCCTCTTTCGCGATGCTGATGAACTTCCCGCGCTTCAACAAGATGAAGGGTATGGGGCAGATCGTGTCGTGGTCGGTGCGGGACGAGAGCCTGCACTGCGAGGGCATGATCCGGGTGTTCCACACGCTGGCGGCCGAGACGGGCGCGCTGACGGACGAGGTGAAGAACGACATTATCGAGTGCTGCCGCACGGTCGTCCGGATGGAGGACGCGTTCATCGATCTCGCCTTCTCGATGGGTCCGGTGCAGGGTATGACGGCGCAGGACATCAAGAACTACATCCGCTACATCGCCGACTGGCGCCTCGGGCAGCTCAAGCTGCCAGCGATCTATGGCGTGAAGGAGCACCCGATTCCGTGGCTGTCGGAGATCCTCAACGGGGTCGAGCACGCCAACTTCTTCGAGCAGCGCGCGACCGAGTATTCCAAGGGCGCAACGGGCGGCGAATGGCACGGCGCGGAAGGCGTGTGGGGCCAGTTCGACAAAATAAAGAAGCAGGTCGCGGCGGAATAGTTCTTCGCTTCATCCGCAACCGGATTGCCATCGTGGACGGCGCATAGCGACTATCCGAGACCTATTTATCAGGCCCGAGGGCTCAGAAGTGGGTCCTGGCTCTCCGCGACTGCGTCGCTGCGACCGGGACGACAGCAATAACTTCAAACAAAATCGCCTCACGCGCGAAGAGGCTGGGCGGCCTTGATCGTGCATGGTTTTCAAGGATTAACGATGCTTGCCATATTCGTGAGCGTTCGCAACCTTATATGAGGTTCAGTCGTTTAGGCTGTTCAATCTCAGATGCCCCGGGAGATCTCCATGTCCACACCCTCAAGCACGTCCGGCAACGGCACGCCGGGCAAGACCGATTTCGACACGCTCAAAGCCGATATGAAGGCGTTGCGCGAGGACCTCGCCACTCTCCTTAAGGACACCGGCTCGCTCGCCGCCCATCAGGCCAAGGTCGCCGCCGACAAGGGGCGCGGCCTTGCGTCGGACGCCGGCGACAAGGCGATCGAATACCGCGAAATCGTCGCCGACAAGGTCAAGGAAAATCCGCTGGCCGCCGTCGGCATTGCTCTCGCGGCTGGCTACATCATCGCCTCGCTGAGCCGCAAATAGGCGGCGCCGACGACGGGGACGCATTCGTGTTCGACAGATTCTTCGACCGCGTTAAGGACGTCGCCATTGTCGGCGTGATAGCTGGGCTGCTGGCGATTGTTGGCTTGTTCGCACTTGCGGGCGCCGCTGCTTGGCAGCTGTCGTTGTGGCTGACCTGGCCCGCGGCGCTGGCGGTGACAGGCGGGGCACTACTGTTCGCCGCGTTGATCTCGCTATGGATCGGTCTTCAGTCCAAGAGCAAGAAGAAGGACGAGCCCCAGCCTGAGCATCAGGAAGTCGATCCGACCGCCATGGCGCTTGCCATGCTCGAATTGCCGATGGAAGTGACCAAGAAGATCATCGCCGAACGGCCCATCGCCGCGCTGGTGGTTGTCTCCAGCTTGGGCCTCCTGATCGCGCGCAAGCCGCAGGTTGCGCTGAAGATCTTTGATCGGGTCGTCTCGCAGTTCGGCAAGCTGGACTAGCAGCACTCCGCTTCTCGCCGAGATGCGCGTCAGGCTTGTTAGAATGTCATCTGGTAGTCTGCCGGGTGCTCACTTGGTTAGTCGTAGAAAACGACCTCGAAATGCCGGTCCGGAAGATCCGCGCGCGGTTGCGCCTGATGGATCTGTCGGAGTACCCGTCTGAGATAGAGAAACTGGTCCTCTTTGACGTCCGTGTCGTGCAGGTCAGCGATGTACATGTGGTCCAGCACCGCCTCGATGGTCTTGCGGTTGTTACCGGTCGACTTTTCGAAGGCACGGACACTGTCGACCGAAAAGCCGTCGCGGAGGACATGATTCTCGAACAGGTAGAGGCTTGGCCAGAAGATCAGGCTTTAGCCGACGGCCAGTGGGAAATTGCCCTCCGCGCCGATCCAATCCTCTGGCGAAATGCCCTTGCCATTTTTCTAGGCCGAAAGGTCCGGGATCAGTGCGTTGAAGTCGGGCAACTCTGGGCTTTGTGACATCAGAACAGCGTAGCAGGCGGATCGCGTGTGGGAAGCCGGCGTAGCCGCGCAAGCAAATGCCTACGACGCTTGCACCCGTCACGCGACTGTGGAGACAGTCGCGGCGACAGGCGTCTAGGGGATTTGGGACATGGCAGAGCAGAACCGGCCGGGCAAAGTGCCAAGCCTTGGCGAGCGTGCGCGCTACATGTTCGACAAGAGCATGTCGGCCGGGACGGTTGCGCTGATCGGATGGCTGGGCCTGCTGTCGCTAGTGATAATCATAACGGCGAGCGCGTTCGTCGTCGTGTTCGGCATCGCGCCTGAGGGCGGCGAGCCGCACGACTTCATCGAGACCGGGTGGGAATCGCTGATGCGGACGCTCGATAGCGGGACGATCGGCGGCGACAATGGCTGGCCCTATCGGGTCGTGATGCTGGCGGTGACGATCGCGGGCATCTTCATCTTCTCGGCGTTGATTGGCGTCCTGAGTTCGGGTCTGGAGTCACGGATTTCCGAGCTGCGCAAGGGGCGCTCGCGTGTGCTGGAGAATGGACACACGATCATCCTCAACTGGTCGCCTTCGATCGTAGACATCGTCTCGGAGCTCGCGATTGCGAATATCGGCAACAAGCGATCGTGCGTGGTGATCCTCGCCGACCGCGACAAAGTGGAGATGGAGGATGAGATCGCAGCCAAGCAGCCGAAGATGCATGGCACGCGTATCATCGTGCGCAGCGGCGATCCGTGTGCGCTGAACGATCTCGCCATCGTCAATCCGGATGCAGCGAAATCGATCATCGTGCTGGCGCCGCCGGGTGACGATCCGGACGCGCAGGTGATCAAGACGGTACTCGCCATCACCAACATGCCGGGGCGGCGAACGGAGCCCTATGACATCGTAGTAGAACTACGCGAGGCCCAAAACGCCGAACTCGCGAGAACGGTCGGCGGCAGCGAAGTCCAGATCGTGCTCGCAGACGATCTAATCTCGCGCATCCTCGTGCAGTCGACGCGCCAGTCTGGCCTGAGCGCCGTGTTCTCGGAATTGCTCGGGTTCGAGGGCAGCGAAATCTATACGGCGAAGGCGGACAATGTGATCGGCATGACGTTTGGTGATGCGCTGGGGGTGTTTGAGCGAGGCACGCTGATTGGCCTCTGCGACGACAAGACAGTGTATCTGAGCCCCGAGATGGACCGGGTAATGAAGCCCGGCGAGCGCGTGGTGGTCATAGCCGAGAATTCATCTGCCATTCGGGCGCGTCCCAAGGATCGCGGGGAGGTGGATGTAAGTGCGCTCTCGGAGAAGAAGGCCGTGAAGGAGGGCCCCGAGCGCATTCTGATGCTGGGATGGAACCGTCGTGGGCCGTCGATTGCACTGGAGCTATCGCGCTTCTTGCTGTCGGGATCATCGCTACATATTGTGGCGGACTCTGTGCCGCTCGAGGTCGAGGCGACGCGGCTCAACGGCATGTTCCCCCATCTCGCAATCACGCACCAGCTCAATGACGCCACGCGGGCCGAGGCGCTGAAGTCGCTCGACATCGCGTCCTACGACCACATCATCGTGCTGGGCTATACCGACAGCATGTCCGCTCAGTCGGCGGACACGCGGACGCTGGTGACGCTGTTGCAGATCCGCAAGCTGGCGGATGCGGCGGGCAAGTACATCAACGTGGTCAGCGAGATGGCGGATTCGCGCAACCGGGCGCTGGCCGAAGTGACGCGCGCGGATGACTTCGTGGTCTCGAGCCAGCTGGTGAGTCTCATGCTGGCGCAGGCGTCGGAGAACCGATTCCTGTCGGCGATCTTTGCAGAGCTCCTCGATGAGAAGGGATCCGAGGTCTATATCCGTCCCGTTACGGACTATGTAGCGGTCGGCCGTCCGGTGAATTTTCACACCGTGATCGAAGCGGCGCGGCGGCGAGGCGAGGTGGCCATCGGCTACAAGCAGGACGTCACGGATCGCGGCGCACGGCACATGGGCGGCGTGGTGGTCAACCCGAACAAGCAGGCGATGCGCACGTACACGGCGGCGGATGGGATTGTCGTGCTGGCGCGGGGGTGAGGGGAACAGTTCATGCCGTCAGTCCTCTTTGTCCATAACGGCGCGCCGGGCCGGTTTCAGTTTCTTGGCAGCGCGCTTCGTAGCAGAGGGTGGCGGTGTGCGCTGATCAATGGGTCGACAGGCACCGATCTGCCGGACGTGCCCACGCTCCGCTGGAGCCTGTCGCGCGGAACAACACCGGGCATGTTCGATCTTGCCGTCCGAGCAGAGGCGGACATCATGCGTGGCTACGCCGCCGCCGAGTGCGCCGCCGGCCTGAAAGCCCAGGGTTTTGAGCCGGACATCATCATCGGTCATCCCGGCTGGGGAGAGATGCTGTTCCTCGCCGAGGTGTTTCCCGGCGCCCCGCAGATCCAGATCGGCGAGTTCTACTATAAAGGTCGCGGCTCCGACGTGAATTTTGATCCCGAATTTCCGTTAGGTTCGTTGAACGACCTCGCGCGGGTGCACGCCAAGAACGCCGGGCTGGCGATGTGCTATGCGACTGCGAGCCGGATCGTCGCATCGACCCCGTTCCAGGCGAGCCTGCTTCCAGCGCCATTCCGTGAACGGACGGTCGTGATTCACGAAGGCATCGACACCCGAACGACCACGCCGCGGACAAGCAGCGAGCTTGTGCTGGCCGATGGTGTCCGGATCCCGCGGGGAGCGCCACTGATTACGTTCATCAATCGGTTCCTTGAGCCACTGCGCGGATTTCACACCTTCATGCGGGCGCTGCCGGCTTTCCAGAAGGCTGTTCCGGACGCACGCGTGCTGATCGTGGGATCCGAGAACCCGGAAGGGTATGGCCGGCCACCGCCGCAGGGCACGACGTGGAAGCAGATCCTGCTGAGCGAAGTTGGCGCGCAGATCGACGCCTCGCGGGTACACTTCACGGGCCAGCTGCCCTACGCGAGCCTGCTTGAGGCGCTGTCGATTTCGACGGCGCATGTCTATCTCACTTACCCCTTCGTGCTGTCATGGTCGCTTCTGGATGCGATGGCGTGCGAATGTCTGGTCGTGGGGTCCGATACCGCGCCGGTGCGGGACGTGCTCCGGGATGGAGCGAACGGCCTCCTGGTCGATTTCTTCGATCATGAAGGACTGGCCGCGAAACTGGCGGATATCTGCCGCGACCCTGCCCGTTACAGTGGGTTGCGGCGGGCTGCCCGGCAGACGGTGGTGCGCGATTTCGACCGGGTATCGGTGTGCGAGCCGGCTTGGCTCAGCCTGATCGACGCGGAAATGGCGGCGCGGGCAGGCTGATCGAGGCCGGCGCGACGGTGTCCCTCAGGGGTGCGTTGACGAGCGGGCGGCGGGGAATTAGGTGTCCCCAATGACGGGGACCCTTTCGCCTTCTCAGGCCATCGACAAAGCAACCGAACTCTATGACGCGGCGGTAGCGCGATTGCGCGCGGCCCTGGAAGCGTTCGTGACAAAGGGCGAGACGCCCGATCCTGCTGCCCGCATTCGGGGGGATTTCTGCTATCCCGAGCTGCGGCTGGCATATGATCCGAACGGGCCGGTGCCACCCCTGTCGCGCGCTTTCGCCAAACTCTCCGAAGGCGGACTTTACGTCAGCACGATTACGCAGCCGGCATTCTTCAGATCGTACTTCCTGGAGCAGCTGGAGCAGATCTGCGCGGACTTTGCGGTGACCCTCGACGTCGTCGTGTCGAAGTCGGAAATTCCGTATCCTTACGTGCTGGAGCACGCGAACAACATCGACGCCGAGGCTCTGCCGCCGGCGGAGTTTGCGCGCTGGTTTCCAACCCCGCGGCTGGAGCTGATCGGTGACGAGGTGATCGACGCCGAAGTGCAGGATGGCGGATTCTTCAACACCGACGGCGTGAGGCCGCTGGCGCTGTTCGATGGGCCGCGGATCGATTTTTCGCTGCAACGCCTGAAGCACTATACCGGCACGCCGTTCGAAGATGTACAGCGCTACATCCTGTTCACGAACTATCACCGCTATGTTGACCATTTCGTCGAATGGTCGATCGAGCGCCTGAAACAGCCGGGTCCCTACAAGAAGCTGTCGGCGCCGGGCGGCATCGTCATTGATGCGAAAACGAAGGACGGCGCGCAGAAGGTGAATGACGGGCCATGGCGGCGTCATCAGATGCCAGCCTATCACCTGATGGCGCATGATCGCTCGGGCATCACGCTGGTGAACATTGGCGTAGGGCCGTCGAACGCGAAGACCATCACGGATCACTTGGCTGTATTGCGGCCGGAGTGCTGGATCATGGTCGGGCATTGCGGCGGCCTGCGGCACTCGCAGCGCATTGGCGACTATGTGCTGGCGCACGCCTATCTACGCGATGATCATGTGCTGGACTCGGTGTTGCCGCGCGACATTCCCGTGCCGCCGATCGCCGAGGTGCAGGTGGCGCTGCAGGATGCGGCCAAGAAAGTGACCGGCGAGATCGGTGACGGGCTTAAGCAGCGCCTCCGCACGGGCACGGTGGTGACCACGGACGATCGCAACTGGGAGCTGCGGTTTAGCGACTCTTCCAAGCGGTTCAACAAGTCGCGCGCCATCGCCATCGATATGGAAAGCGCCACCATCGCGGCCAACGGCTATCGCATGCGCGTGCCCTATGGCGTGCTGTTGTGCGTGTCGGACAAGCCTTTGCATGGCGAGATTAAGCTGGCGGGAGCGGCGAACCGGTTCTACGAGCGGGCCATCGGCGAACACATCCGCATCGGCATCGAGACGCTGGAGAGCCTAGCGCGGGCAGGGGGCGATGCGTTGCATTCGCGGAAACTCCGGTCGTTCTATGAGCCTCCTTTCCGGTAGGTCCATCCTTCCGCGAGGTAAGGGCGCGAATACCCCCTGAAGACTCGGATGTCGGGGCTATCCCTGAGCGCCGAATCTGCTGCACGGTCGGGTCTGCAATCGACCGCCCCGTCGAGGTCAATCATGATACGCGCCTCTGTCCGGCCACTCATGGCTGAGGACCACACATGACCGACGCCTCGCCGGCGCAGGCTGCTGACGCGCAGCGGGTAATTCCTGGAACGGGCGGACTCACGTCTCCGCCTGGCTTCTCCTGGGCTCTGTTCGAATTCGCACGCAATCCGTATTTCATGCTGATCGTGACGTACGTCTTCCCGCCCTACTTCGCGCAATACATTGTCGGCGACCCGGTGCTCGGGCAGGCGACTGTCGCTGAGGCGACCAAATGGGCCGGCATTATCGGCGCGCTGACAGCGCCGGTGCTGGGCGCGATGATCGATCGCGGCGGCAAGCGCAAGCCGATGATGCTGGTCTTCATCGCCATGCTGATGATCAGCGGCGCGTCACTTTGGTGGTCGCTGCCGGGAAGCACAGATGCCGCGGGCGTGTTTAATCCTCCGACCGGCGGGCTCGGGCTTTATGGCACGATGATGCTGCTGGTGCTCGGCTTCGTCGGCTACACCTATTCCGAGATGATGCACAACGCGATGCTGCGCGCGGCCGGGCGGCCTGATGCGCTGTCTCAGATTTCCGGCGCGGGCATTGGTCTGGGCCAGCTGTCGTCGGCGCTGGCGCTGGGTGGACTTGCCATCGTTGGCCTGTCGATGCCGGCGTTGGGAGATGCGAGCACAGGCTTTGTGTTGCAGCGCGGCGCCGGGCCGATTGTCGCCCTGTGGCTCCTCGTCTTCGTCGTCCCGTTCTTCCTCTACGTACCCGATGGCGCACCGCTGGGAGGCACATGGTCAGGCGCTGCGCGCGAGGTCTTCTCGAAGGGCGGCAAATTCAATCCGGTCGCGTCGGCGTTGGGCATTGTCGACTATTTCAAGGGCCTGTTCCGCCAGTTTCCAGAGGCCATGAAATACCTGCTAGCCGCTCTGATCTTCAAGGATGGCATCATAGCGCTGCTGGCGCTCGGCGGCGTGTTTTCGTCGGGGGTGCTGGGCTGGGGCTTCGTCGAGAACGTCGTCTACGGGATCTGGGCGTCGGTCTTTGGCGTCATCGGCGGTCTGTGGCTCGCCGGCGTGATGGACAGAGCGTACGGGCCACGCAAGGCGATCATGATCCAGCTTGGCGCGCTGTGCGTCGTGATGCTGATCGCGCTCGGCACGACGAAGGAGTCCATCCTCTACGGCTTGATCCCGTCGAGCGGTACGATGCACGGTCTAGGCATCTTCGACAGCGGGTCGGATGTCTTCTATCTCGCGGTGATCGCGCTGGTTGCCGCGCTGGCCGCCGCAAATATATCGACCAGCCGCTACATGATGGTGGTGCTAGCGCCGCGCGAGCGCGTGGCGGAATTCTACGGACTCTTTGCGCTCTCCAGCACGGCGACCGTGTGGTTGGGACCGATGCTGACCGAGTGGGCGACGCGGACGTTCAACGACCAGCGTATCGGCTTCTCGCCTGTGATCCTGCTGCTCGCGGTGGGGCTTGGCCTGATGTTCCTGCTTAAGCCGGAGACAGGCGCGAAGGGCAAACTGGAATTCGAGACGCCGCCGGCTCATTGAGAGCGGCGCACCAAGGCCAGGCGTGCCTACACTCCAGAAAGCTAGTTGCTTCCCTTGGCGGTGGCTTCCTTGCCGGTGACGGTCGTCATCACATCGGTAAAGTGGTTCGGAGCATCGCCCACCATTGGGGTCGCGCGGCACTTGTCGACACATGAATACGAGTAGGTGCCGCCGGCGCGGATGATGGTCATGCCATCTTCGGGCTCGCCGCCAACGACAAGCTGGTTCGTGTAGATCGTGTTGCCGGCGCGATCGAGAACTGTGAGGTTGGTGGAGCCGAAGGCCTTGCCAGTGATCAGCAGCGTGCGTGCGTCGGCGACGGAGACGTCAGCGACCGTGGCATTGCCGATGACAACCGAGTTGGCGGCCGACGTCAGCCTCAGCGTGACGGTCTGGTCGACCTTGACGCTGAACGGATCGGCTGCTGCAGCGGGTGCGAGCGCCATGAAGAATGCGACGGCAGCGAAAATTTTCTTCGTCATGGGTGTCGCTCCTGCGGACCTATGTTGCGACGATAGGGAGCAAGACTGAATCAATGGCTAAAAGCGGCGGCGTGCGTATGCGCATGACTCGCGCGCGCGATTCCTTAGTAGGGGGCAGGGCGCGGGGGCTGGCGTATTAGGAGTCTGTTTAAAGTATTGAACGGCATGTCAACAAACATAGTTAAGCAGCTGTGAACGCGAATACATGCAAATTCGTCGGCTGTTTTACGTGATGTCAATGCAGTGCATGTAGAACTGAAAATACCTACTGCGGGTGATGGTACTTCGCTGTGGGATATAAAAGTCATGCATAGCGGAGAAGCACACATGAAAAACGTCATGAAATTCCTGAAAAATAAATCCGGCGCGACCGCGATCGAATACGGCCTCATCGCCGCTCTGATCGCCGTTGCCGTCATCGGCGGCGTGAGCCAGCTCGGCTCGTCGGCCAACGCGACCTTCAACACGGTCTCGGCTGCCATGTAATCCGCGGCCGGCGTCTAAGCCGGCCTGAGATTGCACCAAGTTTGAAGCCGCGGACCCTCGGTCCGCGGCTTCTTTCTTTTGCGAATACTTGGTTGGTCAAGAATTCCTTCAGTGAATTCTGTCAACTTACCCAGATAACAAGAAAAGATGGGTGGATGGATGATCACGTCGCTGCTCTGCCTGGCCTTCCCGCTACTGCTGATCTACGCCGCCTGGCATGACGTCTCGACGATGACGATTCCGAATTGGGTGTCGATCACGCTCGCCGCCGTCTTCGTTCCTGCGGCTTTCGCCGCGGGTCTCTCGCCCGAACAGATCGGCTGGCATCTCGTTTTCGGTGCGGCCGTACTGATCGGTTGCGCCGTGCTGTTCTATATCAACGTGTTCGGCGGCGGCGACGCAAAGGTGATCGCGGCGGCCTCGCTGTGGACGGGCCTTGGCGCAAGCGCGCCGTTCGTGCTGGGTATGGCGATCGCTGGTGGCGCACTTGCCGGCGTGCTGATCGCGCTGCGCCGCATGCAGATCAAGAGCGACAAACCCTGGATTTCGCGCCTGTTGTCGCCGGAAGAGGGCGCGCCTTACGCCGTGGCGATTGCAATTGGGGCACTGCTGGCCGCGCCGGGTTCTCCGGTGCTCGCAGCAGGTATGGCGGGCTTCTCGGCGTGACCTTCGGACGGACTTTTGCCGCTCCATAAGCTTGCAATCGATATACCAAGGTTAACAGAAATCGTCTTTCGTTAACGCCGCGAACGCCTCGGCTTTAACTCTCCCTTAGAGCCCTCGTGGAAGTCTGCGTGTCTTAAGATCGGGCCCATTAGGCCTGGTGGGGACTGACGGAGGGCATTCATGTCGCCTATGCGACTGATCATTCTTCTGGTTGCTGCTGGTGCAGCGATCGGAGCCGTATTCCTGGTGCGCACCGTGCAATCGCCGAGCCAGGCGACCGCCTCGGAAACGCCAGTGGCTATTGCACAGCCCGCTGAGGTTCCGAAAAAACTCATTCTGGTTGCGAACATCGCGATCCCGGCTGGGAAATTCGTCTCGCTCGACGATCTACGTTGGCAGGAATGGCCGGCGGATGCGCCGATGGACGCCTTCGTCGACAAGGAAAAACAACCTGACGCCCTCGAAAAGATGGTCGGTGCGGTTGCGCGTACGGAGCTGGTGAACGGAGAGCCCGTCACAGTCACCAAACTGGTGCAGCCTGGCTCGTCGGGTTTCATGTCGGTGATGATGACGCCAGGCATGCGCGCCGTTTCGGTGCAGATCGAGGCAGAGACGGCGGCCGGTGGTTTCATCCAGCCCAATGACCGTGTCGATGTCATCGTCACACGCGAAGTGCAGGACGGGAATGGCGGCGGCGGAAACGCGCTGCAGGGTATCCGGTCGGATCTGATCCTCGCGAACATCCGCGTGCTGGCCATCGATGCGATTTATGGCCCCCCGCTAGCGGAAGGTTCTGAGGAAACGAAGGCCGGGCAGGGCGCCGCCATCGTCGGGTCGCGCGCAACGTTGGAACTGACGGATCGCGACGCAACACTGCTGAACACCGCACGCAAGGCCGGCGATATTTCGCTGACGCTACGCTCCATCGCCGACATGGCAGCGCCCACCGGCGCTACGAATCAGGGTCGCGCCTATCGCGACGGCGTGGCGCAAGATGCCGAAGGCGTGAAAGTTTTCCGCTACGGGAACGAAACCGTTGCTTCGGCGACGGCAGGTTGAGGAAGCCCATGTCAACCATTCGCAACTCTCTACTTCTGAGCCTCGCGGCCGCTCTCTCGTTGGGCGCTGCAGCGACAGCACAACAGCAACCGTCGAACGGCCTTGCCGGTGATCCGGCGAAGCGCGTCACCATGCCCGAAGCCACCGGCCCGGATTCGACCGAGGTGCTGACGCTCACCGTCAACAAGTCCTACATGCTCGAGTTCGACACCGACATCGACGACGTGATCATCGCCAACGACAAGATAGCCAACGTTGTTGCGCGTGATCGGCGCCGCGTGGCTGTGATGGGCGTGTCGCCGGGCGAGAGCAACATCGTTTTCCTCGACCGCTCCGGCAGGAAGATCAAGACGCTGGAGATTTCGGTCACGGATGGTGTTGCCGGCATGGACCAGCTGCGCAGCCTGATCAAACGTCATATTCCGGGATCCAAAGTCCAGGTTGAATCGGTCAATGGCCGCATCATTCTCGCAGGCTCCGTGCCGAACCTGTCCGGATCTGACCGCGTTCTTCAACTCGCGCGCACCTACGCCAAGGACGATGCCAGCGTGATCAACATGATGTCGATCGACGGCAAGGATCAAGTGACGCTGAAGGTGCGCGTCATCGAGATGCAGCGTTCAGTCATCAAACAGATGGGCATCAACCTGTCGGGCTCGATCGGCTTCGGCCAGTTGAGCGGCACAGCGTTCGACAACACGGTGTCGATCGCCTCCTCGACTGCCTTCCCGCTGGCGGGTACGTCGCTGGGCGGTCTCGTGGCCAACCTTGGATATAAGAACTCGGTTGGCGCCGCGACGCAGAGTACGGTCGGCGCGAAGATCAATGCGCTCGAGCGCGTCGGCATCGTGCGCACGTTGGCTGAACCGAACCTTGCGGCGATTTCGGGTGAAGCGGGTCGCTTCCTCGTCGGCGGCGAATTCCCGGTGCCGGTCGCGCAGGATCAGGGTAAGATCTCGATCGAGTTCAAGCCTTATGGTGTGGGCCTCGGCTATACGCCGATCGTTCTCTCCGAAGGCCGCATCTCGCTACAGATGTCCGTAGAAGTATCCGAGCTGACGACCCAGGGCGGCTTCCAGTCCGACAGCGTCGCGGGGACCGATCCGAACACTGGGCAGGCCGTCTCCGGGCAAAGCATCACGATCCCGGCCCTCAAGGTTCGTCGCGCCGAGACGACGGTCGAAATTCCTTCAGGCGGCAGCCTCGTGATTGCCGGCCTGATCCAGGAATCGACCAAGCAGAGCCTCGACAACATTCCGGGTATCAAGGACATCCCCGTCCTCGGCTCCCTGTTCCGTAGCCGCGACTTCCAGAATGACGAGACCGAATTGGTGGTGATCGTAACGCCGTATCTGGTGGATCCGACCGACCCGCAGGGCTTCCGTGATCCCGATCGTGGCTACGTAACCGCGACCGACGCACGCACGATCCTCTTCGGCAAGCTGAACGATGTCTACGCCGTACCGGGCTCAGCGGCCGCCAAGACGCCTGCGCCCAACGGCGCGAGCGGCTTCATCATCGATTGAGGGCAGAACAGATGACAACGCGTTCTCATATCGCTCTCGCCGCTCTGCCGCTTCTGGCGCTGGCCGGCTGCATCCAGACGGACGAGCAGATCCGATGGTCCAACCGCATGCACACACAGATTGTGGCGGAAGAGACGACGGCCGAGCTCAAGATCGATACCGTGGTTTCCGGGGAGAAGCTGGGATCGTTCGAGCGCGACGCCGTGAAAGGCTTCGCGGCGTCCTACCAGCAGGAAGGCCACGGCTCAGTGATCATTTCCCGCCCGAGCAATGGGCCGGATGACGTTTCAGCGATGCGTGCTGCGGCCGACGCACGCGCCGTGATGCTGGCCGCGGGCGTCGAAGCCGGAATGATCGCGGAAGGCACGTATGACGGCTCGGGCGCTCGCTCGACACCGCTGATCATCAGCTATCGCACCTATAACGCCACTGTCCCAAACTGCCCGGACATATCGCACTGGGATTTCTCGGACACCTATTCCAACGCGGCGCTGCCGTCGTTTGGATGCGCGGTGTCGGTGAACCTGGCCGCGATGATCGCCAATCCATCTGATCTGGTCGGCGCGCAACCGATGGATCCTGCGGATGCAGGCCGTCGTTCAGTGGTGCTCACGAAATATCGCGCTGGTGAGAAGACGTCTGCCGACCGCAATACGGATGCGAGCGGCACCATCAGCAAAGCCGTTGATTGAGGTATGACACAATGAGCGGACCTCACGACAAGTTTGACAGCGAGCTCGATGAGCTCGACCACGATTTCGAGCTCGACATGGACGCTCCGCTCGGCGCGTCCTTCGCAGCGGCGCTGCGCGATCGGGACGGTGGCCTGCCGCCGCTCGAAGGAGCGGAATTCGATATGGATGATGACGGCTTCCCGGCGCCGCCGGCTCCGGCTGCCAATCAGCCAGCCCAGCCCGCTAGCGCCGTCACATTCGCCGAAGATTTCGGCGATGAAGAGTTCGCCGACGAGGAGCTGGCTGACGACAACTATGCGCGTCTCGACGAGATCAATGCACCTGCGCCAGCGCCGCGCGCTCCGGTCGATGCGTCTGGATCGCAGGGTTGGCTGCAACCGAAGGCGAGCCCCCAGCCTTTGGAAGACTTGCCGCCGATCGCGACACAGCAAGCCGAACCCGTTGCGGATGACGTTGCCGGGCAGGGGCTTGGCTACGACTACGCGTTTGGCGTAACTCACGATGGCGGTGATCGCGCGATCCCGCGCATCACGATGCATGCCTTCTGCACGCGGTCCAACTCACTGAGCCTGATGCGCTCGATCCTCGACGACCGGCGCATGAAGAACGTGTCGATGGACGTGTTCGAAGGCGGCGTTGCCGCAGCGATGCAGTACTACGTCAACGAGACGACGCCGAACCTTCTCGTCATTGAGGGCGCAGGCGATCCGCGCGAACTGCTGGCTGATCTCGATTCGCTGGCTGAATACTGCGACGAAAACATCAAGGTCATGGTGCTTGGCCAGACCAACGACATCCGTCTGTATCGTGAACTGATGCGGCGCGGCGTATCCGAATACCTCGTGGCGCCGATCGATCCGGTGCAGTTGATCCGCTCGATTGCAACGCTGTTCGCCGATCCGGAAGCGCCGTTCACTGGCAAGTCTATCGCTGTGACCGGCGTGAAGGGTGGCGTTGGCGCTTCGACGCTCGCGCATAACCTGGCATGGGCTTTGTCGGAGCGCTGCAAGGTCAACGCAACTCTGGTCGACCTCGACCTCAACTTTGGAACGACAGGTCTCGACTTCAATCAGGACACGCAGGCGACCATCGCTGATGCGCTTATGTCGCCCGATCGTTTCGATGACGCAGTCATGGGCCGCCTGATCACCAAGGCGACAGATCGGCTCTCGCTGTTCACGGCGCCGGCGACGCTGGACCGCACCTACAATCTTGACCCGGAAACATATGTGCGCGTGCTCGACCAGGTGCGCTCCTCGGTGCCGTTCATGGTTCTCGACCTGCCGCATATCTGGAGCGACTGGTTCAAGTCGACCGTCATCCAGGCCGACGAACTGATCGTCGTGGCGCAGCCGGATCTCGCCTCGCTTCGCAACGGCAAGAACCTCATCGACTTCCTGAAGGCCGCACGCCCGAACGACAATCCGCCGAAGTTGGTGTTGAACATGGTCGGCCTGCCTAAACGTCCGGAGATTCCGCCGAAGGATTTCGGCCAGGCGATTGGCGTCGACCCGACCCTGATCCTTCCCTTCGATGCGCAACTCTTCGGCACCGCAGCCAATAACGGGCAGATGGTGTTCGACGTCGCGCCGGAATCGAAAATCGCTCAGGGTCTCGACCAGCTGGCGGCCCAGATGACCGGCAAGGAACTGCAGATCGTCAAGCCGTCGCTGTTCAAGAAATTGATGGGCAAGTAGAAATGTCATCAATGTTTGGCAAGCGTTCGATACCGGGCGGGTCAGGCCCCACACCGCCTCCTCCAGGTCCGGCTGCAGCACGGTCCGCCAACTCGCCGCCGGCCCAAAAGCCGGCGGTGTCGACTCTTGCTGATGACGCTCCGCCACCGCCTCCCCCGAAAGCTCCAGCACCGCGGCCGCCATCGTCTGGCCCAACAGTGACCAGCAAATCGTCCTCCAAGAGTGCGCCGCCACCTCCACCCAAGGAGAGGATCGCGCAGGTCGACAACCGGTCTGACGAATACTATCGGACCAAGACGGAAGTCTTCAACGCGTTGATCGACACGATCGATCTCTCGCAGCTCGCGCAACTCGACCAGGAAAGCGCGCGCGAAGAAATTCGTGACATCGTTATCGAGATCGTTTCGATCAAGAACGTGGTTATGAGCGTTGCCGAGCAGGAGACCCTGCTCGAGGACATCTGCAACGACGTTCTCGGCTATGGTCCGCTTGAACCCTTGCTGGCGCGCGATGATATCGCCGATATCATGGTCAATGGCGCCGGCACAACCTACATCGAAGTCGCCGGCAAGATCCAGCGTACCAACATCCGATTCCGCGACAACGCACAGCTGATGAACATCTGCCAACGTATTGTGAGCCAGGTGGGCCGCCGCGTTGACGAAAGCTCGCCGATCTGCGACGCGCGTCTTGCCGACGGCTCGCGGGTCAACGTCATCGCACCGCCGCTGGCGATCGATGGCCCTGCGCTCACGATCCGGAAGTTCCGCAAAGATAAATTGAAGATTCAGGATCTCGTGAGCTTCGGCTCCATTTCCGAGGCTGGCGCAGAGCTGTTGCGCATCATCGGCGCCTGCCGCTGCAATACGCTGATCTCGGGCGGTACAGGTTCGGGCAAGACGACGCTGCTGAATACGTTGACGGCGTTCATCGCGCCGGGCGAACGGGTCATCACGTGCGAAGACGCGGCCGAACTCCAGCTGCAGCAGCCGCACGTTGTGCGTCTAGAGACCCGTCCGCCGAACCTGGAAGGCCAGGGCCGCGTGACGATGACGGATCTCGTCAAGAACTGCCTGCGTATGCGTCCTGATCGGATCATCGTGGGCGAGGTTCGCGGACCTGAAGCATTCGACCTTCTTCAAGCGATGAACACGGGCCACGACGGCTCGATGGGCACCCTGCACGCCAACACGCCCCGCGAAGGGCTGAGCCGTCTTGAGTCGATGATCACGATGGGCGGCTTCACGCTGCCCCAGCGCACCATTCGCGAGATGATCGTGGGCTCAATCGACATCGTTATCCAGGCATCGCGCCTGCGTGACGGTACGCGGAAGATTGTGTCCATCACTGAGGTGATGGGTCTCGAAGGCGACGTGATCGTGACGCAGGACGTGATGCGCTACGAGATCGATGGCGAAGACAAGGACGGCAAGCTCAAGGGTACGCATCGCGGTACTGGCATCGGCCGTCCGCGCTTCTGGGAGCGCGCCAAATACTTCAATATGGAAGGCGATCTTGCGCGTGCGCTCGACGCCCTGGAGGAGGGTGGTCCATGACGCCTGACATGATGACCTACGCGATTGCGGGCTTGGCGTTCATCGCAATCACCGCGCTCGGGTTTGCCTTCGCCGGCGGCGATCGCGGCAAGCAGACCAAGCGGATGAAGACGATCAGCGAGGGCGCGCGCGCTCGCGTTGGCGATTCCGGCGCGCTGGCGCGGCGCAAGCAGATGGACGCCACGACCAAGGCGCTGCGCGACCGCGAGGAAGCCAATCGCAGACGCCGAACGGTTGGCCGTTCGATCGAGGATCGTATCAAGCAGTCTGGTCTGAGCATCACGATGCCGATGTTCTGGATCGGCTCGGGGATTTCGGGCGCGGTCGGGGGCCTCGGCATGCTTTTCGGCGCCGGATTCAATGAAGGTGCGATGCTGCTGGTGCCGCTTGGCATGGCGTTCGCGGCCGGTTTTGGCGTTCCGCGCTGGTTCCTCGGGATGGCGATCGCTCGCCGTCAGAAAAAATTTGTGGGTCAGTTCGCCGACGCAATCGACGTGATCGTGCGCGGTGTGAAATCGGGCCTGCCGCTCAACGAATGTCTGCGGATGATCGCGAAGGAGAGCCCGCAGCCGCTAGCCGGCGAGTTCCAGGTCGTGTGCGATGCAATCGCGATGGGCGTGCCGGTCGATCAGGCGTTGCACAAAATGTATCAGCGCACACCGATCCAGGAAGTGAACTTCTTCAACATCGTGCTGAACATCCAGCAGAAGGCGGGCGGCAACCTCTCGGAAGCGCTAGGCAACCTTTCTGGCGTGTTGCGTTCGCGTAAGCTCCTGCGCGAAAAAATCAAAGCATTCTCGTCCGAAGCCAAGGCGTCGGCGATGATCATCGGCTCGCTGCCGATCATTGTGATGCTGCTCGTGTACATGACGACGCCAGCCTATATCGCATCGCTGTTCACGTCTGATTTTGGCCACCTGCTGTTGTTGATCGCTGCAGGCCTAATGGGCGCGGGCATCTACATCATGCGTTCGATGATCAACTTCAATTTCTAGGACGGGAGCAACGCTGTGGACATCAACTGGGTCCAGTTCCTCACCGATCCGGTGACACTTGCTTCTGCGCTCGCCTGCGTGGCGACGTTTGCAACCGTGATGACGCTGGCGGCGCCTGCGTTCGGAAACGACAAGCTGACTAACCGCTTGAAGTCGGTGGCGAACCGCCGCGAGGAATTGCGTAAACGTAGCCGCGCAGCGCTGGAGGGCTCCGAGAAGAAGTCGATCCGCGTCAAGGATACCAGCGCGCTCAAGAAAATCGTGGACAAGCTGGACCTTGCGAAGATGCTGGAAGACCCGGGCGTCCTCAAGAAGCTGATTCAGGCCGGACTGCGCGGGCCGCGTCCAATCTCGATCTTCTATTTCTGCCGCTTCGCGCTTCCGATCATCTGCGGCATTGGCGCTTTCGTCTACATCTGGTTCGTCAACGATCACGGGCTCCAGCTGCCGATGAAGGCGGGCGCTGTGATTGTGGGCTTTGCGGTAGGCTTCTATGGTCCGAACCTCTATCTGGAAAACCTAATCACAAAGCGACGCACGTCGATCATGCGCGCCTTCCCGGACTCACTGGATATGATGCTGATCTGCGTCGAATCCGGCATGTCTATCGAACAGGGCTTTGCGCGAGTGGGTGAGGAGATTGGTTCGGCGTCAGCGGAATTGGCCGAGGAACTGGCGCTCACCACGGCTGAACTGTCCTATCTGCAGGACCGCCGTCAGGCGTATTACAACCTCGCGGAGCGCACCAACCACCCTGGTGTGAAAGGCGTCGCCATGGCGCTGGTGCAGGCCGAGAAGTACGGAACTCCTATGGGCTCTGCCCTACGCGTGATGGCCAAGGAGAACCGCGAGATGCGGGTCACCGAGGCGGAAAAGAAAGCTGCCGCTTTGCCGGCCAAACTGACCGTGCCGATGATCGTGTTCTTCCTGCCCGTGTTGTTCATCGTCATTCTCGGGCCAGCCTTCATCAAGATCGACTCGATGGGCCTCGGCAAGCCGACGGGCGTGGTCGACGTAAAGGCGCCGCCCAAGAGCTAAAGCCCGGTTCCACTGAACAAAGAAAAGCGTGCGGTTGCTTCCGCGCGCTTTTGCTTGTCTGGCGCGTGTCGGCGCTTACTGTTTCGGCTTCAGGGCGATCAGCACGTTGCCCGGCGTCTGGCCGAAAGAGCCATAGCCTGAGTTGATGAAGACCATGCCGGCGCCGGCCGAAATGCCGTGCGAATCAATCGATCCGCCTTTGCCAGCGACGTCCTTGTTGAGCGTGGCAAAGGTGCGGACAGTATCGACGGTGTTGATCACATGCCCATCCGCGCCATCGAGGATGATGACTTCCCCGCCGAGCGTTGCGCCGACGATAGCGCCGTCCACCACGAGCGGCGCTGCCGAGAAGCCGAAGCGCGAGGAACAGCCGGAAACTGCGGTGGCGCGCGCGCCCGTGCAATTAGCCGTGGCGGCGTATGACCACAGAGGCTTTCCGGTGGCGATCTCGAACGTGTAGACGCCCGCTTCGGACTTGTATTTCTGACCCTGCGACAGAACGGGATCGTTGATCGGCACGATCATCGTGCCGCCATCTGCCGCGATGCCCCAGTGAACACCGCCGAGAGCGGTGCCCTCGCCCATGCGGTGGCTCCAGAGCACCTTGCCGGTGGCAGCGTCGAGCGCCCAGGCGTGGCCGGATTTCTGGCCAGCCAGAACGACATCCTTGCCGCCGACCGTGACGATGATAGCGCCGGCGCCGAAGTCATAATCGCGGCCATCGCCGCCGAACAGCACCGGGCAGTTGGGTCCATTCTTTCCGGATTCGACATCGCACGACATGTTCCAGACGTCGGCCGACATGGCCTGGAATTTCCAGTTCACCGCTCCGGTGTCTGCATTGAGCGCGATGACAGAGTCGGACGTGTCGGTGCCGGGGTGCGATGTGTTCTCGCCCGTGGTGACGATTATGGTGTTGCGTTTGGCGTCATAGACGGGCACCGACCAGATCGGTGCGCCAGACGGGCCTTTCTGTTTGACGCCGAGCGAGTTGACCTGACCATTATAGCTCGCCTCGGGCATGGTATGGTATTCCCACACATGGGTTCCGTCAGCGGCGTTGAGCGCGACGACCGAGCCATGTCCGGAGCAGCATTCCGTGCGCGGGTTCATGCCGGCGGCGACGCCGGAGGCCGAGAGCGGCACGATCACTTTGTCCTTGGCGAAGATCACGCCGCCTCGGATCGCCCCACCGCTGCCGTCGATAGGCTGGCCACTGGCTTTCCAGACGATCGCGCCAGTGGACGCATCAAGGACATGGATGTCGCGGCCGACAGAAACGGTGACGACGCGGCGTCCGCCGACTTCACCGATCGACGGCGTATTACGCGTGTTGGCGGCATAGCTCCATTTCACGCAGCCCGAGGCGGCATCGATCGCCAGAAGCTTCTGACCGCCGGTGACGAAGATCGTGCCATCGCTGAGCACCGATGCGCCGGTGCCTGCGCCCTGTCCGGGGAAGGCGATCGACCAGGCCACATCAAGATTGGCGAGTTGCGATTTGGTGAGCCCGGCCTGCGCGGCGGTGAGACTGCGCGTCTGGTTGGCGTCGACGCCGAAGCCGTTGGCAACGACCCCTGCGGACGCGGAGATTGCGCGCTTGTCGGCGGCGCACATCAGCGCATCTGTCCAGGCGGCCGAGGAGGTTGCCTGGCCAGCGGTGAGCCAGGCGATGAGATCGGTCTTCTCTTTCTCGTCCAAGGCCGCCGCCATGGGCGCCATGACGCCGGTAGCGATGACTTCGCGGATGCGCGCGGGTGTCATCAGCTTGATGGAGGAGAGGGTGGCGGCGCGGCTGGCGCCAGGGTTGTCGTGGCAGGTGGCGCAGGATTTCTGATAGACGCCGGCGCCGGGATGATCCGGCGGTGTCTGGCCAACAGCTTGCGGCGCGATTGCGGGGATTGAGAGAGCGGCGAGAGCCGCGAGGCCTACGCTGGCGCTGAGGCCAAGCATGGCCGCCTGCAGGGATTTGCGCAGTTTCATTCTATCCTCCCAGGTCGTGGCTGAGCCACGCACGTGCCGTCTTTAACCGGGTTAGACGGCCATTCCGGCGGCTGGGCAAGGGGCCGGATGCACGGCAAGGCGCGTCGGAACGCTCAACAGGTCGTGACGTGGCGCGGCAAGCATTCAGGGACTGTTCTTGGCGCAGTTCTGGCGCGCGATGAAGCTGGCCACAGCGGCTATCAGATCCGTCGTCGCGGCTGACGGGCGATGGCCAAATGCGTGCGGCTGGCCGGGGTAGAACAGATAGTCGAGCTTGCCGCCGCGCGCCTGCCAGGCGTGGAGCAGGTCGAACGTCATATCCTGCGGGATGTTGGAATCATCGCCGGGCTGCACGACGAGGATGGGTGGGAGCGTTTTCGCCTCGCCAGACGTGACGATACGCGGGATGGAGGCGTCCCACATCGCGTCTTCGCCGGGGAAGTATTTCTCGGTGAGTTCCGCAAGACGCGCGATGCCTGCACGTTTGGCATAGCGATAACGTGCAACGGGGTCCGAGACCGGCCACATGGCGACGACGTAGTCGACGTTGGCGGAGAGGTCGTCATGCGCGGCGAACTTGCCCGAAGCATCCGCAATCGGCGTGCCCTTGTGCTGGCGCGCGTCGGGGCGGAGCGCCGCCAGCAGCGCAAGATGAGCGCCGGAGGATGAACCGATCAGGCCGATGCGATCCGGGTCCGCGCCGAGTTGCTTCGCGTTGAGGCGGACATAGCGCACGGCGGCTACGACATCGGCGCTGGCCGTAGGATGTTGGAACCGCGGTGACTGGCGAAAGTCGATCGAGACGACGAGGACGCCGCCCTTCGCGAGTTCCGTCGCGTAGAGCACGTCGCCGGTGCGGTCACCAGAGCCCCATGCGCCACCGTGAACGTCGATCAGGACGGGCAGCGCCTTTGATAGTGGTGCAACGGGGCGATAGATCGTGGCCTTGAGGTCGAGGTCTGTTGGATGAGCCCAGACGACGTCTGTCGCCGTGACGGTCTGGGTCTGCGCCGCGGGAGGTGTCTGATCGGCAAGCGCGGGCGAGGCGCAGGCGGACAGCGCAACGATGAGCGAGAAGAAGACCGATTTCATGGGCAGCTCCGTCGGGATCAGCTGCGCCATCTCAGCGTGCGCGGTTCGATTGGGTTGGCGAAAGGCCGGCCTTCGGAGCGGGACGTCGCCCATTCCTTCTTGAGGATGCGATACCACTTCGCCTGCACATCGATGTCGTCGATCCACAGCATGTTCTGTTGATACGCCAGACCTTTGTTCTGAAGGTTCACCATGTGTCCGTCCTGACCGAGGAATTTCCGCGCGGCAGGGATGAGGATCGGCAAGGCGAGGTCGAGCAGCGGCGCGTTGTTCCAGAAGGTGATCTGTGTGATGCGCGTCTTCTTCAGCGTGATGGGAGTGAGGCAGGTGAGCGTGAAGATGCGGCGCTTCTGCGCTTCGACAATCTCCCACCGGAAGCCCGGAATCTGGAAGACGATCTCGGTCGTCACCTCCGAGCCCATCAGCATCTTGTAAGCCAGCGAATTGCCCGACGGCTTGTGACGCGCGAGGGCCCAGCCGCGTGTCGCCGGGATGAACGGCTTCTCTTTCAGGCGCAGCCCGGTGCTCGGCGGACGCCACCACCACTGGTTATGCACGAAGGGCACGTGCGCCGGGTCCATCAATCCAACCACAGCGTCGTCCATATGCGCGTTGAAGGTCTGGTGGACGATGAATTTCGGATTGAGAACTGCCGCGATTTCGAACGTCGGCGCGGGCGCGGCGGGCGGATCGTCGGAGCGCGGATTGTCGGCAACGTAGAGGAAGATCATCCCGTTGATCTCGTGCACGGGATAGTGACGCACGCGCACTTTGTCGGTCGCGAAATCCTCGGTGCTGGGTAGCGACGGCATCAGCCTGCAGCCGCCATCGGTTCCGAAGCGCCAGCCATGATAGGGGCACTCGATGGTCGGCTGCCCGTTAGTCTCGACCTGACGACCGGCCGAGAGCGGCACGAGGCGGTGGGGGCAGATGTCGCGCAAGGCGAAGGCCTCGCCCTTTTCAGTCCGGGCCAGAAGCACTGGCTGGCCAAGAATGATCCGGCGAAATTGCGTGCCCGGCGCGAGGGTTTTCGACGCGCAGGCGAAATACCAGCTGTCGGTCAGCCATCCTTCTGCGGACAGGCCTGCAGATTTCGTGAGGGTTCCGTCTGCCATTTGGGTCCAGAGCCTTGATTGAAGTGGACTATCCAATGTTTGGTGCCTCCAGTCGAGATGGATGGGGCGATCGGGCATGACAGGCAAGATTATGCCGGAGAAGGCCACAAAAGCGAAAACGCGGAAAATGCGCGCAGCCGCGACGACTTCGGGTGCGTGCCTTTGCGGCGCCATCGAAGTCGAAATCGACACGCCGGTGTTCTGGGCCTGGCATGACCATTCGGCCCCCAGCCGGGTGGCGCACGGGGCGGCCTATGCGACTTATGTCGGGTGCTGGAAGAGCAAGATGCGGGTGACGAAGGGCGAGGCTGCGATCATGCGCTTTGACGACGCGGCGCGAGGCCATGTGCGCAGCTTTTGTTCGCGGTGCGGATCGCCGGTGATGTTCGAGCGCGGCCGGTCGCCGAAGATGGTCAACATGCCGCGCGCCCTGTTCGCGGGACGCACGGGGCGCGAGACGAAGTATCACGTCGCCATCGAGGAGATGCGGGACTGGGCCTATCTCGGAGCGCCCGTCGGGCCGCTGAAGGGCTATCCGGGCGTCACGGTCGAGAAGGGCAAGCGCCCCAACAGGCCGGCGTCTGTCAGACGTGCGTCAGGCTCAGGGTTGTTCGAAGCGGAATGACAGCTTCTAAGCTGACTGCTCTCAAGCGGCCTGAGATGTGTGGATAGGCGTGAGCTCGCTGAAGTTCTTCAGCAGCGTGTCGCCGTCATCCAGCCTGATTAGATAGGCGGGGTCACGCCGGCAGGCATCCTGCGTAACGGTCGAGCCCTTGATGGTGCGCTCAAGCCGGTGCGTGAAGACTTTCTGGATGACGCCTTCGATCAGGCGGCCATTCCGTGTCCACGCCACGCGGGCGCCGGGAGTGAGATATTTCTTCTTCAAATGTATCATGTCCGAACCAGTTGCGACGCATGTGCGCCCCCACCAGAGCCCCACAGTTGTTGCTGAACTGTCGCATAAGCAAGGCGACAAAGTGGACATGGCGAAGCACCCAGCGTATCTGCTGCGCTTTGTCGCTGCAGTTGACGAGAAGTTGCTCCGAGCGTGTTCACGGCAAGGGTTGTGCCGCGGGATGAATGATCAGTGAATCATGAAGTTTATGGTTCGCGTCTCGGCGACGGGCGCTGCGGCGTCGGCTGAGTCGCGGCGCTCGAACTTCACTTTCGCGATGACGTCCCGCGTCAGCGGTTTGACTTCGACGACGTGGTGCGACGCACCATCAGGCATTGCCTCGTCCATGGCGCCAACGACCTCGATCAGCGTGGCGTCTACAGGCGTCGCCGTCCAGTTGCCCGCTGGCAGGTGAACTTTCTCGGTCTTCGTGGTATCGGTGTGGAACATCGCGCCATCTGCCGTTTCAGCAACGTTCGCATCGTCCGCTGTATCGGCGGTTTTCATGCTGTCGTCCATGGCCGGCGCCGCTGCGGCTTCCGGAACGGGTTCGGCTGGTTTGGCAGGCTCGCCGCCACAGGCGGCAAGAGCGAAGGCTGAGGCCGCAGCCAGGACTATTCGCATGAGAGACTCCTCCGATTTTTGCGTGGTCTGTCGTGTTACCTGCTGATCAGGCTGGACGATAGTGATGCTCCACCATGCGGTTCCAGCCTTTGCGCGTGGCTGATTCCACTCTCCAGTAGAATCCGTTCTCTGCGTCAGGCCAGAAGACCTGGCGCGCAAGACCGGCGTCCATTTGCGAGTCGAAGCAGATCGCCTGCAAATGAATGTCCGTGCCATCGGCGAGATGACCCGAACTTTTCTTGCCGTCATTGCTGTAAGACCAGAAGGCCAGTCGCTTTTCGCCGTCGAGGCTGAGGTCGGGCCCGAACATGCAGACTTCGCGATAGGTCTTGCCAGCCTCGCCCTTGCCGCGGACGCGCCACTCCGCATCAAGGCGTACATAGTGGTCGCCAAATTTTTGATAGTCGCGAATACAGGTAACAGGTCCCATGGGCGAGTCTGCGTCGGCACTCCATCGGCCGAGCAGCGGCGCCATCGGTCCCATTTGCCCGCGTCCCCGCTTCCAGTGCCGGATCATGCAGGAACTCCCATGCTTGCGTCTGAGCAAAGGCCGGGACGGGCGCACGGTCAACCGGCCTGGCAGGCGGACAGCGACGAAGATCTGTGTCGTGCCTAGCTGACCTTCGCTGCCTTCTGGTCTGCGCCGCCCTGATGCAGCGTGAGGTAGGCAGGCTCGCCGTTGGCCGCGAGGGTGAAGGTGATCTGCGCGTCGATCGCCTTGTAGAAAACTTTCGTCTCCGACTCCGCGAAGACACGGAACTTCTGCTGTCCTGTCGCCTGCACGAACAGGGCGCCGTTCTCCTGCATCACCGTCAGTTTGAAATCGGGCGCCCGTTCGAGCGCGTAGACGCCGAAATACTGCGCAAGCGTCGCTGCCGGCACGTCGATGGCCGTGTGTTCGCTCGGCGGAGCTGGCTTCGGCACAAGCGGGATCGTCGGCTCGAGCAGGTGCATGGCGATGTCCTCGGGCGCCTGGAACTGATTGCCGAGTAGGACGACGCCGACATTGCGCTTCGGATCAAAGCCGATGAAGGAGCCATAACCGCCGGTTCCGCCATCATGCCAGACGAAAGACCCGCCGCTTGTCGTCGTCAGCGTCAGCCAGTTGAGGCCGATCTGCGTATTAGGCCCAGCCTTGAAGCGCGGCGCCTGCGCGTCCCGCATGGCGCGTTCGAGATCGTTCTTCGGCGCGCCAAGATTCGCGTCGAGGAATTTCAGCATGTCGTTCATGGTGGACCGTAACGCGCCCGCGCCCGCCAGCGTCGGCAGGTTCCAGTTGGCAACGACGGCGCCGGCGGCATCATGCCCCTTGGCCAGCGCCGCTAGCATGGCCGGCGTTAGCGTGATGCCGCTCAAGTTCATGCCAAGCGGCTTCGATATCCGCTCCTGTACCAGCGTCTCATAGTTCACGCCCGCGCGGTCCGCGAGCAGGTTGCCGAGTAGGCCGACGCCGAGGTTCGAGTATTCGAACTCTGCGCCGATATCGCGCGGCAGCTAATAGCCAGTGAGGAAGTCGTTCAACATACCAGCGGTGTAGTCAGCATAGGGGTTGTCCATGCTGGCCGGCCTGAGATTGGACGGCAGCCGCGGCAGCCGCGGCAGACCGGAATTCTGTTCAGACAGGTTGAGCAGCGTGATCTGTTTGTCGCCACGCTTCGGCAGGACCATGCCGGGGGGCGTATGTCTGCGCCGGATCATCCAGCTACACTTCGCCCTTGGCGGCCATGTCGGCGAGAAGCGTCGACGTGAAGACTTTCGAGATGGAGCCGATCTCGAAGACACTGTTGGCGTCGAGTGGTTTGGCGGCGGGGCCGGCGTCTCCGTAAGAGATGACGCGGGTTGAGCCGTCGGCGTCCATCACGCCCAGCACGAGGCCTGTGGCGCGGCCATCATCAACGCGCGCCTTGAGCATGGCGATCAGTTCAGCTTCGCCAGGGAAGGCCGAAGGAGTTGCGAGAGTAGCGGCCGGCGGCGAGGCGCAGGCGGTAAAAACGAGACCGAGGAGAGCTGCGCGCATCAGGTGTTGTCCTTGTAGCTGTCGAGAGCGTCGATCTGACGTTGGAGGTGGGCTGCGCCGAGCAGGTTCAAAAGGACGATTGCCGCGAAGACGAGGAGCGCTGCCAGTCCTGCGCCGCCGAGTACGATGAAGGCGCGGCCAAGATCCCCGGCGGCGGAGGCGAAGCCAAGGCCCATCGCAATGAACCACAGGACGAGGCCTGGGATGATCGGGAAGATGTACCAGCGCCAGGTGGTTTTCAGTGCATCACGCTGGCGAACGAATTCAGCTCGTTGGAAGTCCACCAGCGCCTCGGCGGACGCGCCGGAGGGCGGCGTGGCCGCGCGCGTCTTGCGGTGCAGGTTGACCACAACAACGAGAATGCCCGCGATGATCATGATATTGGCGATCGGCCACAGCGGCCACGCGCCAATAGGGAGCGTCGCGTACCAGGCGAAAGCCACCGTGACGAACACGCTGGCTGCATACTCAATGAAATTTCGCCTGCGGATTTTCTTCTCGAACGCCTTGGCCCTGACGCGCATTTCGTCGATCGACACCGTGACGGGATCGATCGGTATGGACTGCCAGAGCGAGCGGATATCGTTGGGCGGAAGGGGATTTTGTGTCATGGTGAACTCGTTCTGAAGCGCTGGGTCAGCAGCGCCTTGATGCGGTGTATGCGGGTGGCGACGGCGCCAGCGGAAAGGCCGGTGATCTCTGCGATCTCCTCGGCATCGAGATCGTCGAGGTAGAGCAGCACGACCTGCCGATCGGGTGGCTTGAGCGTCTGGATAAAAGTCATCAGGCGGGAGAGCAGGTCGATCTCGACATAGTGCTCTGCGCCATTGGTTGGGTCAGGCGTTTCGGCGGCATGTTCAAGATCGATCCACTGAGAGGTGCGGCCGCGCCTTTCCTTCTGGATGTGAGTTGCGGCGGTGTTGTGGGCGACACGATAAATCCAGGTGCGCAGGCTGGCGCGTCCCTCAAAGGCCTCGAAGCTGCGCCAGATGGCGAAGTGGATATCCTGCAGGAAATCGCGCTGACGATCCGCGTTGCGCTCATTGGCGCGGGCGAGGCGGCCCAGCGCCGGACCGAATTCGGCGGCCGCCCGGGTGTAAAACTCGTCCTGTGTGGGGCGTTGGGCGTCCATTCCATCCCGCTTCGTCTGGTGTTCGGGAAGATAGTCGCTCACGCCGCAGGATTCTTACAGGCGTGCGTCAGCTTTGTGCCGGAAACGCACAAACGGGGCGCAACCATTAAGGATTGCGCGCCGTATCTGATGCCGTCTCAGCCTTTTCAGGCGATCGCGACGAAGTTGCCGTGGAAGCCGGGAGGAATCTGGACAGGTATCGTGATGCTCGCCTGTGGTGCGCCCGTGAAGTTGCTGGCATCGAGGATGACAAAATCGGTGGTCTTCCGCTCGGTGTCGATCACGAAACCGACGAGCCAGCCTTCGTCTTCTGCGCTGGTCGGGCTCGCGGGAACGAACACGAATTCACCGGGCATTTTGCCTTGTCCGAAATCGTGGGTTTCCCGTTTGCCGGTTTCGAGATCGTGCTTGAACAGGCGCGAGTCGCCTAGGAAGCTGGGATCGCGATCCGCGGGCAGGGCCATCGTGTAGGCGTAGCGATAGGGCTTGCCAATCCGGCGCTCGTCGGGGCGCGGGAATTCCTGCGGGCTCGCATCAATAACCTTGCGGGTGACGCGCTTGGCGACCGGGTCGATTGTAAGGCGCTCAAGCGGCGTGTTCTGCGAGTCCGGCCCCATGGCGCCGTCGGCGAACATGTTGGCGTGCACAGCGGCATCCATGATCACCTTACCATCTTCCCTCTCGTAGGCGTTCGCGGGATGGAAGATGTAGCAGGGCTCGATGTCGCACCAGATGACGTCGCTGCCTTTGCCTTCACGCGGCAACAGGCCGATGCGCGCGGCGTGTTTGGGATTCCAGCGATAGGGGAAGCTCTCGCCGCTCACCAGCGCCGCCATCGAGAAGGTAACGGGCAGATCCAGGATGATGACGTAGTTCTTGGTGATCATGCAGTCGTGGATCGATGGGCCGTCCTGCACCGTGATGGGCTCGTTGCGGCGGATCTTTCCGTCGGTTCCGACAACCGTGTGCCAGATCGTGGTGGGATCTTCGCCCGCATAGCAGATCGCGTGCATCTCGCCGGTGTCAGGGTCGAGGTGCGGGTGAGCAGAGAACGCCTTGCCGAATGTACCATCGAAATCGGAGAAGCGGCGCGTCTCAAGCTCTTCGGTGACCTCGGCGGGATAGCCGCCGGCTTCGACAATCGCGAGAATCTTTCCGGCGTGACCGATGACGTTGGTGTTGGGGCTGCCCCGGCCACGCGGGCCCGGGACAGGCGTTTCGCGCAGCGCCTCGCTCACGGGCGTCGAGCGGATCCAGCGGTTGCGATACCAGAGCGCCTTGCCATCCTGCACGCGCAGGCCGTGCAGCATCGCGTCGC
>JBBQJV010000008.1:0-82750 GCA_038326205.1 Caulobacterales bacterium | reverse complement strand
CGCGTCTGAGATCGCCCGCTCATGCCTGTCGGATCGCATGCGCCTTCATGGCGTCGGTCAGCCAGACCGCAAAGCCCGGCGCCAAAGCCTCATACCTCCCCACGAAATCCGGATGTGACAGGAACAGATCGGCCAGCCCTGCATAGGCTTCCGGCGGACAAGGCTTGTCCCACGAGGCCGCGACCCAGGCCCGATGCCGCGCGATCATGCGGTCGACCGGCTCTGCCGCTGGATCGATGTCACGCTTCATGCCTTCGACGAGACCGGTCTCGATATCCTTCAACGTCTCCATCATGGCGCTCTGCTCAGCGCCGCTCATCTTCGCCATAGCCTTGCGCGAACGATCGATGTGTCCCGGCATCTGCTCACCATACCGCTCGACGAGCCAGGCCGCGTAGTCGGCCTGCTTTTCCGTCGAGAACCCCTGATAGAGATTCGCGTTCGACATCGGCAATTGTCCCTTGATGCTTGCGACCGTGCGGTCGATGGTTTCGATGAGAACGCGAAACCGCGCCTGCTCCGCCTCAAGCCTTTCGCGATGACGCATCAGGACGCCCACCTGATCCTCGCCCTCAAGTTCCAGCAGCTCCCCGATCTCGCCCAGCGGCACGCCGAGTTCGCGATGAAACAGGATGCGCTGCAGCCGCATCAGCTCGGCTCGCCCGTAATGCCGATAACCATTCGCGCCGACATGCGCCGGGGCCAGCAGACCGATCTCGTCATAATGGTGAAGCGTCCGCACCGTCACGCCGGAGATCGCGGCCAGCTGCTTTACCGTCAGCTCCCTCATCGCTCGTCTACCTTGAGCATCCGTATCATCCGCGCCAAGGCCTCAGCGTCCTTTGCCTGTTCGTGGAAGACAAGCACGCGTCCGTCGGGATCGATCACACGCAACTCCCGTGTATTCCACGGCATCGTCTGCGGCAGCCGATCAACCTGCGCCAATCCAACGCGCTTTGCATCCGATACCCGTCGCCAGATCGCGTCTACCTCCCCTTCCGCATCGAACGCCATGGCCAGGCCATGCGAAGGCGCCCCTCCGGTGGGGGACGCAAGCACCAGAAGGTCCTGGAATTTTTTCCGTCGCAGGTGCGCCATCATGGGCGTCTCGAACATAATCCCAAACTCCAGCGCCTCCCGATACCAACGCACTGTAGCCGCGAGATCGCCCGTCTCCAGTCGCATGAACATCGGCATCGCATACACGTCGAAGCCGTTATGGCGCCCCATGATGGGCGGATCGAAATTGTGGTCGACCGGCATGGCTAACTCCTCAAGTCGACACAGCCATGCGCTCTCACGTTCCGTCAGGGTCAACTATTACTTCGTGAGCGATTTTGGGTTAATAATTGCGCGGTCCGCTAATTGCAGAGTTCGCCCCGGATCAAGTGGGAGACTGTACGTGATTGAGACGATGCAGGCGAAACCGGCTGAAACTGCAGCCATACCGGGCAACAGCTTCCCCTGGGCGGGGCAGTCGGATGAGATCGCCTGTACCTATGCGTTCGGTCTTATCCTGCGGACCCTTCCGCCCCGTGTCGCGCTTGAAAACAAGATGCACGCGCCGACGCTTCTGGCTGCAGCCGGCGCGATCGCTGGCGTCTGCGCTCAGGTGTCGCTGCTGGCCGACGCTGAACGCGTCACGAAGGCCCGCGCCGACGATCGTCTCAAGACAATAGCGCTCAAGGATGGCCGCGTATTGGTTTACGGCGATGAGCTCAATGAAATGCTCTACAGTGTCCGCGATCCGGAAATCGCACGCTCACGCGTTTGGAACATGCTGGTCACAGCCGCTCTTCAGAAAGGCCTCGACCGCAGCGAACTTCCGAACGTGCCCGCCATGTTCCGACATGTGAACGATTCATTCGGCTCGGTCATTGAGGGACTTCCCTCTGTCGCGCAGAATGCTCAACCCGTATTGCCAGTTCGCGATCTCCTGAAATTGGTCGGTCCGACGACGCTTGAGGCCCTCGCAGGCGATCTCCCGCCCGCGCTTGTCAAAGCCGGTCAGGCTATTCGCGTCAGCCGCCTCTCCTGGGTCGCTGTCACGGCGCAGGTCGCTGGCAATCTGCTGCTGACAGCCTCGCGCGTCATGCCGCCAGCCATGTGCCTCACCATCGCGATGGAGTCAGCAATCTACGCCTCGAAGTTAAGCGCGAACGCTGCCCCTGCCGCTATCAAGGCTGCGCCTCAGGCATAAGCTGCAATAGACGTCACGATCTTCCCAGCATTGCTGTCGCTGGCGCCGAAGACAAACGTCTCGGCGACGGTTTGCTGGCGATGGTTGGTGTAGACGATCGTGAGAGCATCCGACCCGGTCAGCACCTGCTCGATCTCGAAAAACAGATCGCGCGCCTGCGCCAGCGCCTTGCTCCAGTAGTCGCCCAGCGCAGCCTTTCCGGTCACAACGTCCACGTCCTGCCCCGTCACCATGCGAATACGCGGCGAATGAAACACCACCTCATCTGCGTAGTGAGCGAGAATTGCCTGCAAGTCGTGATCGTTCCACGCCTTCACCCACTCACGGGAAAAGCTCTGCGCGTCATCGGGATTGATCATGAAAAGCGCTCGGTCATAAAAAAGGATTATCCCTGCAGCTGGCGTAGAGCACCAGGTTGAGTTCGCGGGCTTTAGCCGACTTGGCAATCTCGCTGACTTTGATCGCGTAATCGTCGAGCCACTTCGCTTGCTGACCCGGAAAATCTCCCATCAGCCAATAGACGTCCCGGCTCCTCTGCGCCCCGTGACCACCTATATATATCACGGCGTCGTCAGCGCCTTCGGACAGAACAGCAAACTCCGCCAGCGCAGTGCGCGCCGTCGCTGCATCGACGTCTTTCACCAGCGTCGTTGCAAAGCCCGCTTCGGTCAGCGCTACCGGAACGCGCATCGCATCGAACCGCGCACCGGGAAGCGAGTACGCATCCGACTTCGAATAGTCGGCATTGATCAGCACCAGCGCCACGCGCCTGTCGCTCTTGTCCAGCCGCCGCTTCGGGTCTGGCAGCGTGAACGGATAGTCCATCTGCTGCCACCCTCTGCTGTGGATCGCATTCGCCGACGCCATCTGCTCGGTGAACTTCTTCAGCGTCAGCGGTTTGATTTTCAGCACCTGAACCAGCGCCGTTGCAAACGGATTGCCGCCCGCCGCATCACGATCACTGGTCAGCCTGCCCGCCTGCCCCGCATAATAGATCAGTGGCGCGGACGGCGTTGCAGCCGTCTGCGCCAGCGCGCTGCTGCACGAGACGGCAGTCAGACCTGCAAGAAAACCACGGCGGTTCATGGCGGGAAGTCTAACTGCATTGCCCGGAGAGCCAAGCCCGCTGTGAAGGCCCAAATGCATCAGCCCCGGAGCATGGCTCCGGAGCTGATACGTTTTTCAGCGATGAACCTCGACTAGAACTTCAGCACTTTGACATAACGCACCTGCGGCAGGGCCTCGATGGCCTTCAGCGTTTTCTCAGGCACGTCCTGATCGACGCCGACGATGGCGATAGCATCGCCCCCGGCAGCTTCGCGGCCGAGGTTGAACGTCGCGATATTGATCTTCGCTTCACCCAAAAGGCCCGCCATCGCGCCGATGAAGCCCGGCTTGTCCGAGTTGTTGACGAACAGCATGTAGGGTTGGAAGTCGGCTTCCAGCTGCATGCCTTTCACCTCGACGATACGCGGCTTGCCGCCGACGATTGCGCCTGCAACCGAGCGCCACTTGCCTTCGACCTTCACCTTGATGCGGATCAGTGAGTCGTAAACCGGGCTGGATTCGTTGGTCGACTCTTTCAGCGACCCACCGCGCTCTTGCAAAACCGACGGCGCCGACACCATGTTTACTTCAGCAAGGAAAGGACGCAGCAGACCCGCCAGCGCCGCAGACGTAAGCGGCTTGCGGTTGAGTTGCGTGACCTGGCCTTCGTATTCAATTTCGACTTCCGACAGGCTGCCGTCCGCAACTTGCCCAGCAAATTGCCCCAGCTTCTCGGCCAGCGCCACGAACGGCTTCAGCTTTGGCGCTTCTTCGGCCGTGACCGACGGCGTGTTCAGTGCGTTGGTGACGGCGCCGGTCAGCAGATAGTCGGCCATCTGTTCGGCGACCTGGAAAGCGACATTGTCCTGCGCCTCAACGGTCGAGGCGCCAAGATGCGGTGTCGCGATGAAATTCGGCGCGCCGAACAGCACATTGGTTTTCGCCGGCTCCTCGAGGAACACGTCGAACGCGGCCGCACCGATGTGGCCGCTGTCGAGGCCCGCGCGAACCGCCGCCTCGTCGGCAAGACCGCCACGCGCGCAGTTGATCAGGATCACGCCCTTCCTGGTCTTGGCGAGATTCTCGGCTGACAGGATGTTGCGCGTCTGATCGGTCAGAGGCGTGTGCAGCGTGATCACGTCGGCGCGGGCCAGCAGCTCGTCCAGTTCGACTTTCTCAACACCCAGCGCAGTGGCGCGCTCAGCTGTAAGGAAGGGATCGTAGGCTACCACTTTCATCTTCAGGCCCAGCGCCCTGTCGGCGACGATCGAACCGATATTGCCGGCGCCGATGAGGCCCAGCGTCTTCGCGTAAAGCTCGATCCCGATGTAATCTTTCTTCGGCCACTCGCCGGCAATCGTGCGCTGGCTGGCCGAGGGAATCTGGCGGGCGGCCGAAAACATCATCGCGATGGCATGCTCGGCGGTTGTAATCGCATTGCCAAACGGCGTGTTCATCACGATGACACCCTTGGCGGTCGCAGCTTTCACGTCGACATTGTCAACGCCGATGCCCGCGCGACCGATGACCTTGAGATTCGTGCCCGCCGCGATCACGTCCTTGTCGGGCTTACAGGCAGAGCGAACGGCAAGACCATCATACTCGCCAATAATCTTGATCAACTCGTCCTTCTTGAGGCCGACCTTGAAATCGACCTCGATGCCGCGGTTGCGGAAGATGTCGGCTGCGCCGGGCGCAAGATCGTCGGCGATAAGAACTTTCACTTTGGTGGTCATGGTGGTCTGTCTCCGTGTCTTTCAATGCGTTGGGAGCGGGTGCGGCTAGATGTGGCCGCCTGTGCCGTCTCCGGATGATTTCCATCTTCTTGCGCGGTTGATCGCCATTTTGGCATCGACCTGTTCCGACAATTCGAGGCCAAGGATACCGGCAAGGCGATGCAGGAGGATCACGACGTCCGCCGCCTCCCTGCCCGCCTCGGCCACATCGCCTTCGCAAATGGCTTTCTCAAGCTCGTCCATCTCCAGACGCGCGCGCGTGACGAGCACGGTGAGATCGCTAGGCGCGCCAAACGTGGCATCGCCCCATGCACGAATGGTGTTGCTGGTTTCGCGAGTCATCGCTTCCACCTCAAATGTCATCCCTGTTGGAGCGAAGCGAATAGCGGGAACCCAGGAGCCTTAAGCATAGGTGTCGCCCCTGGGTTCCGGGTGTGCGGGCGCTACGCGCCTTCGCCCGGAATGACAGTTAGGAGATTTCCGAAACTAAAGTTTCAAACGCCCAGTCGAGCCACGGCGTCAGCTTCTCGAGGTCTGCTGCCTCCACAGTGGCGCCACACCAGATGCGCAGGCCCGGAGGCGCCGCCTTGTAGCCGCCGATGTCGTAGGCTGCGTTTTCCTTCTCGAGCGCCGCGACGAACTTCTTGACGAAATCCTGCTGACCCTTGTCGTCCAGCTTGGTCACGCGCGGATCGACGATCGAGAACGTCACCGACGTGTTGGAACGGATGGTCGGATCCGCCGCGAGGAATTCGACCCAAGGCGTCTTTGCCACCCACGCGTCGAGTACGGCGAGGTTGGCGTCCGAACGCTTGAACATCGCCTCGACGCCGCCGAGACCTTCGACCCAGCCGAGTGCATCGAGATAATCCTCGGTCGCCAGCATGGACGGTGTGTTGATCGTCTCGCCTTCGAAAATTCCCTCGGTGACTTCGCCGCCCTTGGCCATGCGGAACAGTTTCGGCATCGGCCATTTTGGCGTATAGGTCTTGAGGCGCTCGATAGCGCGAGGGCTAAGAATCAGGATGCCATGCGCGCCCTCGCCGCCCAGAGCTTTCTGCCAAGAATAGGACAGCACATCGATCTTGCTCCACGGTATCGGCATCGCAAAAACAGCGGACGTGGCGTCGCAGAAGGTGAGACCTTCGCGGTCGTCCGCGATCCAGTCGCCATTCGGGACTTTGACGCCCGAGGTCGTGCCGTTCCACGTGAAAACGATGTCAGCGTCCTTGCGGGCCTTCGACAGGTCCGGCAGCTGGCCGTAGCCGGCCTTGTGCGCCGTCGCGTCGACCTTCAGCTGCTTGGTGATGTCCGTCACCCAGTCTTCACCGAAGCTTTCGAACGCAAACACATCTACCGGACGGGCGCCCAGCATGGACCAGAAAGCCGCCTCGATAGCGCCCGTATCCGAGCCCGGCATAATGCCGATCCGATAGTCGGCGGGGATTTTCAGGACGGCGCGGGTCTTGTCGATCGCGAGCTTCAGACGCGACTTGCCGAGCTTGGAGCGGTGCGATCGACCCAGCGATTCTAGCTTGAGGTTGTGGGGGCTCCAGCCAGGCCTTTTGGCGCATGGTCCAGAGGAAAAATGTGCGCGATCAGGGCGCACGGCCGGTTTGGCTGCGGTAGGCATCTGCTTTTCTCCCATCCTTACAGATGGACTGGTCGCCGTTGGGGGCGACTGGCCCGGGGCGGATATGCTCCCGAAGCGGTGCTTCGTCAATTGACTGTCTGAGGAGCCAAGGCTCCTCACGGCTATGAACGCCCCCGCAGCCAAGCTAGCCTTTGCCCAACTCGTGAGATCCACCATGTTTCGCAAACTCTTCGCCGTCGCTTATGCTGCAGCTCTGCTGGCGTCGTCAGCGCACGCAGCGCCGCCAGTGGGCGAGGCTGCTTTCCGGGAGCTCTACAAGGAGCTGGTCGAGACCAACACGACGCTTTCCGTGGGCGACTGCACGCTTGCCGCCAACCGGCTTGCCGCGCGGCTGACGGCGGCTGGTTTTCCTGAAGCGAATGTGCGGGTTTGGACTGTCTCGGACCATCCGAAGGAAGGCGGCCTGTTCGCGCGCCTGCCAGGCGCGGATGCTCGCCTCAAGCCCGTGCTGATGCTGGGCCACCTCGATGTGGTCGAAGCCAGGCGCGAAGACTGGACGCGCGATCCCTTCAAGCTGATCGAAGAGGGCGGTTATTTCTACGGACGCGGCACATACGATGACAAGGCGATGGCGGCTGTCTGGGTCGACACGCTGATCCGATACCGCCAGGAAAACTACATTCCCGCCCGCACCATCAAGCTGGCGCTCACCTGCGGGGAAGAAACCAATGGCGCCTTCAACGGCGCAGAGCACCTCGCCAAAAACGAGCGCGAGTTGATCGACGCCGAGTTCGCCATCAATGAGGGCGGCGGCGGACAGATGGATGCAGCAGGCAAACCGATCTTCATGGGCGTGCAGGTCGGCGAAAAATTGTCGCAGAATTACACGCTCGAAGTCACCAACCCCGGCGGCCACTCCTCCCGCCCGATGCCGGACAATGCGATCAACCAGCTGGCCTTCGGCCTGACGAAGATTGCACAGTACAAATTCCCGATCAGGTTCAACGACACTACGCGCGCCTTCCTGACCGAGATGGCCGGCCTGAAAGGCGGCGACGACGGCAAAGCCATGCTGGCGCTCATCGCTAATCCGCAGGACGAGACCTCAGCCACGCAACTAGAGTCCAATCCCGACTACAACCGTATCCTGCACACCACCTGCATCGCGACCGTTCTGGATGCCGGCCACGCCACCAACGCCCTGCCCCAGCGCGCCCGCGCCAACATCAATTGCCGCATCTTCCCCGGCACGACAGCCGAGCAGGTGCGCACGGAGTTAGAGACCATTGTTGCTGATCCGGCGATCAAAATCTCGATCCGCGAGACCCGCAACATTCCCTCTGCGCCACCGCCGCTCGACGCTAAAGTGATCGACCCCGCCATCGCGCTCGCCAAAACGATGTTTCCCGGCGTGCCCAACCTCCTGATCATGCAGGCGGGCGCGACCGATGGCGCATTCCTGACGCCAGTTGGCATTCCGACCTACGGCATCTCCGGCATGTTCGTGGATGCGGATGGCAATGGCATTCACGGCCTCAATGAACGCATCAAGGTGAAGACGCTGATGGACGGGCGCGATTATCTCTACCGGCTGATGAAGGTGTACGGCGGCTAGATTCGCCGCTTCCGCCTGTTCGCCACGGCAACGCCAGCCAGGATCAGCGCCAGCGCACCGATCATGGACAAATGAAGCGGCTCGCCGAGGAAGAGCACGCCGAGGCCGGTCGCCCACAGTGGCGACATGTAGGTCGTGAATGATACGAAGATCGGCCCCGCTCGCTGGATAAGCCAGACATAGATGAACATCGCAAAAGCCGTGGGAAGCAGCCCCATCACAAGCATTGCGGTGATCGATGCCCGACTCGCCGCTGCCGGGAATGGCTCCATCACCAGCGCATGAACCAGCGCCGCACTAGCGCCCAGCGCGACGATCATGAAGCTCGACATGACGGGATCAATGCGCGGCGCTAGCCGCGTTCCCACATTCCCAACCGCGTAAAGCCACGCGCCGGCAATTGCGAGCAGGATGCCGAAGAAGCTCGCGCCCATCCCATACCCGAACTCCGGCACAACCAGGACGACAAGTCCGAAGAAGCCGAGCAACACACCGGTCATGCTGCGGGCTGTCAGCTTGTCGCCGGTGAACATGTTGGCGAGCAGCACCGTCGCGAACGGCGTGGCGCCGTTGCAGATCGCCATCACAGCAGAACCAACGGACTCGGCGGCGTGGGCGTAGAACACGAACGGAATCATCGTGCCGCCAATTCCGATCAGCGCGAACCAGCCAATCGCCCGCCATGACAAGCGCGGCGTATCGGCCAGCGGCGTTTTCGGGCGCAACCAACGCGCGCCCAGAATCCACACTCCCAGAAACAACGCGCCGCTGCTCAGGCGTCCAGCAACGAGCCACCCCGGGGTGATCGTTTCGACGCCTACGCGGATGCCTGCAAACGTTGAGCCCCAGATGACCACGAGCAGCAGGAGCGCGGCCCAGCTAAGCGCATCACCGGTAAGACGCGGCTTCGCCCGCCCGTTGGAAATCGCGCCCACCGTCTCCACGCCCACGCTCCGCCCTGATATGTCGGCGATCTGCTAGGCTATTTCCGCATTGGCTGCAAAGGGCGGCGATGAAATCCAGCGTAACGAATAGCAAAAGGCCCGGCGCATCGAACGCCGAGCCAATTGCATAAGGCAATGGAATGGCTTCCGCCTAGACAGGCTTTGAAGCTTCCTTGGCGATATTCTTGGCTTTCTCTTCGATGTTGCCGGCAGTCTTCTGAACCTTGCCTTCAACTTCTTTCATGCCGCCTTCGGCTTTGTGCTTCGGCGAATCGACAATCTTGCCGAATTCCTTCTGCACCTTACCGGCAGCTTCTTTCATGCCGCCATCGATCTGGTTCTTGTTCATTGCAACATCCTTCTGCTTCACGTCCCGCGTCAGGAGATGAACGTTTGGCAAATGGAGCAGTTCCGCTTACGTCAGCGCGTCCTCAAGCAGCATTGTCGCACCCTTTTCCGCAATCATCAGCGTTGGCGAATTGGTGTTGCCAGAAGTGATGCGCGGCATCGCCGAAGCATCAATAACGCGCAGACGATCAACGCCGCGCACGCGCAAGCGCTCATCGACAACAGCCATCGCATCGGACGCGGTCCCCATCTTGGCGGTGCCCACTGGATGGAAGATCGTGGTTCCAACATCCCCCGCAGCCTTCGAGAGATCAGCGTCGCTTTGCAGGTGATCACCTGGGGCGAACTCTTGCGGCGCGAAGCGTTTCAGTGCCGGTTGATCGACAATGCGACGCACCAGTCTCAGCGATTCTACCGCTGTCACCCGGTCGCTGTCGGCGGCAAGATAGTTCGGCTGGATTTCGGGTGCGGCGGCAGCATCGGGAGAGCCGGCATGCACCGAACCGCGACTCTCCGGCCTCAGATTGCACACGCTGATGGTGATCGCCGGGAAAGTGTACATCGCCTCACCGAATTTCGGCAGGGCGAGTGGCTGCACGTGGAACTGGATGTTCGGCGTCGCGTGCCGCGCATTCGATTTGGCAAATGCGCCCATCTGCGATGGCGCCATTGTCATCGGCCCGCGTCGCCGCAGCGCATAGTCGGCGACCATCAACGGCCTGCGCAGAAAGTTTGCGTATTGCTCGTTCAGCGTCGGCACGCCGCTAACCTTGTAGATCGGGCGCAACTGCAAGTGATCCTGCAGGTTCTCTCCCACGCCGGGACTGTGATGCACGATGTCTATACCTAGCGCATTCAGCCGCGCGGCGTCGCCGATGCCCGACAGTTCCAGCAGCTTAGGCGTCTGCACCGCGCCAGCAGCGAGGATAACGCCGCCATCGGCCATGGCGATGTGCCGCTCGTATCCATCGCGCCGCGACCAGGCGACGCCCTCCGCCACACCACCACGCACCACGATGCGCTCGACCAGTGCGCCAGTTTCTATTTTCAGATTCTGCCTGCCCATTGCCGGCTTGAGGAACCCGCGCGCCGACGACCAGCGGCGGCCTGCCTTCTGGTTCACCTGGAAATAGCCAACGCCCGAATTGTCGCCAGTGTTGAAATCGCCGACTTTCGGAATGCCTGCAGACTCCGCTGCATCGGCAAATGCATCTAGCACTTTCCAGCGCATGCGTGGATACTCGATCCTCCACTCCCCGCCTTGGCTGTGATGCGCTCCGCCTTCCACATGGTCTTCGTGCTTGAGGAAGTAGGGCAGCACATCGTCCCAGCCCCAGCCGCTGAGACCAAGCTGGCGCCAGCTGTCGTAATCGGCCGCCTGGCCGCGCATGTAGATCATGGCATTGATCGCCGACGACCCGCCGAGCACCTTGCCGCGCGGATAGTTGAGGCTGCGTCCGTTCAGCCCCGGCACGGGCAGCGTCTGGAACATCCAGTCGGCGCGCGGATTGCCGATCGCGAACAGGTAGCCGACCGGAATTTGAAACCAGATCCAGTCGTCCTTGCCGCCGGCCTCCAGCAGCAGCACGCGATTGCGCGGATCAGCCGACAGCCGATTGGCCAGCAGGCAGCCAGCCGTGCCCGCGCCGACGATGATGTAGTCGAACCGATCACTCATGCGCGCCACATTCACCACCTGCGCGAAAGGATCAACCTACATCGGACGCGCTGCCCACACTCACGCTTGACCGCGCCACCCAGCATGCCCATCGTCGCTGCAAAACCCGGGAGAGAAACTGATGCAGCTGCGTTCAATGCTTATGGCCGGACTCTGCACGCTAGCCCTGCCCGGCTGCGTTGTATCGGTCACCGAGACCGAGCATGCCGCCAGCCTGGCTACCCTGAACCATGACCTAATGGGGCATGGCCCCATCGCCAGTGACGCGCCGCACAGTATTTCGCCGGCCCGGCTCGGCATGCTCGATTCAACCATGCGCAAATATGTAGACGACGGGAAACTCGCGGGCGCGGTGCTGATGATCCATCAGGATGGCCGAGAGGTATTCCACGGCGCCTATGGCTGGCGCGACCGTGAGGCCGGCGACCGGATGGCGGAGGACGACATCTTCCGCATCGCCTCGCAGACCAAGGCGCTCACCAGCGTCGCCGTCATGATGCTGATGGAGGAAGGCAAGCTGGTGATCGACGATCCCCTTGGAAAATTCCTGCCCGAGTGGACCAGCACCAGTGTTGCTGTCGCCAAGCCGAATGGCGGCTATGACGTTGTGCCAGCCAAGCGACCCATTACCATCCGCGATCTCCTGAGCCACACCGCTGGCGTCTCGTACGGCACGGGACCGGGCGAAAAAGCCTGGAAGGACGCGGGCGTCTATGGCTGGTACTTCGCCGACAAGTCCGTGCCGGTCGCAGATGTCGTCGCAAAGATGCCGAAGCTTCCAATGGCGGCGCAGCCCGGCGAGCAATTTGTCTATGGCTACAACACCGACATTCTCGGTGTCGTGGTCGAGAAGCTGTCAGGCCAGTCGCTCGATGTGTTCCTGAAGGAGCGACTGATCGATCCGCTCGGCATGGTCGACACGGCGTTCTGCCTGCCTCCGGAAAAACTGGATCGCCTCGCGGTTGTTTACTCGGCGAAGGACGGCAAGACTGCACGCGCGCCCTCGCCCGGCGCCCTCGATGGCGTCAGCCACATTGGCCAAGGCGCGTACGGCAACGGACCCTGCAAGGCATTCGCGGGCGGGGCGGGCCTGCTCTCCACTGCGCACGACTATGCGCGCTTCCTTGAAATGCTGCGCCAGAACGGCGTGATGGATGGCAAGCGCTACCTGTCGCGCAAGACCGTTGAACTGATGACGCACGACACGCTGGTTAGCGCCGCCTATCAGCCCGGACAGGGCTTCGGCCTCGGTTTTCGCGTGATGCTCGATCCGAGCAAGGCCGGACAATCGGGTTCGCCGGGCGACTATGGCTGGGGCGGCGCGTACCACTCGACTTACTGGGTCGACCCCGCCGAGGGTCTCACCGTCGTCTACATGACGCAGATCATCCCGGCGGGCGGACTGGAGGACCAGTCGAAAATCCGCGCGCTGATCTACTCTGCGCTGGAGTAGTTGGCGCCCGAATAGCTATTTTTCCAGCGTGTAGGTGAACGTACCGCACATGTGCGTGTCGTCCTTCGGCGGCCACTGGTCGCCATCGAAGGCGGCGATGGTCAGCGTCTCGAACTGATCGTCCGCTTGCGTGTAGGTCGAGAAGGCGAAGGCGTTATCGCAGAAGCCGCCATTGGGCGTCTTCTGCGGAATGGTCTGCACGTCGATCGTGTACATGACGATTTTCGCAGGATCGAACGGACCGCTCGTGGCAGGAAACAGGCTGGCAAAGTCGTAGCGGGGAGCGCCCATGTCCGCGCCACCCGGCATCAGCGTCGTTTCATACGTAATGCCATTTGCGAAAGCGAAGATCGCGCCCTCGGGCAGGTTCACGCTGGCCTGAGGCGTCGGCGTGATGGTGAGCTTGCCGGGCGTGAAGCTCATCGCGGTCTTGGAGTAGGCCTCATAAGTGCGGGCTGGACCGACAGCCGCCGCAACGAAAGGCACACTCGGATCGTCCTGTCCCATCTCCTCGGGTGTGAGCTCAGCAGGTTTGGCTTCAGGCTGGCAAGCAGCGAGTGCGAGGACTGCTAGAAGAGTTGCTGTCAGACGCATGTTGTTGTCCCCTTGGCGACGCCCAGCCGCTCTACTCGGCAGCGCGAATTTCGAAAGGCGTGCAGCCCTGCGCCATCGCAGTCATAGCCTCCGCGCTGCTCGGAGCAAGCCGCGCAGCTTCGGCATCGACTTCCTGCTGGATCTTTCCGGCGGCGTGACCAGCCTGTCGCAACGAAGCCATCCAGGCGTCATAGGTCGCTCGCAGCAGCGCATCCGGCGCGGCGCTTTGGGCCATCTGCGCTGCCCGAAGTCCGGCACATTTCACCGAATTCAAGTGCGCGACGTCGTCTTCGATCGTGACACGCGGCGCCGTTTGCGCAAACGCTGCGCCCGCAAGGGTCAACGACATCAGGGCAATCAGGGAAGGCGGGGAAAACCGCATCGATCTCTCCAGAGACCGATGCGCTATACCCTCATCCGGGCGGTTTGAAGGCGGCTACTTCACCAGCCGCCTACTTCACCAGTCCGAGCGACTGCGACATCACGTGGAAGATTTCGTTCTCTTCCACCGTGCCGGAGAACAGGTTGGCGCCGGGGCCGCCGGCAAAAATCGCAACGTCTTCTCCGCCATGCGTTTCCGACCCCATCGGGATCAACGCCTGCTGCAGGAAGCCCAAGGCGCCGGTGTCCACATTGGTGAGATCCGGACGATCGCACAGCCACTTGCCGTCCGCCTGCGGCTTGCAGATCGACCCCGGACCGTTGGCGAAGCTCAACGTCGTGTAGGGCTTACCATCGCGCGCGACCGTCAGCTTTCCACCTTCCTTCACGAGGCCGAGGATCGGATTGCCGCGATCAGGATAGCCCTGGATGATCAGCGTATGCGAATGGTCCGCCGTCACGATGATCAGGGTCTCTTCCGGATTGGTCATCGCAACCGCAACTGCAATCGCATCGTCCAGCGCCGCTGCATCACCGAGCGCGCGCTGGGCATCGCCCGCGTGGAGGCCGTGGTCAACGCGTCCGCCTTCCACCATCAGCACATAGCCCTTGTCGTTGTGCGACAGGCGCGTGATCGCAGCCTTGGTCATCTCGGTTATTGTTGGTTCGCCCTTCCCGTCTTTGGCGCGGTCGAGGTCGTACTGCATGTGCGACGGTTCAAAGAGCCCGAGCACCTGCCCCTCGCCATTCCAGTCGATGGCGTCAAAGCCGGCCTTGTCCGTCACGAAGGTGCGCTTCGCGGATCCGGCCTTCCATTCGTCCATCAGATTGCGGCCATCGAGACGGCGGCCCTTCTGGTTCGCGTATTCAGGGTCGGCCATTGTGTTCGGCAAAAAACCCGACCTGCCGCCACCCAGCGCCACTTCAAATCCATCACCATTGGCGCCCTGCCACGTCAGGAATTGCGATGCGATGTCGATGCAGCCCGCCGCCTTGCCCTCGGCTGAAACGTCAGCGTCAGATTCCCAATCACGCTCCGTCGTCTCGGCATAGGTTGCCGCCGGCGTCGCGTGCGTCAGGCGTGCGGTCGAGATCACACCCGTCGCCATGCCCGCGGCTTCCGCCATCTCCCAAAGCGACGTCGTGCCGTTGCCCTTCGCGCTTGCGCAGTCCTTGAGATTCGCTCCTTGGGTCACGCCAAGCGTGCCGTTGTATGACTTGACGCCCGTCGTCATCGCGACAGCCGTCGGCGCGGAGTCCGCAACCTGGCTGTCGTGCGTGTAGGTTTTCGAGAACGCCGACCACGGCAGCTTCTCCATTGCTAGCTGGTAGCTCTCGCCATCGAGACCCTTGCGCTGACCGGCATAAATGCGCGCCGCGGTGATGGTGGAAATGCCCATGCCATCGCCGATGAACAGGATGACGTTCTTGGCTTTCTTCGGAGAGCGTTCAGCGGCACGCGCCGCCACAGCGTTGTGCGCCTTGACGAAATAGCTGTCGGCCGACTGCACCGGTGCGGGGAGGGATGCCGTGTGATAACTTGTCACGCATGCAGCGACGGCCAACGCGGCGAGGGATGCCATTCCTATGCGAATCATGGCTGTTCGAATCATGGAAATCTCCTGCGCAGACCATTGGCGCGCGGAAACTAGTCCAGCGATGCGACAGTTCCGAGTCGGAATTTCGGGGCCTTACGCCGCGATTTTCTCCGGGGCGATGACCGGCATGGGCGCAATTCGCTCCGGCGCGCGCTTCAGGAGTGAAAGAATCGCTCTCACTTCGGAACGGCCGGAGATCTCGCTCATCGTCAGCTTGCCATCGACCGGCGTATCAAAAACCGACCGCCCCTCGAGGGCCAGCGCCCGGTGCGCTACACGATCCCGCAGGTTCCAGATGGTCTCGAAACCAGCCTGGTTGGCCATGATCGCGACGCGTTGATTGATGATGTTTCCGATCTTGCTGGGCAGGGCCGATACACGGTTCATGACAACGTGCCAGCGCTGCACGGGCAGGCCTGCGCGGCGGCGGTCAAACCGCACCGTGTCGATCATGTCGCGATAATTGATGCGCGGCGCGGCTGGTGAACCGATGGGGGCGAACAGGCCATGCATGTCGGCCGGGCTCTCGTTCATCGGCGTCAGGATCAGGTCAGCCAGCAGATGAGCCTCGTAAACATCCGCCAGGTTGCCCGAGGACGTGTCGATGATCATCAGGTCGTAGCCGTCCATCTTCGCCATGCGGACCAGCGGCTCCAGCCGACCGGAGTGCTTGGGCCGGGCGTTTGAGCGAGCCTCTTCCTCGGTGTCCATCAGCATGACGTGATCAGGGCTCTCCAGCCGCGATTCGCGCCGCTGGGTCAGGAAGGCGGACAGGTTCCTTGTATTGCGGTCGAGATCGAGACAGGCCGTGCGCAGCCCGTCCTTGACGGCGGCGACGCCCAAAAGGCACGCCAGCGTGGTCTTCCCTGTGCCACCTTTGAACCCGCTGATGGTTACCACCTGCATGGAACCCTCCAATATTGCCCGGCGCCAGACACCCAACAACGAAGTTCGTTGGCCTGCCCACTCCCGTAGGGCGTGTGGTTCAATTCGCGTGCCAGATGAGCCTTGGAGCTGAAATCAGCTGAATTTCATGAGCGTACGGGGCCTTGCCCTAGCGCCCGCTCGCCCTGATTATGGCGCGATGCAGCGCGACGGGACGGTCGCGAGGAGATTTCGGTATGGCCACCATCGCCCTTGTCGACGACGACGAAAACATCGTTGAATCGCTCAAGGTCTTCTTCGAGGCGGAAGGTTACCAGGTCCGCGCCTATCACGACGGCGCCGCGGCCTTCGCCGGTCTGTCGGAAAACCCGCCAGATATCGCCATTCTCGACGTGAAGATGCCGAAAATGGACGGCATGGAGCTGCTGCGGAAGCTGCGCCAGACGTCCAACCTGCCCGCCATCTTCCTCACCTCAAAGGATGACGAGATCGACGAGGTTGTCGGCTTCAACATCGGCGCGGACGATTTCATCCGGAAGCCCTGCTCCACGCGTCTCCTTGCCGAACGGGTAAAAGCCATTCTCCGTCGTTCGCGCGGCGTGGTCCCGGGCGGCGAAGAGGGCGACAAGAAACCGATCGTGCGTGGCCGCCTGACGCTCGATCCCAACCGCCACGCCTGCCAGTGGGACGCCAAGATCGTGCGCCTCACCGTCACGGAATTCCTGATCCTTCAGGCGCTGGCCCAGCGCCCCGGCTATGTGAAGAGCCGCGACCAGCTGATGGACGCGGCCTACGACGATCAGGTCTATGTCGACGACCGCACCATCGACAGCCACATCAAGCGCCTGCGGAAGAAATTCCGCGACCTCGACGACAATTTCGACGGCATCGAAACGCTCTACGGCGTGGGGTATCGCTATAAGGAAGCCTGAGAAAACTCTCAGGGCGCCGCATAAACCGCGCTCCCTGTTCTGGTCTCCCATTGCGAGACTGATCCTCGCTTCCAACCTCGCCGGCCTGATCATCCTGATCGCGGGGGCGCTGGTGCTGAACGAGGTGCGGGCAAGCCTTGTCAACGCGCGGAAGGCAAGCCTCGAGGAGATGGGGCAGCTCATTTCCTCCTTCATGACCGACAACGCGACCACCGACGGCGTGCCGGTCGAACTCGATATCGACGAGGTCATCCGCCAGCTCACGTCCATGCCCCTGACGAAGGCAACCCGCATCATCGTGCACGATCCCGCGCGCGAGATCGTCGCCGACACACGGCTTATCAAGGACGTCATAAACGCAAGCAATCTGCCGCCGATCCGCGAGCCGAGCTGGATGGAGCAGACGTGGCTGGACACTGTCCGCGCCATCAACCGGACGTTTGAGACTGTCAGCGCCACGGGCCGCCAGCCGATCGCAGAAGCCCTTTCGCTGGACGAGGAAGTGACACACGCTCTCGATGGGGAGCCGGTCTTCTCGGAACGGTTCAACGACGAAGCCAAGCGCGTTCTATCGATCACCATGCCAATCGAAAAAGTGCTGCGTGTGGTCGGCACACTGACAATCGAAACCAGCGACGTCTCCGAGATCATCGCAGCCGAGCGCGCCGCACTCGTGCCACTGATCATCGTGGCGATACTCGTCGCGATCATCACCGCGACCTTGCTGACGCTCGGCATCGCGCGGCCTCTCCGACGGCTGGCCCTCGCCTCGGATCGCGTCGCCTCCGGCGCCGCTGAACGCCTGAATCTGGGCAGGCTGCACGACCGCAAGGACGAGATCGGCGATCTCGCTCGTGCGATGGAGGCGATGACGGTCTCCCTCTATGATCGCATTCAGGAGAACGAACGCTTCGCCGCTGATGTTGCGCACGAGCTCAAGAATCCCCTTACCTCGATCCGCTCCGCCGTCGAGACATCGCAGGCCATCAAGGATCCTGCGATGAAGGAGAAGATGGCCAACGTCATTGCACGCGACGTGATCCGGCTTGACCGCCTGATCTCGGACATCTCGAACCTGTCGCGTCTCGAAGCCGAAATCGTTCGCGAAAAGCTCGTGCGTGTTGATCTCAATCGCCTGCTGGAAGACATCGTTTCGATCTATCGCGACACCGTGCGCGAGGGCGAGGCGACGGTCGCGCTGGTCATTGCCGACAAGAGGGCGCACGAGGTCATGGGACGCGAAGGCCCGCTCGGGCAGGTGATCCGAAACCTCGTCGAAAACGCCCGCTCCTTCTCCCCTCCCGGCGGCCAGGTGACCGTTACGCTCGCCGGCGTCAGCGCGACCCGCGGCCCCGTCGTGCGGCTTATCGTCGAGGATCAAGGGCCGGGCGTTCCGCCTGACAAGCTCGAGAAGATCTTCCAGCGTTTCTACACGGACCGTCCGGTTGGCGCGAAGTTCGGAAATAATTCAGGTTTGGGGCTTTCCATCGTCCGTCAGATTGTCGAGACGCATAGAGGTCAGGTTTGGGCTGAAAACAGCGTTATGGAAGGCCAGATAAAGGGCGCTCGCTTCATTGTGGAACTTCCACCTGCGCCGCTCGATATCTGAAACACTATTGACCCCGGAACAAACGAGTCCTCACCATGTCTAGCTGGGAAAAGCGGGAGAGCTTCCAATGATCGGTTTGGTCGTGGTCACGCACGGCCGGTTGGCCGAGGAGTTCATAGCCGCCGCCGAGCACGTTGTAGGTCCAATCGAAAATATCGGCGCCGTGTGCATCGGACCTGACGACGACATGGACATACGCCGCCGGGAAATTATCGCTGCGGCGAAAGCAACGGATACCGGCGCCGGCGTCGTCATCCTCACGGACATGTTTGGCGGCACGCCGTCCAACCTCGCCATCTCGGTCATGGGCGGGGCGAAGATCGAAGTGATCGCGGGCGTCAACCTGCCCATGCTGATCAAGCTGGCTGAGGTACGCGGGCGCATGCCGCTCGCAGAAGCCGCCCTCGCCGCCCAGGAAGCCGGACGGAAGTATATCTCTGTCGCATCAGCCCTGCTGCAACGCGCGGAATGAGCGGGAAGTGGTCACGCAACGCCGAGCTGGTGAATCAGCGCGGCCTTCATGCGCGGGCATCTGCCGCCTTTGCGCGCGAGGCCTCCCGCTTCCATGCAAAAGTTACTGTCAACTATGACGGCATGACGGCCAGCGCAGCTTCAATCATGGACCTTCTGATGCTCGGCGCGCGTGTCGGCCAGACCATCGAGATTGAAGCAGAAGGCGTTCAGGCCGTGGAAGCGCTCGATGCCGTGTGCAATCTCATCGCCCGGAAATTCGACGAGCGCGAATAGGCCGCTACTGGCCGCCACCGCCACGTGATCCACTCGTTCGCGGCGTCACCTTCCAGCCCTCGCTCGGGCTGCTGCTTCCCTGATCACCCGATGGCCGGCTCAGCGGCCGCAGGAGATCCGCATACAGCAGGTCGCCAGAGGGCTGGATCTGGTTGGCGATGCGCTTCAGCCCCGACAGGAACTCTGTCTTTGTGACAGAACGGTCGAGGTCGATATCAAAGGTCATCGTGTTGGCCATCACGTCGTTAGCGTTGCCAATGCTCGCGGCCCAGTCCGCCTGCTCGAAACCGGTGATCTGACGATCGCCATTCTTGTCCGCCGCAGCAAAGGCGGCATCCGCGCCGGCGGCGATTTCTGCGGACGTGATCTTGCCGTCCGAATTGCGATCAAAACTCGCAAACACCAACGCCCCCGGCGCTACCACCCTCACCCCCTCCGGCGCCCGCCCCAACCCACCGGGCGACGAAATGCCAGCAACGCGATCGACCCGGTCCGGCTGCTCTTGCGTAGGTGGCTGCGGGGCCGAGATCGTATCTTGGGCGTAGGCTGGCAGAGCGCAGACAGTCAGGGCCAGACACCCTGTCAGCGCCCAGATCGCATTTGGTTGCAGCATTCTACTCACCCTTCGCGTGCGCCGCGCTTCGCGCGGTTGCGTCTTCAGTCCCGAATGTGGCGCCAAAGCAACACAGCGCGCAACCTTGCTCAGCAGACAAAGGGGGTCGCGAAAGTAGCGAAGTGAGGGCAGTCCGGACGGAACTTTGTCGCAAAACTTGTCCCCCGACCCAGGGTCGGGCCACGCTGCCGGTTGGAAATGGGAGGCGGCGCAGGAATGCTTGATTTCTTGATTAGGTTCGGAGCGCTTCTGGTGTCGCTGTTTCTGGGCGTAATCGCGTGGACCAGTTGGGGAATGGGCTCTCCGCCGACCGCGCAAGCCTGTTCGCGCCACGCGCCGAACTGCTGGTCAAGGGATCGTCGCTGGGGAAGGTCCACCCCGGCGGCGGGCGCACCCCCCTTGCCCCGCGCGTCTTAGTCGCCAGCCCTGCAGGAACAGCCGACCTCGGAGGCTTCGCACCGTCCTTCACCCCGCCCCGCAAGACGACGAGGCAGGCGATTGTGGATGCCCATCCGGTGGGAAAGACCATCACCATCCGTATGGTCGAGGGCGCCCCGATGGCGGACCGGATCGACCTCTTCAACATCGGGCGCGCGCTCTTCTTATCTCTGTTTATACTCGTATTTTTGTGATTGGCCTGTTCGTGGCGATCGTGATGGGCCGCTCGAAAACGAAACCCTTGCCGCTCGAGGTCCCGCGGAACCACCGGTAATCATATAAAGCTTTCTTTATATGATTTGCTGTCGCGCGCTCATTGCTATAGGCCCCTTTCGCGGAGCCGGGACGAGCCTGGCCAGCACCATTTTTCCAAGGAGTGCCGTGATGGCGTTTGATGACTTCAAAGTGGCGGACTTGTCGCTGGCTGACTGGGGCCGCAAGGAACTGACGATCGCCGAGACAGAAATGCCCGGGCTGATGGCGACCCGCACCGAATACGGCAAGGCGCAGCCACTGAAGGGCGCGCGCATCACAGGCTCGCTGCATATGACGATCCAGACCGGCGTGCTGATCGAAACGTTGACCGCCCTTGGCGCCGAAGTGCGCTGGGCCTCGTGCAACATCTTCTCGACCCAGGACCACGCCGCTGCCGCCATCGCGAAAGCCGGTGTGCCCGTCTTCGCCGTGAAGGGTGAGAACCTCGAGGAATACTGGGACTACACCGACAAGATCTTCCAGTGGACCGATGGCGGCCTCACCAACATGATCCTCGACGATGGCGGCGACGCCACGATGTACATCCTCATCGGCGCGCGCGTCGAAGCAGGCGAGGCCAAGCTGATCGAGACGCCGGAATCGGAAGAAGAGATCTTCTTCTTCAAGCAAATCAAGAAGCGCCTTGCCCAGTCGCCGGGCTGGTTCACCAAACAACGCGACGCCATCAAGGGCGTGACGGAAGAAACCACCACGGGCGTCAATCGCCTGTATCGCCTCGTCGAGAAGAACCTGCTGCCCTTCCCCGCGATCAACGTGAACGACAGCGTCACCAAGTCGAAATTCGATAACAAGTATGGCTGCAAGGAATCGCTGGTCGACGGCATCCGCCGCGCCACCGATACGATGATGGCCGGCAAGGTCGCTGTCGTGTGCGGGTATGGCGATGTTGGCAAAGGCTCGGCCGCGTCCCTGCAAGGCGCTGGCGCACGCGTGAAGGTCACTGAAGTCGATCCGATCTGCGCGCTGCAGGCCTGCATGGACGGCTTTGAAGTCGTCACGCTGGAAGACGTCGTCGGCTCTGCCGACATCTTCATCACGACAACCGGCAACAAGGACATCATCAGCGTCGACCACATGCGCGCGATGAAAGACATGGCCATTGTCGGCAACATCGGCCACTTCGACAACGAGATCCAGGTTTCCGGCCTCAAGAACTTCAAATGGGACAACATCAAGCCGCAGGTCGACATGATCTCGTTCCCGGACGGAAAGCGCATGATCCTGCTTTCCGAAGGCCGCCTGCTGAACCTCGGCAATGCGACCGGTCACCCGAGCTTCGTGATGTCGGCGTCCTTCACCAATCAGACGCTGGCGCAGATCGAACTCTGGACAAACGGCAAGGCCTACGAGAACAAGGTCTATACCCTGCCCAAGAAGCTCGACGAGAAAGTCGCCATGCTTCACCTCAACAAGCTCGGCGCCAAGCTCACCAAACTGTCGAACGACCAGGCCGCCTATATCGGCGTCGCGCCGGAAGGCCCGTACAAGCCGGAGCACTATCGCTACTAAGGCACATTGTTCAGCCTGAAACAGCAGCGGCCGCACGGTTCAATGTGCGGCCGCTTTTCGTTTCAGTTTTCAGATCAGGATTTGCGTTCTTCAGCGGCAGCCTTCTGGCGTTCCTGTTCGGCATTGGCCTCGGTCACATGGCGAACAATTTCGTTCTCCAGCTGCTGCGAGGTCACGAAATCCTGCCGCACGGCGTAAAGACCGTTCACAAACGCCGAATCCCAGGAGGTCCAGCCCGTCAGGGGGGCTTCGTCGCCAACCGGCCCTTCAAACACGTTCAGGATCGAATCGTACCCGCCCGCATCAACATCAGCCTGCACCTGCGTTAGGGCGATCATCGCGATGTAATCCGCGACCGCGCTGAATGAGACCCCCTTTGTCTTGGACGTGTCGACAATCGCGATGATGCGATTGAACTCCTGATGTGTGGAGGCGCCAAGGCGGCTCGCATTGTTCACGCGCGCAACCTGAGCGCCGCTGAATCCGCCGCCGTTGGAAGGCGTGGCGTTGCTATCTCCCATGACCTGACCGCGATCGGTGACGGTCTGCGAGACATGCCACCAGCGAACCGGTTTGCCGTCCTTGGTGAACGCCGCCAGCGCGTCCTTGCCAAGACTGTTGCCCGAGTCGATGGCATCGCCGAACAGCTGCTTGTTCTGCTGGACGAATGTCGGCGTGAATTTTTGCCCGTCTTCCGTGACAACAATGAGTACATTCGCCTTGCAACCCGGCTCGCCGACCCTCAGGTCGAGGCTGATCGCGCGCATCGCGATCCGGTCGAGCATGGCTTGCGACGCATCTGGCGTGAGCCCGACGACGCCGGGGCAAACCTTGTCTTCCCAGCGCGAAAGCTGACCGAGTTTGCCGGGCTCCATTAGTGCACGCGCGAAGTCGCGCATGCGTTCTGGCTGGATGCCGGTAATGACGATCCGGTCATCGCCATCGATTGATTCGGCAGTGGGGGTCTGCGCCACGGCGGGCGCGACATAGAGAGCGCCGGCCATGAGAGTGGCGGCAAATTTCAAGGGAATCCGTATCATCGCTTCTTTCTCTTTTTTTGTTTTTGTCGATTAACACGCTGATCCCTCGCCGTGCGTAGCATGTCCGCCCCCAGAGGACGAGAGGATCAGTGTCCAAGCGCCTGTCATGGGGCGCCCCAGCTTTTCCAGAAGTCCGTCGCAAATTTGTTGCGTTGAAGGTTTCGCTGAATACGCGGCGGGTGCGGCGTCGGGCGCTTGGACCTAGGAAAACTTCAATTTTCACTGGAGGTTGGGTGAACGACGTCTCGCGCGACCGCCCCCTGTCGAACCAGGGACACAGATCGAGATTTGCCTTAAGGTTGGCCCCACACTCAGGTCGGTGCGGGGGCGGTGGCAGGTCTATGCGTCTTGCGCGCCAGCCAGCGGGAGGCCGGTTGCTCGACCCAGATGTGCACCGCAATGCCAATGGTGGCCGCAGCAGTGAAGATGGCGATGCCTTCGACCACAACCATGCCCGGCGATGGATGTGCCGAAATGCCGCCCGCTAGCCGAACCAGGAATTGCACGACGAGATGATGGACAAGGTAGATCGAATAACTTGCCGCGCCCAACAGCAGTAACAGGCGGCAGCGAACCGTGACGTTGGCGGTTTCAAGCATGAGAGCGCCAGCAACAATGAGCGTCGCAGGCAGACCGAACGTCAGTACGCGCAGTTCGTAGTTCCAGCTGACGTCCTTTCCGAACAGCAACCCGCCCACAATGATAGCGGTAAGACCGAGCCCAAGCGCAACTTCTCCTCCCAGAAGGTTTGTGTTGCGCGACCATGCCTGAGCTCGCGGATAAATGAGCGCGAGGGCGCCGCCGGCAGCGAACTCCAGCGTGATCGGCTGCAGCCATGCCTTTAATGTGTTGGGCAGGGGCGCATGGACATGCACGAGCGCTGCACCGAGCAGGAACACGCCAGTCAGGACGGCAAGTGATTTTGCCTGCGACTTCAGCACGAAGCTCAAGCCGAACAAGGCGTAGAAGAACATCTCGAAATTGAGCGTCCAGCCAACATCAAGGACGGGGTAGGCGTCGCCGTCGGCACGGAAGTGCGGCAGGAACAGCAGGTCCTCGGCGACGTCCGTGGCGCTGAGCCCTTTCACGTCGCCCGGATTGAGACCCAACCAGAAGAGCCCAGCTGCGAGCAAGGTCAGTAGCCAGTAGGCCGGAACAATGCGTGCGATGCGGTCGGTCCAGAATTCTGAAGTCGTGCGTGCACGCTCCTGCGTGGTGTGGAACATGATGAAGCCGGAGATGACGAAGAAAACGTCCACCCCCGCCCGCCCGAAATAACCAAGATGGGGGATGCCCAGATACAGGTTCATCTGTGTCTGCAGATGATGCCAAACCACCGCGAGGGCTGCCACAGCTCTCAACGCTTGAATATTGCGGATCATGCAATGCCAAACGGCCCGGGCTGTGGAGCGGGATCACCGCTTCCCTCACCCGGGCATCGCCCCGCCAAGTTTGCCCCACGCTGCCCGACGCCCCAACACTTCGCCGGACATAGCGAGGCTCTGCCTGCGCTAGCAACATGTCGAGGCCTGACACTTTTACAGACAGATTACTGCCGGTGGTTTCGCTTAATTAAAGAATTACTTTACGTTGGCGCCGCCTTTGATGCACTGCCGCCAGCAGTCTTGTCGGCGCGCCTCTGACACGAAATTCGGATCATTCGGGATACATCATGAAAACGCCCCGCACTGACTTGTTGGCCAACACATACGATTTCGAGACAACAGCGCTGGTGAAAGCGACGGGGTTTCGTGAGTACGACGCGCGCTGGTGGTTTGGCGGGCCGCAATATCCCAAGGCGCCCGAACTGAACCTCCTGGGCGTGCAGGCGCTCGGTCTGGGTCTCGGAACGCTCATCCGGGAAATGGGGGTCGCCCCGCGCATCGTGACGGGCCACGATTACCGTTCGTACTCGCTGTCGATAAAGCAGGCGCTGACGCTGGGCCTGCTGGAGGCCGGCTTCGAGGTGCATGACATCGGCCTCGCCCTGTCGCCGATCGCCTATTACGCGCAATTCGCGCTCGATATTCCGTGCGTGGCGATGGTCACCGCAAGCCACAACGAGAATGGCTGGACGGGCGTGAAGATGGGCGCGAACAAGCCGCTGACCTTCGGACCGGAGGAAATGGGCCGTCTCAAGGAGATCGTGCTCGGCGGTAAATTCAATCCGCAACCCGGCGGCCGGCTGGCGCGCGTCGATAGCATGCGCGAGCGTTATATCGAGGCCGTCTCGAAGGACATCAAGCTCACGCGCAAGCTGAAAGTGGTGTGCGCCTGCGGCAACGGCGCGGCGGGCGCCTTCGCACCCGACGCATTACGCGCGATGGGCGCCGAGGTGATCGAGATGGACGCCAACCTCGACTATAATTTCCCCAAATATAACCCGAACCCCGAAGACCACGAGATGTTGGTCTCGATGGGCCAGGCCGTGAAAGAGCATGGCGCCGATCTCTGTGTCGGCTTCGATGGCGATGGCGACCGCGTTGGCGTGGTGGATGACAAGGGCGAGGAAATCTTTGCCGACAAGATCGGCCTGCTGCTCGCGCGCGACCTGTCGAAACTGCACCGGGGTGCGACGTTCGTCGTCGATGTGAAATCGACCGGCCTCTACAAGACAGATCCGGTGCTCAAGGCAAACGGCGTTACGGTTGATTATTTCAAGACTGGTCACAGCTATATCAAGCGCCGCACGACAGAGCTGAACGCCCTCGCCGGCTTCGAGAAGTCGGGCCATATGTTCTTCCGCAAGCCCTATGGCTACGGCTATGACGACGCGCTGGTCGCGGCCGCCGCCGTGCTCCAGATGCTCGACCGCAATCCCGGCCGGTCGCTGTCGGACCTCAAGGCTGAACTCGGGGATGCATGGACGTCGCTCACTATGAGCCCGCACTGCGACGACGAGAAGAAGTACGGCATCGTCGATCAGGTCGTCGCCGACTATCAGGGCTTGGGCAGATCGGGCGGCGAAATCCTCGGCCGCAAGATCATCGACGTGAACACGGTCAACGGCGCCCGCGTGACCCTGGACGACGGCTCCTGGGTGCTGGTCCGGGCCTCGTCGAACAAGCCGGAACTGGTCGTGGTGGTGGAGTCCATGCAGGGCGAGGACGACATGCGGGCGCTTTTCCGCAGTGAAGTGAAGCCACGTCTCGCGAAGTTTTCCGAGGTCGGCGGGTACAATCAGGAAATCTGAGACGGCGCGCATCGTTTTTGTTTCGGTATCGAAAACAGTGGTTTGCGAGCTTTCAGAGCTGAGAGAGACCCAATCCGGGTAGGACTCGGCAAGTTTTGCCGACCCCGTTCAGCGGTTTAACCGCCCGTTAACCCGGCGCCCTGCCATTTGGTTAACTGAGGCTGCCCGCCTGTAGGATGCCTCGCGTAAAGTGATTCGGGCCCCGCGGGACCAGACGACCATGGACATGAACATGACCCAGCCCCTCGTCCTGCTTGTTGCGGGCGCGGCGGCGTTTGGCATTGCAGCCCTGCTTTGGGCGTTGCGGATTTCCGATGGTGCGCGCGGCGCTGCCCGCAAGTATCGCGAGCAGGAGCAGAAAGCGCGCGAGCAACTGGCGCGCGCCGAGAGCGTGTTCGGCGCCCATCCCGGCGTGATCATGGTTTGGGAAGACGCCGACGTGCCCGAGGGCAAGCCGCGTCCCAAGCAATCCGAATGGGGCATGCCGAACCTTTACGGCTCGCCCGTAGCCCTGATGGGCATTCTCCGTTTCGCAGATGATGGCACCTCGGAAGATCCGGGCGAGCGCATCCTCGAAGGCCTCGCCGATCTTGAAGCGCGCGATGGCGCCGGCCAGGACACGACCCTGCGCGAACGCCTCAAGCAGTTGCGCAAAGACGGCGCGCCGTTCTCGCTGACGATTATCGGGCCGAGCGGCCGCTTCCTCGAAGCCGACGGCCGCACCGCCGGCGCCCGCGCTGTGTTGTGGATCACCGATACCACCATCAAGGGCCTGGAAGAATCCGGCGCACGGGCGCGCATCGAAGAAGCCCGCGCAGCTGTTGCACGCGACCCGATGGCGTTCCTCGAAATGTTGGGCAAAGCGCCTTTCCCCGCCTGGCGCATGAGCGGCGCCGGCAAGCTGCAATGGGCCAACCGCGCCTATCTGAAAGCTGTCGGTGCGCCGGGCATCGACCATGTGCTTGATCGTCAGATTCTTCTTGATCAGCATGTGACCACTCAGGCGCAGAAGACGATCAGCGCCAACGCAGAGACCGACGAGACGCGTCACATCGTGGTCGATGGCGAACGCCGCGCCATGCGCGTCAAGATGTTCCCGCTTTCGGGCGGCCTCGGCGGTATGGCCTTCGACATCACGGAACAGGAAAACGCGCGCGAAACGCTGGAGAAGAACTCCAAGGCGCACGATGACACGCTGAACCACGTGGCCGATGGCGTCGCCATCTTCGGACCGGATCGCAAACTGATCTTCAACAACCGGGCCTTCCAGGCGATGTGGGGTCTCGACCCCGCAGAGCTGCTGAACAAGCCCGACCACGGCTCCCTGCTCGACCGCCTGCGCGAGCGCCGCAAGCTGCCAGCGCAACCGGACTTCGGCAGATGGCGCCGCGACGAGCTGGCCTACTACCAGGGCGAGAAAGTCGATTTTACCGAGAACCTCTGGAACCTGCCCGACGGCCGCATCATCCGCGTCACGCGCCAGCGCCACCCGCTGGGCGGCGCGCTGCTGCTGTTCAAGGACATCACTGACGAGGTGACGCTGAAGGCCGAGTTCAATCGCCTGATAAACGTTCAGAAAGCAACGCTGGACCATCTGCGCGAAGCCGTGGTGGTGTTCAGCGCCGATGGCCGCCTGCGCCTGCACAACGATGCGTTTGCCGAGCTGTGGGAATTGCCGCGCGAAACGCTCAATGACAGCCCGGACTATGACGCCGTCGTCGGCCAGTGCGCTCGCATCTTCCACGACCGCAATGTGTGGGCGACGATCCGCAGCCGCGTGACCAACCCTTCGCCCGACTATCGCCAACCAGCACAGGGCGTGATGCGGACCTCGAACGACCGGACCATCACCTGGATCACCCAGCCGCTACCCAACGGCGCAACCCTGGTGGCCTTCATGGATGTGACTGCTGCACGCAAGGTAGAGCAGGCGCTGAAGGACAAGAATGAAGCGCTGCAGGCCGCCGACAAGCTGAAGAACGAATTCGTCCAGAACGTCAGCTACCAGCTGCGTTCGCCGCTCACGACCATTCTTGGCTATGCCGAACTTCTGGAGAGCGAGATGCCGGGCCCCCTCAGCGACAAGCAGCGTGTTCAGGTCGACTCGATCCTGTCCGCCGCCGACCACCTCTCAAAAGTCATCGACAACATTCTCGACCTCGCCATGATCGAGGCCGGCAAGATGGAGTTGGAGCTATCCAGCTTCTCCCTGCGCGCGGCGATGGAAGGCGCGGTGGACCTCGTAGTGTCGTCCGCACAGAATACCAAAGTGCGCGTCGAGATCCTGTGTGACGATCGCATCGGCAACATTCACGCCGACGAACGCCGCATCAAGCAGGTGCTTTTCAATCTGTTGAGCAACGCGCTGCGCTTCACGGGTGCAGGCGGCCACATCAAGATCGAAGCGTCCAAGCCGGTGCCTAACGAGAACATCATCCGCCTTGCTGTCTCCGACAACGGTCGCGGCATCGCTGCCGAGCGCCAGTCGAGCGTGTTCGACTCGTTCACCTCGGGCGACACGCGCGGCGCGGGCCTTGGCCTGGCGCTAGTGCGGTCCTTCGTCGAACTCCATGGTGGGGACGTGAAGATCAAATCCGCACCCGGCACGGGCACGTCGGTGATCTGCCAACTGCCGGAGACGGCTGCGCCGAAGGCCGCACGCGCCGAGCTCGAACTTGGACCCGAGGCTGTCGCGGCCCGCTAGCCAATACTGCGGGCCCTTTAAACAGGGGCTTGTGGTGAGAGCAATGTAGCGCGAGTTTCCCCCTGCGCGATCAGATATGATCCGAGGGAGGACGACCTCATGACCACCACGAAACGCCTGACGGCGATCGTCGCCGGCGCGCTTGCCAGCGCCCTGATACAAGCAGCCATGAGCCCCATCGCCTTTGCGCAGGATCCGATCACCAAGCCGCCCGTTGCTTCGATCCTGACGTGGAGCCAGAAACAGCAGCTCGAGCGCTATCCTGCCATCGAGAAGGTCTACAAGGTCGGCACAGTCAAGAAGGGCGACAAGGTCTACCCCCTGCCCGCCGCTGCAAAGCAGATCAATCCGAAGGTGAAGATCGGCAAGATATCGTCGACCCTCGACGCCTTCATGAAAGCCAACCGCGTCTCCGGTCTGATCGCCATCAAGGACGGCGAAGTCGTGCTGGAGAAATACGCGCTCGGCCGCAAGGCGACGGATCGCTGGACGTCGTTCTCTGTTGCAAAGTCGGTCACTTCGATCCTGATGGGAGCAGCGATCAAGGACGGCTGGATCAAGTCCGAATACGATCAGGTGACCCGCTACCTGCCTGAACTGAAAGGCACCGCCTATGACGGCGTGAGCCTACGCCAGCTGATGACCATGACAAGCGGCGTGAAGTGGGACGAGACCTATTCCAATCCAAAGTCGGACGTGGCGCAGGCCGGCACGGCGCCCTTCAAGGGCGGCGATTCCGTCGCGAACAATCCGCTGCTGCTCTACATGGCGAAGCTGAAGCGAGCGGCCCCTGCGAGCTCCATCTGGGAATACAAGACAGGCGAAACGGATCTTGCCGGCATCGCGCTCAGGCGCGCCATCGGCGGCAAGTCGCTCTCGGACTACGCCTCTGAAAAACTCTGGAAGCCGTTCGGCATGGAGCAGGACGCGATCTGGATGCTCGACAAGGCGGGACTGGAGCGCGGCGGATGCTGCATGAGCATGACGCTCCGTGACTATGCGCGCATCGGCCTGTTCATGGCAGGCGGCGGCATGATCGACGGCAAAAGCACCCTGCCTGCCGGGTACATCGATGACGCCACGACCAATCACGTTCCGGGTAAGGCCCGCGAACAGGGCGCGAGCTATGGTTACTTCTGGTGGCCGATGGCTGACGGCTACCGCGCCGTCGGAATTTTCGGTCAGGGCATCTACGTCTATCCGGAGGAGAACCTCGTGATTGCAGTCAATTCCGCCTTGCCGAAGGCGACGGATCGCGGCCAGAGCCAGAAGGCTGCAGCCATGATCGCGGCCGTTCGCGCTGCGGCGAATGGCGGCTAGGCGGGCGAGTTTGATTGACAGCCGTGACGGGCGCGCCAATCTTGGCAACATGATTTCGCGGCTGACCCGCATCCTGCTGGCGCTCGTCACGGCCTTTGTCTTCACCGGACAGATGGGGGCGGCCGCGCAGCATTGCGCGCGGCTCGCGCAAGCGGCGGCGAGCGAGACAGCAGCGCACGTTGCGGCGACAGATCACGACGCCCCGCCCTGTCATGAATCGCAGGCCGCAGCGGTGAACATGCACGCCGACATGAGCCATGATCACGGCTCGCCGGATAGTTCCGGAAATCATTCCGGCGCGTCAAAGCCGCCGCCGCATTGTGAATGCATCGCCGCACTGACGGGATGGATCGATATTGCCGGCGCAACGACAGCTACGCATGTCGAGGCCTATGCCTGGCTTCAGCCTGCCGAGGCTAGCTTCGCCTCGAGCGAGACCGACCCGGACCTACGCCCACCCCGCGCCTGACCTGAAACCAAAACGCATGCCGCCTCGCAGGAGGACGGCTTCATGGACTCAGATCAGGACAGACCCATGTCACGATATGCATTGATCGCTTCGGCGGTCATACTTACGCCATCCGCGATGGCGCAAACGACAGACCACTCCGCGCATGCGGGCCACACGGCGCCGGTTGAGACACAAGCAACGAGCGAGACCCACGCTGGCGATAACAGCATGGACGACATGCCAGGCATGGACCATTCACAGCACGCGATGGCTAGCGCGCTTGGCAGCTATGCCATGACACGCGAGGCCAGCGGCACAAGCTGGCAACCCGATGCAGCGCCGCATCGCATGCTTATGTCCAGTGCTGGAGACTGGATGTTGATGGGCCATGCCACACTCGACCTCGTCTCAACATCGCAAGGCGGACCCCGCGGCGACGACAAGGCGTTTCTCGCCGGCATGCTGATGGGCGTGGCGCAGCGGCGGTTCGAAACTGGCGACGTGCTGCAATTTCGCGGCGCGGTGAGCCCCGACCCCTTGATGGGCAAGCGCGGCTATCCGCTGTTGCTTGCAGCCGGAGAGACCGCCGATGGCGTCGACACGCTGGTCGACCGGCAGCATCCGCATGATTTCTTCATGGAGCTGTCGGCGAGCTATTCGCATCAGCTGGGCAATGGACAGAGCGTTTTCGTCTATGGAGGTCTGCCGGGTGAGCCGGCGTTTGGGCCGCCTGCCTTCATGCATCGTCCGGCCGCGGAGGTGAACCCGGAGGCGCCGATCACGCACCACTGGGTAGACTCAACGCACATCACGTTCGGTGTGCTGACGGCCGGCTATGTGAATGGCGATTTGAAGGTCGAGGCCTCGCGCTTTCGTGGGCGGGAGCCGGATCAGGATCGCTATGACATCGAGACGGGTGCGCTGGATTCGACTGCGGTGCGCCTGTCGTGGAACCCCGGACGCAACTGGGCGCTGCAGGCGAGCTGGGCCGATGTGACCAGCCCGGAACAACTGGAGCCCGATGTCGATGTCACCAAATGGTCGGCCAGCGCGCTCTACACGCAAGTCATAGGCGATGGGTCGCTGTCATTCACCGGAGCATTCGCGCGCAAGGAGAGCAGCGAGAATGTCACGCTGGATGCTTGGCTCGGCGAGGCGGCGTGGAAGCTCGATCGGGCCTGGACGATCTTCTCACGCGTCGAGGCGATCGAGACGGACGAGCTGGGCCTGATCCATCATGGCCCGATCGAGAAGGTGGCGCGTGCGACGCTTGGTGTGTCACGCGACCTCCCGCTCAGTGACACGCTCACAATGGTGCTCGGCCTATCGGCTACAAAGAACTGGACCAGCGATACCCTGGCGCCACTCTATGATGGTGACCCGACAGGCGTGCTGGGCTTCGTGCGCTTCAAGATCGGCTAAAGGTCTTCGGCGAGGCGGCGCAGGGTCGCTTCGCCGATGGCTGCTTGGCGCGGATCATCGAGGCGGCCGTTCTCGTAAAGCGTGGCGCCGAAGAGGACTGCCCAGCCGCGGGCGCGGACCAGCAGCGCGTCCTCGGGCGCGTAAGCCTTAAGGGCTTCAGCGCGTGCGGAGGCCTGCGGGAGGATGCCCCACACGCTGCAGAGATCGACGGCCGCGTCGCCCGCGCACATGTCGCCCCAGTCAATAATACCGGCGAGGCGGCCATGCTTGGACAGCACATTCTGTGCATGCAGATCGCCGTGCAGCCAGACGCTCGTCTCTGCGAAAGGCGCCTCGAGCGCGGTCTGCCAGGCAGCGTCGATGGAGGGCGTGATGACGTCCGATGAAGAGCGCAGCCGATCAAGACACTGCGCAAAGCGCTCGCGACGGATTTCCAGGCGCACGCCGCGCCCGGGATTTAGCGGCGCACCAGGCGGTGCGGAACGGTGAAGCGCGCGCAGGAAGGAGGCGAGCACACGCCCCTGCTCTGCATCCAGCGGAGCGTGGTCGACTGGTGCGCCTTCAATCCATGGCACTATGCTCCATGGGCATTTGTAGCCGAGGCCGGGCGCACCGATGGCGATGGGAGCAGGTACGGGCAGGGTAACGTCGTGCGCTGCTTCAGCCAGCCACCGTTGTTCGTTGCGTATAAGGTCAAGGCCTGCTTCGCGGCGCGGAAGGCGGACGGCAAGATTCTCGCCAAGACGAAATGTGTAATTGTCCCAGCCTTCTCCTGAGAGCCTGATCGGAAGCGCGGCGAAATCCGGATGCTGGTCGGCGATCAGGTCGCGGACCAGCCTCTCCGTGACAACGAATTCGGCTTTCGGTGTCCCCGCCATGGCCACGAGATAGTCGCGTCGTGATGCAAGATCAACTCGCCACGATCAGCTGGGGGGGACCTGCGTGAAGCTTTCGACCAGCGAGCCCGACAGCATGCGCCAGCCATCGATCAGTACGAAGAAGATCAGCTTGAACGGCAGCGAGATGGTGACGGGCGGCAGCATCATCATGCCCATCGCCATCAGGATCGAGGATACGACCAGGTCGATAACCAGGAAGGGCAGGAAGACCATGAAGCCGATTTCGAAGGCGCGCTTCAGTTCCGAGATCATGAAGGCTGGCGCCAGAACCTGGAACGGTGCATCGGAAGCATTCTGCAGGTTCTGGATATTCGCCATGTTTGCGAACAGGGCGACGTCTGCTTCGTTGGCATGCGCGCCCATGAATTTCTGTATCGGACCGAGCACGCGCGGGATCGCTTCCTCTAGCGTGATCGCCTCGGCCATGTAGGGCTGGATGCCTGCTTCGTAGGATTGCATGAAGGTCGGCGTCATCACGAACGCGGTAAGAAACAGCGACAGCGAGATGATGACCGAATTGGGCGGGGCGTTCTGCAGGCCGATTGCCGTGCGCACGAGCGAGAGCACGACGACGATGCGGACGAACGACGTGGTCATTACGAGGATGGACGGCGCCAGAGAAAGCACCGTGAGTGCGGCGACCATCTGGACGATGCCCGACGTCATCCCCTGCCCCGTACCGAGATCGACGGAGATCGTTTGCGGCAGGGCTTCGGGCGTCACGAACAGAACCAGCCCGAGGAGCGGCGCGAAACGCGCGAGGGTGCGGAGCAATTTCATCGTCCGGTCTCGCCTTTGTTCGTTGCGAGCGGGATCGTCGAAGGCGGGATCGGTGCGAAGGATGGCGGTGTTTCGCGCGAGGCGATCAGCATGTCGCCGGTTGGCGCAAGACAGACGAGATGTTCCTTGTCGCCCCAGCGGACGACCGCAAGTTTGCGCCGCATGTCGAGCGAGCGCCATTCCACAACCTTGAGGTCCTGGCTGACTTGCCCGGCCTTGAGACCAATGCGGCTGCCATACTTGCGCAGCAGCCACGTGCCCCCCAACAGCAGGCCGAGCACGAAAGCCAGGGCCGCCAGCGCCTTGATGACTGAGAGCACGTCCATGTTCGGACACCAAGTGCGGCCATTCGGGCCGGTTTCTTGGTTAATCCATCGGAAATGCAGGTAAACGGATCGTTAACGCCGGTCGCCGCGCTTTAAGACGCCCTTAAGCAAAGCGGTCAAATCTGCCTAGCGATGGGCGGTCGAACGGACGAGCCCGGGTGGACTTAAGCCATGGCCGATCCCAACCAGATGTCCGTGTTTTCCCTGATGAAGGCCCGCATGCAGATGCTGGGCGAGCGTCAGAAAATTGTCGCCCAAAACGTCGCCAACGTGTCGACCCCCGGCTTCGTTCCCAGCGATATCGACCAGGGCGCCTTCGCCGCGACGCTTCAGCGCATGGCTGGCCGTGGCGCCGGCGGGCCGACGCGGACTGCGATGGTCGCCACACAAGCCGGGCACATGAGCGCCCCGCACGGCCCGACCATGCCGGGCATGACACCTGTGAAATCTCCTGACTCCGAAACGACGCTCGACGGCAATGCCGTGGTGGTCGAGGAGCAGATGATGAAGATCGCCGAAACCCGAATGGATTTCGAGACCATGGTGGGCTTGTACCAGAAGAGTCTGGGCCTGCTGAGGATGGCGTCACGTTCACCGGGACGGTGAGCGGCTGACGCCCGAAGGAGACGACGCACATGTCATCCGACCTCATGTCCGCCATGGGCGCAGCCGCAACGGGCCTGCGCGCGCAGACGGTGCGCATCCGGATTTCTGCGGAGAATCTCGCCAACGCGGACGCAACTTCCAACACGCCAGGGGGCGATCCTTATCGCAGAAAAGCTCCCGTTTTCCGCTCGTACTACGATCGCGAGATCGGCGCGGACGCGGTGAAAGTCACGGGCTCGCGCATGGACATGTCGCCCTTCCAGATGAAGTACGACCCGAGCCATCCCGCAGCCGATGCGAATGGCTATGTGAAGACCTCGAATGTCTCGACGCTGATCGAGATGGCTGATCTTCGCGAAGCACAGCGCGCGTATGAGGCCAACCTCAACGTGATCGAATCGAGCCGTTCGATGCTGCTCGGCGTCGTCTCATTGTTGAAAGCTTGAGGGCTGAAAGCGTGAGGAGACATTAGATGTCGGATCTGGGTCTTTCAGCGGTCAAGGCATATGGCGGCGTCGCTCAGACGCTGGGCGGTATGGCTGGCGGCAAGGAGACGGGCGGCGTTGCCGGGCCGGACTTCGGATCGCTTTTGAATACGGCCGTGAGTTCGCTGAGCCAGGCCGGCAGCTCGGCCGAAACCGCCGTCACCAATGCTGCGATGGGCAAGGGCGATCTCGTCGATGTGGTGACGGCTGTGGCCGCCGCCGAAGCGACGATGGAGACCGTCATCGCGGTGCGCGACGAAGTCATCAAGGCCTATCAAGAGATCATGCGGATGCCGATCTGATCGGCATGAGGTCGCGATCCCTGCGGGGGGCGGGATTTGAGCCTGCGTTGGTTCAGGCTTATTTTGCGTAAATTGATGAACACACTAACGGTATCATTCCGGACGTGCGCACAGCGCGTGAGCCGGAAGCCAGAGTTTGGGTGTGGTGATTGTCGCGCGTGCCGCCGCTGGGTTCCGGGTCTACGGCGCGGCGCGCCTTCGCCCGGCATGACAGAGACATTGAATAGGAGGCAATGACTGCCCCCTCCGTCTCGTCGCAAAGACGCGACGATCCTGCCTTTGCTGTCATTTCGGCGTTCGCCTTTCGAATTGGTCCGCTGCTCGGATCAAGCCTTACCCCGCCAGCGCTTTGCACTGATGGAGGAAAGCGAGCGGTGGTTCCTTCATGCGAAATGTCGCTCGTCTCTCGGGGCAGTTCTGCTTTCGCATCGTGCGTTTGCCAATCACCGGTGCTGCGGTTGAAGATCAACTGGAGAGTTGAGGCGACGCCTTGCATGAGACTCACGAACGGGCACAGCGCCACTTCCAGTAAGAGCTGGATGGGCGGCGGGGTAACAACTCCGTCTGTGCGTGTTCGCGCTCGCGTCATGGAGCGCATTATGCGGCCGCCGAATTGGTAGGCGGACGGCGATCTGCGGACATTTATTTTTGCAGTGGAGCCATCCTGCAGCTTCTTGCGACAAGTATTTGAAACTGGGGTGGAAGATTTTTCGCTTTCCGCCGAAATTGCACACGGTGTTTCAGTGAAAATCGCGCGATTTTGGCAGGACACGGACATTGCGGGGGTGGACGAACATGCCGTCCGGGCTTTTGGGGCCGCGTGGATGTGGTGGGTGTTTGATCTCGTCGGCGCGCGTCAGTTCTGTCTCAACAACATGGTCCTCTGACAGGCGCTCAAGTTCGGCCGAGCGATCGAAGACGCGCGCGCCCATCAGGTGGGTGACGCCTTCCTTGCTTCTCTGCACCCTGCCCTCGATCAACAAAAGGCGGGCGCCCATCACCTGCGAGCGGAATTTCTCGAAGGTGCGGGCCCAGAGCAACGCGTTGGTGACGCCAGTTTCGTCCTCCAGCGTGATGAAGATCGCCTTGCCATTGCCCGGCCTCTGTCGGACGAGAACGATGCCGGCGGTGCGCGCCCAGTAGCCGTCCTTCAACGCGGAGGTCTGTTCGCAGGAGAGAATGCGCTCGGCGGCGAAGACCGGACGCAGGATCTGCATCGGGTGCGCCTTCAATGAAAGGCGCGCCGTCTGGTAATCCGCCGCGACATGCTCGCCGAGCGGCATTTCGGGGAGATTGCTTTCCGGCTCGTGCCCCAGTTCGCGCGCATCCGCGGCGGCGAAGAGAGGCAGCACATCATCATTCGGCAGGCGGCGAACATCCCACATCGCCTGTCGCCTGTCCTGCGCGAGGGACCGGAACGCATCCGCATCGGCGAGCCGACGCAGCATCGGCGCCGAGACGCGGCCGCGCTGGCGCATGTCGGCGATGCTTGAAAAACCCCGCCCCCGGCGCGTGACGAGATTGGCGGCGGCGTCCTCGTGCATGCCATCGACTTGCCGGAAGCCGAGACGCAGGGCGAGCGCACCATCCTCTCGCCGTTCCAGCGTGTTATCGTAATGGCTGTGATTCACGTCGATGGTGCGGATCTCGACGCCATGTTCCTGCGCATCGCGAACGATCTGCGCCGGGGCATAAAACCCCATGGGCTGCGAGTTGAGCAGCGCGCAGGCAAAGGCCGCCGGATGATGGCATTTCAGCCATGACGAGACATAGACAAGTTGCGCGAAGGCGGCGGCATGGCTTTCGGGGAATCCGTAGGAGCCGAAGCCCTTGATCTGTTCAAAGCAGCGCGCGGCGAAATCGCGTTCGTAGCCCCGCGCGACCATGCCCTCGATCATTTTTTGTTCGAACAGGTGGATGGTGCCGACATTGCGGAAGGTGGCCATGGCGCGGCGGAGCTTATTGGCATCCTCGGGCGAAAACCGCGCGGCCACCATGGCGAGCTTCATCGCCTGTTCTTGGAACAGCGGCACGCCGAAGGTCTCCTTCAGTAGCGTGCGCAATTCATCTGGTGGACCGTGCTCAGGCGCGGGCGATGGAAAGATGGTGGGTTCCTCGCCATTACGGCGGCGCAGATAGGGGTGGACCATATCGCCCTGAATCGGGCCCGGGCGAACGATCGCCACCTCGATGACGAGATCGTAGAATTTTCGTGGACGAAGGCGCGGCAGCATGGCGATCTGTGCGCGGCTTTCGACCTGGAAAACACCGATCGAGTCGCCCTTGCATAGCATGTCGTAGACGGCGGGATCCTCGGGCGGCACATCCTGCAATGCGAGCTTGTTTCCGCCTTGCTGATGCAAGAGATCGAACGCCTTGCGGATGCAGGTGAGCATACCGAGCGCGAGGATATCAACTTTCATCAGACCCAGCGCATCGATGTCATCCTTGTCCCATTCGATGAAGGTGCGCTCGTCCATCGCGGCATTGCCGATGGGGACCAGTTCGTCGAGCCGATCGCGCGCCAGAACGAAGCCGCCGACATGCTGTGACAGGTGGCGCGGGAAACCCATCAACCTGTTCGCGAATTGTAGCGCGCGATGAAGGAAGGGATTCTCCGGATCAAGCCCGGCCTGACGCAATTGCTGTGTGGCCGGCGCCGCGCCCCAGCTACCCCAGACAAGGCCAGAAAGGCGGGCGGTGACATCATCCGTGAGTCCGAAGACCTTGCCGACTTCGCGCATGGCGCTGCGCGGACGGTAGTGGATAACGGTGGAAGCGATGCCGGCGCGATGGCGGCCATAACGGGTATAGATGTACTGGATCACTTCCTCGCGCCGCTCGTGTTCGAAATCGACATCGATGTCGGGTGGTTCGCGCCGTTCGTCGGACATGAAGCGTGCGAAGAGAAGATCGAAGGTATTGGGATCAACCGAGGTTATGCCGAGCGCGTAGCAAACGGCGGAGTTGGCGGCCGAGCCCCTGCCCTGACAGAGAATGCCCCTGTCCTTCGCAAAGCGGACCACGTCATAGATGGTAAGGAAGTAGCGCGCGAGATCATGGCGCGCGATGAAATCGAGTTCAAAGGCGAGAAGCTTCTCGATCTTGTTCGGTACGCCATCAGGATAACGCATGGCGGCGTGAGCAGCGGTGAGATGCGCGAGATAATCCTGGTCCTTCCAGCCCGGCGGCACGGGCTCGTCGGGGTATTCGTATTTGAGCTGCGCCATATCGAAGTCGATACGGGCGAGTAGATTTTGTGTCTCCGCGATGGCTTCGGGCGCGGCGCGGAAGAGACGCGCCATTTCCTGTGCGGGCTTGAGATGGCGTTCGGCATTCGCCTCAAGCAAGTGGCCGGCGCTCTCGATTTTTACGCCTTCGCGGATGCAGGTCATCACGTCCTGGAGGTCGCGTTGGTCAGCCGAATGATAGAGCGCGTCATTAGTGGCGATGAGCGGCGCGCCGGATGCACTGGCGATCGCGCGCAGGCGCGAGAGACGGCGAGCGTCTGTGCCGCTGCGTTGCATTGTAGCGCCGAGCCAGACGGCGCCCGGGCGAATGCGGACAAGATACGTAAGCGTTGCCTGCACACTTTCGAGGCGTGCGTCCGGCATGACAATGAGCAACAGGTCTTCGGCATAGGCGACGAGATCATCGCGCGTGAGGCGGCATTCGCCTTTGATGGCGCGTGATCCGTCTGTCGATGGACGCGTATTGCCCACGGTGAGCAGGCGGCAAAGCCGGCCCCAACCATTTCGGTTTTCGGGATAGGCGATGATGTCAGGCGTCCCGTCGTCAAATACGAGGCGGACACCGGTGAAAAGGCGGAAGGCGTTTGCGCGGGCTTTCAGCTGGTCCTGAAAAGCGGCGAGAGCTTTCTCATCGGGATGCTCTTGCCAGCCAAACTCGCCGGGCGAGCCACCCTCCCTTTTGCGCGTGGGCGGAGGCAGGCCATCTTCGCGAATGCGGTTCAGGGCAGACCATGCGCGGACGACACCGGAGAGCGTGTTGCGGTCGGCGATGCCGATACCGGTGTGGCCGAGCAGGATGGATGTGAGGACCATGTCCTGCGCGTTGGAGGCGCCGCGCAGGAAAGAGAAGTTGGTGGCGGCGGCGAGTTCGGCATAGGGGGGCGGATCGGGCGTTGCGTCCTCGCCGGGGCGTGAAGAAAAGATGAGGATGTCCGATGGCGTGCTCATGCGAAGACGCCGTGGAGATACCAGGCGGGGGGCGATGCGCCGCCATAGGCGCCGGCGCGGAAAAGCCAGAAGCGGCGGCCTTCGGAATCCTCGATACGGTAGTAGTCGCGCCCAGTCTCGCCGGGCGCACGCCACCATTCGGGGGCGATGCGTTCGGGCCCCTCGGCGTGAACGATGTCGTGCTGCCGGCGCCGCCATGTGAAGCGGCGCGGCGGACCATCGGGAATTTCCGCCATCCCAACGCTGACGGGCTGGGGCGGGTTGAGCATATGAAGTGGACGCAACGGAGGCTCGCCCTCCTCCGGGGTGGGCCAGACGGTGGAGGTCATGGGGTTGAAGGTGGCGGGGGGATTGAAGGTCGCCGGCACGGCGCGGGCGGCGCGGGCGGGGTCGTGCGTGTTCTCGGGGATGAAGCGGACGACGCGCTCTGGCCCGAAGCGGGTGGCGAGGCGGTCGGCGAGATCAGCAATCGCGTCCGCCTCCAGCGCGCGGCCATCGAGGCCGGACTGGATCGAGGCGAGCGGTTCGGTCTGCAGCAGAGCGAGGCGCATCATGTCGAAGCCGAAACCGGGATCGATGGGATCGCTGAGCGAATCCAGCTTTTCCCGGAACAGCCGCAACACGACGGCAGGGTCGCGTATCGGGCGACCAGTCTCAATCAGGATGCGGCGCACGGCGCCGTCGGCGCGATGGAAGGTCGCCTCGAAAGCGCGGCCGCCTTCGCGCAGTTCGGTGAGACGCGTGCAGGCCTCGTGCGCAAGTTCTGAGAGGGCGGCCTCGACGTGCTCGACGCGGCCGATGGGTTCGACGAAGCGGCGCTCGACCCACAGCATCGGCGCGGCGCGGCGTGGCGTGAGCGGAGATGGCGCAATGCCCTGCAGACGCGCGAGGCGGAGGGTCATCTCTTCGCCGAAGCGGGCAGAGAAGAGTTGCGTGGGGCGACTGGCGAGGGCGCCCATGGTCTTGAGACCGGCGCGAGAGATGGCGAGGCGGTCTTTCTCGGGCAGGTTCAGCGCGGCGATGGGCAGCGAGCGGACGAACGCTGCTTCTTCCCCCGGCGGCACGATCGCGACATTGCCGTGGCGGGCGAGCGCGCGAGCAGCATCTGGCGCGCTGGCGATCACGGTGCGGACATGCATCCCCGCCCGGCGAAGGCGTTGCGACAGGCCTGTGCGCAGCTTCGCCTCATCGCTAAACAGATGCTCCGACCCGGTGATGTCGAGCAGCAGGCCATCGGGCGCATCGACCATCACGATGGGCGTGACGCGGTCGCAGTCTTCGGCGATGGCATCCAGCAGGGCGGCGTCGGCGGCGTGGTCGATCTCCTCGACCCAGAGGTCGGGGATGCGGGCGCGTGCATCCGCCAGCGAGATGCCGGGCATGAGCCCTGCCCGACGCGCCACACGGCTGAGCGTGACGAGGCGCATGGCGCCCTTCTGTTTCTCGACGATGACGAGCGGCGGTTTATCCTGCGCGCCGTCCTTCGCTTGCCAGGTGGGGGCTTGCGCGATCTGGCGCATGATGCGGTCCGCCGGCAGGGTCGGGAACCATACGGCCAGGAAGCGGCGCGCTGTCTGTTGCTGCCCGGTCCGAGGCGATGTCGCTGAAAGAAAGGCGGTCACGATTCCATTCCACAATCCAGCCCTGGCCGGCGACGCCAGCGCGGTCTCTCAAGAGGTCGGCGACAAAGCAGGGATGCCCCGGCGCCTCCGTCTCGAAGGGACGGGAGAGCGCGGATCGAATGCGCCATCGTGATGCGGCGGCGCTGGGTGTTGGCGCGCCGCCTGCGCGAACCATGAATAGCGGCACGTTCGAGCGTGCGGCGGCCAGCGCCAGTCTTCGTGTGGCCACGAGATCGAGCGTCTTGGGATTGCCCCATGGCTCGATCAGTACGGCGCCGAGCGGCGGACAGCGCGCCGCCTCTTCGCCCGCCCGCAACACCGATGGCCCATCGCGCGCGCGCACAAGCATCAGCCGCTCCGGCGACAGGCCAAGCTCTGCAAGGCCGGGCGCATAAATCTCACCCATCTCCAGTCCGACGAAATCCTGCCGCACCCAGACGATCGGCCGCCCCTGCGAGGCGCGCAGGGCAAGAGCTATGGCGAAGGCGGCGGCGGCCGGTTCGCTAGCCATGCCATCGGCAAAAATCTCATGCAGGGCGGCCCGCAACAGCCCCCCGCCGAGCGCTGCATCAATCGCCTGCGACCCCGTCCCGAACCGCGCCACGGCAATGGGCGAAGATCCCCGCTCAAGTCGGGAAACCTGATAGCGCAGCGCTTCCAGATCGATATTCGCCACAACGACAGCTCCTTTCCCGGCAATTGAGTTCTTGTTTTGTTCTATAGACACTCAAGGCTGGGAGAGAGTCAAACGGAGTCTGGGAGGGATAGTGTCTCAGTTTGAATTTGCCCGCTTTAATTCGACGGGAAAGCCGGGCCGAGAACTGAAGAGGGCGCGCCACTTGTTCAGCGACGCGCCCTCAATTCAACAGACCCGCCGTGGGGGGCCGGGTCGATCAGACGCCCACGGTGGGGACGGTGGGCGTCGGAGAAGAACTTACATCTGCAACGATCCCACGCAAAGAACAATGTTTTTGCGGGTCCCGAGAATAAACGTCCCGGAGCTATTTCGGACAATCCAGAGACGGGTCCAGCCGGAGATTTTCATGCCGTCCCCTATGGACCCTTAGCTGACACTAGATCGCATCCAATTGCCAGAGAATCACTTCTCCCCAGTTGCCGAAATGCCTGACAGCGCCCGGGCAACCGGCGCGGGAATGGAGGTGATTATCATGGCGACGAAAATTGGCCGGTCAGCAAGTACCGGGCGTTTTCAAACTGTGGCAATGGCCCGGTCCAGACCTAACACGTCTGTGGTCGAGACCATCAAACCGCAGCCGCCGAAGAAGAAGGCATAACATCCTTCGACTTCGGAACTGACTAGGATGCCGGGGTCGATCTTTCGCGAGAGAGGCCCCGGTCATCTCTAACCAAAACGGTTAGAGTCCAGTTTGTCCGTACACGCAAGAGTCCGGCTTTGCGCTTGCTGTCGGCTTTTCGCGGCCCCGGCTTCGGCGCCCGCATATCCATCAGCGCCACGATATCCTCAAGCGTCCAGAGCTTGTCAGTGATGCCAGCGGCCATCGCAGGCGTAACACGCAGCGTCTTGTGGATGCGGATGAAATTGTAGAATGCGAAACATAGACCAAGCGCATGAACGTGGCTCTGAAACTTCTTTCAGAACGCATTCGTCAGGCGCGTGAAGCGTCGGTTCTGCATACGGATGGAGAGGTTGCTACGCTCAACGTAAGGCGTGCTCACGTGCGCTTTGTCGGGATTACCATGGATCGTGCGCTTGCGGGCGCCAACGCACTCAGCGGGGCTGTATTTGCGCCCAGGCGTGCGAGCGGCGGACTTGTCCAGACCGTAGACCTTTTCAAGCATGACGTAGTCCACGTCAGCGCCGAACGCGCCCTCAACGCCAGGAAGGTACGAGTGAAAGCCGTCCGTCCTGAGCTGGATGCGATCCGTCACGCGGCCCGCCAGATCATACAGCAGCACGCGCGCCGATTGCGCTGAACGGTCGCCAACGAAATACGAGATCATCAGCTTGGAGTCGGCATCAATCGCCGTCCACGTCCACACGTCCCCAGCATGATCCGGCGCGGCTTTGGCTTTCTCGACATTCTTGTTCTTGGCGTAGCAGAACGACCAAATCTCATCGCACTGGACGCGCTCAGCTTTGACGCCGCGAACTTTCTCGTCATGCAGGTCAATGGTGTCAGCCAGGTCAAAGGCGAGATTGAGATGGACGCCTATCGACCGAACGAGGGGGTGGCTGTTATTCTGCTACCCGGAATAGGGGCAAAGTTCGACGCGCCGGGTATTTTCGCAGTTGATATTTCTGCGGAGGGTTACGAGACCACTGGCATAATCACGAAGAAGATTGCTGTTGGCTCTCCCAGCGCTTAGCAGCCGCCTTCTTCGCAATCTCGCTCCGCTTCTTCGGCGTTAGCGCCTTAGCTCGTGCTGCCCCGCCCTTCTTCCCTAGAGCGGTAGCGTCGGGCTTTGCCGGTGGCGGGCGGCGCATCGTCATCCTCACCAGTAGCAATGCGGGCGACCTTGATCGCGTTGCCGATCACGTCCGCAGGTCACTTCTGTCCTTTAGGTCCCTTTGGCACTGGTTGCTTTCTCATACTGTTGTCGCGTCGGGAGAGACGCATATTTGGGCCTGTAGTCATGATCCTCGTAGTCGGCCCGTCTCATCCGCATTACGAATTTGCCGTCGTAGCCGACCAGAACCGAACCTGCGTTGTCTTTGTACAAACCATTCACCATCACCGCTACTCGCTCTGCTTGCCGCCAAGCATATAGTCGCTGATGGCATTGTCGATAAGCAGAAGGCGATGACGGAGTGCAGTTAGCTGAGCCTCGGCGTCCGTCAGATCCAGCTCGCACTGGAGCCGAAGCGTGCGAACTTTCCGCAGCCGCTTGCGGACCGGGATAGCACCATAGAGAAGCCAGAAGATGGTGTCATAGTCTTGCATGTCGCCAAGCATGGCGAACGCGGGGTCCGGCGTCCCATGTCAACAGAGGGCAAATTCAAACTGAGACACTACCCTGGGAGAGGCTGTGGATCACTCGGAGGTTGATTCAAATCAGGCGCCAAGATCAGCGGACGAACTTCACGCGCTATCCGGCGGCCACCCTCCGTCTCGCGGCTCCACCGCGCGCCACCACTTCGTGGTGGAGGACTTCGCGAGGATTGCGGCTGTCCGGATTACAAGCTCACTCCGGCTTCTGCAGAATGTTGATCTCTTCGTCCGTCGCGGAGTCAAATGTTCGGATCTGCATGCAGCCTGAAGTCTTGAACTCCCAGACTTTCATCAGCGCGTCTCGTTCGCTCAGCGGATCGGTGCACACTGCTTTACCATCGGAATCTACCGCCTTCACCAGAATGAGCATGGGGGCTCCTGTCTGTCCAAAAGCGCACACCGGCGCTTCGCTTCACTCCGTTCGCTACGCCCCAATACGCAGCGAGCTGCCTCCCCCACTTCGTGGAGGAGGACTTTGCGCAGATCTATTCCAGTTCGGACACGACGATGAATTGCGGGGCTTCGGCGAAACCCATGAACTTGCCCATGATGCCCTGCACCGTTTCGCCGGGCATGTCTTCGGCGACGAAGCCGTCCAAGTCTGACACCGAGAAGGTCTCGATGTACTGGACGCTCGGCTTGCCATCACCCATCAGCATTTTTTCGGCGCGCATGGTCTGGAAGTCAGCGACGCGCGCGAGACCGCGCATGGTCGGATGATCGGTCGACTTCACCCAAGCTTCGAAATCAGCCGGTGTGACGCCAGCCTTCAGCGAATACAGGATGACGAGATTGACCGGATTGTGCACGGCCATCGGCGCAGGCGCCGGCGTTTCGACAACGGCAGGAACCGGCTCTGCAGGCGCCGGCGCAGGCGCGCACGCGACGGCGGAGATCATCAGCGGCAGAGCGAGAAGAAGTCGTTTCATCGTTGTGGTTCCTGTTTCGTAACGTGTTGCGGTTGGCCCGCCGGGTCGAGATCCATGATTCGTGATAGCAGCCTTCCCTGCGCACAGCCTAGTCCGCCTCCGCATTCAAGAAAAGCGCTGGAGCATAAACCGTCGGCTATCTGGCCCTTACGTCGAGACCGAGCGCTTGTGCGATGGCGACAGTCTGCGCGGTATCGATGATCGCGCCAGCGAGCGTGACTTCCCTCGGGTCCAGCGTGATCAGGTCACTGCCGCGCAGGTCACATGCCTCGAAGTCGGCGCCGGTCAGCGTCGCGCCCGAAAGTTCGCAATTTCGTAGGACGCAACCTTTGAAATGCGCGCGGGTTAAATCTGCTTAACGCAGGCGAACGCCCTCAAACTGCGCCGAACCGAGGTCTGCGCCCGGCAAGCCAGCGAACGACCAGTCGCCGTCCTTCACCTGCATGATCTCGAATGAGCAACCTTCGAAGACACTCCCCACCAGCTTGCAGCGGAGAAAGCGCGCGTCGAAAAACTTAGCGCCGATGAAAGTGCAGTTGAGGAAGGCCGCATCCTCGTGCGCCGAGGAATTGAACCGTACACGCATAAATGTGCAGCGATTGAAGACAGACCCCGCATTGCGCCCCTCTCTCATATCGAGATCAGTGAACAGAACGTCGCTGTGCTGTTAGCGCTCAAGGGCGCGCCCATCCCAGTTGGCGCTGGCGACGGTCGATAGGGTTGGCGGTCGGGGTGTCGGCAGTCTTTGGGGTCCATAGGCGCGCTTGGCCAGGTGGTCACCATCACTCAGCGAATCAGCTGCGAGATGGCGATGAATGCCACCACCGCTGCGATGGCCGCCAACACCACACCGACGCGGATGAATAGCTGACGCCGCTCGACCGAAGACACGGGCGGCGCGCTGCGGTGGACTGCCGCGGCTCTGCGTCTGCTCTTGCGATTGCTCATGGAGAGGGAGCTTCTACCCCATTGATCCTGCAGCCAAGTGCGAGATTGGGGCGTGTGCGGGCGCCGCGCGCGTCGCTCAGAACGTCGGGCCGGCCTGCAGCCCGACCCAGAAGGCGCCAACCATCAGCGCCACCGTGAAGACGGAGAGCGCACCGTTCCAGAAGCCGGCGCTACGCTCGGCCTTCAATTCCAGACTGCGCCATTCCTCCTCGGAGACGGGTCTGCTCCGCAAGCTGTTCAGTTCCGTCTGCATTGGCGGACCTCGTTCGTCTCAAGTCGGCCAACATGACCGGGTTGCGCGCCGCAACCAACCTTCACGCAATATCGCGCGTAATCCTCACACTAAATGAGAAAGCTTGCGTGGACCTGACGCTTTAGCCCCGGAAATGACCATTCCGAAATGAGAAGCCCTATTTTTAAAGGGGCTTCCCAAGGGGGCAAGTGAAGGGTAGTCGCGCCGCCGCTGTGGATGGCTTGGTGCGGCGTGTCTGGCCTGGCTGGATTTGAGATGCGCACCGACAAGCCGCACACTAACCTGCCTGGGATGCGCCCCTGACGGCGCACGGGGAGTTGCACGATGGCGTCTACCGAACGCGGCTATCCACTCGAAGGCCTGAAGGTTCTGGACTTTTCGCGCGTGCTGGCCGGACCGTTCGCGGGGCGGATGCTGAGCGACCTTGGCGCGGAGGTCGTGAAAATCGAGCCGCCGGAAGGCGATTCAAGCCGGCTGTGGGGCAAGATGACGGCCGGGATTTCCGGGTACTTCAACATGATCAACGCCGGCAAGCAGGGCATCTCCATCGACCTGCGGGCGGAGGGTGCGCAGGATCTGGTGCTTGCTCTGGTGAAGAAGGCCGACGTGGTGCTGGAGAATTTCAGGCCCGACGTCATGCCGCGCCTCGGGATTGGGTATGAGCGGCTGGCTGCGGTGAACCCGGGCCTGATCATGCTGTCGATCTCGGGCTTCGGGCGCGACGGACCGGAATCGCAGCGCCCCGCCTATGCGCCGATCGTACATGCTGAACTGGGCCTGATCGATCGCGTGGTGCGCCAGCGCGGCGTGAAGATCGACCTGCCTCTGTCGGTGGCCGACACCAATGCGGGACTGCATGGGTTGGTGGCATTGTTGTCAGCCGTGATCATGCGGGCGCGGACAGGGCTCGGCCAGCATATCGACATGTCCATGATGGATGCGACGTTGGTGAGCGACGATCAGTTTCACTTCGAGATCGAGGATGCCGAAGCCACGCGCAACCTGCCGCCCGATATCTGGGACACAGGCGTCGGCGCGATCCTGGTGTCGGTCGATTTCCGCTGGCTGTGGAAACTGCTGATGGCGGATTTCGGCGTTACCGACCCCGCGACGGCCGATATGGCGCTCGAGACCAAGATCGCCGCGCGGCGTGATGCTGTGACGAGCTTCATGCTTAGCCTCGCTTCCTGGGATGCGGTTGAACAGGCAATGGCCAAGATGAACCTCGCCTGGGGCCGCGTGCGATCCGGCAAGGCGCTGCGCGAACAACCGACGCTCGCATTTCGCAACTCGGTGATTGACGTCGATGACCGCGCTGGCGGTGTGCGGCCCATGGCGCAGACGCCTTATCGCTTCTCACAGGCAGCCAGCGGCGTGCGCGGACCTGCGCCTCACAAGGGCGAGCACAATGCAGATGTGTTGCGCAGCTGGCTCGGCCTGTCCGACGCTGACATCGCCGCCCTGCTCGCCCGCGGGATCTTGACCCGCGACGAGGAACGGGCGCGTTGAACTTGCGTCACGCTGCGGTGCGATTCTCGCAGGCGATGACCGCGGATTCGATCCAGCCTTTGACGCGCTCGCGGGCCGGGGGCCTACCATCGCGCAGCAGGCGCTCGCCTTCGCTGGACGAGGCGTAAACCTCGATGGCCTCGATCAGCGAGTCGAGGTCGATGCTGGCGAGATCGTCGATGCTATAGACGCCGGCGCCGACGAGGATCTGTGCGTTTGGGCCGGTGAGATCTGGGATTGAACACGCCAACAGAGCCTGCGCCTGCCAATCCTTGATGACCCCAGCATTGATGTGGCTGGCCTTGATGCGGTGGGCTGCGTCCTCCGGCGTGAGTAGCAGCAGGTCGCCGACAGTGTTGACGCCGATGACGCTGAGGCGACTGGCGGTCTTCGGACCGATAGATGGCGCATCGACGATAGCGGCCTCGCGGCTGAGGCGAACGCGCGGCGCGTTTGGCGCCGGGTCGGTTTTCGGTTCGGGCGCAGACTTTGTCTTGGGCTGGGGAGCAGCCGCAACTTCCTCGGTGAGGTCGACCACCTCTTCAGCGGCAACTTTTGCGGGCTTGGTTTTCTTCGTCACGCGGGGCTTTGCGCCCTTGCCCGCCTTAGTGCCGGTTTCGGTCGGCCACTGGCAATCGAGTGTCGCCATCGAGACCTTTAGGACCTCTTCGGCGAACAGCTTGCGTACCACGCGGTCATCATCGCCCAGCGTCTCGCGCACTTTTCCAGTGGTGCGATATTCCGCGTACTGGGCGCCGACGAGGCGGCGGTCAATGAGATCATCAATCTGCTTGGCGATCGCGCGCGACGGGACGGTGGCGGCGATGGCAACCGTGTCGAGCATCAGGTTCACGTCCGGCGCCTCGACATTTGCTTCAGCGATCGCGCGATCAAGGATGCGCGCCAGCGTGACGGCGGCGTAGCCCAAGAGGGCTGCGACCACGTCCTTCATTTCCTGGTCGAGGCCTTCGACGGGCCGCTTGCGGCCGATGTCGAAATTGTAGTGATCGATCAGCGTTTCGTAGTGCTTGTTCGACACGACAGCGCCATTGCGCACCATGCGTTCTAGCCAATCTTCGCCAGTGGGCACGGGAATATCGGGGAAGCCCAACTCCTGTTCCAGGATCAAAAGCATATCCGGGAACGCCTTGGACAACGACCATTCGACGGCGCGGTGGATTGTGCTTTCGGCTTCCGTCTGGTGCGTGTGGAAGGGCTGGATCGGGTCGACCACATAGTGGCTCATGACGCCAGCACTGTAGATCGCGTGCTGCCAGTCCTTCGCCTGGAACGCGCGGACCGTGCGTCGATACCACTCGCGAGCAGCTTGCGGCGCGCCACCCCAATCTCCGTCGCGCACGTGCAGGACGTGGTTCTTGAAATCCTTGAACACTGCGTCTGGCGCTTTCGCACCCTGCAGGTAAGCGTCGCGCTGTTTCAGGAAGACATCGCGCCAGCGCACAGCGTCTTCGCTCTGCATGTGCTCAAGGGCAAGCACGGCGAGTCGGTGGTGATTGCTGCGGCACACCGAATCCAGAACCAGCCGGTAGCAGACCGACATCGGGCGCACTCCTGTTGTATGGTGCTGGGAAGAGGCCTGATCTTCGGTAAAGAGCGAGTTAAGCTCTGTGAAAGAGTTGTGAAACCCGAACAGATTCCGCCTTACGTTGACCCAGCGATTCCCCCACGCCACCGTAGCGAAAGCTGCCCGCCGCACAGGAATGACCCGCATGCTGATCCGCGCCGCCATGGCCGTCGCCTTCCTCGCCACGTTGGCAGGCTGCGGTGAGCCCGAGCAAGAACGGGTCGTCTGTTGTGCGATCGTGCCCAGAGCGAAGTGCGAAGCAGCGCTCGGCGGGCTCGGCGTAAGCAAAGCCGAACAAGTCTCACTTTTCGGTCCCGAAGCCGTCTGCCCTACCAGCGCCATGAACGTCGAACGCATCCGCGAACTCGATACTCAGTGGCCACAAGCCTGCCGAGAAGCCGGAATGATGAGCCCCCTGCTCAGCCTCGATAGTGCGGCTTGTCACAAAAACGATGTCTCGCTGGAAGATCTCGACCCGCCCGCCGGAGTTAACGTGGGGGCTTGGGCGACCTGCGGTAATGGCCTCAAATCGCACGGGCTCAAGGACAACGAGCTCTGGGTCATGCTGCATCAAGCAGAGGGCGTCTGCCCCAACGTTGGCGTGAGCGAAATCCGCATCCGCGAGATCATTGCGAATGACTGGGACGCTGCGAGCTGTACGCATGCCACGAAGGAAGCGATGCTGAAGGCGCTCGACACCAGCGCCTGCGGCGGTGACGCCGGCTGACGCGCTAGCTGCATCTGCACTGAATTTTTTTGCAGCGCGCCACTGGTGTGGCGGCCTGTCGCACCCATTTTCCGGCTGCGGGTCATGCGGCCCGCGGGTTGGGGATCAGCCGAAAAGGGGACAGTGCATGCAAGCCTACATTCTTCTCGACCGCTCGGGTTCTATGCAGTCGCTATGGGTGGAAGCGCTTTCCTCCGTCAACGCGTTCGCAAAGGAACTTGCCAATAAAACAGGCGGCCCGGCCCTCGACAGCCACATCTCGCTTGCCGTGTTCGACAGCCAGGAGAGCCTGCAGTTCGATGTCTTGCGGCGCAAACAGCCTGCCCTGCACTGGGAGAACGTCACCGACAAGGAAGCTTCCCCACGCGGCATGACGCCCCTGCTTGATGCGATGGTGCGGATCATCTCGCTCGCGGAAGGAGACAATCCAGACAAGGCGGTGGTGGTGGTGATGACCGACGGGCAGGAAAACGCCTCCCGCGAAGTTACGCGCGATGGCGTCAAAGCCGCGCTCGATCGTGTTAAAGCGAAGGGCTGGGAAGTGGTCTTCCTCGGCGCCAACTTTGACAACATCGCTGACGCGTCTTCCGTGGGCGTCGGCGGCGGCCAACAGATGGCAATGTCGGCCGGAACGATGAACGAGTCGATGGCGCGCCTAGCGAAGAAGTCTCGCGCCTACGCCCAGGCCGCACCGGGCGCCGCGCCGATCGTGTTCAATGAGGAAGATCGGGTCGCAGCGAAGGAAGCGAACATCAAGAACAGGTCCTGAGACCCTTGATGCCTAAATGACGAATGGCGAGCGGTTGTCCGCTCGCCATTTTGCTTTCTGGATACACCGCGCGCCTAATGCCGGAAGTGCCGCATTCCCGTGAAGACCATGGCGAGATCGGCTTCGTCGGCGGCCTTGATCACTTCGTCGTCGCGCACAGAGCCGCCAGGCTGGATCACCGCCGTGGCTCCCGCCTGCGCTGCCTGCAGGAGGCCGTCGGCGAACGGGAAGAATGCGTCGGAAGCGCAGACGGAGCCGATGGTTTCGGGATCACTGCGACCGATAGCAAAAGCGGCGTCTTCCGCCTTGCGGCGCGCGATCCGGGCTGAATCCACGCGGCTCATCTGGCCGGCGCCAATGCCGACAGTCGCGCCGTTCTTGGCATAGATGATGGCGTTGGACTTGGTGTGCTTGCAGACACGGAAGGCGAAAATCAGGTCTTCGATTTCCTGTGGGCTCGGCTGCCGTTTCGAAACAATCTTTAGATCAGCGGCGGTGATGCGGCCGATATCGCGGTCCTGAACCAGCAGGCCACCGGCAACCGTGCGCACCATGACACCGGGCTGTGACGGATCGGGCAAGCCATCGGTCAGCAGCAGGCGAAGGTTCTTCTTCTTCGCGAATACCGCCATGGCGGCTTCATCGGCGCCGGGCGCGATCACGACCTCGGTGAAGATTTCGGTGATAGCCTCGGCGGTAGGTCCATCTAGCGGCACGTTGACCGCAATGATGCCACCGAACGCCGAGGTGGAATCGCACGCGAGCGCGCGGCGATACGCTTCCGTCACGGTCGCGCCAGTGGCGACGCCGCAAGGGTTGGCGTGCTTGATGATGGCTACTGCAGGCGAGACTTTGGCGTCGAACTCGGCGACCAGTTCATAGGCCGCGTCGGTGTCGTTGATGTTGTTGTAGCTGAGTTCCTTACCCTGCACCTGACGGGCCGTCAGCAAACCGGCGCGTTTCACAGGACCTGCATAGACCACCGCTTTCTGGTGCGGGTTCTCGCCATAGCGGAGCGTCTGCTGCAGCTTGCCACCGAAGGCTCGCCAGTCGCCGGCTTCTTCGCCGAGCTGCTTCCAGTACCACTCCGAGATCGCGGCATCGTAGGCAGCGGTGCGCGCATAGGTTTTTGCGGCAAGACGGCGGCGGCGATTGAGAGAGACACCGCCACCCTGCTCCATCTCTGCAAGCGCTGCATCGACATCTGCGCCATCCGTGCAGACCACGACGAAGTCAGCGTTCTTGGAGGCGGCACGCAACATGGCGGGGCCTCCGATATCGATGTTCTCGATGCAGTCGTCAAAACCGGCGCCTGCCTCAACCGTGGCTTCGAACGGGTAGAGATTGATCCAGACCAGATCGATCGGCTCAATGCCGTGATCGGTTGCGTCCCTGGTGTGCGTGGCAAGATCGCGGCGATACAGCAGACCGCCATGCACTTTCGGGTGCAGCGTCTTCACGCGGCCGTCCATCATTTCGGGGAAGCCGGTGAGATCGGCGACATCCCGAACAGCAAGGCCGGCTTCCTTGAGCGCTTTCGACGTGCCGCCGGTCGAGATGAGATCGATACCCAGCGCTGCCAACTTCTTCGCGCGTTCGATGAGGCCCGTCTTGTCGGAGACCGAAATCAGCGCACGTTTCACGGCCACGCGGTCGGGCACATTCTTCGGGGCGGCTTTGGGGGGCGACATGTCGGGCGGCTCCAGCGCTGGCTGGGCGCCGGATAGCATCAGGACGGCGGTCTTGAAACCATCATCCTTGCCGCATTACAGGGGAGTTCCGATTGCCGACTAACGGCTCATCTCGAAGGTTTGCCAGTCCAGCCGCGAGCCGAACTCTTCCCAAGCATTCTCCAGGCCAGAGGCCTCGACAATGCTCCACAGGCGCCGAATGCCGGCCGAATCACCACTGATCAGGAAGAGCGCCGACCCCCGATCCAGAGAAAGCTCACTGGCCTCGATGGTGACACCGCTAGTCTCGATCGCCTCTAGCGTCCGTTTGACGAGCTTGTCCTGCCTGTCGCCGTCGCAATACGGCTCTCCGTTGAACACGAGTACGCGCATTTCCATCTTTTAGAGATGGAGTTGTCTGGCGGCTGATCAATACCCGCCGTGGCAAGCGTTTTTCAGTGGAGGTTCATCACCGGCTCACCCCAAGGATCTTCCGTGAAGATTTCAGGCGCAAGCGCCTTCATCATCGACAGGGAGGCCTGTGGATCACGACGGGCGGCGTAGGCGATTACCGCATCAAGACGCGCCTGTACTTCGCCAATGGGCGGCGAGCCCGTGTTGGCGACTTCCAGCACGCCATCGACTTGCGTGTTCATCACCTGCTCACGGTCGTAGAACACCGTTTCGGTCAGTTTTTCGCCGGGTCGGGGTCCGGTGACGCGGATGAGAATGTCCTGCCCCGGGATCAGGCCTTTCAAGCGGATCATCTTTTCCGCAAGGTCCATGATCCGCACGGGCTCACCCATGTCGAGTACGTAGAGCGTCGCCTCCTGCGACGTGGAGTTGGCTGACAATGCGGCCGCTTGCAGGACGAGGGCGGAAGCTTCTTCAACACTCATGAAGTAACGCGTCATGTCGGGGTGGGTCACGGTGACCGGCCCGCCCTCGGCGATCTGGCGCTCGAACAACGGCGAGACGGAACCTTTGGAGCCCAGCACGTTGCCAAAGCGGACCAGTGAGAAGCGCGTGCCCGGCACAGTTGGCGCAAAGGCCTGAATGAAAAGTTCTGCGGCGCGCTTGGTCGCGCCCATAACGTTGCTGGGGTTCACGGCCTTGTCGGTGGAGATGAAGGTGAAGGCCTTCACGCCCAACTCTGCGGCAATGGTCGCACAGCGGCGCGCGCCCAGTACATTGGTAAGGATCGCCTCGTTGGGGTTCTGCTCCATCAGCGGCACATGCTTCAGGGCTGCGGCATGGATTACGACGTCGGGCGCGGCTTCCTGCATCGCCTGCTCAAGCCGCATCTCGTCACGCACGTCGCCAATCACGATGCGCCGGACGACGTTGGGATAGGCGCGCGACAGTTCCTGGTCGATCTCGAACACGTTGAATTCGGAAGCGTCGTATATGGTCAGTTCCGAGGGACCCAGCGCTGCGCACTGGCGCGCCAACTCACCGCCGATCGTCCCGCCACCCCCTGTGATGAAAACCCTCGCGCCCGAGATGAGCTCCGCGACAGGCTCCATGTCGAGACGGCGCTCGGGCCTGGCCAGAAGGTCGGCTGGACGGATCTGTTCCAGCATCGCCTTGGCGCCGAGACGCAGCAGTGTTGCCTTGCGAGCGGACGATACGGCAAGCGCGGCTTCCATGGTGCGGCGATCTTCGGGAGGGGCTGCGATCGCGATCCACGGCAACTCGCCAAACCGCGCTGTGTAGTGATCGAACAAGGTGGCGAGTTGGTCGATGCCGCCCATCACCTGCACGCCTTCAATATCGCGGCCGTAGTGCTGGCCCGAGGTTTCGACGATGCCAATGGCCCGAATAGGCGTACCCGACGGCGCCTTGCGCGCCGCGCGCAAAGCCTCGGCGACATGGCTCGCGGGACCTACAACCAGTGCACGCGGCGCATAGGGCGGCTCGCGGCGCAGGATGGCTGAAAGATCGCCGGTGGCGCGCCCACGCGCCCACAGCCGCGCGATCATCAGCAGGAAGATCCAGATCGGGAACTGGAGGTAGATCGATGCGATCGGAAAATCTTCCAGCGTTTTCACTAGAATCAGAATGGGTAGCGACATCAGGTGCGTCAGGAGGACAGCCTGGAAAATACGCACGACGTCGCGCAGCGATGTGTGACGCCAGACCTGACGGTGAACACCGCGAAGCCACATAGCGAGGGATGCAGTGACGCCGAAAGCGATGGCGACGAAGAATTCCAACCATGTTGGTGGAGCGCCGCCGGCGAACATGGCAACCAGTTGCGGCGCCAGATACATAGCGACCATGCCTGTCGCGATGTCGTAAGCGAAACATAGCGCCTTGGCTTCGATGGCCGCGCGTCTTGCCGATATCTCTACGCTACTCAATTAACTTCCCCCGCCACCCCCAAGACCTACCCTGGAGAGGGCCCAACGAACCCGATTAGGCGCTTGCGAGCCGTCCGCTCCCGGATCGGCTGATCCCCGAATTACGAGCTGCCACGATTTATGTGCCACCTCGCCACCCCAGTAACGCGAATCTTCCACGGAAAGCAAAGTCTCACTGCGAAATCTCCACACGTGCTGCCGCTTGGGTAACCCCAGGAACACAGTCTTCTCATCAGGGTCTTTTGCGATCTGAACGTCGGGATGCAGGTGGAATCGTATCTCGAACGGAATGAGCGCTCCCGGAAAGGCCGGGGCCGCGTCTGACATGGGGCGGGACAGGCTGTCCTCGCCGGTGATCCGCATTCCGCTCATCGCCACATAGAGCCTGCGACGATAGATCAGGCCATGACGTACGCGCCATCCGGCATGCTGGCCTTCCAGCAGGTACTGATCCCCCTCCTCCATCCGCCGCACCGCCAGCTGGGCAGGACCCTCGGGTGCACGCATTCCCGTAATGCGATCGACTGCGAACACGGCCGAGTCTTCCCCGTTCAGCGACAGGACGGAGTGCGCCGCCGTGCGTCTGGCGGCGTCGCGGATGACAGGGTCGAGGTCAGTGTTGGACCCACACGACGTGATGATCCGCTCGGCCCCATCATCGACTGTCAGCGCCAGCGCGCCGGCATGGGCGTGGCTCCCATGCGGACGGTCCGGACCGGGGCCCGCATCAACATAAACGGTCAATTCACTGGCTTGGACACGCTGATAGGCAGACAGGCGCGCGAAGGAGAATTTCGAATTCACTCCACCGTGCGGACGCAGCGCCGCGCGCGCCAGGCCGGCAACGCAATCGCCGCCGCCATTGGCGGGCAAGAGGCCGCCATCAGGCGTGTTGAAGAAGCTGAGCATGGCCGCCATGCGCGGCTGCAGCTTATTGAGAAACAGCGGCGCGCTGATCCCGAGGCGGAGCAGCAATTCCTCAACCGCGTGGATGTCGAGGAGCGTTTCGGCGAGAGTTTCAGGGCTGCGGTTGATGTGGCCGCCATCCGGCAGGATCTGCGCTGAACATTCGGTCTCGAGCATAGTGAGACCGGCTTCCAGAACCTTGCGGCCATCTTCGGTCGCAGCGCCCGCCAAGGAGAGCGCGACGGCGATCCTGAAGCGGACGGCGGGGTCGGTTTCCTCGGGCGCGGAGAACTGGAGATGGCGGATCTGGCGGCCGAGCGTGTCCATCACGGCATGGCGACTATCGCTATCGAGAGGGCCAAAGAGCACCGGACCCGCCGAGAGAAAATTGATCACCCGATCAGCCGTGACGCCTAATCGCCAGGCAAAGTCGTCCCACTTCCCGTAGGATTCTGTCCACGCCACCACCAGCGCCCGCGCCCGCGCCTCACCGGTCGGACCGCAGGCGGCAAGGTCGCGCAGCCAGTGGAAACGGTGGATGCGGTCCGCGAAGTGGAAGGTCGGGAATTCGGGGCCCCAGGGACTGTGGCCCGACGGGGTCTCGATATGCGCGGAGCCGAAGCGCCAGCGGCCCGCCATAATGGCTTCACCGCGGACGCGGTTGGCCGGGCGGTTGCTGGTCGGCAGCGCCGTGAACGACATGGGACCGGGCCCTGAAATCTTCAGGCGATGAACGGGCGACGCGCTGATGGCGGCGCCAGAAAGGCCGGTGTTTTCCAGCCACTCGGCATATTCCGTGTCGCGTTCGCCGACGGGCGGCGCGGGGCCGAGGGGAGGCAGCGCCATCCTGCGTTCACCTTCCCCGAAGGGCTGCGATCTCAGCAGCGTAACGCTCAGCGCCCTTGCCGAAGATCGCGGAGCCGGCGACCAGCGCCGTGGCGCCTGCATCGATCACTGCCTGTGCATTGGCGGGAGCAATGCCGCCATCGACTTCGAGGATGGTCTTGAGGTTGGCGCGGTCGAGTTTCTTGCGAATGGCTTCGATCTTGCGCAGCTGGCTATCGATGAACTTTTGTCCGCCGAAGCCGGGATTGACACTCATTACCAGAATGAGATCCAGGTCTTCGAGCACGGGATCGAGCACGTCGGCCGACGTCGATGGATTGAGCGCGGCGCCAGCCTTCTTGCCCAGCTTGCGGATCACCTGAAGCGTGCGGTGGAAGTGCGGGCCTGCTTCGGGATGGGCAGTAATTATGTCGGCGCCGGCTGCGGCGAAGGCTTCAAGATAGGCGTCCACCGGCGATATCATCAGGTGTACATCAAAGGGCTTGGCTGTGTACGGCCGTAGCTTTTCGATCACGATGGGCCCGATCGAGATGTTGGGGACAAAATGACCGTCCATCACATCGACATGGATCATGTCCGCGCCGGCTGCATCCACGGCACGCACTTCCTCGCCGAGCCGGGCGAAGTCTGCCGCCAGAATAGAGGGCGAAATCAGGACATCTGACATTGTGCCGGCCTAGCAGCGCCGTACCGGCGGTGCAACTGGTCCAGCGCCAAACCGGCCTGCGCTAGGGAGCTGTCCGGTAGTCGATGTTGATCGGACGTACGTTAGCGAAAGCGTTGTCCGCGACACGGGCCTTGTACCCGTTGGCTTCATCACGACCGCCCGCGCCGATGCCGCTGGCGCAACCGGCCAACGCAGCGGCAAGCACGGCGAAGGCAACCGCGAAAGCTTTCTGCGGCTTGGCGATGGTGGAGGCACGTGTCGGGTCCATTGCGGGGTCGACAGCCCTAGCGGGCGCGTCAGACAAGGTGCGGAAAGTGGTGCCCATCTTGCATTCCTCGGAGCGACGAATCCGGGGGAGAACCCGTCCCTTCACACGCAAACTAGTTTGAGGTCAGTGAACCCAGACTGAACTCATTTGATCGTCTTCGGCGCTTATCAAAGGCATAAATGTGTCAAGATCAGCCTTACTGAACCCACCGCCACAGATCGAATGGGAAGCCAGCTACAACCGTTCAAGACGCGCGATGAAGAAAGTGTCCGAATTCATCGGCGCGGTTGCGTTTTCCTCAGCTGGCGCGGCGCCAGAGACACGCGCGTGCGGCAGCGTCAGCACATCGCCATCTGTCGTTAAGGACTGTTGAAATCCGGCAATCTCGGCAGGCTTTACCGGCACGCGCTTCCAGCCGCCCGCGGCAATCACCGCTTCAATGATCTCGCTGCCCTCTTCCGGCACCGGCGTGCAGACCGAATAAACCAGACGCCCGCCCGGCCGCAGCATCTCGTGCGCGGCTTCCACCAGCGCGCGCTGGATAGACGGGAAACGCACGAGATCTTTGGGATCGCGCCGCCACACGCCTTCGGGATGGCGGCGAATGATGCCAAGCGCAGAACAAGGAGCATCAAGCAGCACAGCATCGAGCGGCTGTTCGGGACGCCATGTTCTGGCATCGGATTCAACAATGGTCATCGCCAGCTTTGCACGTTCGGCGTTCTCGCGCAGGCGCACGATGCGCTGACGCGACATGTCGATCGCGAATAGCTTTGCCCCCATGCTGGCAAGCTGCATCGCCTTGCCGCCTGGCGCTGCACAGAGGTCAGCCACAGCCCGACCACGCACATCGCCCAGCAGCTTTGCCGGAAGCGCCGCCGCCGTGTCCTGCACCCACCAGGCGCCTTCGGCAAAGCCCGGCATCTCCATCAGGCCCGCCCCCGACTGCAGGCGCAGAGAGCCATTGGGCAACAATTCCGCTTCGAGCTTTTCCGCCCACGCTTCGGTATCATCAGGCGAACGCAGGGTGAGATCGATCGGCGGCTCGTCGATCTGGGCCAACGCCAGTTCTTCGGCCTGCGCCGCGCCAAGCGAGGCCTTCATCCGCGCTGCGAGCCAGTCGGGCCACACTGCTGTGACCGGCGAATTGGCGAACGCATCGCCTTCGCGCGCGGCGCGGCGGAGCACGGCGTTGATCAGCCCTCCCCCTTTACGCGCGTCCTCCCATTTGCCCGCCGCCTCCACCGTGGCCGAGACTGCTGCGTGATCAGCGACATTCATTATCCAGAGCTGGGCGGCGCCCACACGCAGCAGCGCCCGCAGCGTCGGCTGAATCTCGTCCAGCGGTCGCTTCAACATGCCGCCCAGGGCCCAGTCTATCCGGCCAACCGCGCGCAGAGCCGCCCCCGCCATCGCCCGCGCAAAACCGCGATCTGGACCCTGAAGGCGCTTGAACGTACGGCTCTTATCCATGGCGGCGTCAAAATCGGACGTCCCCTCCATAGCCACGAGCACAAGCTCGGCGGCGGCGAGGCGCGCCTGCCAGCCAATGGTCGAAGCGGTATCTGATTGCGGCCGGGCCATGGCGCGGCTCGTAGCGCTTTGAGGCCAGCCTGTCACCGCCAGCCGAACATACTGCTTTGGTTACTGGCCAAGGATTTTCTGGATCGCGCCAAGCGCGCCTTCGAACTTCAGTCCTGCATCGGTCACCGCCAGTGCATAGGCGGGAGCATTATCATGGGCCCGTGGCTGATGGTGGACGCTGCCGTCGGTGACAGAGAAGTCGCCCGGACCATAGGTCGCAACGCCGTCGGAGAACTCGCCCTGCACGCACAATGTCAGCTCGCGACCCTTGTGCGTGTGCCGGGGTACCGCCTTGCCGGCGCTGAGACGGATGATCTCCAGCTTCAGGGGGCCTTTAGCGCCAAGGTCGAGCCGACGGATCCCCGGACCGGCATAAGACCAGTTGCGCATGCCCTCCGCGTCACGGATCAGCTCACGCAGGGCGACCGGCACGTCGGCAAGTTCGGGATAGGTCAGCGCACGCGAGCTGCTCGGTCTGCCGCCGCGTTCGATGGCCGCAAAAGCCATGTCGAGAGCGCTGGGTGACATTTCAGCGGGCGTCTCTGTTTCCAGAGCGCCGCCGGCGATCGCTTCGCCTTCAAGCTCCGACATGCCCCTCATCTCTATAAGGGTATCGATGAACAGGCTCAACGCTGGCGCTGCCCGTCCCGACGCCAATGCGGCGCGGGTCGCGTCATCAAGCAAGGCTCCCTGAGAAACTCTGATCATCGCCAGACCCGTTATCGTAAAATCCCACATCCAGCCGCTATTACGCAGGCTCTTCCGCATCGGATCAGTCCTTGTGCACTCATCCCTTGTGCACTCATCTGTGCACTCATCCGATTTCTACTCATCGCCGAGTTTTGCCTTCATTTTTGCAAACGCCAGACGGATTCGCGATTTAACTGTTCCCAGCGGCACGCCCAGCTTGTCCGCGATTTCGCGGTGAGACAGACCCTCATAGAAAGCCAACCGCAACAGGCTCACCTGCTCCTCGGGCAGGTCCTTCATCGCGGCGCGCACGCGCGTTTCGGTCTCCATCGCCTCAACGCGCGCGTCGGGCGCCTCAACGCCTGACGGCAGGATCATGGTTTCTTCGGGATCCAGATCAGGGCGCTTGGCTCGTCTGAAAAGATCGATCCTGCGGTTTCGGGCGACCCGGAAGATCCACGTCGAGACAGACGCCTGGTTTCGATCGAACAACTGCGCCTTGCGCCAGACCGTGACCATCACATCCTGCGCGATCTCCTCCGCCTGACTGTTGTCGGCGCCAAGACGCATCAAATAGGACTTCACGCGCGGGGCGTAATAACTAAAAAGCTCAGCGTAGGCCTGACGATCCTGCCGTTCGGCCACAGCCACCAGCAGATCGGCGAAGTGCGCGCGATCGCCCTCGCCCAGCGTTTCGCCGGCGGGTCTTGGCGTCCCTCTGGAAGATGTTCCATCCGATTGCATGCGTCAGCCAGCCGCCCGCCCAAGGCGAACAAGCCCTTGTAGGCATGTGCTGCGCCAGAGGTGAAGCCGTCAGCTGGACTCTTCTCCGCCGGAATGCCCGGAAACTGTCGGGTCTTCATCCACCATCACCCCGCTGGGGCCGGGGCCATCGGCGTCGCTACCGGGGTAGGAAGCGTTCTTCTGTCCAAGCCCGAACATGTCGAGCTGGTTCGGGTCGATCGCCTTGCGCTTGCGCTTGGCCTTCGCCTCCGTCTTTGTGAAGTAGAGATCGTCGGTGTGATCTTCGGACGCCGCAACTTCCGCTGCGGGTTTGGCGCGCGGTGCTGGCGCAACCTTCTCCGCGCCTGGCTTCCAGTAGGTGACGGCGATAACCGGGCGACCCTTGGCGTCCTCGTAGATCTGCACGAAGCCGCGCGAGATGCCCTGCTCCGCCTTGCGTTGCAGCTCCTCGGCCTCGGCCGCCATCGGCCGCAGCCAGTCGGACACCAGCGCGACCGGACCCTTCGCCAGCTCGCGCGCCTCGGCGATCGTGCGCGCGCCGCTATCGGGCTCAGCGTCTAGCGCTTCACGTGGGCTGGCGGCGATGGGAAAGAGCAAAGGCATGAATGATCGCGTAGGTCTGAAAGCTTAATCGATTGCCGGTTCGGAGGGCGATGCACCCAAGGGCAGCGAACCGTCGGCAACGCCCAGCCGCATCAACCTCGCAGCGGCCAGACGCGCAAACGACAGCGTCACCGCCTTTCGCCGCGCAGCGTTGAGCATTACCGGCTCGCTCTCGCGCAACACCGCGCCACCAAATCCGTCGCAAACCATCAGACCAGCATGCTCCGGGATGCGGTCATTCGGAAAATCGCAGTCGACGGCGAAATAGAACCGGTCGCCGTAAGGTGCATATTCCGGCCATTTCTGATCGGTCCTGAAATCCTGCAGACAGGATTTCACTTCGACAATCACGATCTCGCCCTTCGGGCCCACTGCCATCACATCGGCGCGCCGACCATTGGCGAGCGTCACTTCCACCAGCGAGGCCAGACCCAGCTCGGCAAACATGCGCTGCACGCCGCGCACGATCTCGGCGGCTCTTCCAGGTGGCGCTGGAATGCCAAAAGCCTCTGAAACCGGTGAAGCTGCAAGAGCGGCCATGCGCGGAGAGTTCCTGTTAGGTTCTCTTTATTGCGCAGGACGCCCCGGCTGGCAAATCAGTTCGCGAACGCCTTGCGGAACATGCCTTCCGGCAGGGTCGGGCCGCGCTTGGGATGGATCAGGAAGTAATCCTTCCAGCGGCGCTTGGGATCGATCGCAGCCGATTCGAACATGTGCGAGTTGTCGTCGTTGAGCTGCCACATGCGATAGCCAAGGCTGATGAAATAGTCGCGCACGGCTTCACCCGACGAGGCGAAGTTGCGTTGCAGCGAGAACGGGTGAATCTCGATCAACAGGCTCGGCAGGTCACGCTCGATAGTATTCCGGCCGCCTTCGATGAAGCGGATTTCAGCGCCCTCAACGTCGCAGCGGATGAAATCAACGCGCGAGAGTTTTTCTTTCTCCATCAGGCCGTCGAGCGATACGACCTCGGTCGGCTGGTCGATGAACTCGGTGCGGTTGCCCGTGGCGAGAATCTCGTCGGACGCGGTGCCGCCCTTGTCCGTAACCACGCCATAGGCGCGGCCGATATGGCCAGTTGTCTTTCTCGGAACCGACAGCAGCATCGTTCCCTCGCTGGAACCGATCGCAGCATTGTGGGGGTGGACATTCTTCAGCCCATGCCAGCGCAGCAGGCGCGTCATGATCTTGTATGAGTAATTCGACGGTTCGTAGATGTGAACGACGCCCTCAGGGCCGATCTGTTGCGACAGCAGGTAGGAATGGCGTCCGTCAGAACCGCCGAAATGCAGGCAGACATCACCCGGATTCACGACTTCCTTCATGTACGGGGCCTCGGGCTCCCATTTCCGATCCTGCTTGTTGCGCTGGTAGATGCGAAGTGTGGTGGTGAAGTTGCGCAGGCTCTCGAACGACATGGACAAGACGGAAACTCCGTGGGGCGACAGGTTGGCTAGAAAGCGCGTCACGCGCGAAAAGGGAAGCCCTTCAATGCAATCGCGACGCGTGTATATTACATGAGCTCCATGATGGACCCTACGCTCTGGGGCCTTGCCCCCTCCCTCGACGACATAGCCGCCCTGGCGCGAACAGCCCTCGACGCGCTCGACGAGCCTTTCCGCACCCATGCGCGCGCGGTTGCGATCAAGGTGGAGGATTTTGCCGACGATGAGACCCTCGAGACCATGAAGATCGAGAACCCCTATGATCTGACCGGGCTGTATTCAGGAGTTGCCCTGACACTGGAGACGCCGTCCGCCCCGTCGGACATGCCGCCGATGGTGTGGCTCTACCGGATGCCCATCCTGAATGAGTGGATGGAGACCGGCGACATTGCCCTTGAAGACCTGGTCGCTCATGTCGTTGTCCACGAACTCGGCCATCATTTCGGATGGTCGGACGAGGAGATGGATGTGATGAACGACGCGGACGACTAAGTCTGGCGACTAATACATCCCCGCCCGTTCCAGCTGTTCGATCAGGTCCGCCGGCACCGGCGAGACATAGGCCGAAACGCCGAGGCGCTCGCGCACCGTGTCGGTCGGCTCTCGCCAGATCTGCTGCCAGTCGACGCCCAGCAACTGCGGCGTTCGGCGTCCGTGTTGCCAGGCGCCCAGCGTAATTTCCAGCACCAGCGCCAGTCCCTCCGGCCGCTTGATCGCCGCCTTGGCCGTGATGAAGGCGAGGAACTGCGCCGAATAGTTGTGCCCGAACTGCGACATCTGGAATGCCGAAATGCCGACCTCATGCAGCGCCGTCGTGTGATAGCCGCCAACAATGTGCCAGAGGTCGTGGCACTGCAGGATGCGCACGTTGAGATAGTCCAGCGGCGGGGGATAGTCGCGTAATCCGAGCATGTCGCGGTCGAGCACTTCGAGATCGAAATTGTTGTCGATGATCTGGCGATGAAATTCATTGCCCAAGGATCCGTCGGGGCACGCTGCAAGCTCGTCCTTGGTGAACCGCTCGGGCCACCCTTGAGCCACGGCTGCAGGAACGCCCGGATAGGCAAGGCTCGCCTCGCCCGCCCGCGCAGTAAAGCCTTCGTCGACATACTTGCCGAGGCCCGCCGTGCGCAGCGTGAACGTGCCGGCATCGGTCCGTACCGGGTCGTCGATGAATTCCCAGAATACCGGCCACAGCTCTTGCGCTGCGCGACCCGTGCCGCCGGTGAGATCGACCGGCGGATGGCTCTGGCCGAACCAACCCGCCGCGGCTCCGTCATAGACATCAAGAATTGTCGCCGGCTCTACCCACCCCGCCCGTGTCAGCAAAGCCGCGAGATCGGCGGCAGCCGCCATGTCGCCCTGCTTGGCCGCGCGCGCGAGCGCCACCGGATCGCCTTGCCCGGACTGCACGATGGATTCAAAACGCTGCGTGATTGCGCTGTCGGGCATGAGGTTCGCTCCGGTGGTGTTTCCGCGCACGTTAAGCGCGTAAAATTCCGCTTTCAAGTTTACCACGCGGAAGTCGTTGACCTTGCATCAGAGGCGCAGACTAGTGCGGTCATGTCGATCGAACTCGCCGCGATGATTTTCTGCGGGATGCTGGCCGCTCTGGCTGTGTTCCAGTTAGCCTTGGCGTCGGGTGCGCCGCTGGGGCGTTTCGCGTGGGGTGGCGGTCACACAAGATTGCCGCTCAATCTGCGGATTGGCAGCGCGATCGCCATCGCGATCTACGCGCTGCTGGGTATCATCATTCTCGACCGCGCCGGCCTGACCCGCATCTTTCAAGAACCCGCGATCCCAAATATCGGGGCCTGGGTGGCGGTCGCCTATCTCTCGCTGGGCATCCCGATGAACGCCATCTCTCGTTCCGCGCCCGAGCGATTTACCATGACGCCGATTGTTATCGGGCTGTTCGCGCTTTCGCTCATTGTGGCCCTGTCTCCGGCGAGATGAAGCCTCCGGCGAGATGAAGCGCGAGCTGAGGTTCGCCGTGCGTGGAATTTGGCGCCTGAAGGGTCTTCCCGACAGCGCCGCTACGGGATCATCGCGGTCTGGCTAACAGCAGGCGCGATATCGGCAAAGAGCGAACGTTCGCCGCTGGACAGCATGGCGAAGCAGCCCGCCAGGGCCAGCCCCATGAAGAGCAGAACCACGATCCGGGAAACGAATTTGTTATTGGCGCCGCCTGACATGAACCCGACCAATGCATTCCCCGTGCCGACCTCAATGGCCGCTCCTTACTTGGGACCGCGCTTATGCTTACGATCCGGAAAGCGGCGCGGATCGCGCCACGGCGTGGCGAGAGGATGGCATTTGGGAACCAATTGGGACGTTGGCGTCCCCGCGTCACACTTGCGATCGCAATCGTTGCTTGTCCGATCTTCCCGGCCGCGCCCGATCGCCATCTGGGAGGCTTCCGCAGGGGTGTGATCCGGGCATTCGCCATGCGGGAATGACATGGTAAACACCGCTGAATGGTGTGGTGTTTGAGACGTGGGGTATTGGCAATGAATCGTTACATAACGGGTTTCGCCCTTGTGGCGCTGCTTGCGGCAACAGCGGGATGCGATCGCCTCAACGAGGCGGGCAAGCTGGCCAGCGACGCGCTCTCGCAAATCACCGGCGGCTCGCAGGACCCCCCGGTCCTTGTCCTGACCGATGACCAGATCCTCGCTGCGGCCTCCGTCGATGAGCGCGCCCTGTTTGGCCCGATGCAGGCGCCGGTCGACCTGGCGCCGATCAATGTCGACGAACTGCTTCAGACCCAGCGCTTCTACGCCGTAGGTTCCGTCATTGCGATGCCGAAGGTCGCGATCTCGCAGCCCGTGCTCGAACCAGAAAGCTTCAGCCTGATCGAAGAGCCGACAGACGCATCGCAGGCCGCCAGCGCTCTCAACACAAATGACGCACCGCTCCCGGAGTCGCTCGAAGTCGCAGCGGGACCGCCGCCTGCGATTGAAGCGCCAGCCGCAGCAGCGCCAGCGCCGGAATCCAACCGCGTCACCAAGGACGGCGCACCCGCCATGCTCAAGCCCGGCGTAGTCGCCGGCCGCGCCCAGATCAAGCTGCCGTCGGCAGGAGAGCTTCGCCAGCAAGCGCAGGTTGCCGCACCCAAGGCGCTCAAGGAAGCGGTGCACGATACTGGTGTCCAGCTGAACCCTGAAACGCTGCGGACCGCGCGCAGAGCGGCTGAGGACACATTCAAGGCGAATACGCAAACAGCCCAGAAGTTGGGCGATGACGTGACCCGCAAGATGCAAGACGCAAATGCGCCGATCCCGAAGGCGCTGCAGGTTCGCGCGCGCCTCGATGTCGATTCGGCCCTGGTCGCCCGCGACAAGGCGGGCCGTCAACTCGAGAAGCTCGGGCTCTCTGGCATCGTCACACCCGGTGAAGGCGGACAGATGCGCATCACCATCGGGGTCAACCCGACACAATTCCGGGAGAGCAAACTCGACTTCCAGAAAGTCGCGACCATGCGCTCGCTCTTTGCTCCCCAACGGAGGAGCGCCGAGGAGGAGTGCGCCGGAACGCCCGACATGGCGAAGATCAAGGCCGACCCCGTGCTGGCGACCGAATGCGTCGTGAAGGTGCTGCGCGAAAGCGGTGAATACCAGTACGTCGAGAAGGACTTCATCTTCAACAACCAGATGATGAGGAAGCCGACGCAGCAACCTGTGACTGCCTCCAAGACAAAGCCAAACGATCCGCTATTCAGCCTGCAGTGGAATTTCCGCGATCTCGGCGCGGCTGCCGGGCAATCAAACGGCGGCGCAGGCTTCAGCGGTTTCTGGGAGCGCGCTAAGGACACCGGATCTCGCGATGTCGTCGTCGCTGTCATCGACACCGGCATCCAGATGAACCACCCCGACATCAAGGGCTCACCCAATCTCGCGCCGGGCTTCGACATGGTGTCCGATCCGATCATGGGCAATGACAGCGATGGTCGCGACTCGGATCCCAACGATCCGGGCGACAAGTGCGATCCCAACGACGCCACCATCGGCGACAGTTTCCACGGCACGCACGTCGCCGGCACGATCGGCGTCGCCTCGACTAACAACGCCGCCGGCGTTGCAGGCGGCGCATGGAACGTCACCATCGTTCCGGTGCGCGCGCTCGGCCGCTGCGGCGGCAAGCTGTCGGACATCAATGACGGCATCCGCTGGGCGGCCGGCACGGTCCCGGCGCGCGATGGCGCAGGCAAGGAAGTCTGGAACTCCAAGCCCGCCGACATCATCAACCTGTCGATCGGCCTGTTCGGCCCCTGCCCCGCCTCGATGCAGGCGGCCATCAATGACGCGGTCGCGGCCGGCGCCATCGTGGTGGCGGCTGCCGGCAACGCCCGTGTCGACACGCAGTACTTTGCGCCCGGCGGATGTCAGAACGTGATCTCGGTTGCGGCCAACGATGCGCGCGGCGTGCTGACGCCATATTCAAACTTCGGCGCCAACGTTGCGATCATGGCGCCCGGCGGCGACATGTCCCGCGACGATGACCATGACGGCCGGCCCGATGGCATCCTGTCGACAAAGTATTCGAAGAATTGCACGGACCCGGTGAACCCGAGCCAGAAGATCGCCCAGTGCTACTATTCATACGAAAACGGGACATCGATGTCCGCACCACACGTTTCGGCGGCGCTTGCCCTGCTCAAGACGAAATTTCCGTCTGCGGTGCCATCGGAGCTCAAGACGCGGCTACTCGCAGCGTCGACGCCGCGCACCAACCTGCAATGCTCGGGCACCTGTTCAGCCTATCCCGGATCGACGCCCATCCCGGGTTCGCCGGACATGTGTTATCGCCCGTGCGGGGGTAAAATGCTAAATCTGTCGAACGCTCAGCTACAATAGGCGTTCATCAGGTCGGGGGGGACTATGACCACCGGCGGCGGGGCCCTTGTGCCCGGGTCCGCTGGGGTATGTCCCAAAGGAGAGGGAGAATGGCTGTGTCAGACGCCCAAGGCGCCGGTCACGAAACAAACGGTTTCAAGGCTGCCGGTCCGACCGCTGCGGCGATCGGCATAATCACGTCGATCATAGGCGTGTCGCTTCTGGCCAGTTCTCCCCAGAATCCGGACCAGAGCTCCGGCACGCCAGCGCCGATATCCTCAGTCATTGCCTCGCCATCAGGCGCGGCGCTGCCGCCCGCCGCTGCGCCAGAGCCGGGCCTGCCGGGCATCCAGTTCAACCAGCCGGGCGCCGCTGCATCGATGCAGATGGGCATGGAGATCGTCGTCAAATTCAAGGACGACGGCAAGATGAAGGACATCATCGACACTTTCTGGCGCGACAAGACCTCGGCGCAGGTGAAATTCGATGCATGGAAAGCCAATCGGCCAGAATTCGCCAAGCTGAAGCTGGACCGCGTGACCTATTCGAACGAGCTTGTGCTGGTGCATGATGGGTCGGTCCCGGCGCCTGAGCAACTGACGGCGATGAAAACGATTGCAGCCAAGCTCGGCTCTGTCGCAGATGTTTCCTATGCAGAGCCCAACATGACGGCTCACCCCGGAGGTCAATAATGAAAGCCCTGGTTCTGGCTGGCCTGTCCGCAGTCGCGCTTCTGGCGGCGGCATGCGGCGATGAAAAAGCGCCCGCGCCTGTTGCGACGGCGCCGACCGGCGAACAAACGGTCCAGACCGCCTCCGCGCCGCAGGGACCAGCGCCTGTCGCCGGAAATGTGGACTGGGAGGCAGCGCGCGCCGACCTCGCCAAGCGTCCCGCCGATGTCGTGGTGCCCCAATCCGCCGGAAGCGATCCTCTGGTCGTGCCTATGTTGTTGCCCGGCGGCATCGTCCAGACCGCAAGTGATCGTCCGGTGCCGCCGCGCATCACCAAGGACGGCTATTTCGCAACCTACCACCTGCCCCGTTACGACGTGATCGTGAACGGCTCGCAGAAAGCTTATGCGACGGGCGGGACGCCCGTTGGCGACAAGACCGAGATGAAGTTCCAGCCGGCTGAAGCGGGCGCCTCGCTGTCGTTCTCCCGCTATGGAGCGGACTATCTGATCGAGTTCGAATGTCGCGAAGTTGATGGTCCGGAGGGCTGTATCAACGACGCGCAGGCGAAGGAATTCGCTGAAAGCCTGTTCGTGGCGCAATCGCGCTGAGGTTATGGCGCGCTAAGGTTTATGTCGCGCAACGACGCGGCCGGTAGGTGTGTGGGAGTGGCGGGATGAAACGGTCGTCGATCCGGATCGGGCTAGTCGTCCTAGGGTCTGCAGCTCTGCTTGGCGCATGCGACGCCAGCAACGTGCTGCTCTGGCCATGGGTGCAGATCGCCGCCCGTGAAGAGGAAGTCCCCGCCGACCCGTCGATGCCGCCGCCACCGCCGCCATTGACAGGTAACGATCCTCTGAACCCAGGCGATCCGATGGGCGGTTCGGTGCCCAACCCGAATGCGAATACGGGAGCGCCGAGCGTCGACGGGACGCCGTTCGAGAACAAGCCGGAAAATCCCGCAATCGACACGGGCGACGACAAGCCGCTGGAAAGCGCTGAGACTGGCGAAGTCCTGCCGCCACTGCCCGTCCCGACCGAGACGGCAGAGAACACGCCCGAGCCAACACCTCCGGTGACGACGCCTGAAACTCCGCCCCCCACCACACCGCCGGTTACGACGCCGCCGGTCACAACGCCTCCAGAGACAAACCCACCGGTGACAACACCGCCGGCGCCCGTGCCGGTGACGCCTGCGTTCTACTTCTTCCGTGTCGGCAATCTGGCGCCCGGCAGCGGCATGGGCACCACGGAGATGTCTGTTCTTGTCCCCGACATGCAATTCCCGATCAAGAGCGCACCGGCAGTGGCTCAGACCCAGGTCTATCGCTGGGGCGGCGGCATCAAGGGTGGCGATCAGTGTGACGTGCGCAACTTCGTGGCGCCGTGGCGCGACAACTACTGCGAAACCCGCTCCAGCAGTTCGACACCGTGGTGCGCCAAGAGCGGCATCCATCTCGGACAGGACATTCGCGTCGGCACGCCGGAAGGCTGCAGGCTGGAAGTGAAGACCAAGGCGGCGGACCGGATCCGCTATGAAGTCGTGGCCGTCGAAGACGGCGTGGTTTCCAACGTCGGTTCGTACTCGATCACACTGCGGGCTGACTCAGGTGGCCGCATCTACCGTTACCTCCACCTCAACATGGCCAAGCTGAAGATCGCAACCAACCAGACGGTCAAAAAGGGCGATGTGATCGGGTACGTCTCGAATGACTTTGGCGGCACGCCAACGACATTGCACCTCCACTTCGAGATCAAGCTGAACACCGCCGCCAATGGCTGGCAGTACGCGCCCCCCTATACTTCGCTGCTTGAAGCCTACAAGCGGCGCGAAAATAATCCCGGAGCGCAGGTAGCTGACGATTTCCTAGTCGCTTCCACGCCACACTAGGCCTCTGGTACACTTGGTTACACTCTTGCGCTGGGCTGATGTGGCTGGCGTGTTATAGCCCGCAGCATTGCTGGGGGCGACGCGTGGGGCGTCAGTATGGAAATTCGTGGACTTCATCACAACGCGTATCGCTGCGCCGACTCTGAAGCGACGCGCCAGTTCTATGAAGATTTTCTAGGGCTGCCGCTGGTCAACGCGTTCGAAATCACGGTGACCAAGACCGGTCGGCAAACGCGCGTCCTCCATCATTTTTATCAGATGAGGGATGGCTCGTGCCTTGGCTTCTTCGAGGCCCCGGACATGCCGTTCGACTTCAAGGTGCAGCACGATTTCGACCTGCACATCGCCGTGGAAGTGCCGCCGGCTGACCTTCCGGCGTGGATGGAGAAGGGCCGCGCCGCCGGTATGGAGGTTCGCGGCGTCTCCGATCACGGCATGATCGACTCGATCTATTTCCGCGACCCGGACGGCTATGTCATTGAGCTGGCCGCCAAGCGGCCCGAGCACGATGCGCGAATGGACCCCGGGACCAATCGCGCGCGCGATGTGCTCGCCAATTGGCAAGCGACCAAGGGCGACTGAAACGCTTCCTTCCATTCTGGCTTCCGCCCATTCTGCCTTCCATGAGGGCCCCGAACGTGCTTGAGAACGCGCAGGTCTGAAGCGGGAGTTGAATGATGGCGCAGCTGGCATTGATCCGGCACGGTCAAAGCCAATGGAACCTGGAAGACAGGTTCACTGGCTGGTGGGATGTCGACCTCACGCCCGTGGGCGAGGACGAGGCGCGCGCTTCCGGCCGCCTACTCCGCAAAACCGGCGTCGACTTCACGCACGCCTTCACCTCGGTCCAGAAGCGCGCAATCCGCACGCTCAACTTTGCGCTTGAGCAGATGGACCGGCTCTGGATGCCCGTCACCAAGGACTACCATCTGAACGAGCGCCACTATGGCGGCCTGACCGGGCTCAACAAAAAGGAGACGGCGGCGAAGCACGGCGACGATCAGGTAAAAATCTGGCGCCGTTCGTTCGACATTCCGCCGCCGGAAATGAAGGCAGGCACGGAGTTCGATCTGGCGAGCGACCCGCGCTATCGCGGCATCGACATTCCGTCGACCGAAAGCCTCAAGACCACGCTCGACCGCGTGCTGCCCTATTGGGACGCCGAGATCGCACCGAAGCTCGCGGCCGGTGAGAACATCCTGATCGCGGCGCACGGCAACAGCCTGCGCGCGATCGTGAAGCACCTGTTCGAGGTGCCCGACAGCGACATCACCGAGGTCGAGATCCCGACCGGCAATCCGCTGCTGATCGATCTCGACGGCGCGCTTCACGTGAAGGCGGCGCGCTATCTCGATGCTGCGCGCGCCAAACCGCTGCCGAAAGTCTGAGCATGAGCGCGCGGCCTTGCCCGGAAGCCGATGCGCGTTTCATGACACGGGCGCTTGAACTGGCGCGGGCGCAGCTTGGGCGCACGTCTCCCAACCCCAGCGTTGGCTGTGTGCTCGTGGCGGATGACGCGATCCTGGGCGAAGGGGCAACCGGCGATGGCGGGCGGCCGCATGCCGAGGAGATTGCGCTCGCCGCCGCCGGAGATCGCGCACGCGGCGCGACTGCTTACGTCACGCTTGAACCTTGCAACCAGCGATCGGGCGGAACCTCGTCCTGTTCGCAATTGCTGATGGCGGCGGGTATCTCGCGCGTGGTGATAGCATGCGATGATCCCCATCCGCTCGGTGCGCATGGCGCGGACCGCTTGAACACGGCGCATGTCGCGGTCGAGCACGGGCTGTTGCGGGCCGAAGCCGAGCATCTGAATGCGGGCTTCTTCAAGCTGGTCGCCACCGGTCGCCCATGGCTCGCGATTGATGGCGACGCGTCGAGCTATGATCGCGCGTTCGATCCGGTGGGCGATGAAACACACGAAGTCGCACTTGATCGATTGGGCACAAGCGGGAACACGCGTGTGTTCGTCAACCCGGGAACAGCGCTTGCTGCGCAACTGAAAGCTCGCGGCCTGGTGGACGAGGATCGCGGCTGAGCTGGTATGCCCGCGCTCGTGGTTCGAATGAAAAACGGGCCGGCCTTTCGGCCGACCCGTTAGACGTTTTTGCGTGATGCTCCACCCTGGCCGGATGGAGCGTCAGTCGCTTAGAGCGGCTGGATCTGCGTCGCGGCCATTTTGCCCGAACGCTTGTCCTTCTCGAGCTCGAAGCTCACCCGCTGGCCTTCATTGAGGCCGGCGAGTCCGGCGCGCTGAACGGCCGAGATGTGAACGAACACATCAGCGCCGCCAGATTCCGGCTGGATGAAGCCGAAGCCTTTTTGCTCGTTGAACCATTTAACAGTACCGGTAGCCATGTAGATCTAGTCTTTCGATAGGCGTCCACGAGACCGGGGGGTACCCGTAGACAAATGAGAGAGCGCTTGCAGCCGCGCTCCCGGGGGCCGTCGCATTCGACTGTTCGGAAGGCCAGATCCGGAGCTCGATCCAGTGGGCGAACCCGCAGGTAGAGCAAGGAGAGCAACCGAACCTGTGCAGAATTCGACGTTCTCCCTATTGCATAACGTCGCAGGCTTGAAAAGACGGGCACGGATGCGTGACATAGAGTTTAGACCGATCAACCGGGTTGCTTCGCTCGGCGCTGGGCTTATCGAGGCAAAGGGAAATCCCTAACTGGGTCAGATGCATCAGCCGATTTTCCTCGCCCATCGTTCCATCGTTTCGGTTACCGGCGAGGACGCCGAGCCGTTCCTGAACGGCATCGTGACGGTGTCTACGCTTGGTCTCTCGCAAGGCGAGCTCCATTACGGCGCCCTGCTGACGCCGCAGGGAAAAATCATCGCGGACTTTCTGGTATCGCGGCAGGCCGAGGAGATCGTGCTCGACTGCGCATCCTCCGTCGCGCCCACGCTGATCAAGCGGCTGACGCTGATGAAGCTGCGCGCGGCCGTTTCAGTGCGCGCGCGTGACGATCTTGGCGTTACGGTATTTGCCGGCGCGCCCGACCCGCGCAGCGCCAGCGCGCCGTTGAGGTCGATCGGACCGCGTGGGGAAGCGACAGATGCTGCGCCCTATCACGCGGCACGCATCGCGGCCTGCATCCCCGAACAGGATTTCGATTTCGGCGCGGAGGATGTCTTTCCCGCTGACATCAATATGGACCTCACGAGCGGCGTCGATTTTCGCAAGGGCTGCTTCGTCGGGCAGGAAGTCGTCTCGCGCATGAAGCGGCGCGCCACTGCACGCCGCCGCACGCTTCGTGTTGAAGTCGCGTTGGGAACCCCGCCGGGCGCGTCGGTGCTGGCCAACGGTTTTGAAATCGGAATGCTGACGTCGGTTTCCCGCGGCGCTGCCCTCGCCCGTGTGCGTATCGATCGGCTGTCGGACGCGCAGGCCAATGGCGAGGTGATCACCGCCAATGTCTCGCCGGTCGTGTTCGACAAGCCAGACTGGCTCGTCGGGGAGTTGGCAGCGCTCGCCGCGGCGAAGGAGGCGAAAGCCTGATGAAGAGGCTCGACGATATTCCGTGCGGCTGGGCCCCGGCCGGCGACGAACTCTATCGCAGCTATCACGACGAGGAATGGGGCGTGCCCGAGCGCGATGGCCGCACGCTGTGGGAAAAATTCCAGCTCGATGGCCATCAGGCCGGGCTGTCGTGGATCACCATTCTGCGCAAGCGTGAGAGCATGCGCGAGGAGTTCGACGGGTTCGAGCCCGAAAAGCTTGCGCGCTGGACGCAGAAACGGATCGACACGGCGATGAAAAATCCCGGCATCATCCGTAGCCCGATCAAGATCGCGGCGACTATCAAGAACGCGCAGATCTATCTCGACATGGCGGAACGCGACGAGGATTTCGCCGACTATGTCTGGGGCTTTGTCGACCATAAGCCGATCGTCAACCAGCTCGATCACTGGCGCCATGTGCAGCCCAAGACGGCCCTGTCGGAGGCGATTGCGAAGGACATGAAGGGGCGCGGCTTCAAATTCTGCGGCCCTGTCATCGTCTATGCATGCATGCAGGCGATGGGGATGATCAACGACCATGAAGTGCGCTGCCCGCGCCACAAGGAGATCCAGCGGCTCGAGCGGGCATCAACCCGGGGAAAGTGACAATGCGGCTCAAGCGGTTGGAAATCGCAGGTGAACACCGGCGCATGATCCGGCTCACCCTCGCCGCCATTGCCTGTCTCGCCGTATCGGGCTGCTTCAACTGGCAGGGGACGTATGACAGCGCCGCCCGCCGAAACTGCAACGAACTCATAGACGCCAGAGAGCGACTCGACTGCCTGAACTCAGTCCAGCGTAACGCCGGCGAGAGGAACGCTGACCGGCGCTCCTGATCGCTCCCGCTAGAGCACGATCAGCCTTGGTGGAAGCGGTAGCACTGCAGCATGTGCTCTAGGTTCGTTGTTACGGGTCGGTTTCACGACTTCGGCCGATCGCCGTGCGCGATTCCAACTCAGCCGATCCGGATACTCTAGAAGCCGGGTTTTAACTTCGCTTGGGTAAAGTGTGCGCGAACACGCTTGCGGTGTCCGGAATACTGCAGGCGCCAGAACAACTGATAGGCCACCGCGACAACGAAGGCAGGCACGCGTCCGGCCAGCGCCACGATGATCAGCACAGCAAACAACAAACTCCACACCAGCAGCCACGCCAGCCATCCGAGGAGGCCATGGCTCTTGCGCCAGAACTGGAACTGCGCGTTGGCGCGCAACAGCCGATAGCGGTTGGGTTCGGTGAGCAGGAATAGAGCGATCGCATCCTCGTCATTGGCGTCACGACGCAGCACGACCTCCAGCAGGTCGTGCGCCTTCTGCAGCTTGCCGCGCATCAACGCCACGCGCGCAGCTTCGGTCATCACATAGGTTTCGTCCGGCGACAGACGCAGGGCTTCATCGGCCCATGGCTCGGCAGCTTTTGGACCCTCGTAGTGGAGCAGGATGAGCGCCTTTTGCGCCGCCAGCACGCCATACCAGGGTGCGACCCGGCGACCGTGCTCCACGCTCCTCAGCGCGCGGGCATACTGCTTCTGCTCGAACTGGACGACGGCCAGATAGTGATAGCCGAGCGCATCGTCGGGATTGAGCCGGATAGACTCCTCGAAATATTTCTGCGCCTGCGCCAGCATACGCTGGCGGCGCAGCACCTCGCCACGGATGCGATGCGCCTGCGCCATGTCGGGCGCCAGCTGCAGCAGCCGGTCGGCGGTCGCACCTGCATCGCTGAGCAAGTTGAGCGCGATCTGCGCCTGCGACAGTCCCACCAGCGCCTCGGGATTGTCGGGGTCGATCGCCAGCGCGGCGCGGAAATCTCGCAGCGCACCTTGCCGGTTGCCTGCCTGATAAAGCGCCCAGCCCGTCGTCACCAGCCGTTCGGGTCGCTCTGTCTCGCTCATCCCCCGGCATCTCGCTGCAGCTGCACGTTAGCGAATAGGTCGCGGCGGCGCCAAGATCAACGCGCACCCGCAGCCGAGCAGTGGCGCAGGCGAAACTTGCCTTTCATCACCACGAAACGCGGGTGTAGCCTTCCGGGCAGTCAAACCCTAACGGATCGGGGATACGTCCATGCAGGATTTCGCGACCACCATGCGCCGCATCATCACAGGCGATGACGCCTCCGGTGACAGCATCGTCATCCTCGACGGTCCGCCTTCCGCCACGAGTGGTCCGATCGAGGCTGGCGGCCTGTTCGACATCTGGCACGATGTCGTGACCGGCGCGCTTGACCCAACCGACCATGCAGACCTTGGCCCGAAGCGAACGGTGTTGTCGCCCGATACGGGCAAAGTGCGCGTGCGCTGGTTCGCCATCAATCCGCGACCGCCCGGCGTTCCCGATGAGGCGATGAACGCCATGGTGCGCGATCGTTTTGCCTCGTTCGATGCAGACCATCACCTCACCGACCAGTCGAAGCATCCGGCGATGCACAAGACGGCGTCGCTCGATGTGATCTGCCTTCTCCAGGGCGAAGTTGACCTGATCCTCGACAAGGTGCGCACGCGCGTGAAGCCCGGCCAGATCGTGATCCAGCGTGGCACCAGTCATGGCTGGGAAGCGATCGGTGGTCCCGCCCTGCTCCTCGCCGTCCTGATCGACAGGCCGCTTGTGGCTGGAGAGCACTAGAAGCTGCGGCGCGATGGCCGTACAGAGCTGAAGGGGTGCAGGAGAGACTCGATGGGCCGTCTTCAACTTGTTTTGCCGTGCATCGTTCTGGGTCTTGGCCTCGCTGCATGCGCGACGCCGGGCAAACGAGAGGCGGAGCTCTCGCAGGAGCAGGTCTGCCTCTCTCATTTCGAGAACGATCCGGTGGAACGTGACCGTTGCATGCTCGATCCGCACGTGCGCGGCGACACCGTGCCGGACGTGCGTCCGATGGACCTGCCGCTCCGCACTGGTCAGATCGGCGACTGATCTGGTTACAGAGTTTTAGCGACCGGTCGCAGCCCATGTCACGTAGACCGCGAAACCTGCTGAAATCACCATGGCCAGTGCGGCGAGCCTGAAAAACCAGTGCGCGAATGTCGCCGACTGGAAGCGCAGGGCCAGCACATCGGCGCTGCTGGCGTAGACGACCAGCCCGAACAGTTCGCACACCGTCACGGTCGCCATGCTGATCAGCACTTGTGGGATCATGTCATGATCGGGGTTGAAATAGGTTGGCAGCAGGCCGCCGAAATAGACCAGCGCGTTGGGGTTCGCGAGCTGCAGGCCAACGCCATGTGAGAACAGCTTGCGTCGAGGCGGCGGATCGCGGCGCAACAGGTCGACCGGCGCGCCGAACGCCGTGCGCCAGGCGAGCCAGACGATAAAGGCGATGCCGGCGACCTTGAAAGCCAGGAATGCCTCGGGGAAGTTCTTGGCGACGACCGCGACGCCGGAGGCCGCGAGCGAGATCCAGACCAGGTTGGCGGCGCAGATGCCAGCCGCTGGCGCCATCGACGCCCAGAAGCCATAGCGGATCGACGCGGTGGTCACGAGAATCACGGCTGGTCCGGGGGTTAAGCCGCCGGCCAGGAACAACAGCGTGAAATTGGCCCACACCCAGATATCCATCGCGGGGCTCTATAGGGCTCGCGGAGTGTTGAGTCAGCTGGCGTCATCCAAGGTTGCCCAACCGGGCAGCTGCGCTATCACAGGCTGCGTGAAACAGGAGGCGTTCGACATGTGGCATCGCTCTGGATTGTTGATCGCACTGGCCTGCGCCGCGTGTGGCAGCCAGCAACGCGACGCCCAGCCCGCAATGGCCGAACCCGCCCCACCCGTCACCACCTCCTCCCCCACCCTCCCCACCAACCTCCTCACCATCGGCTCGCAGGAGGCGCGCGATGCGCTTTATTGCTCCGCCCTGATCTATTTTGAGAACCCGGACCTCTCTGACGCGCTTGCCCCAGTCGACGAAGCGCTGTTGCGGAAAGCGCAGACGCTGGGGTTCATTGTCGGCGAGTTCGGCATCAACAAGCTGGTCGCGGAGAAGGCTGCGCACGCGACGCACGCACGGGCGATTTCGGACGCTTATGCCGCGCAGGTCGAAAAGGACGCAAAGGCCGGCAAGCCGCGCATTGCACTGGACGATTGCAACAAGCGCGCGGCCGCCATACCGATGCCGGAATAGGGTCGACCAGAGGGGGGCTGCGGATCATGAAGCTGCATCCACGCCAGATCATTGGCCTCTTCGCGATCGTCGTGTTTGGCGGCGGCATGATTTTCCGCCTCACCCAGCCGAGCGAACGCGAGGTCATGGAAAAACGCCTCGCCAGCCTCCCGTCGTTTACGACGACGATAGCGGGCCTGCCGCCGCTTGATCTTACCATGCCGACGCCCGTGCCGCCGTTCGACCTCAACGCGCCTGCTACTGGTTCCACGGTAGACACGCCGATCGGGATGATGGGCAACCCGCCCGACGACTTCAACCTCGGCTCGCAGGCGGCGAAGGACGACATGTATTGCTCGGGGGTGCTGAGCGCGGAGTTCAGTATACGGATCAATGACTCGCATCCCGACAAGGCCTCGCTGCTGCTGCGCGACCATCAGGCGCTCGGCCGGGCGGGCCTCGACAAGCTGATCGCCGAGGGCGTGACGACGGAACAGGCCTCGGCCGACTTCAGCCTTGCCTATGACGACAAGGGTGAGAAGGACTACGCCGCCAACACCCTGCGCATTTCCGTGGCCGACTGCACCGCGCGGGCTGCTGCGCTGAAGTAGGTTAGCGCGAACTTGCTGGCATGATCCCGCAATCGGACCGGCATCTGCCGTCCGGAATGCCGTAGCTCCCTCCCTACGCCTTTGGTTTCGGGAGGCAGGCGGGCTGATCTCCAATGGAGGGCCCGGGGTCGCGGGATGCCCCGCGTGCTGCCGAGCCTGAACCCTTCTGGATTGTCAGCACGGACTTTCACGCTCGCCTGCAGCCACCCCACGCCGTTGAACAGTGATCAGCTGCCCTCCTGCGAGGTGGATGAAGGCAGTATCGCATGGGCGGTAAAGTGTAGGATCGAGAGATTGCGGATTCAGCGTTTTGGAACGGTTAGGCCGTCGAGTTTGCTGGAGTCGGATCGACGGGCCGGTGTGCAGATTCGGCGGATAAGTCGGGTTGGGACCGCCGGGCTCCTGCCCGGCAATCGCTGCGAAGCAGGGAGCTTGTTGGATCGATCGCGCCGCTAACGCGGCGCGCTGCCGGGCGGGAGCACGGCGGTCCAGAGGCGGCAGGCGGAGTGTCAGCGGCGTTGGTCTGGCAGGCGGGGGTCGCAGACGTGGGAGGTGGAGGGGAAGCTGGAGAGCGAGGTACGCCAGAAGGCGTCGTCCTTGTTCATAAGGGGGGCGCACCGTTCGACGATGGGTTTTGTGATGCCGGCATCGTTGAGGGCGGCGCTCGCCTGCTCCAGGGCTGCGGCATAGCCATCGGCGTAGAGTGCGTCCTGCAGCATGGTCTCGCCATCAGCGGATTTCAGGCGGAGCGAGAGGGATTCGCCCTTGGCCAGTGCAGCCAGCAGTTTCGGCAAAGGTTCGTCGCGGATGTTCTGCGAGGCGAAAAACACCATGGCGTCGGGCGCCTTGTAGCCGCCATTCACGGGCGTCTCGGCAGCGGCCATGCCGCCCGCCATGACGGAGAACAGAACGCCTTCGGCGCCGGCAATTTCCAGCTTCGCTTCCTCCACTCCCGCCGCAACGCCCGTGAGAAAAGGCGAAATGACCTGGAGCCCGTAGGGTTCGAGCACATCTGAGGGCGCGCGATAGTCGATGGTCAGCGTCGAGCGTTTAGCGCGGGCGCCGCCGAGATTATCGGGAAGCTCGTCGATGGTCAGCGGCCTGCCGGCCTTGCCGCCAATACTGCGCCCGCCGAACAGGCTGAGCTCGGCCTTGGCGCCATAATCCTGTCCGCCTTCGCCGACCTTTTCGCGCACCTGCACGAACCACGCGACAGAGCCGATCGTGTTGGAGGCCTCGCCCGCGCCATCGCCGAAATTGCTCATTGGATCGCAGTTGGGCGAGCGCAGGCAGTGTTGCAGCAGCAGCGGCCACGCGGCGCCCTTGTCATCCACGTCGGCGACGACCGCGTCGGAAGCCGCGCGTTGCGGACCAGTCGGTTCGCACGCTGTCGCCAGCACAGCTGCAAGCAACACCACATGCAACGAGCCTGTCGCCTTAAACCGTGACGTTGCGAACATCGTAGCCATAGATCCAATCCTGCCGCGAGCGGACGAAAGACGGGAACAGCCTGTCCGCGAGTTTCATCGGACCATAGGTCGCCGTCTGCGTCACGGCGTTTGAGCGGTGGAAGACGCTCATATTGGCTCGGGCGCTGGCCAGAACCTTTGTCGTGCGCGGCTTGCGGAGCTTTTCGTAACGCTGCAGGGCCACCGGCGAGACGCCTTCGGCCTGCAGGCATTTGGCGAGCACGATCGCGTCTTCGATGGCCATGGCGGCGCCCTGCGCCTGGAAGGGGGGCATCGGGTGGCAGGCGTCGCCCAGAAGCGTGACGCGATCCCCGGACCAGCCCGCCAACGGATCGCGATCGAACAGAGCCCAGACAAAACATTGGCCGGCGGACGCGATGATATCAGGTATGGGGCCCGCCCAGCCGCCAAATTCCTTCGCGAGTTCTACGGGATCGCCGACCTGATCCCAGCTTTCGCTGCGCCAGTCGCGCGTCTCGACCACGCCGACGAAGTTTATCAGCTCGCCTCGGCGGATGCGATACGTCACCGCATGCTTGCCCCCCCCGGCCCATACGATCGCCGCGTGCGGCAGGTCGGGCGCCACGTCGGCCGGCACGGTCATGCGCCACGCCACGGCGCCGGTGAAACGCGGCGCTTCCTCACCCAGCATCTGGCGTCGCACGGTGGAGCGGACGCCATCAGCACCAACCAGCATGTCGCATGGCAGGATGGCGCCGGTATCGAGCCCGACACGCAGGCTCGCCCCATCATGGACGTAAGCCGAGACACGCGCGCCGAGACGCATCTGCGCGCCCGCATGCGTCGCCGCCCGCGCGAGGATCTCGATCAGGTCAGCGCGATGGGCGTGCAGGTAGGGCGACCCATAGCGCTTGCGCGCTTCTTTCGCGATCGGAATGGAAAAGACTTTCTGGCCGGTGCGCCCAATGCGCATTTCGAGTGTTTCCGGCATGGACGATACGGTCGACACAGCCTCGAGCACGCCCAGCGCAGCAAGGCCCTTGGTGGCGTTGGGCGAGAGTTGCAGACCCGCGCCGACGTCCTGCAGCGCCGAGGCGCGCTCAACCACCTCGACTTCGTAACCCACCTTGCACAGCGCGATGGCGGCGCTGAGCCCTCCGATACCTCCGCCTGCAATGACGATTTTCATGGTCGCGTAGGCTTCATGGTGGGGCGGGCTTCACTGGACAGCAGAACAGACCAAAAGCGAGATAGACCGACGCTAGCGCCGCGTCACGTCCGACCTCGGAATTAGGCGAGCGATGACATGCCCAAAACGCAGCTTAGAGCATGAAGCTGGAACGTTTGTGCGTGCGCATGAAGATTCGCATTTCCTCAAGGCTGTTACGCTCGAACCCACGCATGACTTCGAGCTTACCGGCGAGACCGTCGGCAGCCTGGAAGCGTTCAGTCGCGACAAGAATGTTGGCGCGATACTGTTCGTAACGCTCAACATCGCGCGAGGGTTGCAGGCCCGCCTCCAGCGCTCGCGCGCCCAGCGCGATGAGCGCCGTCCATACCACCGCGGCTTCAAGCCAGATGCGCGACAGGTTCATGGGCTCGGCGCCGATCATGACAACGTGCAGGCCGATCACAAGCGCCACGCAGATCCAGCCGAGGCGAGAGAACGCCCGCTCGGTCTGGCGCGTCGACATGCGCTTGCCGGTCTTCTTAGGCGCCAGCATCGCCTCGCAGTATCCGAGTTGCCATTGCAGGCGCAGCTTGCGCCAGGCGGCAAACACGGTCTCGGCGATGGCGGCGTCTTCGCGTCCGGCAAGATGGGCTTCCGGCGCCGCCGTGAAGGCGTAAGCACCGGATTGAATCGCGATGCGGTGGAGTTCGGCGTCGGGATCAGCCAGTGGACCATTGACTAGCTCGGCATAGGCCTTCGCGCGCGCGGCAAGGTAGGCTGGACGCTTCGCGAGGTCAGAGCCGGCGGCGAGCAGGTTCGGGAATTGCGCCGCCATATACTGGAAATGAAAGAGCCGCATCGACTCGGTCTTGAGACGGTTGCGCAGCCAGACATGGCGCGAGGAACTCTTGCGCAGCCCGAGCAGGCCAAGCGCTGCGCCGATGAGGCCCATGGCGGTCGAGATGTAGCCGATCGCCAGTTCGGTCGTGTGGCTGATGTGGAGCGCGTGAAGCACTGGCGCAGATGATCCGGCCAGCAGGGCGGCGAGGACGAGCGTGATCGAGAGATAGCCGGCGCGGCGGCTGGTCTTCTTGGCGGCGTTTGCCTTGGCGTCGGCGATGCGGAAGTCGGCCAGCAGTTCAGGGAATTCGAAAGCGAAGCGCGCGGTGTCGGCACGCGCCTCGTCGGCTTCGGCCTTGAGGTCGAAGTTCTCGAACGTGGTGTCGACGGGTTTCTTTCCGCTCACCGCTGCTCCCCGATCGGCGCTTGCCTGTTTCGCCCGGCGCAACGCGGCGCTTGCCTGCCCTTCGCGTCCGGGGCGGCCATTGTCAATCGGCGCATGGGTCAATCGGCGCATGGGTCAATCGAAGCACGGATCGATCGGCGCATAGACGTGCGGGCGTCAGCATTGCGCAACAGCCGAAACCCCTTGCGCGCCCCGAAGGGGAGTATTGGACTTCCCGCATCGTGGAAAATTGGAGCGGGCGATGAGATTCGAACTCACGACCCCGACCTTGGCAA
>JBBQJV010000007.1:0-87178 GCA_038326205.1 Caulobacterales bacterium | reverse complement strand
CTTGCCCCGCGCACGGTGCATTTGCCGAGCGTACGATTGTAACGGTCGTGGCCTTCCGAGATGCAGGTGACCGGGTTGCGGTTGATCCACTCGCTCAGCGCGTTGGCGGCGTCAGCGCCACAGCCGTAGAGGTTGCCGGCGAGGTCTAGGCATTTCTGCTTGGATTCTGGCGCGTCGACGCCTGCGAGGCGGATGCGCTGGGAGTGAATGTCGAGCGTATCGGCGTCGATCACCGAGGCGGTGCCGGAGACGGCTTCGCCCTTGGCGACCGGTGCAGGGGCCGGGTTGGCGGCATCGGCATTCGGCGCTTTGGGCTCAACGGGCGCTTCGGCGACGACGGTGCCTGAAGAACTGCCGCCTGTGGGCATCGGGAAGCCGATATCGTCGCCCCAGACATACCAGGCGGCAGCGAGGGCGGCGAGCATGGCGCTGACCACGATGGAGGCGGCGCCCGAGCGCCCGCGCGAACGCCGGGGGAAGGACTTTTTCTGGGTGCGTTTTGCCATGCCGCGAAGGGTGAAGGCGGCTGGTTACCGAATGGTTGATTCGGATTGGCCCTTCGCACTTGCGCAGGGCGGCCATGGGGTGTCATTTGCGCCCGGATTCAGGAGCCAAGCCCATGACCGGTGTTGCAGTGGTCGGCGCCCAGTGGGGCGACGAGGGGAAGGGCAAGATCGTCGACTGGCTGTCGAGCCGGGCCGACGTCATCGTGCGCTTTCAGGGCGGTCACAATGCGGGCCATACGCTGGTCATCGACGGAAAGGTGTTCAAACTCAACCTGCTGCCGTCGGGCGTCGTACGGGGCGGTAAACTGTCGATCATCGGCAATGGCGTGGTGGTGGACCCGTGGCACCTGCTGAACGAGATCGAAACGATCGCGAAATCGGGCGTGCAACTCGGGCCGGATGATCTGATCTTGGCCGACAATGCGTGCCTTATCCTGCCCTGGCACAAGGACATCGATGCGGCGCGCGAAGAAGCTGCTGCCGGCGCACAGATCGGCACGACGCGGCGGGGCATCGGCCCGGCGTATGAAGACAAGGTGGGACGGCGTGCGATCCGCGTGGCGGATCTGGCTGATCCTGCGGCGCTGGATCTCAAGCTTGACCGCCTCCTTGCGCATCACAGGCCACTCAGGCTTGGCCTTGGCCTGGCGGAGCCAGATGGGGTGGCGCTGAAAAAAGACCTTCTGGCGATCGCGCCGCAGATTTTGGCTTACGCGCAGCCGGTGTGGGAGCGTCTGGAACAGGCGGTGCGGCTGGGACGGCGCATTCTGTTTGAAGGCGCGCAAGGCGTGATGCTGGACGTCGACCACGGCACCTATCCGTTCGTGACATCATCAAACGTTGTCTCGGGACAGGCGGCTGCGGGATCGGGCGTGGGACCGGGCGCGGTGAACTATGTGCTGGGTCTTGCGAAGGCGTACACGACCCGCGTGGGCGGCGGGCCGTTTCCAACCGAGCAGGACAACGAGATCGGCCAGCGGCTGGGTACGGTGGGCCATGAGTTCGGCACCAACACCGGACGCGCACGGCGTTGTGGATGGTTTGACTCAGTGATGGTGCGCCAGGCGTGCGCGGTGTCGGGCGTCAGCGGATTGGCGTTGACCAAGCTCGACGTGCTGGATGGGTTCGACGAGATCCAGATCTGCACGCATTACAAGCTGGGCGACAAGGTCATCAGCCACTTCCCGTCGGGCATGACGGATCAGGCGAATGTCGTGCCGGTCTATGAGACGGTGAAGGGCTGGAAAGGCTCGACGCGCGGCGCTCGGAGCTGGACGCAGCTGCCCGGCGAGGCGGTGAAGTATGTGCGGCGGCTGGAGGAGCTGGTTGGCAAGCCGGTGGCGCTGCTGTCTACTTCGCCGGAGCGCGAGGACGTGATCCTGATGCGGGATCCGTTCGAGAAGTAGGACGAGGCCGGAGGCGCCATGCCTACGTTTGACATCGACGCGCCAGCAAAGCTGGACCTCAAGCTTGATACGGCGCCGCATCCTGAGCAGCATTGGGAGGGGTGCTTTGACTATGACGACGATGGCGATCCGGAACAATTCCACATCATTGCGCATCTGAGGTTTGGTGGCGGATTGTTCGAAGGGGCGGGCAAGGTCGCGGCGAAGGGAAGCGAAGAGTCGCTGGATGTTGCTCTCAGCGGCGAAACGAACGGACAGGACGTTAGCTTCGCGATGTGGATCAGCGAGGAGGAAGTGCGCTTCCAGCACTTCAGCTGCACGGGCACGATGAGCGCTGATGAAACCGCCATGGATGGCGACCACTCCTATCCGTGCTGGGACCCGGAGAACTGTGGCTGCGAAGGCGGCAGCGGGACGTTCGAGATGCGCCGCGTCGAAGGACAAGCGCGCGAACCGGGATAATCTGCCGGAGTGTTGGAGAAGTGAAGCTGGTGCTCGAGGTTGAGCCTCGCGCTCGTGGTTCGACGGACGCACGCTGCGCGTGCTGCTCACCAGGAGCGCTACTTCGCCTTACGTGGCTGACGCAATCTCGACAGAAGCCACCAAACACTCATCCTTGAGCAGGCGCGCGCCGCCGTCCGTCGAAGGATGAGCGCCTATTCGCCTTATTGCACCGGATCTCCGGGATTAACGGGAGCGGGGCCGGGTGCGCCTTCGTTGTCGCCGTGGTCGACGCCTGCGGTGCGGTTACCTTTGGCGAGGGCGACCACGACGCTCGACAGCATCACCAGCGCAAGCAGGTTGGGCAGCGCCATCATGGCATTGGCGATGTCGCCGGTGCGCCAGACGAAGTCGATCTGCTGGAACGAGCCGACGAACGCCATGATGCACCAAAAGACGCGCCAGGGAATCGCGACGCGCGTGCCGAACATGTAGGTCATCGCCCGTTCGCCGTAATAGCCCCACGTGATCAGTGTCGTGAAGGCGAACAGCATCAGCGCGAGCGAGGCGACGACCTGTCCAAGCGTGACCGTGCCGAATAGCACAAGCGGGAAGGCCGTCGAATAAGCGCCAGACGTCATGTCGAAGCCGGTGAGGTCTGACGTCCAGGCGTGTTCCTGCACGCCGGCCGCCGAGGGGAAGGCGCCCTGCACTGTAAGAATGACGAGCGCCGTCATTGTGCAGACTACGATGGTGTCGATGAACGTGCCCATCATCGCCATGCGGCCCTGGCTGGCGGGATCATTGGTTCTGGCGGCCGCGTGAGCCATTGGCGTGGAGCCCTGACCGGCCTCGTTGGAGAAGAGACCGCGCGCCACGCCTGCGCGGATCGCGAGCATGGCGCCCGCCCCGAGGAAGCCCCCCGCCGCCGCCTGACCCGAGAACGCGCCGGCGAAGATTTCGCCAAACGCTTCCGGTATGTCGCTGAAGTTCATGATCACTGCGACCAGGGCCATCGCGACATAGGTGATCGCCATTGTCGGCACGATTTTCTCGGCGACCGAACCGATCGACTTGATGCCGCCGATGATGACGACGAAAACGAGCACCGAGACGACCGCCCCCGCGATCATTTCTCCGCCCTGACCTGCGGAGAGGCCAAGCGCACTTTCAATCGGCTTGCCGATTTCGCCTAGACCGAAAAGGCCGGTGATGGCGTCGGCCATGCCATTGGCCTGAATCATGTTGCCGGTGGAGATCGACCCGAACAGCGTGCCGATGCAGAACAGGATGGCGAGCCAGCCCCAATTCTTGCCAAGGCCGCGGCGGATATAGCTCATCGGGCCGCCGCGATATTCGCCGTTCTCGCTCACGTCGCGGAAGCGGATGGCAAGCGAGCCTTCGGCGAAGGCCAGCGCCATGCCGATGAGCGCGGTGATCCACATCCAGAAGATGGCGCCAGGTCCGCCCAGCGTGATTGCAGTTGCGACGCCAGCGAGGTTGCCTGTACCGATCTGGCCGGAGAGAGCCGTTGAAAGCGCAGCGAAAGGGCTGATCTCGCCGCTGCCGCCTTCCTGCTTCTTGAAGAGGCCAGCGAAAGCGGCGGGCAGTTTGAGGATCGGATAGAATTTCAGCCGGACCATGAGCATGAGCCCAACGCCGAACAGGGTGATCACCATCGGCGGGAAGGGCATGACCTGATCGGTCCTCGGTCCATCGGCCGCGAACGTCGTCCAGGTTCCCCCCCAGATGAAGTCACTGACGTTGGTGACGTGGTCGAGGAGCGAAGGCTGGTTGTCCATAGGCGGTTCGTCCCCGTGTCATTTGACGAGCGGGAAGCTGCACGGACACGGGGGTTATGCCAACCCCAAATGAGAGTCGGGCGGGTCGGGGCCCCGGTCTGCGCGACTTAGTGGCGGGGCTTGAACGCGATCAGCACGTTGCCGGGGGGTTCGCCGAAGCGGGCATAGCCGGATTGGACAAAGAGCGTGCCGTCACCGGCGATGTAGGGCGCCGAATCGAGGCCGCCGCCGTGGCCGGGGACGTTGTTCACGGTCGTCGGGAAATCGCGGTTGGTCATGTATTCGAACAGGACCTCGCCGGTTTTCGCATCGAAGATGCGGAGCATGCCCTGCGTCGTCCCGGTAACGACGGCGCTGTCGACGAGCAGCGGCGGGGGCGACATGCCGAGACGGCAGGGTCCGGCTGAAGCGGGGCGAACGGCGACGGCGCTTTCGGTTGAGGTCACGCGGGGTGCTGCGCCGGGTGCGGCCGGTGCTGGTGTTGCGGCTGGCGTTGCAAGCGGTCGCGGAGGTGGCGTTGCAGCGCGGGGCGTGGGCAGCACGGGCGCAGTGATGCGCTGGATGCGCCATTCGGGAGGGGGCGCGCTCGCTTTGGCTACGGGTAAATCCTGGCCGCAGTCGCGGGCGTTGTTCTTGTAGGACCATTCGATCTCGCCAGTCATCGCGTTGAGCGCGTTGATGCCGGGACCCCAGGCGGGGTTCTCGTCCGGGCCGGCGGGGCGGTTCGAATCGTTGTTGGGGACGAAGATGCGCGTGCCGTCGAACGACATGCCCCAATGGACACCGCCATTGGCAGAGCCGCGTCCGACCTTGTTCGACCACACCAGTTGCCCGTTATCGGGATTTAGCGCCCACACGACACCGGACTTCTGGCCGGCGACGACGAGCTCTGATCCATCCTGTCGCTTGATCAGCATGGAGGTGGCGCCGAAGTCATGGTCAGGGCTGTGGTATTCGCCGGGCCAGTCGCAGTTGGCGGAGCGTCGGCCGCAGGCATAGTTCCAGATGTCGGACTTGGTAGCCTGGAACACCCAGCGCTTGTCGCCGGTGTTAATGTCGTAGGCGATGATGGAGTCGGACGTGTCGGTCGCAGGCCATGACGTGTTCTCGCCGGTACCGGCATAGATCACACCGCGCGCGGGATCGACGATCGGTGTTGACCAGATGATCGCACCGGAAGGTCCCCATTGCTGTGTGCCTGTGCGGCCAAGGCGCGTGGGCTGTGCAGGTTCCATCGTCTTGCCGACCCAGAGACGTTTGCCGGTGGCGAGATCGAAGGTCACGACTGCGCCCTGGCCTTTGCAGCACTCGTAATCGTCCTGCCCGGCATAGTTCACTTCGATGGCGGAGACAGGCGCAAAGACTTTGCCGTCATGCACGACAGGCGCGCCGGTGATGCGGTTGTACTCGTTGAGGCGAGCCTCGGAGACCCAGAGCTTTTTGCCAGTCTTTGCATCTACAGCATGCACGAAACCGGCGGCGTCGCCCATGATGATGGTGGGGGGGGAGGTGGGGGTAGCTTCGGCGAAGGTGAGGGATGAACGGAGCGTCATGTCGGAGACGTAATGCCACTTCACGCAACCCGAATGGGTGTCGAGCGCATAGAGGCGGCCGCTATCGGTGGCGGCGATGAAGATGGTGTTGCCGACGATGACGGGTTGCGAGCGCATGGTGGGTGTCTGGGGGAAGGCGGCGACCCATGCGACTTCGAGGTCTTTCATCTGGTCGCGGGTGAGGCCGGTCTGTTCTGCGGTCTGCGCGCGGTTGCCATTGTTTGTGACGCCGTAGGTGGTGCTGATGCGCGGAGCGTCGGTGAGGCGCACTTCGCGAATCTTGGTCGGGCAGCGCGCGGCGGTGATCCAGTCGTCATTCGTGCCTTCGGCGCTGGGCAGCCAGTTGATGAGCTGGGCGAGTTCTTCCTTCGGAACATTCTTGGCCTGAATTTTCATGTAGCCGAGTTCGAGCGCGTATTTCACGGTGGCGCGGTTGAGGGTGCGAATTGCGGCGAGCGAGGGAGCGCCGCTTTGCTGGCCATTGTCGTGGCAGGAGGAGCACCATTGCTCGTAGACCGCCTCGCCGGGATGAGCTTCGCCCGCTTCAGCGGTCTCGCTGACAACTTCGCCGGGGCGAGGCGCGCAGCCCGACAGGCCAACGGCCAAAGCAGTCGCAAGCGCAAACGCGCGGAGCTGGCTCATGGATTCTCCTCCCCGGAGGTCTGTTCAGGGTCTGGGCCCTGTTTGGCGCCAACGTATCGATGCCGTCCGCGCTGGCAAGGCGCGGCCGCTCAATGTGCTGTGAGAGGGGGGTGCTATTCGGCCGCGACCGACAGGCTACGCGACGCGGCGCGGCTGGCCAGCGCCCAGGTGAGCAGGCGGTCGAGGCCGGCGTGGAACCCTTGCGGACGCCAGCCAAGGTCACGCTCGGCTTCGGCAGCGTCGAGCATCGGGCCGAGCGTGGCCGACGCAACATCACCTTCAAAGGTGACAAGGTCCATCCACGAACCGCCGGCGCGTGGAGCGCGTTCATCGAGCAGGGCGCATACGGATTCGGCGACATCAATGTCGCCGCGTTCGGCGCCCACGGAGAAATCAATGCGGGACATGGCTGGCGCCGTATCAGTAGCCAGCAATAGGCCTGTTGCGAAATCGCGGATCGGCAGCCAGTCGCGCACGTCTTCACCGGCATTGGGAATCGAAAAGGGCTGCTCGTGCAGCACCGACGTCACAAGCCGCGCCATGAAAGACGTCGGTGATTGCCACGGGCCGAAGGCTTCGCCGGCAACGCAGGTGACCAGAGGAATACCACAGGCGCGGGACCAGAGACCCATCAACGTGGCGCCCGCTGCACGCGCAGCTTGTCCCTGAGTCGGGACGCCGGGAATGTCGGATTCTGCGCGCTCGGCATGGACGAGCCGGAAACGATCGCGGCGTTCGCCCGACAGCGTGCCGAGATAGCTGCGGCTGGCTTCAAGGATAGAGTTGGCGACCGCCATCTCGTTCTCGACCAGCTTTTCAGGTTGCGATTCAAGACTCGCGGCGAGATGGATGACAGCATCGGGCGCGAATTCGCGCATCACCGCGCGCATCATGGGCTGGTCGGCGACATCGGTTTCGAGCCGGGCATAGCCTTCGCGCGCCGCAATCGGGCCGAGCGCGGGTGTCGGATTGGAACGGCGGCGTTGATCGACGTTCAGCACATGATCGCCACGCTCGACGGCGAGACGCACGACGGCCGAGCCGACAAAACCGCAACCACCAGTGACGAGGACGCGCATAATGTCCCGAGCCTCCAATCGTTAACTTTTGCGGCCGGTATGGTTAGCGGGGGGTTAATGGATCAGATCGGCAGGGCGTTGGCGTTCGGGTTTGCCTGAATCAGCGCCCAGACGTCCTTGAAGGGCTCTTCGACCACGGCCGACCCCTTCTTGAAGAACATGGTGGTGCGTTTGGCGGCGTCGAATTTTGGCCAGGCCGGAAGACCGGGCGCGCCATTGGGATCGCCCGTCCTTGCGAACTGCACCCAGGTGCCGCTCATAAGCGTGCCCATGGCTAAGTCGTCATCGGTCGTGCCTGCGAAGAGGGGAGCGTTGGCGACATTGTCCATGATGTAGGGAATCTCGGACGTGTGCGGCGCCTTCAGCACGAAGTCCTGCGGCGGGATGTCGTGCGCGAAGATGTAGGCATAGACGCCCGCGGCCTGAACCGACTTTCGCGAGGCCAGCGTGTGGTGCAAGGACAGCGAGCGGAACGTGCCGGTCACCTGCATCAGCTGGTAGTTCGGCGCGTAGTCGGGATAAGCCGCTTTGAAGCCAGCGAGGATTTCCTTGCCCTTGCCGGGGATCGCCTTGTTGGCGGCGTCGAGAACCTGCTTGTCGGTGGTCTTCATCCAGTCCGGATTACCCACATTGTAGAGCGTCTGCTCGTCCTTGGTGAAACCGATCATCACCGGGATGTTGGCGGACTGCGCCGGTGCATCGGGATCGAAGGGGTGACGCGGGATGCTGGCGTCGTCGATCGACGGGCGGAATTTGTTGACGCCGATTTCCTTTGCAGCGGCGAGGATGTCTGCGGCATCGATCGTGGGGAGCGTCTGCGCGGCGTTGGAAGCGGAGATGCCGAGCGCGATGATGAGGGCGCTGACTGCGTCGGCAGCATCTTCCTTCGTACCGGCGCGCAAGCCTGCACCCGACTGGATGACGGCCTTGTGGAACAGGCCATTCGCGGCGGGCATGGCGAGCAGGGTGGAGACTTTTGCGCCGCCGCCGGACTGGCCGAAGATGGTGACGTTGGCAGGGTCGCCGCCAAATTGCGCGATGTTGTCACGCACCCATTCGAGCGCCATCACGATGTCGAGCATGCCAGCATTGGCTGAACCCGCGAAGCCGGGCACGCCGGCCGTGTCGAGCGCGAGGAAGCCGAACACGTTGAGGCGATGGTTGACGCCGACGAAGACGACATCATGGTTCTTCGCAAGGTTGTGGCCGCGATAGATGTTGAGCCCGGCCTGACCGTAGCTAAAGCCACCGCCATGCAGCCAAACCATAACGGGTCGCCTCGCACCTGCTTCGGCGCCAGTGGCGGGTGTGTAGACGTTCAGCGAAAGGCAATCTTCTTCGCCAGCCGGATTGACGTTCTCGGGCGGGGCGAATGCCTCGGTCATCGCGGTTTGTACAAGCACGGGATAGGCCGCCGCGCCTGCGCCGGAGCGCATCTGGACTGAAGGCTCGCCATAGGCGACCGCGCTCTGTTCATCGTTCCACACCGATGGCTTCACAGGCGCCTGGAAGCGCAGCGCGCCGACGGGCGGCTGGGCGTAGCGCACGCCGAGGAATTCGAAGACGGCGTCCGCTTTCACGCCGCGCAACTTGCCGAGTGACGTCGAAACAAGAGTTGGATCGGATCCAGTAGCGGTCATCATCGGGTCTTGCGGTCCGCCACATGCCGCGAGGCCTGCGAGCGAGACGCCACCGAGCAGGACGCGGCGGCGATTCACAATCGGCATATTCATGGACAACACTTTCTGCATTAGTTGGCGGCGCGTTTGAATGTGTAGAGCAGGTTGTCGAGGCCGAGCATGATTGTGTTGTCGTCGATCATCGGGAAGTCGAGAAGGAAATCGCCGGTGCCTGACTGGCAGCTGAAAGACACCACGATGACATCAGGGCTGGTGAAGCCCAGCGCGAGCGCGTCCCTGGGCGGGTCGGGCAGGTTGCCCTGGAACAGCCCGCGCTCAGGCATGATGTTATTGGTGTAGCGCGGCTTGTCGCACGACAGGATGGGCGGGCCGGAAGACTTGTCAGGCGAGAAGACAAACTTTGCCATGGCCGGATCGGCGGTGGGTTCTGGGCCGTTATGATCCCACCACGGGGCGATGGTGGACGACTTCATCTGCCATGTACCGAAGATCGGATTGCTTGGCGTTGGCGTGTCCGCTTCGGATTTCGCGACAGGCTTGTCGGCAGCAGGGCTGCAGGCGGACAGCGCGGCGAAAGTGAGGACAGCGCTGAAGGCACGTAAAATCATGAGATGTTCCGTAGGTTTGCTAGGCAGGGCCGGGCGAAGTTTCTCCTATTTCAGGCGGGGAGAGAAGGGTTCAGCTCTGCTTGCTTGTCCGGGACGCCGGGGTCTGGCAGCCTGCTGCCTCACGATATCGGGAGTTGGGCGCCATGAATCGCAGGTTGTTTCTCGGCGCGATGGTTTCAATCGCCCTAGCGCCCGCGCCGGCCTTCGCTTTTGCGAGCAAGGCGTCCGATGCCGTAGCGAAGGCGGCCAGTGAAGCAGAGGCAAGTGGCAAGACGCTGCTGCTGGTATTCCATGCGAGCTGGTGTGGATACTGCACGCTGCTCGACACGGTGCTAGAGGACCCTGCATGTGCGGCGATCCTCGAGAAGTATTTCGTAGTCTACCATCTGCGCGCCCGTGAATCGAAGCCAGACAAGAAGGCGCAACAGCTGGAAGGCGCGGACGAGTTTTATGAGAGCCTGACGCCTGACAGGACCGGTCTTCCCTACATGGCCGTGTTGAATGGCAAGGCAAAGCGGGTGACGGATTCAATCATGCCGGCAGGAGACAATTTCGGTTTCCCGGTCGAAGCTGTGGAACTCGACGCCTTCCAGGACATGATGCGCAAGGGCGCGCCGGGCATGACGACCGAGGAATCACGCAAGCTGCGCGCCACCTGCGTGAAGATTTTCAGGCGTCGCAGCTAGAGCTGCCGTTTCGACAGAACGTACGACAGGGCGATGGCCCCGGCAGTAGCGACGTTGAGGCTGTCCATGTCGCCAGCCATCGGGATGGAGATGCGCTGGCATTGCGCCATCAGTTCGGCTGAGAGACCGGGGCCTTCGGCGCCGAGGATGAGGGCGAGGCGCTGCGGCGGCTCACATGCAATTATCAGCTCTCCGCCTGAGGGGGAAAGCGCCCAGGGTGTGATGCCAGCCATCATGAGCGCCGCGATGATGTCAGCGCCACTGCCCGCGTGAGCGAAGGGCAGACTGAGCGCGGCGCCCGAAGACACGCGGATGGCTTTGCGGTAGAGCGGATCGCAGCTTGTTTCGTCCAGCAGGACGGCGCTGGCGCCGAGTGCCGCCGCGTTGCGGAAGCAGCCGCCGACATTGTCGTGGTTCGACAGGCCGATGAGCACAAGCAGGGTGAGGGGGCCAGCGGGCAGGCTTGCAATGAGATGTGTGGGCGTCTGCGGCAGCGTGCGTTTCGCGAGGGCGAGGGCGCCGCGGTGGATCGGGAAGCCGGTGACGCCGTCCATGATTGACTGAGGCGTGACGTAGACGGGGATGTCGGGCGGCAGACTTGCAAGGATGGCGCTGAGGGGCTCTACGCGATTGGCGGCGAGGAGGAGCGACTCGACCGGAAAGTGCGAGGCGGTGAGAAGGCGCTTGAGCGCGATTGCGCCTTCGACGATGAAGCGGCCGTCATGGCGGATGAGGTCGCGATCCTTCACGGCGCGGTAGCCGGCGATGCGCGGGTCGTCCGCCGTGTCGAGGGTGATGATCACGGGGGGCGTTGTGGCGTGGCGGCGCACAAATGAAAAGGCCCGCTCGGGGGAGCGGGCCTTTCCGGTATCAGTCTGCCGACGAACTAGAGGTCGATGTCGGCGTCGCGCAGGTCGCGCGTGGCGGTGGCGCGGGAGACGTTGCCGGCTTCCAGCTCCTTCTTATCGAGACCGCCGTCATGGTTGAGGTCGAGGTCGGCGAAGCGCGGACGCACCGAAGCCATCGTGCCGGTCAACTCGTCGATCTGCACTTTGTCGTCGGCGTTGTTGTCGAGCGCGCCGATCGTGCGCGAGTCCATCAGCTTGACCTGCAGGTCGTTGCGGACGTTCGAGACAGTCTCGTCAGCCCAGCGATAGTTGACCCGGAAGTACATCATTTCTTCAAAGGACTGCTCGCCCCAGGTGACGTTGATCGTCGGGTCCGGGTTGGCCTTGTTGTGCTCCGAGTTGTCGTAGATCCAGGTGGCGATCAGCTTGGTGCCAGCCTTGATGTGAATCGGCTCCACCGGATCATAATCGCGCTGCCAGTTGAAGTCGTACTTCGGCAGGCTGAGCAACAGGGATTCCTTGCCGTCCGGCGTTTTCTGCTTCAGCTCGACCGACCAGCCGCGATAATGCGAGTGGGGGTAGAGCGTGTAGAGATAGGCGTCGGCCGGGAATTCGAGATACGCGATTTCCTTGTGGCGGGCATCGCCCTTCGGAATTTTCAGTGCGAAGTCGGAGATGACAGTCGAGCGCTTGATGAATTCCGGCGCTTGTTTGAGCGTGTAATAGCCGATTTGCGTCTGGTCGGCGGCCGCCTTGCCCGTCGTGGTGTAGTGCATCGAGTACGAGAACTTGCCGCCGCCGGGAACCGGTGCGCCAGCGCCGTCAGCGATCACCTGGGGCTCGGCGCCCGGGGTGTAGGAGCCGACGGAACCGCCGGGGATGCGCGCCGGGGGTGCGCCGCGATCCGGCGAGTGGTTCGAGGTGACGTGGTGCAGGACGGAACGCGCGCCCGGCTTGATGGCGATGGCCCTCAGCCAGGTGTCGTTCTTAAACGGATTGTCGATCCGCATGTTCTGGTATTCGACCGTGCCCGAAGCGGGGACGTCGAATTCCGGCAGGGTGACAACAACGTCGGGCTGGCCGAGTTCGGTGGGCCAGTCCGGCGCCTTGCCGGCGGTTTCCTTAAGCACGTCAGAACCCGAACCGCGCGGCGCACCGGCGCGGAGCCAGTGGATCAGCGTCTTGTTCTGATCGTAGGTGAGGCCGTGATCGTTCTTGAACGTGCCGACATGGGGATCCGCGAAGTAGGGCGGCATACGCTCTGACATCACGGATTCAAGCATCATCGGCGCGAAGGATTTCACCACCTCATAGCTGTCGAACTTGAAGGGGGCGATGCCGCCGTCCTGGTGGCAGGCGACACACTTGGCCTGGATTATCGGCGCCACTTCTTTCGTGTAGGAGATGTTGGCGTGCTCGGCCGCCTTACCGCGTTCCGGGAAGGCGATGGTCGAGCCGACTTTCACATCCATGCGCGGGTTAGCCACGGGCTTGCCAGCCAGCACAGCGTCTATGGCCTTGGAGGTCTGCGAGACGGGGCCATGATAGGCGACCTTGAAGCCGGTCTTTGGCTCGATGACGAAGACTTCGCCTTCGCGCTGGATGCCGAGCTGTTCGCCGACGAGCTGCAGCTCATCCATCAGGACGGGCATTGCAAACTTCTGCGACTTGGCTTCGGCGGCGGTCGCTTCACGCGATTGACCAAGGTTGGAGTTCATCATGTAGAAGAGAACGCCCTTATCCTTGTAGGCGGCCTGGATTTTGGCCAGCTCGGCCGCGGCTTCGCGCGAGACCTTCGAGCCGTTGGACTGGGACATCACGACGATGGCCGGCGTGTAGTTGAAATAAAACAGCTCGTGCGCCAGACGGGTCGTGTCGGTCAGCTGGAAGTTGCCGACTTTCTCCGGCACCGGACCCGTTGACGGGGCGGGGGCGGCGATCACGCTGCTCACGCCGGCGATGGCGATGATGGCGGCGAGGGCAGTCGTCATCAGAATGGATTTCATTACCGGCTCTCCTCCGAGCCCCGTAGCGGGGTCTGTAATATTGATTTCAATATCCCTGCAGGACGAAAAACCGTCAATCCGATGCGGTCTTCCTGAGGGGCAATTCGCTCTCATTTCCGGTCACAAGTTTGCAAGCTGACGCTGTCTGGCCTGCCCGCCTGCGCGACTGTCGATAAGAACATGCCGCTACCGTAGCGGAAGGGCGAGAATCAAATCGGCCCGAAACAAGGTTCCGGGCCGATCCGATTTTAACCCATGCGAGGGACGATCAGGTCCAGCGCAGGTCTGCCTGAGCGACCGGCAGAGTGCGGATGCGCTTGCCCGTCGCCGCGAAGATGGCGTTGGCGACCGCGGGGAGAACCGGCGGCAGGGCGGGCTCGCCAAGGCCGGTGGGCGGGTTGTTGGTGACGTGGAAGTGCACGTCGATCTGCGGCGCGTAGTCGATGCGCAGCAGCGGCATGTCGTAGAAGTTCGTCTGGGTTGTGCGACCTTTCTCGAAGGTGATCTTCTGGTGCATCTCGGAGATGCCATCGACGATCGAACCCTGGGCCTGGTTGCTTGCATTGATCGGGTTGATGATCTGCGAGCCGATGTCTCCGACGCACCAGACTTTCAAAACACGCCACGCGCCGTTCTGTTCAACCTTCACCTTGGCGACTTCTGCGAAGTAGCCGGAGTGCGAGAAGTAGAACGCGACGCCCATGCCGATGCCTTTGGGCAGCGACTTGCGATTGTCCCAACCGGAACGTTCGCGCACGACTTTCAAAACGTCGGTCATGCGGGACGCGACCATGCCGGGGCGGCCGCCGGCGGAGGCGGCGGGGGTGGGGGAGGCGGCGAGGAGTTCAAGGCGGAAGTCGATCGGATCCTTGCCGGCCGCGTTTGCGACGTCATCCAGGAAGGACTGGTAGGCGAAGCAGACGGCGTTCGAGACCGGCGCGCGCAGCGGCCCCGTGGGCATTTCCCCGACCATCAGCGACTGGTCGAAGCTGTGGTTCGGGATATAGCCCGCCGGGAATTCGTTCGCGGCCATCGTCGCATTGCTGAGCACGGCGAGGGCGCCGCTTGAGTTAGGACGGCCGAAGCTGACGAAGTGGTTCGCCATCGCGGTCATCTTGCCGTCCTTGTCGAGAGCGGCCTTGAAGTTGTGATAGCCGCCCGGACGATAGGGGTCGTGCGCCGTGTCTTGCTCGCGCGTCCACAGCAGTTTGACCGGTACGCCAGCCTGCTTGGAGATCGCAGCCGCTTCGACCATGAAGTCGCTGTCGAGGCGACGGCCGAAGCCGCCACCGCAGCGGGTCATGTGGACGGCGATCTTGGCTTTGTCGACGCCAAGCGCGGCAGCGATCAGATCAATACCGCCACTCGGGCGCTGGGTCGGCGCCCACATTTCGACCGTGCCGTCAGCCTTCACATGCGCCGTGCAGTTCTGCGGCTCAAGCGGGGCGTGCACCAGGAAGGGGTAGGTGTAGGAGGCTTCGACCACTTTCGCGGCCGACTTCATGGCAGCGGCAGCGTCACCCGATTTCGAGAGGTTCTGCAGCGGCGCACCTTTGGCGAGTTCGACAGCCTTAACATCGAACTGGGCAGAGGACTGGGCTGACGTGTCGCCTTCGTCCCACTGCACTTTGAGCTTCTTGATCGCGGCTTCCTTGGCGGTCCACCAGTCTTCCGCAACCACCGCGACGCCCTCGGAAAGGCCCATCTTGGTGTTGTTGGCGGGGCCCGCTTTCACGATGAAGCAATCGACGATGCCCGGCAGCGACTTGATCTCGTCGACGTTGGCGGAGACGACCTTGGCGCCGAAGACCGCGCCTTTTTCAAAGTAGGCGTACTTCATGCCATCGACCTTGACGTCGATGCCGAAGATCGGCTCGCCACGGACAATACGCGGCGAATCCCAGTTGCGCATCGGCTTGCCGATGATGCGGTAGTCTTTCGCATCCTTGAGCTTGACCGACTTGAGGTCGGGCGCAGTCAGTTTGGCCGCGTCAGCGACGAGGTCGCCATAGGCTATCTTCTTGCCGGTGGCGGTGTGGACGACCATCGACGGCTGGGTCGAGAGTTCATCGACCGCGACGTTGAGACGGGTCGCAGCGGCCTGCAAAAGCATTGCGCGGGCGGCAGCGCCGGTCTGGCGGTGGTTGTCCCAGTGCATCGGCGTGGCGAACGAGCCGCCTGCGATCTGCATGCCATAGCGGGTGGCGTCCGCGTCGCCCTGTTCGATCACGACGCGTGACCAGTCGGCGTCGAGTTCTTCGGCGATCAGCATGGGCAGCATCGTTTTAATGCCCTGACCGATCTCCGGGTTCTTCGCCATGATGCGAATGGTGCCGTCCGGTGAGATGGCGACGAAGCTGTTGACGTCGACGACCGGCGCCGTGGGCTTGGCGGGTGTCGCCGCAAGCGTCGGGGCGCCATCCGAAGTGTCAGCCGGCGTCACGCAACCAGAGAGGAGGAGGCCGCCGCCGGCCGCAGAGGCCAGCAGGAAGAAGCGGCGCGATGTGTTGAGAGTGTTACCGTCAGCCATGGTTCAGACCTCCCGCGTGTCTTTGGTGTCGACGCCCGCGGCCGTCTTGATGGCCTCGCGGATGCGGACGTAGGTGCCACAGCGGCAGGCATTGCCCTGCATCGCCGTATCAATGTCTTTGTCGGTGGGCTTGGAGTTGGTCGCGATCAGCGCTGTTGCCGCCATCACCTGGCCAGCCTGGCAGTAGCCACACTGGATGACGTCGACGTCGAGCCATGCTTTTTGAACTGCCCGTCCAACCGGCGTCTGGCCGATCGCTTCGATGGTCGTGACGCGCTGGGCGCCGACGGCCGAGACCGGCGTGACGCAGGCGCGCGCAACCTTGCCATCAAGATGCACGGTGCAGGCGCCGCAGGCGGCGACCCCGCACCCGAACTTGGTGCCTTTCAGGTCCAGCTTGTCGCGCAGGACCCAGAGGAGCGGCATTGCGCCGTCCACATCGACCGTCTCGGTCTTTCCATTCACGTTGAGAGTGTAGTTGGCCATCTGGTGCTCCGCGGGCGTGTCCCGGATCAGGATTCCGGTTCCTCGCCCATTTTCTTTTATAACCCGCGACGCGCGCGCCCCTGCAAAGGAACACGCCCTTGGCAATTTCATAACGCGCCCATTCGAGAACGCCAATCGCGCGAGTCGTGAACTCAGACAGAATATGTCGATAGCTTCAACACACTTGCGCTAGGGAAAGCCTGAAAAACACGGCATCCGATGAGTTTGCGATCGGTTCGCAGATCCACTGGAGGCCTACACATCGACGCTATCGTTTAAGAACGATAGCGGTTTTGCGATCCTAGTCGCCGGGCGAGCGGATCGGCGCGTCCTGAATACTCAGCATCCAGGCGACGATGTCGTACTCGTGCCCGTCGCCAAAATGGAAGACGGGCATGCGGCCGGGAGCAATCGCTTGCGCGGCATGGAGATCATCCGCCAGCCAGTCGGGACGATAGCCCGCGAGGATGTTTCGGAAGGGCAGCGCTCCGAGTTTGGGACTGTCGCCAGTGCGCTCGACAGCGTGGCAGGATGAGCAGTTGTCCCTCGCGACCTGATGGCCGACGGACGCATCTCCGGATCTCCACGCTGGCGCTGGTTCGGTGACGCAAGCGGCAAGCAGCAGAGCTGTCGCGAATAGTCCGCTCACTTTGAACATCGTGCAGATCCTCCACAGGTCGCCTGCGCCACGCACAGGTTAGGTCGCGGAGTGCTACGCGGTTTGCGCTGCATCAAACAAGGCGCCGTGATCCAGCTCCCCCGCCTTCGGCGAGGGAGGAAGGAAGCTAGCGGCCTTTAAACACCGGTGCGCGTTTCTCGACGAAGGCCTTGGCGGCTTCGGCGTGGTCCGCCGTCTGGGCGGTACGGGAGTGATTGAGGGCTTCGGTATCGAAGGAGAGGAGCATGTCGCCCTTCTCGGCGGTGTTGAGGTTCTTCTTCATCAGGCCCTGCGTCACGCGTGCGCCATTGGCGAAGCGTTTGGCGAGCGTCATCGCTTCGTCCATCAACTCCTTGCCATCGACCGTCCGGTTGACGACGCCAAGACGCTCGGCCTCCTCGGCGAGGATCACGTCGGACAGGAGGTAGAGCTCCTTGGCTTTGGCGGAGCCAACCAGTTGGGTGAGGAAGTAGGTGCCGCCGAAATCTCCAGACAATCCTACTTTTGCAAAGGCAGTTGTGATCTTTGCGCCTTTGGCGGCGAGGCGGAAGTCGCAGGCGAGGGCGATGGAGAGGCCAGCGCCGGCGGCAGCGCCGGGGATGGCGGCGATGGTGATCTTCGGCATGTCGTGGAGCCAGCGCGAGACTTCCATGTTCTGGCGCAGGCTGTGGGCGGCCTCTTCGGGCGAGCGACCGTGGTTCGCCCCGCCCTCCGTGGCCGCGAAGCCCTTGACGTCGCCGCCAGCGCAGAAGGCATTGCCCGCGCCGGTAATAACAATAGCGCCGACTTCCGGGTCAGCGGCGAGGCGCGGCAGGGCTTCGAGCAGGGCGGCGAGCATTTCGCCCGAGAGTGCGTTGCGCGCCTCGGGGCGGTTCATGGTGAGGATGGCGACGCCATCCTGTTTCATTTCCAGAAGGTCGGCCATGTGCATCTCCCTGAAGTTCCTGTGCGGGCAGGGATAGGACTGCGCGATGGGGCAGGCAAGCTGTCAGCGTTTTGCGGCGTCCAGGCTGGCGGAGATCGCGGCGAGGCCGCCTGCGAGTTCGGTGGGGAGCGGCCAGCCGAAGCCAATGCGCATGAAGCGCTTGTCCTGTTCGAACCAGTGGCCGGGACCGACGCAGGTCGCATGGTCGGCGGAGAGCACATGATAAAAGCGCTCGATATCGATGCCTGCGTCAGCGCGAATGCGGGGGAAGCAGACGCAGCCGCCTTGCGGGAGGACCCATTCAAGACGGGGTTCGCCAGCGATCCATGTCGCGACCGTGGCGACGCCGGTCTTGAGGTCTGCGGCGACCCTCGCCAGCCATTGCGCACTTTGCGCGAGCGCGACTTCGGCGATCTGTTCATCGATGATGCTGCCGCAGATGCCGATCTGCTCTTTTGCGGCGAGGAAACGTTCCATCAGCTTCGGGTCGCGGTTGATGATCCAGCCAACGCGCACGCCGGGGATGCCGTAGGATTTTGACACGGACGCGACGCTGATGGCGCTGGGGCTGAGGCTGGCGGCGACGGGCAGCTTCGGAATGAACGACATTTCGCGATAGGTTTCGTCTACCAGCAGGCGGATGCTTCGCGCTTCGGCGAGGGCGATGAGGCGGCGCAGGGTCGGTTCGCTCAGTGCGACGCCGGTGGGATTGTGCGGCGTTGTGACGGAAATGAGTTTGGTGGTGGGACGCAGGAGGCTTTCGAGACGATCAACGTCGAGCTGGAAGCTCGCCTCGAAGCTGAGATCGACATAGTCGATGTCGCAGCCGATGGCGCGCGGGGTTTCGATGTTGGTGGCATAGTTCGGACGTACGACGACGAGGTGATCGCCTTTATCCAGCAGCGTTGTCGCGATGATGAAGAGCGCGGCGGCGGCGCCAGCAGTGGCGAGAACGTCGGTGTCGGTCACCTTTGCATTGGCGGCGATCAGGCCGAGCAGGCCAGGCGCGCCACGATGAGCGCCATAGGCCAGGAGCAGATCATCGACACCAAGACCGAGATCGGAAAGCTTGCGATCGCGCATCGAGCTTTCGGAGAGGTTGTAGCGGATCGTGTCGTAACCCTGCTCCTCGGGCGACTCGATCTCGATCGGCATGCGGACGTATTTCATGAAGCTCTCGATCGTGACGTTGGGCAGGCCGGAGAAGGCTCAGGCAGGCTGAGGCTCAGGCCCGTTCGGACTCGCGCTGGCGCGCCGTCACGGCATGTGCGACCGGCGAATGCGCGCGGAGTTCAATGTCCGACGAACCGCAGACGGGGCAGTGCAGTTCTGAGCGCAGATTGTCGACTTCGGCGTCGACGCCATGTTGAAGTGCGCGAAGGGCTGGATCGACTGGTGTCTTGGCGCCGCAATCCTGGCACGCGACCAGAATGAGCTGATCGTTGTTCAGCAGATCGCGGAACTTCATCACCAACCCCATACGGCCCCATCACAGGCTCTGGGAAGAATTTCTGCAACGGCTTCGCGCGAAAAGCGAATCAGAAATGTCGCGCGTCAGAAGAGTTTGCCGGGGCCTTTGACTCTTCTGCAGATTCTTCAGCGCAGGGTGATCGTGCCTGCTTCCCAGGCGCTGCTGCAGTCGGTGGCGTCGTGGCGGATATCTTCCTGCAGCAGGTCGGTTGACGTCATGCCATCGCCCTCGAAACGAGGATCATCACATTCGCCATCGTTCGACCAGTCGCCTGCGTCATCACCGAAATCGGGTCCATCGCCTTCCCAGCCGCCGATGAGCTGGAGGCGGCCATTGCCCCACGCCGCGCTACAATCGGTGGCGTCGTGGCCGATGTCCTGATCCAGTAATCGGGTTTTGGTCATGCCCGGCCCTTCAAAGCGCGGGTCGTCGCATTCGTTGTCTTTAGCCCAGTCGCTGGCGTCGTCGCCAAAGTCAGGCGCATCCGCATCTTCGGGGCTGGCCAGCGCAATGTTGCCATCGCGCCAGGCCGAGCGGCAATCGGAGGCGTCGTGGCCGACGTCGTCGTCGAGGGAGAGGCCGGGGCTCATGCCCGCGCCTTCAAAACGGGGATCGTCGCATTCGCTGTCATTGGCCCATCGGCTGGCGTCGTCGCCGAAGTCAGGCGGAGAAGGTTGCGCGTGGGCAATTGGCGCAAGGCCGCTGCTGGCAGCGAGGAAGCCGGCCGCGACAAGCTTGCGGAACAGTCTCGACATGTCTTCCCGGTCCCCGCTGCGCTGCCAATTACTCGGAGCGCACACACCTCAGAGCTAGAGGCAAAGGCCGTGGATTGTCCATATCCATTGCGCAGGCAAGGAGCGCGACAGCGGCGTTGTGTCTTGCCAGTGTCTCCCTTTTGCGCATGGTTCGGCCCATGGCTGGAACAGCGGCGGAATTGCTGGCGCGTTACCTGCGCGATGCAGAGCGGATCGTGGTGTTCACGGGCGCGGGCATCTCGACGGAATCCGGCATTCCGGATTTCAGGTCGCCAGGCGGCGTGTGGTCCAAGATGAAGCCGATCTACTTTCAGGACTTCGTCGGCTCCGAAGCAAAGCGCCGCGAGGCGTGGACGCGGGTTTTCAACGGCGCGGCTGGATGGGTCGGCAAGGCCCCGAATGCTGGACATTTCGCCGTGGCGAGGCTGGTCGCGAGCGGCAAGGCGACAGCAGTCATCACCCAGAATGTCGACAACCTGCATCAGGCGTCGGGGCTTGCAGATGGCAAGGTGATCGAGCTGCACGGCAATGCCAGCTATGCGACTTGTCTTGAATGCGGGCTGCGACATGAGCTGGAGGAGCTGCGGCCGGTGTTTGTCGATCGCGGCGAGATTCCGGTGTGCAGAGACTGCGGCGGGCTGGTGAAGACGGCGACGATTTCGTTCGGCCAGTCGATGCCGGAAGAGCCGATGTTGCGCGCCGAAGCGGAGACGCAGCTGAGCGATCTTTTCCTCGTCCTCGGTTCGTCGCTGGTGGTGACGCCTGCGGCGCTGTTTCCGGTCCGGGCGAAACAGTCTGGCGCGCGGCTGGTGATCGTGAACCGCGAACCGACGCCTCTGGACGACATCGCGGATCTCGTGCTGCACCAAGAGATCGGGCCGATGATGACCGGTGCGATGCGGGATCTGAACTAGAGGTCCGCCGCAGTCTTGCCTACCTTTGGCTGCTTGCGTTTCTGGCGGTTGTTTTCGCTCAGCCATGTGCGGAAGAGCACGACAGGCGCGCCGAGGAGGCGCAGGGTCGAGACGATGATGAGGAGGCCGTAGAGCTTCATGCCCGCGAGGATTGCGCCGGCCTCGATGGAGAGCGGCGTCAGTTCGGTGAGGTGGAGGTTGTCGCGCAGGGTCGAGCGCGCTTCGTGGCTGAGGAAGAAGGCGAAGACTTCGAGGCCGCCGAGAAATGTCTGCGACAGGAAAGCCCAGAAGACTGCGGCCTGTGCGACGGCTGTACCGAACAAGTGGTCCTGAATGTGGGGTGTCAGCAGCGTGTAGGCCAGCGCCATCAGGCCGACGATGGGAACAGCCGTCAGATGGAATACAAGCCGATTGAAATCGGCGATCAGGAGTTTGCGCGGCTTGAATTTCTGGCGCGGCGCCTGCGCTCCGCCAAGGTCGTGCGGTTTCCAGATGCCGACAATGTCGGCGAGCGCATGAGCGGCGGCGTCTGCGATGGCGATGCCAGCGCAAATGCAGAAGATCAGGTGCTCGGGGTGCGTGGGCAGGGTTGGCCGGATGATCGGCGAGGCGATGGCGAGGTAGAAGGTCGAGGCGACACCGAGCAGGCCGACATAGGTCCAGTAAAGGCCGAGGCGCCAGCCCGCGTGAGGCGGAGGCGGCACGCGACCTACCAAGCCAACTCCTTCCCGTTCCAGGCGAGGAATTTGCCGGTGGAGGCGATGTCGAGCTTGTCGATCAGTTTCTGCAGCTGGTCAGCGCTCTGGTCGGAGGTCAGCTGAGCGGCCTCGCCGCCCATGTCGGTTTTCACCCAGCCGGGATGGACGATCAGCACGGGAATGCCCTGGGGCTTCAGTTCGGCGGCAAGACCGCGCATAAGCTTGTTCACGGCCGCTTTCGAGACGCGATAGGCGAGGGAATCTGTAGAGGCGGATTGCACCTGCCCCATCTGGCTCGACAGGGTGATGATCTTGCCCTTGGCGGCTTTCACGTTGGGCAGGAAGGCGGTCGCCACGCGCAGCGGTGCAATCGTGTTGATGTTGAGCGTTTCGATGAGGCCATCGAAGTCCATGTCAGTTGCGGTCTGCTGTTCAGGGCCGCTTACGCCCGCATTGTTGATCAAAACGTCGATCGGTTGGGCTTCGAGGCGGCGGCGCGCGCGACCGATTTCTGCCGCGTCAGAGACATCCATCTCGATGACCTCGACCCATTGCGGCGCGGTCTTGGCGAACGCGTCCAGTTCCAAGCGATCTGAGCTTGCGCGGATACAGGCGAAGACCTTGTCGCGGCGACTTGCATAGGCTTTCACGAGGGCGAGGCCGATGCCCCGATTGGCGCCAGTGACAAGAATGACGGCCATGCTCTGGATCGATCCGGACTAGGCCCGGCCCCTTGAATCAATTTGTCGGATCAACGTGTCGGACTTTTATCTTGTAGGTACGGGCGTGTCGCCGCGATAATCATAGAATCCGCGACCGGCTTTCTTGCCGACCCAGCCCGCTTCCACATACTTCACAAGAAGTGGGCAGGGGCGATATTTCGTGTCGGCCAGGCCATCGTGCAGCACCTGCATGATGGAGAGGCAGGTATCGAGGCCGATGAAGTCGGCGAGTTCAAGCGGACCCATCGGGTGGTTTGCGCCAAGCTTCATAGCGGTGTCGATCGACTCCACAGTGCCGACGCCTTCGTACAGGGTGTAGACTGCCTCGTTGATCATTGGCATCAGCACGCGGTTGACGATGAAGGCGGGGAAGTCTTCCGCGTTCGTCACATGCTTGCCGAGTCGCTCCACGATGTGGACGGCGGCATCATAGGTCTGCTGGTCGGTAGCGAGGCCACGGATCACTTCGACGAGCTTCATCAGCGGCACCGGGTTCATGAAGTGCAGGCCGATGAAACGCTCAGGGCGATCCGTCGCGGCGCCAAGACGCGTGATTGAGATCGAGGAGGTGTTGGTCGCGAGGATCGCATCCTTGCGGACGCTCTTGCACAGCTCGTCAAAGATGGCGCGCTTGACGGTCTCCTTCTCGGTCGCTGCTTCGATGGCGAAGTCGACGTCGCCAAATCCGGTGAGACTGGCAGCGGTGCTGATGCGGCGCATGGCGGCGTCGCGCGCATCCGCCGTGATCATATCGCGATGGACCTGGCGATCCAGATTGCGTTCAATCGTCTTCAGGCCGGCGGACAGCCGGTCGGCCGAAACGTCGTTGATAATGACGTCGAAGCCCGCAAGGGCGCAGACGTGGGCGATGCCATTGCCCATCTGCCCTGCGCCGATAACGCCGATGGTCCGAATACCGCTCATTCCGTTTGCAGCCTGTCCTGTCTGTTCAAACACGCTAGCACGCGCCGCAGAGACGACGAGCCATGGCTATTCGCACATGCACAAGAGACTGGGAAGAAGCCCATTTGTCTGTAGTTTCCGCATCGGGACGCCTGCGGCTCACAGTCGCGTGAGCATGATCAACTGCAAACGCGCTGTTGTTGGGCGCCTTTTTCCTCTTCGACCGCCGCGCGAGCAGGATATAGTGGTTCCTCAAGTCGGCCGGGGCAAAGGGATCAGCGCCACCGGCCACATCGGAGGAAGACATGCTGAAATGGATGTGTGTGGCGGCGGCCACCCTGGCTTTGGCGGCCCCGGCGTTCGCCCAGAAAACGGACCTGCCCGACAGAACCGCCAAGCAGATTGGCGAGTTCGACGTCACGGCGATGAAGGAAGGCAACAATACGCTTAAGCTGAACGGCTCGTGTACCGCACAGTACATTGTTTCAGTCGAGGGCAAGGCCAAGGACATCACGATGGACTGCACCCACCCGGCGATGGCGCCGTACATTGTGCGCACCATCGAGACGGGCACGTGGGACCCTGAAGTGTTCGACCACGAGTTTTTTGATTCGTTTCCTTTCCGTCAGGTCTTCAACTATGGCACTGGCGCCGCCGGGCCTGATCCGCGTGGCGAGAAGTCACCCGTTCTGGATACCGGGGTTGATGCCAAGGACGTTCAGGACGCGATCAAGAAGGTAAAGGAAGAAGGCATCTGCGAGGTGAAGTATACGGTGGGCGCAGATGGAAAGCCGAAGGATATCGCGCCGAACTGCACGCCAGATGGCTACAACGGGCCGATCTCCGAGGCGATCGCCAAGATGACGTTCAAGCCCGGCCTCAAGGGCGGGGCCCCGACGGATTGGCCTGGCATGAGCATGCCGATCAAACTCTCGGCGCCGCTGAAGAAGAGCTGAGACTGAGCTGAAGTGAACACGAAGCCCGCTCCGCGAAACCGGGGCGGGTTTTTTGTTGCGCCGGCTGCGGTTCTCGAAAAGCAAAGCGCGCCGTGGTTGCCCACGGCGCGCTTGTCGTTTGGTCGGATGACGAACTCTAGAAGTTCATCGCTGCTTTCACGTAGACGAAGCGTCCCGAGTAACCGAAGGGCGAATAGTTCGAGTAGGGTGTGTTGCCGGTCGTGTTGAGGGCGATCGGGAACGCATCCGGATACTCGTCGAACAGGTTATCGGCGCCGAGCGACAGGGTGAGGTTGTCCGTGGCGGCGAAGCGGGCTTCGATGTCGAGCACAGTCTTGGCGGACAGCGTCTGGTCGAAGATCGGGTTGTTGTCCGGCTGGACAACTTCGCCGTAGCGGATGGCGCGGACCGTGGCGCTGAGCTGGCCGAGCGTCCAGTCAACCGAGAGCGTTTCCTTGTCGGCGGGTGCGCCCTCCTCGAAGGTCAGCGTGTTGGCGCGGCCGAACAGGACCGGGGCCGGGTTGAGCGCGGACAGCACCGGGATTGACGGGACTTGCGTCACGTCGGTGTTCGAAAGGTTGACGCCGAAAGTGACATCGAACTGACCGACCGGAGTTTCCGGGAAGGAGTAGTTGGCGACCAGATCGACGCCTTGGGTCTCGGTATTGACGCCGTTGATGAAGAAGCGGCCGCCGCCAGCGCCGATAAAGCCCTGAGTCGTGAGGAAGTCGCGCACGTTCTGCGCCGTCAGATTTTCCGACAGCACGATGCGGTTGTCGACGTCGATGCGATAGGCGTCGACCGTCATGTTGAAGTCGCCCATCTGGAATACAGCGCCCAGCGAGTAGTTGACCGACTCTTCAGCTTCCAGCGGCTTGGCGCCGAGGGCGACAGCCACAGGATCTGTTACAGGGAAGGTGGTAATGTCGAACGGCACGCCGCCGATGAAGTTGGTCGACGTGGTGGCGAAGTACTGCTGCTGCAGCGAAGGCGCGCGGAATCCGTTCTGGATCGAAGCCCGGACGCCGAACGCGTCGTTGAAGTCGTAACGCGCGGCGAGTTTGCCGGTGACGGTTTCGCCGAAGTCCGAGTAGGACTCACCACGGATGGCCGCCGACACGAGCAGAGCATCGGTGATGTTCGCTTCGAGGTCGACATAAAGGCCGACCGCGGTGCGATCTGCATCAACTTCGTTCGCGGGGCGGAACCCCGGAAAAACCTGAGAGCCTGAAGCAGTCGGTGAGACGCCGAGCAGAACGCCGCCATTGCGGTAGCTGTCCGGTTCGCCGGCGTTGATTTTGTAGAACTCCTGGCGAGCCTCGATGCCAGCCGCGACGTTGAGCGGCGAGGCCAGGCCGACATTGTATTGATTGACGCCAGAGACGTTCGCCACCACCTGCTGATACTGGAAGCCGCCTGCATCGAATTCCGTCTTGGAAGCGGTTCCGAGCGAGCGGTTCAGCGTGTTCTTGATGGTGAAGTCCATCTTGTTGGAGCCGTAGACGACCGAGGCGTCCATGTCCCAATCGCCGACGGCGAAGCGTGCGCCGCCAGCGAGAGAGGCGTCTTCAACTTCCGGGTTGATCAGCGGCAGGAAGCCATTCGGATAGATTTCAATCACGTTGCGGGCGTCGAGCGCGCGGCGATAGAAGCCGGCCGAGACGGAATCGCGGTTCTGGTAGCTGGCCCAACCATAGAGGGAAGTCTTGTCGTCGAGGTCGTAGCCGGCGTTTGCGAAGACCGTGTACTGCTCGAGCTGCGGCTCGCCAGTCCATGCGTTGAAGCGGTTGACGCTGGCTTCGCGCGGATCGAAGCCGCCGCCAGCCAGCAGCGGGTAGTTCTGGCGCGTGTCGTAGCCGTCGCGCTCGGAGCGTTTCTGCAGCTTCACTTCGCCTGACACAGTAAGGAAGCCGTCGTCGCCCAGTGCGAGGCCTTTCCACGCGTTCAGAGTGAAGAGCTGGCCATCGCGGACGTCTCGCGAAATGGACGGGCCCGGATTGATCGGCAAGCCCGCGACAGGCGGCGTCACGGGAACGGTGTATTCGGAAACGCGCATACCGAGCGTGGCCGATGCGCCGCCGCCATCCCTTGCTTCGCGGAGGCGGACGTTGATCACGCCCGCGATCGCGTCGGAGCCGTATTGAGCCGAGGCGCCGTCGCGCAGTACTTCGATGCCCCCGATGGCGGAGGTCGGAAGGGTGTTCAGGTCAACCGCCGACGCGCCGCGGCCGACCGAGCCGTTGACGTTGACCAGCGAGGCGGAGTGACGGCGCTTGGAGTTCACTAGAACCAGCGTCTGGTCCGGCGCGAGGCCACGCAGTGCGGCGGGGCGAACCGTGTCGGTGCCATCGTTGAGCGCAGGGCGCGGGAAGTTGAAGGAGGGCAGGGCGACTGCCAGAGCCTGGTTGATCTCGGTGACGCCGCCTTTTTCAAGCTCCGCCGAACTGACGACGTCAACTGCGACCGCTGTGTCGAGTGCGCTACGGTCGGCAACACGCGTCCCCGTGACGATGATCACGTCCTTGTCGCCTGGCGCCGACTGGGCCACGGCCTGGCCGAACAGCAGCGGGGCGAACGCAACGCCAGCAAGAATGGCGGACTTCATTGTCCTCAGTTTCATAAGATCTCTCCTAGCTGTCCTGGAGGCGGACGAGCTCTCGATCTTACAAACTGGGACAGGGGCGGCGTATCCGCAATGAAGCGGGGCCAATTCGTCCGCACAAGGACCATGTTCATGCCACAGGTGTGGCGATGATGTGACACTGAGCGACGCAGCGGAAGTCACGACGCTCGCGCGTAAGGCGAAGTCCATTCGCGGGACGGTGAAAGCGCCACCGTCCCGCAATCAGTCGCGCGTTAGTTGAGCACCGTCTTTTTCATCTCAGCCGGGACGCCGTTGAGGGAGAGGGCGGAACCGTCCACCGACACCTTCACCTCGTCGCCGTCCTTGATGCGGCCTTCGAGAATGCGGCGCGCCAGAGGGTCCTGAAGTTCCTTCTGGATCACGCGCTTCAGCGGACGTGCGCCATAGACAGGATCATAGCCCCTGTCGGAGAGCCACTGCATCGCCTCATCTGTCAGGCTTAGCGTGATGCGGCGGTCGGCGAGAATTTTCTCGAGGCGCTTCAGCTGCACGCCAACGATACGATCGATCTCGCTGCGGCCGAGGCGTTTGAAGAACACGATCTCGTCGATACGGTTTAGGAATTCTGGTCGGAAGTGCGAACGGATCGCTTCCATCACCGCATCACGTGCGTGACCCGAGATTTCGCCTTCGGACTTGTCTTCGGCCAGCGCATGCGCGCCGAGGTTGGACGTCATGATGATAACGGTGTTGTTGAAGTTCACGGTGCGGCCCTGACCATCGGTCAGACGGCCATCATCGAGAACCTGCAGGAGTGTGTTGAACACATCCGGGTGCGCCTTCTCGATCTCGTCGAACAGGATCACCTGATACGGCCTGCGGCGCACCGCTTCGGTGAGCGCTCCGCCTTCTTCGTATCCGACATAGCCGGGGGGCGCGCCGATCATCCGCGAGACCGCGTGCTTCTCCATATATTCTGACATGTCGAGGCGTAGGACAGCATGCTCGTCATCAAAGAGGAATTCCGCGAGCGCCTTCGTCAGCTCGGTCTTGCCGACCCCGGTGGGGCCGACGAAGATGAAGCTGCCTATCGGGCGGTTGGGATCCTGCAGGCCGGCGCGCGCGCGGCGCACGGCATTGGCCACAATCTCCAGCGCATCGTCTTGGCCGACCACGCGTTTGCGCAGGCCGTCCTCCATGTGGAGCAGCTTTTCGCGCTCGCCTTCCAGCATTTTGTCGACGGGAATGCCCGTCCAGCGAGAAACGACCGCGGCGATGGCTTCGGCGTCCACCTCCTCCTTCACCAACGGGGCTTTCGCATCCTTGTCGGTGTCGACCTTGCCTTCGGATTCCGTGATCAGTTTTTCGAGCGCAGGGATTTCACCATACTTGATCTCGCCGGCGCGCGCCCAGTCGGAGCGGCGCTCGGCATCGGCCATGTCTGCGCGGGCGCGATCGAGCTTTTCCTTTGCATTGGTTGCGCCTGCGAGGCGGCCTTTCTCGGCCTTCCAGGCGGCGGAGATTTCATCGGACTTCGCCTGGAGTTCCTTGATCTCGACTTCGCGGCGCTTCAGGCGATCCTTCGAGGCGTCGTCCTTTTCCTTCTTCAGCGCTTCGGCCTCGATGCGAATCTGCATCAACCGGCGATCGATCTCGTCGAGTTCTTCGGGCTTGGATTCCACCGCCATGCGCAGGCGCGCAGCGGCTTCGTCCATCAGGTCGATAGCTTTGTCCGGCAGGAAACGGTCGGTGATGTAACGGTTTGACAGCGTCGCAGCCGCAACGATGGCGGCGTCCGAAATGCGGATGCCGTGGTGAACTTCGTACTTCTCCTTCAGGCCGCGCAGGATGGAGATGGTGTCCTCCACGCTCGGTTCGCCCACGAAGACGGGCTGGAAACGGCGGGCGAGGGCGGCGTCCTTCTCGACGTTTTTGCGGTATTCATCCAGCGTGGTCGCACCGACGCAATGCAGTTCTCCCCGCGCAAGGGCGGGTTTCAGCAGGTTTGACGCGTCCATCGCGCCTTCGGCTTTTCCCGCGCCCACCAGCGTGTGCATCTCGTCGATGAAGAGGATGATCTTGCCTGCGGCCTGCGTGACTTCCTGCAGGACAGATTTCAGGCGTTCTTCGAACTCGCCACGGAATTTCGCGCCTGCAATCAGCGCCCCCATATCTAGCGAAAGCAGACTCTTTTCCTTAAGGCTGTCGGGCACGTCGCCATTGACGATACGCAGGGCGAGGCCTTCGGCGATGGCGGTCTTGCCGACGCCCGGCTCGCCTATAATCACCGGGTTGTTCTTGGTGCGACGGGACAGAACCTGGATGCAGCGGCGGATTTCCTCGTCGCGCCCGATCACGGGGTCGAGCTTGCCCGAGCGAGCAGCCTCGGTGAGGTCGCGCGAGTATTTCTTGAGCGCTTCGTATTTTTCTTCCGAGGTCGCGGTGTCCGCCGTGCGACCCTTCCGCAGGTCGGCAATCGCCTTCACCAGCGCGCCGGTCGTGGCCCCAGCGGCGGTGAGGGCTTCGGCGGCTTTGCTTTTCAGTTTGGTGGCGGAGAGCAGCAGGCGTTCGGTAGTGACGAAGTCGTCGCCCGCTTGCGTCGCGTCTTCCTCTGCCATCTGAAACAGGCGGGCGAGGTCCTGGCTGAGGCCGGGCTGTGAGCCGCCAGTGGATTTTGGCTGTGCCGCCAGCAACTTGTCGATGCTGGCTTGCGCCTGCTCGGGATTTCCCCCGGCGGCGCGGATGAGGTTGGAAGCGAGGCGATCGCGGTCCGCGAACATCGCCTTGATGAGATGTTCAGGCAGCATCTGCGGGTGGCCGCTGGCGAGCGCGCTCGTCTGGGCGCTCTGAACGGCTGCGCGGGCGCGCTCTGTATAACGTTCGAAGTCCATCAATTGACCCTTGTTTGAAGCAGTCGGCCGACACGTCTGAGGACCCGAACCCGGCATCCTCGCAAATCAATCGCACGCCGGAACGGCCGTGCCTTGATCCAGGCCAATAGGTAGGTGCAGTGGTCGGCCCCGCAAGGGGAGATGACAAGCAGGTTGCGGTATTACGCGGGCGTCAGCGCTCAGTGCGCGCCAGGCCCCTGCGGTGCTCCAGCGGGCGGCGGAACGGGTCGTTTCAGCAGCGGCGCCATGAACAGCATCAGGGCAAAGCAGATCGCCATGACGAGGAACATGTTGTTGAACGTCATCACCTGCGATTCCATCTGCATCCGGCGGACGAGTTGGGCGAGGGCGGCGGCCGCCGGATCAGCGGCGCCGGCTGCGCGCAAGCTGGCCTCGCTTTGAGCGAGGAAGGCCTGAATCTCGGGACGAGTAGGGTCCATCCCGGCGGCGATCTCCTGATTGTGGAGATTGGTAAAGTTAAGCCGCAGCGTGTTGAGCGCGGCGAGGCCAATTGCGCCGCCAAGGTTTCGGCTGACGGTGACGAGGCCCGTCGCATTTGGCAACTTGTGTGGCGGCAGTGTTCCCAGCGCGATGAAGTTGACCGGCACCATCGACATGATGAGCCCGGCGCCACGCAGGAATTGCGGCCAGAATAACTCTTCGAAAGAGGAGTCAGCTGTGAGGAAGCTGTTCCAGTAAAGCCCGACGGCTGCCAGCGCCAGCCCGGTCGCAATGACAATACGCGGGTCGATCCGTCTGATCAGCATGCCCGAGATCGGGCCGGCGATGAACATGGCAATACCGCCAATACTCATGATGTGGCCGATCTGCTCGGCGTTGTAACCGCGCACCGTGGAGAGGAAGAGCGGCGTCACATATACCGAGCCGAACAGGCCGAAGCCGACGACGGTAGCCATGACCGCCCCGACCGCGAAGTTGCGATCCTTGAAGACGGTTAGATCGACTACCGGGTTTTTCTGTCGGAAGGCGCGCCAGAAGAAGACAATGCCCGCCAGTGAGCACAGGAACATCCACATCACGACCTCTTGGTCGTCGAACCAGCCAGCCGTTGGTCCTTCCTCGAACACGTATTCGAACGAGCCGAGGAACAACGCCATCGCACCTAGGCCAATTATGTCGATGTTGCGTATCAGGCTGAGCTGCGTCGGCATTTTCGGGGTTAGGCGCCAGACCAAAGAGGCGGAGATGATGCCGGGGATAATGTTGACCAGGAACAGCCAGTGCCAGCTGGCGTTCTCGGTGATCCAGCCGCCAAGTGTCGGGCCGATGGACGGCGCCAGCGTCGCCACCATGCCAATGGAGACCTGTTGCAGCATCGAACGGTTCGGGCCGAACAGGGTGAAGGCGGCGGCCATCGTGGTCGGGATCATCGCGGCGCCGAGGAAGCCCTGGATGCAACGGAAGACAACGAGGCTGTTGAGGTCCCACGCCAGCGCGCACATCACGCTTGCAATCGTGAAACCAACTGCCGAGAACACGAACAGGCGTCGCATCGACAGCGCGCGGTTGAGCAGGCCCGATAAGGGAATGCCGATCACTTCGGCGATGAGATAGCTGGTTTGGATCCACGCGACTTCATCGTCCGAAGCCGAAACGCCCGCCTGGATCATCTTGATGGATGAGGCGACGATCTGGATATCCAGGATCGCCATGAACATGCCGATGACCATCGCGAAGAAGCCGATGTTGAGCAGCAAGGCTTCGCGCGTGCCGGGCTTGGGCGGCACGTAGGTCATTTGCGGCGCCGCCATCGCGGTCGCGCTCATCGCAGTTACTCGCAGTCAGTCTTGGTGGAGACTGTGGCCGTCACCTGCAGACCCGCTCGCAACAGACCCGAAGCTTTGGCTTCGTTGTCGAGCACGATCTTCACCGGCACGCGCTGGACGATCTTGGTGAAGTTGCCGGTCGCGCTGTCCTGCGGAACGAGGCTGAATGTGGCGCCGGTGCTCGGCGACAGGCTCTGCACATGACCCTTGAAGTGCTGGTTCGGGTAGGCGTCGACATGGACCTCAACACACTGGCCGACGCGCATCTCGTTGATCTGGGTTTCCTTGAAGTTGGCAAGCACCCAGACGTCATCGGACGAGACGATCGACAGCGCGACGCGACCCGGCGACAGGATCTGCCCGACAACCACGTCCTTCTTGGTGACCGTGCCGTTCATCGGCGCGTGGATCTTTGTGCGGTCGAGCTCAAGCTGCGCCCCGGCGACTTCGGCCTTCGATGCCTCGACCTTGGCGTCGGCGCTATCAGCCGCGGCTTGCGCGCTCGAAAGCTGGCTGCGTTGCGCGGTGATAGAAGCATCGGCCTGATTGAGCTGGGCGTCGGCCGTGCGTTTTGCTGCTTCGACCTGATCGAGCTTGGCTTTCGGATACCAGCCCTTGGCTGCTAGATCGGCGAGGCGCTTGGCGTCTGATGCAGACAGATCTGCGGTCGCATCGGCGGCTTCACGCGCTGCGCGGGTTTCGGTGAGCGTGTCGCGCTGGACGGAGATGCGCGCGTGGGCCTGAGCGGCGTCGGCTTCGGCCTGAGCAAGGTTTGCCCGCGCGTGCGCCAGCCGCAGGACGAACTCGTCATCCGCCAGCTCGATCAGCAAGTCGCCCTCCTTCACAACCTGGTTTTCCGCTACGAGGATCTCTGCCACGTAACCTTCGATCTTCGGCGTCACGCGCGCGATGTCGGACCGTAGCTGGGCGTTGTCGGTCGAGATGTTGAAACGGCCATTGAGGAACCAGTCGCCGCCGAACCATAGCACAGCGATGCCAGCCACCGCCGCAATGCCGATCAGGACTTTCTTGCGGGTGCTACCAGAAGCAGGCTTCGCGGGCGCGGCCACTGGAGCTGCGGTTTCGGCCGCAGCGTTTTTAGGCGTTTCGGTCAGGGGGGATGAGCCCGGCTCGGTCTTGACGGTCTTGAGGGCCATCTGAAGTGTCCTGTCGTGCGGTGCGTCTGAGGAGGCGCGCGGGAGATCAATATGTAATTTCCGTTACGGATCGGTTGAAATGTAACGATGAAGCGGCGAGTATCAAGTGGGATCGCTATCGAGTATTCCTGCACCAATGTCGCAATCAGATGCCCCCACTCCAGACGTCGAGACTGTCGAGCCGGAAACCGGTCGCGCGGAGATGCGTCGTGCAGCGTTCCTGAAGGCTGCTCGGGAGGTCTTCCTCGAATTTGGCTACGACGCTGCAAACATGGCGGAAATTGTACGCCGGGCGGGTGGCTCGCTCTCGACCCTCTACGCCCAGTTCGGCGGCAAAAAGGGCCTGTTCGAGGCGATGATCGACAGCCGGGTCGTGGTCCTGACCGAGCAGATGCACATCGAGCTGGCCGCTCATGCCCCCCTGCGCGAGGGCCTGCGGCGGATCGGCGAGGCCTTCCTGATCCGGCAGCTCGACCCCGAGAGTGTCGATCTGATGCGTTTGATGATCGCCCAGGCGAAGAAATTTCCTGAGATGGCCCAGCAATGGAACACGCGCGCGCCTGATGCTGTGCGCAAGGCTCTCGCCGTCTATCTCGAAGATCGCGCCAAGGCGGGCGAGTTGAAGATCGCCAACTCGGAGCAGGCCGCGTCTGTCTTTTTCGACCTGTTGCGCTCGCGTCTCCAATTCCGTGCGCTGCTGATGGCGGGCTTTGTGGCAAGCGATCAGGAAATCCGCGAAACCGTCGATCGCGCCGTAAAGGTGTTCATGGGCGGCGTCGAGACGCTGGCTTAGCCTCTCTCAACGGCCCTTGAAATCACCGGCGCGGCGCTCGGTCACCGCTTTCACGCCTTCCTTGAAGTCGTCGGTCTTCATCAGCCATTGCTGTTCGGAGAATTCGTGATCCGTCGCTGCGCGAACGCCTGCCGGCAGATCGCTGCGCAATGTCTTGCGGGTCGAGCGCACGGCGAGCGGCGCGTTCTCCGCGATGGTGGCGGCCATGGTCTGCGCCCGTTGGAGCAGGCGCGGAAGATCGACGAGGTCATCGATCAGCCCCATCTCGAGCGCCTCGGATGCGTCATAACGTTCGCCGCTCAGAAACATCATCGCAGCGTTCTGACGACCGATCAGTCGGGGCAGGGTGTAAGTGAGGCCGAAGCCGGGATGGAAGCCCAGCTTGGTGAAGTTCGCCGCGAACCTCGCCTCAGGCGCCGCCACGCGGAAATCCGCGATCATTGCCAGCCCAAGTCCGGCGCCCACCGCCGCGCCTTGCACGGCAGCGATGATCGGCAACTCGGTCGAGAACAGGCGCACGGCCTGATCGTAGAGAGGGTTGATCGAGCGTTCGGGGATCGGTCCGTCGCTTGTGCGGTTTGATAAATCTGCGCCTGAGCAGAACACCTTGCCCGCCGTCACCAGTACGACTGCGCGCGTGGCGCCGTCCTTGTCGAGCGCCACAAGCGCATCCGCAAGATCGCGCATCAGGTCGACGCTTACCGCGTTGATTGGCGGCTTGTCGATCGTGACAGTCGCCACGAAGCCATCGCGTCGAATGTGAACGTCGCCGATACGTTCGGTCATGATGCCCTCATCCCAGGAAGCGTTCGCGGATTGCCCTGCGGAACGCCTCGACGCCAGCTGCAAGACGCTGGGCGTAAGTCGCCCGCGCATCGTCGCCCGCCACAAATGTTACGCGGTCGCTGGTGTCTGTTACAGCGGCATAGGCCTCTTCGGCAATCTTCTCCGCCGTGGAACCGCCTGCGCGGCGCTCGGGGTCCGTGAAGGCCTTCATCGTCTTGCCGATGGATTCCATGTAGGCTGGGTGCGGCGTCATCACGAGCGAGCGGCCCGCAAAGTCCGTCGAGATGCCGCCGGGCGCAAGCGTGCGCACGCGGATGCCGAATGGCGCAAGTTCAAACGCAAGGCTCTCGCTCCATCCTTCCAGCGCCCACTTGGTCGCGTGGTAGACCGAGTTGAACGGAAACGTCACCAGCCCGCCAATCGACGTCGTCGTGAGGATCGTGCCGTGCTTCTGCTCGCGCAGCGCAGGCAGGAAAGCCTGTGTCACGCGCATGACGCCCATGAGGTTGGTGTTGAGCTGTGTCTGCAACTGCTCGTCCGTCGCGCCTTCGAACGCGCCGGCAAGTCCATAGCCGGCATTGTTGAACACCACCTCCACCGGACCGAGCGCCAGCGCCTTCGCCGCCGTCTCCTTGATCTGCGCAAGATTCACAACATCGAGCGGCATCACCGTGACACCCGCAATGCCCTGCAGCTCGCTCTCCTTGGAAGGATCGCGCATCGTCGCGATCACCTTCCAGCCTTTCGCCGCGAACAGTTTTGCGGCAGCGCGGCCAAGTCCGGTGGAAGCGCCGGTGATGAAGATGGTTTGGGTCATGGTTTTGTTCCAGTTGGCCCGTCTAGTCTGTTGGCCCTGTTTCAAGTGGTCGCGAGTTTTGCCGAAGCCATCACGTCAAGGGCTGCAAGTCCAGCCGTACCCGGAAGCCCGTTCACTCGCGCCACGCCCTAACAACTGAGAACAGACTGAAGATGCTCACGCGCCCGGCCCACCCTCGGCTGCAAGGATCTGCAGGTCATCTGGCGCCGAGCCAGGGGAAACAACAGCAACCGCCAGATCGAGTTCATGAAAGAGGTTCAGAGATCGCCTCATCGCGTCCAGCACCCACGATCGCGGGTTTCCGAAAACACCGGCGCCGACAAGAGTGAGAAATACGCGACGCGAGCCGACACTGACAGCGTTGAGTGCGGCGCAGTGCAGGGTGGCTTCATACGTCGCTTCTAGGACCAGTCGCGCCAACGGTTCCCATGTGCTTGTGGCAACTGAACTGTGTCCGATCTGGTCACCTACCGGCGCAAAGTAGTTTCTGTAGACTGTCGCTGCGCCGGCCGCGATCGTACATATCGGCCCCTGCGTGTTGTCCCACTCTGAGCGCGATACGCCGTCCTCCGGCGTTACGCTTGGATCCGTCATCTCGAGGAGGTTGAACTGGGATGCTACCTGAAACAGCGCGCCTCCATTTTCGGCGTCGTGGAGAAGGTTGCGAACATCCGCGTTGATCACACGAAGGCGCAGCTTTCCCTTGGACGCTTGCGCACGGTGCGACCGCTGCCTGAGTTCCTGCAGCGAAGGGACCTCAAGTGTTCCGACGCCCTAACTCTTTCCGTTGACTGAAGAGTGCAAGGGATCGCCCAACAGACTTAAGCGACGCTTGGCATCTTCATAACTACCTTCGCCAAAACCGGTCAAATCCCGGAACCAATCCATCTTTGCCCGCTCAATAGGCTAACTGATCTGCGGTTACTCAACCGGTCATCGCTTCAGCCCCAACAAATTGCGCGCCACCACCCACTTATGCACTTCGGTCGGGCCGTCATAGATTCGCATGGTGCGCATCTGCGCCTGCATGAGGGAGAGGGGCAGCTCTTTCGTCACTCCCATCGCGCCGTACATCTGCATGGCGTGGTCGAGCACTTCATACGCCATCTCGGTCGCGTAGGCTTTTACGGATGATATGTCGGTTCGGACATCTGCCGCCTGGTCCAGCTTCCATGCCGTCTCATATGTCATCAGCGTTGCAGCTTTGATGCGTGTGTAGGCGTCGGCGATCCACCACTGGATGGCCTGCCGGTTGGCGAGCGGTTCGCCGAACACCACGCGTTGCGGAGCATATTCCAGCATCATGTCGAGTGCGCGTTGCGCCATACCGATCGACCAGCTCGCCATCTGTAGCCGCCGCGTGGAGAGGCGCACCTGCATGGGTGCAAAGCCCTGTCCCTCAGTGCCGAGAAGGTTCGTCGCCGGCACGCGGCAATTCTCCAGCGCCACTTCGTAGGTGAACTGCCCGCCCAGCATCGGGATACGGCGCAGCACGTTGAAACCCGGCGTGCCGCGATCAACGAGAAACGCCGAGATGCCGCCGCGTGCGCCTTTCTGCTTGTCGGTCACCGCCATCAGGATGGTGAAGTCTGCTTCCTGTGCCCGGCTGATCCAGATCTTGCGCCCGTTGATCACCCACTCGTCGCCCTCGCGCACCGCGCGCGTGATCATCGCCGCGGGATCAGCGCCCGCGCCCGGCTCCGAAATGCCGATGGCGGAGACAGTGCCCTTCTGAACGTACGGCGCCAGATAACGCTCGCGCTGGTCTTCGTTCACCGTCGCCATCAGCATGCGCAGGTTTGGCGAGTCGGGCGGCAGGTGATAGGGAACGCACGTCTTTCCCATCTCGATATTGACGCCGATCATCGCGACCGTCGGCAGGTCAGCCCCGCCGACATCCTCCGGCGCATCCAGGCCCCATAGTCCCATCTCGCGCGACACTGCGTCGATTCGATCGCGCTCTTCATGGGAGAGATACGCGCCTTGCCCGTTGGCGTCGCGCTCCAGCACTTTTTGCTCGAGCGGGATCAGCTGCTCGCGCACGAACCGCGCGACAAGATCCTGCAACAGCTTGTGCTCTTCATCGAGTGCGAAGTGCATCGTCCATCTCCCGCCGGTCTGACGCCGATGCGGGGAAGGATGGACCTGAGTTGGTGGGAAGGGAAGCGGGCCGGCCCTCTATATGAGATCAGGAATGGCCGCGAGGATCGCTGCGAGAACAATCATCCCGCCGCCGACCTGAAGGTGAATGGCAAGATCGTCCACAACCATCACATGCGCAAGCTCATTGCCGAAATACATGATCGCCTGGCAGGTCCACAGCATGCCGAGCCACAGCGCCAGCCGTCTGAAGTAAGCCCAGCGGCCCGGAGGTTTTGCGTCGACCATGATGCTAAAGTCCCAGCCGATAAAATCTGTTCGCCGTCCCGAAGAACAGGTCGCGTTTCTCAGCCGCCGTTGCGTCTTTGGCTATCAGCTTGAGCGCGTTCCAGAGAGTTGGGTAGTCGCAGCTGACTTCATCTACCGGGAAGTTGCTTTCGAACATGGCGCGACGAGCGCCGAATGCCTCGATGCAGGTTTCCACATAAGGTCCCCATTCCTTCGCCAGCTGTTCCGACGGCGCGCGCTCATTTGCGAGCATCGACGGGAAATTGCAGAACGGCATGGCGAGACCGCCGAGCTTCACATGCACATTTTCACATTTCGCCAGCGCACGAATATTCTCGCGCCAAATCGGAAAACGCTCGCTCAGCTTGCCCTTATAGACGCCCAGCCCCAGCGGAGTGCCGACGTGATCAAGCACGATCGGCGTGTCCGGGAATTGTCGCGCGAGGTCGATCAGTTCAGGTAGCTGCGGCTCCATCAGCCACGCGTCGAACGACAGGCCGCGCTTGCCTAGCTCGGCAAAACCATCGCGGAATTTTGGCTCCATCATCACGCCGGGCGGATTGCGGTTGAGCGGACCTAGCACATCAGGATCCGCGTCGTAGGAGGTCGAGCGCCGTATACCCTTGAAGCGCGCGCCGGCCGCCGCCATGTGCGCGTCCAGAACGCGGCCGACATCGGCGCCCGCCAGCAGCTCGGCCGTCGAGACAATCCCCGCGCACGCCAGCGTCTTGCCATAGAGCCCGCTCGCCGCCATCGCGGCCTGGCCGTTGACGAACTCCGTCTCGCCCACAGGCTTCATCTCATTGGGGCCATCTGCGCGGTACATCGACCGGCATTCGAGATAGACGGTCGCCACGATGTTGTGGCCGCTGCCGGTGTCCTGCAGCAGCTGGTCGAGCAGGTAGTGCCCCTTGCGATAGCTGATGTGATCGAACCCATGCACGGGCGGTGGAATGAGATGCATCACCGGCCGCCTGTCCCACAGGTGGTGGTGCGGATCGATGATTGGCAGGTCCGGTTCAAGGATGGCTTCAGGCGTCAACAGAATCTCTCCCCGCTGAGGGAGGACCATCCAGCAATTCGACTGTCATGTGAAGGCGGCGCCGCGCGCACCTAATGGGCGACTTGGCGCTCGCGATACCAGGCGACATAGGCCGCCGCCCGCGCGCTTGCTTCCGCCTCGACCTCTTTCCAGCCGAAGGCGTATTGCGCCGCGAAGCCGCTCAGACCCCGGTCGTGATACTGCTGCACATGGTGCAGTTCATGCGCCCACAAGGCGAGGCTGCCGACATATTTCTCGTCCTTGAAGACAATTGTGTCGATCAGCGTCACCGCCGCTGCATTGCCGTTGCGGATGGCAAAACCGGCGAGGCCCGCCTGGCTGGTGTCGCCAATCGTATAGCGTACGTCCTTCAAAAGCTCCGCCGGATAGAACGGCACCATCTCTTTCAGCACCTCATCCGGGATCGGCTTGGAGGTCGGTCGGACATTGTCGCGCGACCGCTGCATCGCCGACGCGAGCGTCTCGGAGATCACATTGGCGCTGTATTGCGTCTGCACCTGCATGAAGCCGCGCGTGAAGCTCAGCAGCCCAGCATAAGCAGGATTGACCGGTCGCAATGGCTCCGCGCTGGGGGCAGAACGCGGTGCGAGCGAGCTCACGCCGGCCGAGTTCGCAGCTGTCTGTGCGCCCACGGGCGAGGCCAGGGTAGTGAAGGCAAGCAGGACTGGCAAAATGGCGCGGCGCATTTATTCCCCGGCATAGGAGCGAACGCTGATAAGGCGGCATCGCCCATGAATGGGCCCTGAATGTGGCACGGTGGTTTCGGTGCGCAAGCGGGCTGAAACAGCGGCGACGCCGCCCACACCTGCGCCCGCTCAACTTCCCCGGAAGTGATCATAGATCCGCTGCGCCAGCGCGGCGTTGACGCCTTCCACGGTCTGCAGGTCGGCGACAGTCGCATTGCTGACGCCCTTGGCCGAGCCGAAGCGATGCAGAAGCGCCTTCTTGCGCCGCACGCCGATGCCGGTGATCTCGTCCAGCGGGTTCTGTCCAACCAGCGCCGCCGACCGCTTGGCCCTGTGTGCGCCGATGGCCCACCGGTGCGCCTCGTCGCGCAACCGCTGCAGGTAGTAGAGGGCAGGGTCATTCGGCGGCAATTGGAATGGTGTACGCCCAGGACGGAAGAACTGCTCGCGCCCCGCATTGCGATCCGGCCCCTTGGCGATGGCGACAAGGTTCAACTCGCCCGGCTTGAACCCGAGCGCCTCAACCGCTTCACGCACCGCACTCAACTGCCCAAGACCGCCATCGATCAACACAAGGTCAGGCCAAGCATCCGGTTTCTTGCCCCCCTCAGTCCGAAGGACTGGGGGAAGTGGATCGCTCGTTCTTGCGAGCCCGACGGAGGAGGGCGCAAGATTGGCCTCAGGTGGCAAGAGCCCCTCCATCGCCTGATCCTGAGGGTCAGCCGCCACCTCCCCCGGCTCCGCCGAGGGAGGCAAGGCGTCCGAAGCAGGCGAAGCATTGAGCTCCTCCCACTCCTTCTTCAGCCGCCCGAACCGGCGCGTCATCACTTCGCGCATCATGCCATAGTCGTCGCCCGGCTCGATGTCCTCGCCCTTGATGTTGAACTTGCGATAGCTGTTCTTCTCGAAGCCCTCCGGCCCCGCCACCACCATGCCGCCCACCATGTTTGTGCCCGTGATGTGAGAGTTATCGTAGACCTCTATACGTTTCGGCGTTTCTGGCAGGTCGAACACTTTCTGGACTGCTGCAAAAATCTTCTGCTGGCTCTGCGTCTCGGCCAGCTTGCGGCCCAGTGCTTCGCGGGCATTCAGTGCGGCCTGTTCGACGATGCCGCGCTTCTCCCCTCGCCGCGGCGTGCGGATCTCTACCTTGTGCTCGGCCTTCATCTCGAGCGCGTCGGTCATCAGGTCCCACTCCTCGATCTCGCGATTGAGCAGGATCATTTTCGGAACGGGTTTGTCGTCATAGAACTGCGCGATGAACGCGGTCAGGATTTCTTCCGGCGTGTCGTCGCGATCGTGCTTGGGATACCATACCGTCGCGCCCCAGTTCTGACCCGCGCGGAAGAAGAACGCCTGCACCGCAGACGCGCCCGCTTCCGCGTGAATGGCGAACACGTCCGCCTCCACCAGCCCGTCCGGATTGACGCTCTGCGACTGGCGCACCGCCGACAGCGCGCGAATGCGATCCCGCAGCCGCGCTGCCCGTTCATAATCCGTGTTCGCCGCCGCGCGCTCCATCTGCGCCGCCAGTTGCTCCACCAGCGTCTCTGCATCGCCATTGAGAAAACGCTCCGCCTCGCGCACCAGATCGCGATACTCATCCAGCGGGATCAGCCCCGTACAGGGCGCCGAACAACGCCCCATCTGGTGCAGCATGCACGGCCGCGAGCGCGTCGCGTAGATGTTGTCCGTGCATGTCCGCAGCAGGAATGCTTTCTGCAAAGTATCCAGCGTGTGATCCACCGCGCCCGCAGATGCGAACGGGCCAAAATACCGCCCCTTGGTCCGCTTGGCCCCGCGATGCTTCAGCGCCTGGGGCGCTTCATGGTCTTCGCGAATGAGAATGTGCGGGAAAGATTTGTCGTCGCGCAGGATGATGTTGAAGCGCGGCTTCAGCTTCTTGATCAGGTTCGCTTCCAGCAACAGCGCATCGGTCTCGCTTGCCGTGACCACGAACTCCATCGACCGCGTCAGCGAGATCATCCGCGCAATGCGCTGCGTCTGTCCGCCGATCTTGGCATAGCTCGATACGCGCGCCTTCAGGTTCCGCGCTTTGCCGACATAGAGCAACTCGCCTGTCTCGCCGAACATGCGGTAAACGCCGGGACGCGAGGGTAGGCGCGTGACATGATCCCGGATCACGTCCGGGCCGCTCACGCGCTTGCGCTTCGTCCCGTCGGGCCCAGTCACGTCAGGGGAAGCCATGGCGACCCCGGAGGAAATCTCCTCGGGCTCCATCTCGATTTCCGGCGGCAGGTCCTCCTCCACGACGTCCGCGCCGGAATCGAGCTGTGGCTCATCCGGTAGGGCGTCATTCACTGGAGGATCGCGCGATTCCATGGCGCATAGGTAGGCTAGCCTGGGCGCAGGTTCAAATGCTCTGCAGCCGCCGTTTAGGCAGTTGCATCCAGCATCCTGTCAGCAGCCCTACGCTTATTGCGCGTCAGGCTGCCTTTGCGTCGTCGCGCAGTCGAAAGGCGAGGCAGCCGAGTAGCAACAGACCCGTGAGCGTCACGCCCTGTTCGACCAGCGGGGTCAGCAGCACAAGCGCCGCGAACGCCGGCAATTGCCATAGTCTGTGCACCGTCGCACCGGCCACGCAGTCGTGCGCAAACCATACTGAAAGGAGGTAGAGAGCCACGGGTAGGGAAACAGCGGCGTTCGCCACTGTCCGCGAGATTTCGGCATGGTGCGTGATCTGGTCAACCAGCACCGCAATTCCAGCTCCGACCGCGGCGACGGAGGCATACACGAAGTAGTGCGAATAGCCCCACGCGAACGCCGTGCGCATCCTGTCCAGCGCGCCGTGATAGCGCTCGCCGAAATAGATCCACCACATCGTGAACAGGATCAGGAAGCTGGCGCCGAGCGTGATCCACAGGTCAGGATTGGCGGTGTCATGCCCAGCAAGCGCCGTGATCGCATTGGCCGCCGACAGGAGAGACTCGCCCAGGACGATGATGGTCAGCAGACCATAGCGTTCAATGATGTGGTCTCGGTGCCACGGCGTCGGGCTTGCCCGTTCGGCGAAGGCGGGCACCGCCATTTCGGCGGCCATGACCGGCAAGGATATCAGCATGAAGTGTTCGCGCGGCGCCAGAAAGAATACGCCAACCCAAGCCATCTGGCAGAGTGCAATCCCCAACGCGTACCGGGTGGTGCTCGCGCGATGCTCCGGATTGTCACGTCCGGCACGCAGCCATGCCGCGACCATGGCGATCCGCATGACGATGTAGCCGATCAGCATCAGCGGCGTGACGCCAGCGGTTGCGAACATCTGGATGCCGGCCGCCGTCAGCAGGGCGCCGATCATCTGTATGAACACCAGACAGCGATAGACGGCGTCATCGTTGTCGAACGCAGAGGCAAACCACGTGAAATTTACCCAGGGCCACCACAGCGCCCAGAATACAAACAGATAGACGCCAATACCCTGGACGAAATGGTCCTCGGCAACTGAATGATGCAACCCGCTCGCGGCGGCGGCGATCGCAATCACCAGCACCAGGTCGTAGAGCAGCTCAAGCGGCGTGGCCGCACGATGATGCTCCGACGGATCGCGCCCCCTCAGCGGTCTTATTAGGGCTGTCGGCTCCCCCGCAGTCTTCGTCACATGCCCGTCCTGTCCTGACTGTAGCAATAAATACGCATGCCGTCGCATAGGACAAGAACATCCGAATTGAAACGTGATTGCTCGGGCCTTCTGATAGTGCTCTAGCAGCAACGAAATAGATCAGGGGAGGATCGCCATGAAACGCCTATGGATGCTGTTCGCGGCCGCCGCCATCACCACCGCATGCTCCGAACAACAGGCCGCCGCTCCCGCGCCGCCATCCGCGCCGGCCGCGCCAGTCTATGCTCAAAGCTGGTTCGGCGACGGGGATTCAAATTCTGCGCTTAATATCCACGAGACCCAGTACGGCCTCGCGGGGCGCCTGATGGACACGCTGGGAAAGCCGTATGCGGTCCGCAACATCGTCAAGTCAGACACCGCCTTTTCCTTTATGCTCCCATCCCTCGAGGCCACATGGTCAGGCACGAAGAACGCGGATGGCGGCTGGACCGGAAAGTGGATCGAGGGGAGCAAGACAGCTGAAGATTTGACGCTCGCGTCCGCCTCTGCGCCCGTTGTTACGCCCTCACTAGATGGCTCGGCGCCGCGTTTCGTGGCGCTTCCTGACGGCCGCGAGATGTTCATAAACTGTATTGGCGCGGGATCGCCTGCCGTGATTTTCGACTCCGGCGCCGGTGGCGATTCCACCCACTGGCGCGGCGTCCGCGAGGAAATCGGAAAGACGACGCTCGCCTGCACCTATGACCGCGCCGGTCGCGGCCTCAGCGATCCCGGCCCGTTGCCGCGCGATACCGCCGCCGTCGCCAACGACATCGAGGCGATGCTCACCGCTGCGAACATACCAGCACCTTACGTTCTTGTCGGCCATTCGCTCGGCAGCTTTCATGTGCGCCAGTTCGCAAACTCGCGCTTCGACAAGATGGCGGGCATGGTGCTGGTCGACCCCTCGGGCGACGGGCAGGGCGCCCGCTTTGAAGCGGTCATCCCGAAAGCCTACGCCATGTCCAATGCACCGTTTGAAAAAATGAAGGCGCTGGACTGTGTCAACAAGCTGCGCGGCCACCTCGTTCCGAAGGATGATCCGTTGGCGACAGCGTGTCTCGGCAACGACGCCGACATGATCGAAAGCTATCTCTCCGAAGTCGACGCGATGGCCGGCGCCAGCACAGAACAGCTCACCGCATCACATCGCAAATGGGGCGACATGCCGCTGATCGTGCTGACCCGTGGCGACTACGACAAGGACATGCCGCCCGAATTCACGCCTGCGGATCGCGCCGGCATGAAGTCCGTCTGGATCGCCATGCACGAGGAGATGACTGCCGTGTCATCCGCCGGCCAGCACCGCACCGTCGCAGGCGCCGGCCACACGATCCAGCGCGACAAGCCGCAGGCCGTGATCGACGCGGTGAACGACGTTGTCGCCGCCGCGCGCGCGAGGCAGCCCTAGCTGCGCTTTAACTTGCTGCGATCGTCGGCTGCGGTCACACTCGCCAGCGCCGCAACGAGCGGCTTTCGTTGAGGACGTGACATGAAACGCACTCTGCTTGCGACTGCCGCCGGTCTCGGTATTGCCGCCATCGCTGCTCCCGCCGCTTCTGCACAGATCTATGGCGGCGTTGGCTACACGGTGTTCCAGGCCGACGTGAATGGCGACAACGCGAATCTCGGCGCGCTGATGGGCCGGGTCGGCTTCAAGACGAATCCGTTCCTCGGCGTCGAGGGCGAGTTTTCCATCGGTGTTCAGGACGACAATTTCGACGTGCTCGGGCAGCAGGTAAATGTCGGCCTCGACAATGAGTATGGCGCTTTCGCCGTCGGTTGGCTGCCGATCCCGCTCGTCGGCGATCTCTTTGCCCGCGTCGGCTATGCCAGCCTGTCCGTCAGCGCAGACGCTCCCGGCCTCGGCTCGTTCGGTGATGACGGCTCGGGCCTCGCCTACGGCGCGGGATTCCAGCTCAGCTCGATCCCCTTCACCAAGCTCAGGATCGAATATACCCGCTACGAGCCTGACCAGGGCGACGTCGACAGCCTCGGCATCTCGGCGCTGCTGCAGTTCTAGCCAGTCGCACTCAAGCCGCGACCGCTTCTTCCTTCGACCCACACCGCCGCAGCACCTCGGCATAGCCTTTGGTGACGCGCATGCGTTCGCCAAAACCCTTCAGCATCAGCAGCCTGTGCGTCTTCTGGAGATTGTAGCACGGCACATACATGAAGCAGTGATGCTCGCAGTGGTAGTGCACCCAGAATGGCGCGATGAATAACCGCTCCAGCGGATTGGCCAACGTCGTACGTGCGTGCGTGAACGGATCTTCCTGCGTGTTGACCATCGCATGCTCGGCCATCGAGCGGAGCCGCGTCACCAGTGGAAACCAGGTCGCCATCGGCACGATCCATAGCGCCGGCCACGCCCACCAGTATCCCAGCGCGCTCGTCGTCGCGATGATCACCGCCTGCGCAATCCAGAACCGCAGTCCCGGACTGTCGGATACGCGCGGGGGCTTTCTCGTTGCCCCACGCAACTGCGCGATGAACGGTGCGATGCGTTGCTTGTAAAACGTCTGCCCCGTGAGATCGCGCACGAACTTCCGGTTCAACGAACCCTTGGTGACAGGGAAGGGCCGCGACAGTCCGGCATCCGGATCTTCCGGCTGCTCGGTGTATTTGTGATGCGTCAGGTGGTACGGGCGATAGCGCTTGAGGCTCCCGCCCACCGGCCCGCCGCACAGCCATTCCGCCATCCAGTCATTCAGCTTCGCATCGGGATGCAGCGTGCCATGCGCTGCTTCATGCTCGAGAATTGCGAGCCCCAGCTGCCGCGTCCCGATCAGCATCACGGCCAGGAGGTAGGTCGCCGGATTGGGCGCATAGATGAACAGCGCGCCTGCGCCGATGATTATCGCCCACGCGAACACCACGAGCGCCGGCCCGCGCCACACGGACTGCAGCGAAACGCTCGCCCATTCCTCGGGCGTGAAGATTGTCTTGGGGTCGACGCGGGTCACTGCAGGCATGGCGCAAGTGTATCAGAACTCGCCGCCGCGCGAAGGGGCCGCGATGACGCGCTGCAGCACAGCAATTACACGCCGACTGGGCTGGCCTAACGTGATCGCCTGGCGATAGGGTTCCAGCGATTTGTTCCCGCTACCCGGAGACTTTCGATGATGTCGCCCTCAGCCAGATTGATCGCCAGCCTGATGGCCGGATGCGCCGCCCTCGCGCTTGCCGCTTGCGGCGATAATGCGCCAGCGGAACCAACAGCCCCCGCTGCCGAAGTCGCCCCGGCGACCGCGCAGGCTGCCGCCCCGATGTCCGATCCCGCCCAGGGCGATGGGGGCGTCTCCGCCTTCTACATGCCCGACGCCGCGATCCCGGCGGCCCCCGGCAAGATGATCCGCACGGAACCGCAGACGGCCGACACGTCCTTGCCCTCCGCCGCGCAGGCGTTCCGCATTCTCTATTCCTCGGTGAACGGTCTTGGCGACAAGAAGGAACCCATCGCCGTTTCTGGCTCGGTGTTCCTGCCCAAGGGCACGGCCCCCGCGGGTGGCTGGCCGCTGATCGCATGGGCTCACGGCACGGTCGGCATCGCCGATATCTGCGCTCCCTCGAACCGGGCGCGCTCCGAACGCGACAGCAAGTATCTCAGCCACTGGCTCGATCAGGGCTACGCCATCGTGGCGTCCGACTACCAGGGTCTCGGCACGCCCGGCGGCCACCCCTACCTCGCGACAAAGCCCGAGGCCTATTCGGTCCTCGATTCCATCCGCGCAGTTCAGTCCGACCCCACATTCAGTATCGGCAAGCCGGTCGTCCTCGTCGGCCAGAGCCAAGGCGGCGGCGCCGCCTTCGCGACCGCAGTTGAGGCGGGAACCTACGCCCCCGAACTCGACATTCGCGGCTCAGTCGCCACCGGCACGCCCTACTTCACCAACGACACCGCGCCCGCCGTGCGTGATCCCAACGCGGTCTCCGGCGTTCTCGCCTACTCGATGTACATCCTGTATCTTGCCGAACAGGTCGATCCGGCATTCAAGATCGACGACTACGCCTCCGACATCGGCAAGCCCGTGTTCGAGACCACGCGCACGCAATGCCTGATGGATACGTGGACGCTGATCGAGGCCGACAAGATCAGCCAGGCGAAGATGTTTGCAAAAGACCCGACGCCGTTCACCGCGAAATACTTCCCGCTGATGACCTACTCGTCGCTGAAGGTGAAAGGCCCGCTCTTCATGGGCACCGGCGGCATGGACAAGGACGTGCCGCCCCCGGGCCAACAGCGCCTGTTCAACGATGCGTGCAAAGCTGGCAGCGTGATCGAACACCACGTCTATGCCAACCTCGACCACTCCGGCACGGTCAATGGTTCACTCGCTGACTCCACACCCTTTGTGAAGAAGGCTTTCGCTGGTGAAGCCATTGCAGGCAACTGCCCGAAATAGCAGGCCGCCAAAGCACAATCGTATCGCGGCCGATCGCTGAGAATTGTCTTAGGGCTGGGTCGGCCGCCATGCTTGAGTGCGGCAGTCGTAACACTGGAGGGAAGCATGGCATCGACCGGAAATCGTCACGGCGGAAAAACGCGCCGCGAGGCTCTGACCGCGCTTGGCATCGGCGCGGCAGTTGCTGCCTTTCCGTCCAGCGCATTCGCGCAGCCTGTCTTTCCCAAGGGCGCAGTGATCCGCACGCTGTTCAAGGATTATGCGCCGGAGGAACTGGCTGGCGGAGCCACGCTGTTCCACGAACACATGTCCCTGCGAGATGGCTTTCTGACAGAATGGGGACGCTACGCTGCCGAGGCGCGCGCCGCGAACAAGGCGCCGACGCCGGGCGCGCCACCACCAGCCGCGGCTGCTCAAGCGCCGCCTTTCGTCCCGACCGAAAACTATTTCATGACCGATGTCGACGTGATGTCCGAAGAGCTTTCGATCGCGAAACGCGAGGGCGTCTCCTGTCTCGTCGATGGCGGCCATCCCGACATGGGCCGCGACATCAACTTCCTTCGCCAGATATCTCAGAAGTCCGGCATGCCGATCGTGGCGGGCGCTGGTTTCTACGCGCAACCCTTCTATCCCAAAGAGATCGCGGCAATGAGCGAGGAACGAGTGTTCCAGTCGATCATGAGCCAGGTGAATGCCGACCCGATCGGCGCATTCGGCGAGATCGGGTCATGGGACTACATCACGCGCGATGAGCGCAAGGTGTTCCGCGCCATCGGTCGCGCACACGTTGCAACCAACATTCCCATCTTCACGCACACGGGCATTCCGGGAAAGTCGGCGCTTGAGCAGCTCGACATCCTCGAGGATGCCGGCGTCGATCCAAAACGGGTCGCCATCGGACACCTAGGTAATCTGGTCGACACCGATACGGAGATCCAGCGCGCCATCCTCCGTCGCGGCGCTTTCATTGGTTTCGACCGGCAGGGTGGGGCGGGCGATGCACCCGTTGTGCCCATGGTCATGGCGCTGATCGAGGCGGGCTATGCCGCGCAGCTCATGTTCTCCTCCGATCTCGCATCCGGACGCGAGATCAGGCGTGACAACAAGGAAGGCGGCTACTCAAAAACGGTGACCGTATTCGCGCCCAAGCTGAAGGCTGCAGGCGCGACCGAGGAGGTGCTCCACCAGATCCTCGTCGACAACCCAAGGCGGTTCCTCGCTTTCGTTCCGAAGATCAAGCGCAAGAAGTGACCCGCAGGGTGACAGCACCTGCGCGAAATTCAGCGGAACGGCAGAAAACTTTCCGCACGCTTTCAAGCGCCTGCGCGAAAAACTGCAGGACAGCTCCAGTGCAAAATCAAAAACCTGCAGATCCCTTTCCGCCTACCACCTCAACGGCCGTATGTTCGTCCGGCTGACTCGAACACAAACCCGCACAAACGGCCTTATTGCCCCATCCAGTCGCCAGCCTTTGCTGGAGGCCATGCTGCGCGTGTTTGCCTGTCTTGTGTCCAACGTCGGATCGATGTGTCGGACGATCTTTAACTGCCACACCTCTTGATTGGCACGCGGATGGCGCCGAAGAAGGTCTGCTCCCGACGCTGAACGACATCACATAAAAGGAACCGTTCTCTTTCCTCCATCAGTGCGCAGCACTGGCGGGGTGAGGCTTGATCCGCACAGCGGACGAATTGGTCCAGTGGATCAATTCGAATGGCGAACGCTGAAGCGACAGCGAAGGCAGGATCGCCGCGCCTTCGCAGCGAGAGACAAGGGGGGCAGCCACAGCTCTCCCGATATCGCCCCTGTCAATCCGGGCGAAGGCGCTCCGCGCTGCAGACCCGGAACCAAGGGGCGGCGCACACCGCATTGCGACGTTCAGTTCCATGGTTCCCGCATTCGCCGGAATGAAAGCCTGGGCGCGCGCATTCTGAGTCTGATCTAGCTCAGGCCCACACCCCAAGGCCCACCCTCTGCCCCAGCCTCAGGGGCCGCCTCAGCACGCCTGCGTGAGCCCCACTTGCCCCGAACCCCGCTTCTGCTTTAGCTCCTGCCCAAGAGCGGGAAACGATCCGCCACCTCGGGAGAGAAACCATGCGTGCGACCTTCGCTGCCGCCACACTCGCTGTTACCCTCATGTCCGGCTGCGCCAGCACGCCGCCGCTCGCGCTCCAGCCGCTTCCTGCCGTCGACGTCGCGCACGCCGATTTCGCCAACCCATCGCTCTGGCTCTGCCGGCCCGGCCTTGCCGACGACAAGTGCAGGGTGAACCTCGACGCCACCATCATCGATACGACCGGCAAGACCAAAATCGAGAAGTTCGCGGCCGCGTCGGATGCGAAGGTCGACTGCTTCTTCGTCTATCCCACCGTCTCCGACGACAAGACCTGGGCCTCCGACTGGACCGTCGACAAGATGGAGATCGACGACGTCAAACTGCAGTTCGCACGCTTCAGCGCCGTCTGTCGCCAGTTCGCACCGATCTATCGCCAGACAACGCTCACCGCGCTGCGCATCGCAAGCGGCGGACCTCAGCCCGATGGCGAGCGCCTGCCGCAAGGCGTCGGCGGTTACAATGACGTGGTCGATGCGTGGAACTGGTACATGACCAACGAGAACAACGGCCGCGGCGTGATGCTCATCGGGCATAGCCAGGGCGCGGGCGTCATCTCGCGCCTCATCGCCAACGAGATCGAGGGCAAGCCAGCGCAGAAGCAATTCATCTCCGCGATGATCCTTGGCTCAGCCGTCATGGTCCCGCCCGGCAAGCTCACCGGCGGCACGTTCAAGTCGATCCCGCTCTGCACGGCCGAGGACCAGACTGGCTGCGTCATCACTTACGCGTCTTTCCGCGACACGCTCCCGCCGCCCGCGACTTCGCGCTTCGGCAAGGCCAATGGTGCGAACGTCGCCGCGTGCACCAACCCGTCAAACCTTGCAGGCGGGAAGGGGACACCTGAGTCCTACTTCCTCACGCGCGGTTTCCTGAATGGTTCGGGCGGCACGGTTCAACCCGCCTGGGCCAAGCCCGAGCCGACGGTCACGACGCCTTTTGTGAAAACACCCGGCCTCGTCTCGACGCAGTGCGTGACAAAGGGCGAATTCACCTTCCTCGAAATGCACGTGAACGCCGATCCCTCCGATGCGCGCACCGACGAACTGGCCGGAGAGATTGCGCGCGCCACGGGGCCAGACCTCAACTGGGGCCTGCACCTGATCGATGTCGATCACTCGATGGGCGATCTCGTCCGCATTGCGGCTAAGCAGACAGGCGCCTACCTGAAGGCGCACTGAGACACCGTTTGCTTTGGGGGCGCTCGCTTCGAGGCGCCTACTTCCGTGTGAGCGTGAGCGGCAGATCTACGCCGTTCTGGCTCCACGTGCCGTCGACGCTGTGCTCATCCGCCGACAGCTTGCCGGTGTAATGGCCATCGATTGTCAGCAGGTCGAATTTCATTGTGTCTCCGGCACGCTCGATCGACGTCGCGGGCAGATGCGCTTCGTTCTGATCTATTGAGATCAGAACCGCTTCAGTCTTGCCGTCCGTCGTCGTCACGTGGAGCACAAGGCGCAGCGTGGCGCTCTGCACATCGAGGGCGCCTTGCCAGTCACCGTTGAACGAGACGGCGGTCTTGTCTGTCGACACTTGCGCCGAGGCCGGGCGGCTTGCAGGCGAGGCCATAACGATCAGCGATGCAGCGATGGCAGCGTAGATTGCCGTCATGCCGTCACGATCGGATTTGCGGGCTTTTTGGAACAGGTTGCGCATGGATCAATCCTTGTTCTGGAACACGTCTTCGATCTTGAGTTCGAAGATATTTGCGATCCTGAATGCGAGCGGCAGGGACGGATCGTATTTCCCTGTCTCGATGGCGTTCACCGAATTGCGCGAGACGTTGAGACGTAGCGCAAGATCGGCCTGTGTCCAATTGCGCTCGGTGCGCAGGGTCCTGATGACGTTTTTCATGATGGTTCAGCGCTTCGCCGCCCACCAGTAGATCCAGGCGCCGAGAAAGCCTGCGCCCTGCGCAACACCGCAGAACACGACGCCGGCAAACAGATAGAGCTGCTCGGTCGAGTATTTGGGGCTCGCCATGAAGCTTGCGAGCGATGCGGCCGTTGAAGCGAGTTCAGGCAACACCAACATGGAAGCTGCTGCCAGCATCGCCCCAGCCAGGCCAATACTGCCACCCCAGTACCATGCCCACCGGTGCGCCGCCCGCGCCGCCTCATCCAACCGCTTCCAGTGAAGTCCCGTCATAGCGGCAGCCCACAGCGATGCGATCGGCGCCAGCACGAGAAAGAGAGGCTTCGGCAATGGGTCGCCAAGCAGGAGCAACAGCACAATCGGCGCGAGGCCGAAGATCAGGAGAGCCCAAGGTGGGAACCGGCGCGCAAACATCGAAGAAGCTCTCCTGCGTTGATGACAAGGACGCTTTGCACGAAACTGTGCGCATGACAAGTGTCCTTGGCATCGCTGGTTCAGGCATGCGCGGTCGGAATCGTCGCAGGCGCTGGAAATCCGTCGCCTGAATCGGCGCACGGATTTGAGCGAACTGAGAACAGCGCAATGAAAACAACCGAGTATGGGGTTCGATCGCCTGCCGAGGGTGCGGCTAAATGCATGGCATTGCCTGTGCACCGCGCTTGCTAAGGTAATTGCTGCGGCACGGAAGAAGGCATAAGCCCACCGACCGTCAACACGGTGTCCCGTGTTGTGAACCTTTCAGAAGCGGAAGCGTAGTATTACTCACGCGTAATATGACGCAGAAGCGTTGCTGGTGGTGTCTTGATGCCGAACAAATGCGATGGCGTAGCGAAGCTCAAAAAACTTGAGCACCGTCTCGATCGAAGGTTTTCGATTTTCGGTGTCCAGTTTGGCGCCGACGCGATCGTTGGCCTCGTGCCCGTCCTCGGCGACATCGTGACGTCGGTCACCGGCCTCTACATCATCCACCAATCCAGCAAGCTCGGCGCGACGCGGTGGACGATTACCCGGATGTTCATCAACTGGGGCATCGACTTTGCCGTTGGCCTGATCCCGGTCGTTGGCGACATCTTCGACATCGCCTTCAAGTCGAACACCAAGAACGTGAAGCTCCTGATCGGCGATCTCGAAGCCCGCGCCGTCGAGCTACGCGAAGTGAACCGCGAGCAGCGCCTCGCCGCCGCGGCCTAACCTCTCGCCTTCAACACGCTCATATCGTCACACAGCTGCTTCAGCCGAGCGTCGATCGCATCGGTGCGGGCCAGAATGTCTCGTTCGCGCAGCGCATCGAGCTTGTCGTGCAACAGCATGATCTCAAGCTCGGCCCGCAGGTTGACGACATAGTCGTGTTCGGCTGCAGCGCGATCGATCGCGCCTTGGCGGTTCTGGCTCATCATGATGATCGGCGCCTGCAGGGCGGCGACCATCGAGAGCATCAGGTTGAGGAAGATGAAGGGGTAGGGGTCGAAAGCTCCTGTCGCGAGAAGGATGTTTCCGGCGACCCAAAGCATCAGGAAAAACAGGAAGGAGAGGATGAAGCTCCACGAGCCTCCAACCTTCGCGACGTTGTCAGCGAGCTTTGCCCATCGATCCCGCTCATCGACCTTTGCCAGCGGACCGAGCCCGCTCGGCTTCTGATCGGCGATCAGGTCGATGACGCTTTTCTTCTGCTGGCTCAGATCGGCGTAGGGCGCATTGAGAAGATCGCGGGCCAGCTGTTCGTGGATGTCGTTCATGACGTATCTCTCGCGTTCCAGCCGGTCTTGTACCACGGTCCAATAGCGAAAGGGCGGACCTTGCGATCCGCCCTCTCTTGTGTTGGTCAGTCCGGGGTTGGCAGCGCTTAAGCGGCTTTTTCGGCCAACGCTGCTGTCACACGGGGATCCGGATCGCGCAGCACATAGCCGCGGCCCCAGACCGTTTCAATGAAGTGTTCGCCGCCGGTCGACTGCGCCAGCTTCTTGCGAAGCTTGCAGATGAAGACGTCGATGATCTTGAGTTCCGGCTCGTCCATCCCGCCATAGAGATGGTTGAGGAACATTTCCTTGGTGAGCGTCGTGCCCTTGCGAAGGGACAGCAGCTCGAACATTTGATACTCTTTGCCAGTGAGGTGAACGCGATTGTTGTTCACTTCGACCGTTTTCGCATCGAGATTCACAACGATATCGCCGGTCCGGATCACGCTCTCGGCGTGGCCTTTGGAACGACGGACGATCGCGGTGATACGGGCGATAAGCTCGTCCTTGTTGAACGGCTTGGTGAGATAATCGTCGGCGCCGTAGCCGAGCGTTTTCACTTTCGCTTCGATATCGGGGTTGGCCGAAAGGATCAGCACGGGCGTGTTCACACGCGACAGGCGGAGCTGTTTCAGCACTTCGTACCCTGAGATATCGGGCAAGCCGAGATCCAGGATGATGAGGTCGTACTCATAGACCTTGCCGAGGTCGACACCGTCTTCCCCGAGGTCCGTGGTGAAGATGTTGAAGCCGGCGGCCTTCAGCATCAATTCGATGCTTCGCGCGACCTGCTCGTCATCCTCTATAAGTAGCACCCGCATTGCGTATCTCCCGAATCGCGGTTGCCTTGCGGCGGTATTAACCCTCGCAGTTAGGCAGCCAAATAGTTAACGGATAATTGCCATACGGCTGGACAGATTCATGAATGTTACCGTGATTCCATTGTGATGAAAGAGTCGAAAATACCCGAATCGGGAGGGATTTTTGTGGTTAACAGGTCCGAAACCGGATTGGGAGCCAGATGATATTTCCGAAGGCCACAGGCCGGAATTAACGACGGGCTCAAAAATGCTGGCCTCGGCCATCCGGGACATCAAGGCGCTGGAACCCCGCCAGTATGAGGGCAGGGTCACCGCCCTAGAAGGGCTGCGCATCGAGGCGGCCGGTCCGCAGCAGGCCCTTCGCCTTGGCGCGTCGGTTCGTTTCGGCGCCGAGAATGGTCCGCGTGGTGAGCTGGTCGGATTCGAGGGCGACAAGGCGATCCTTCTCGCCTGCGATCCGCTGGATGGCCTTGGGCCGGGCGCGCCGGTCTATTTCATGTCAGGCCTTGATGCCGTCCGTCCCAGCGATGCCTGGCTCGGCCGCGTCATTGACGCCTTCGCCGAACCGCTGGACGGGAAGGGGCCGTTGTCCCAGGGCATTCGTCCGCGTCTCGTCCGCTCCATTCCTCCCAATGCTCAGGCGCGAGCACGCGTTGATCAGAAGATGGCGCTGGGCGTCAAAGCCATCGACGTGTTTGCGCCATGTGCGCGCGGCCAGCGTCTCGGCGTTTTCGCGGGCTCAGGCGTCGGCAAGTCCACCATCATGTCGATGCTGGCGCGCGGCGCGGACGCGGACATCATTGTCATCGGACTGATCGGCGAACGTGGCCGCGAGGTCCGTGAGTTCATCGAAGATACGCTCGGCGATTATGGTCTTGCAAAATCAGTGATCGTCACGGCGACCTCGGATGAAGCTGCCCCACGCCGTCGCCGCGCCGCCTGGCTGGCGATGGCCGTAGCGGAGCACTTCCGCGACGAGGGCAAGCAGGTGGTGTGCTTCCTCGACAGTGTCACGCGCTTCGCCATGGCCCAGCGCGAGATCGGCCTTGCCGCTGGCGAACCCCCGACCACACGCGGTTATACGCCGTCTGTGTTCGCCGAACTTCCGAAGCTGCTGGAACGGGCAGGGCCGGGTCTCACCGTTGCCGAAGGCGAGCCGCAGGGGCAGATCACCGGGCTCTTCACCGTGCTGGTCGATGGTGACGATCACAATGAACCTGTCGCCGATGCTGTCCGCGCCATTCTTGACGGACACATCACGCTATCCCGCCAGATCGCCGAGCGCGGGCGCTTTCCCGCTGTCGATGTGCTGAAATCGATTTCACGTCTCCAGAACCAGCTGCAGACGCCGCAGGAAAAAGCGATCGCTATTCGCGCGCGGCGCCTGATCGCACTTTATTCCAACATGGAAGAACTCGTCCGCATCGGGGCCTACGCCAAGGGCGCCGATCCCGAAGTCGACGAGGCTGTCAGGTTGTGGCCGCTGATCGAGACATTCCTGTCGCAGGATATGCACGATGTTTCCAACCCGGAAGAAGCGTTCACCGCGCTCGCCAACATCCTGTCGTCGGGAGCGCTCGCTGCGCAAGCCGGCGCAGCGCGGAAAGCCATTAAATGAAATCGCTCCATACGCTACTCAAGGTCGCGCAGCGCAAGCTCGACGAACTCGGCGTGGAAGCTGCGCGTATCGGCCAGGAAGTCAGCGAGCTGGAGGCGCGCGAGGCATCCGCGCGCGCGCGCGAAGCAGCTGAACTCGCGAACGCCACAGGCAACGCCATGTTTGCCTCCATGCTGCCGGCTTATCGCATGCGCGTGAAGGCGCAAATCGCCGAGATCCGCGATCAGGCCTCGGCGAAGGAGGCCGCGCTTGCGGACGTGCGCATGCGCCTGTCTGATGCCTATATCGAGAAATCAAAGTTCGAGCAGCTGATCGAGCAGGGACGCATACGTGAGACCACTGAACGCGCCGCCATCGAACAGGCGCAGCTTGATGAAGTCGCCATCAACCGGGCGGGCGGTCAAGGCAGGTAAGCGAGGGCAGGGTTGGCCTACTCGTCTTCCCAGCCATCGTCGCGCGCCCTTGGTCGCGCGTCCGCCGGTTCGTCTGGCGTTTCATAAGCGCTCACATCCTCGCCGAGCCGTTTAAGCGCCTTGAGCGCGTTGTTATCCTCCGTCGCCTTCAGCGCCTCGAGATAAAGCCCCTTGGCGCGTTCAACGTCGGCTGGCCCGCCCTTACCGGTCTCGAGTAGTGCTGCAAGCCCGACACGCAGGCCTGCCGCCTGGTAGGTGGCGTCGACGCCGCTGCCGCCGCCCAACTCCAAGGCAATGCTACTGAAGGAGGCGTTATCCTCAGCTGGGGTCGTCGATGTTGCCGCCACTGTGAGTTCAAGCAGATTTCGAAGCGCGACCGGATCGCCTGCAGGCGTGTTCAACGCATCCGCGAGCAGGTCAGCGATGTGAGCCAGGGATTCCAGTGTCGTATGTGCGGCCACACCTTTCAGCAGGCGCGTTCCTTCCGCGATTTCCGCAGGCGTCGCAAGCAGCCGTGCATTGACGCCGAGATTGTCCTGCGTTGCGCCCTGGTCGATCAGGAAGCCTCCGAGCGCGAAGGCCGCGTCCTTGTTGGTGACAGCTTCTCTTCGTAGCCAGGCCAGCGCGTCGATCCTTTCGAACAGCGAGCCTTGATGCAGGCGACGTGTCTGCAGAAAGAACTGCGCAGTCGGATGCGCATTGGCGCTGAGTGCGCCCATGTCGCTTGCGCTGCCAATCACTTTGAAAAGGGTCGCCTCGGAGTTCCCTTGATCCGAAAGGTCGCGGACGATGCTGGAAAATTCGCGCGGATCAGAAAGGTCTGGCGGTGCGCCTGTGGCCAGCATGCTGGAGCGCTCGACCATATGGCCGGGCATCAGGACCCAGTGGATGAAGCTTGCCACATAGGCCTTGGCGTCACCCTCAGGCGTCAGATGCGGCATGTCGCGCGTGAGCTCGTCCTGAGTGACGAGACTGAAGGTTTCGGACCTGGCAGCCTGTGCTTGCGGCTGGGACGCCATGCCCTCCAGCACACCCGAAGATGCGCAGGCGCCGAGCGCCAGCACGGAAATTCCAGCAATGAGAGAATGTCTCAAGTGACGGCCCCACGAACACGTCTCGATCGATTGCGTCCACGAGACGCCTTTGCGCGTGCAAAGTCCAGACATGGCCCAGACCCAGAGATGGCCCAGACCCAGACATGGCCCAGACCCAGACATGGCCCAGACAAAGCAAAGACCAGACGCTGCGACGTCTGGTCCCTGCAAATTGTCGTCAGCGCAGATGATCAGGCCGACTTCGCTTCGACCATGCCTTCGGCGCCGCCACGGATGAGCGCTTCGGCAATCTGTTGCGCGTCGAGAGCGGCCTGCGCCTGCGGGTCGATCGAAACGATCGTCCGTTGCTGACGGATGGCCTCGCGCACCTTGAGGTCGCGCAGGATGATGCCGGCGAGCGGCGGGCGGAAGCCAAGGAAGGTTTGCGAGGCGCGCGCCAGCGCTTCATAGGTGCGACGACCAGCGACGCGGGTGTCGGCCATGTTGACCGCGATCCAGGGCTGGACCGACGGGGCATAGCCACGCAGCACCTTGATGAAGGCGTAGGCATCCGTCATCGAGGTCGGTTCGTCATTGGCGACGATCACGCAGCGATCGCAGGCACGCGCAAGGCGCATGACGTTGTCTTCGATACCGGCGCCGAGGTCGACCAGCACCGTGTCGTATTGCAGGGCGAGAGCCGTGAGCGAAGCGGCAAGGCGCGAGGCCTCTTCTGCTGGCAGACCCGCGAGTGCGCCCGAGCCGGAGCGGCCCGGCAGCACGTCAAATCCGATTTCAGAGCCTGCGCCGCCATTCACTTTGCAGACCGCATCCTCAAGCTCGACCCAGCCAGCGATCACCGCAGCAAGATCGGTTTCAGGGGCGATGCCAAGCTGGACGTCGACGTTGGCCAGGCCAAGATCGCCATCAACAAGCAGCGTGCGCCGGCCCATCTTGGCGAAGCAGGCGGCAAGCGTGGTGGAGAGCCAGGTCTTGCCGACCCCGCCCTTGCCAGAAGCAATGCAGATGACGGAAGCGGGGGCGACGCGTGAGCGGCTGCCGCCTTTTCCTTCCGATTTTTTCGAACCGAAGTTCATCATCACGCGGCTCCCTTGAGCTGGTCCGTTTCCGCAATCGAGGCGCCGGTCAGGAACAACCGGGCGATTCTCTCCGACGAAGCAGGCGCCAGTCCGCAACGTGCATTTGACGTCATACCTAGTGAAGCGATGCTTAACCGAGCGGAAGAAATTGCGGCGATCGCACCCCCGCGACGTCGAACCGCGTCTATTTTGGTAAGAATGACACGCCGGCAGCCCGCCTGGGCGAACGCACGCGCATTATCCTCGATTTCCATGGGGTGACCGTCGGCGCCCAGTACCAGGATCGGCTCTATATTCATGTAGGAAATCAAATCACTGCACCGCTTCATGTCCGCTTCGTCGAGCGGGTTAAATGAGGGGCAATCGATGACAAGTTTTTGCCCGCGATCGTCCGCGTCGCGCACCACACGCATTAAGTGTTCGGGCGAGATCGCGGAGGTTACCGAAACCTTAAGCGTTAATGCGGCGAGGCGCGCTGTCTGGCCTGATGCGTCGAAATCTGCGGCGACCGGCTCGATCGGATTCTTCTTGTCCGACAGGAAGCGCGCGATCTTGGCTGCAGCAGTCGTCTTGCCCGAACCGGGCGCTCCGACCAGCAGAAGCGACTTTTGCGGATGCGGGTTCAGCGGGTTGAAGGTCAGGATGCCTTCGATTCCGACGGCCAGCGAATTGACCGCTTCCATACCGGCGCCGAGACGGCTGCCAGCTTCCGACACCATGTGCACGAACCCGTCCGGTGCACCGTGCCAACGCAGGGTGGAGGCGAGGGTGGAACGCGTCTCGTCATAGACGGGGCGAGCTTCGGCGAATTTCGGTGCGGCGAATCTCTGACCGAAATTGCGGTCTATGGCGGCGCGGATCTCGACCTGACCGTCTTCGTCGCGGGTTGAGAGGATCACGGCGTCTGGGCCCATCTCGGCCCGAACCATCGCCATGGCCTCCGCTTCCGTTCGGCCCACGAACATCTTCATTTTCATCGGGGCTACTCCTCTACACGGCGCCGGCTGAACGCAGCCGCGCCTTGGGGTGAATTTCGTTCTGCGACATCACGATTGTCTGCGGCCTGAAACGTTCGACCAATGACCGCACATAAGGACGCACAGCTGACGAGGTCAGCAGCACAGGGCTGTCGCCCATCTGGCTGGCGCGCTCGAATGCGTTTCGCAGGTCGCCGACGAACTGGTGCAGGCGCGACGGTTCCAGCGCGAGCTGGCGATCTGCGCCCTGACCGACCAGAGCCTCGGCAAACGCCTGCTCCCAGTTCGGTGACAATGCGACGATGGGCAGCGCGCCGGATGCATCGAGATGCGCGTTGCATAGCTGACGGGCGAGGCGGGTGCGGACGTGCTCGGTAACAGTGAGCAGGTCGGTCGAGGCGGAGGTGGCTTCCGCGATTGCTTCGAGGATTGATCCGAAATCACGCACCGAGATCCGCTCGCGCAACAAGTTCTGCAGCACGCGCTGGATACCGGACACGGTGATCTGTCCCGGCGTGATATCGTTGACCAGGGAACCCTGCGCCTTCGGCAGATCTTCGATCAACTGCTTGACCGACGCAAACGTCAGAAGTTCCGCCATGTTTTCTTTCACCAGTTCGGTGAAGTGCGTTGTGAGAACCGTCGCGGCATCGACCACGGTATAGCCCTGGATGGCTGCATTCTCCTTCATCGCGTCGTCGATCCAGACGGCCGGCAAGCCGAACACTGGCTCGTTGATCTTCTCGCCCGGGATCGGCGGCGCCGTGCCCGACGCGTCCATCGCAAGATTGAACTGTGGGCGCAGCTTGCCTTTTCCAGCCACCACTTCCTTGATGAGAATGCGGTATTCTTCTGACTGCAATTCGAGGTTGTCGATGATCCGCACCTGCGGAACGACAAAGCCGAATTCTGTTGCGATCTGGCGGCGCACGGCCTTGACCTGGTCGGTGAGCTTGCGGCCCGAGGTTTCGTTGATGAAACCAAGCAGCCCGAAGCCGAGTTCGATCTTGATGTCGTCGATCGCCAGCGATTCCTGGATCGGCGCTTCAGGTATCGGCTTGGCGCGTTGTGCGGCAGCTGTCTCTGCAACCTGCTCCTCTTCCTTGCGCCCCTGCTTTTGGAAGCCGCGATAGGCGCCGTAGCCGGCGAGACCAGCTAGTCCGAAGAATGGGATCATCGGCATGCCGGGCAGGGAGCCTGCAAGCGCGGCCGTAACGGCGGCCATCGCAAGGCCTTGTGGATTGGTGAAAAGCTGCGTGCCGATTGCCTTGTCGGCGGCGCCGTCGACGCCGGCTTTCGAGACCAGCATACCGGCTGCAACCGAAACGATCAGCGCAGGGATCTGCGACACGATGCCGTCGCCAACCGTCAGGAGGGTGTAGGAATTGGCGGCCTGTTCGAAGGAGATGCCCTGCTGTGCGACACCAATGATCATGCCTCCGATCACGTTGATGAACGTGATCAGGATCCCGGCCATCGCGTCGCCGCGTACGAATTTTGACGCACCGTCCATGGCTCCGAAGAAGTTGCTCTCGCCCTCAAGCTCCTTGCGGCGCTTGCGGGCTTCGTCTTCGTTGATGATGCCGGCAGACAAATCAGCATCGATCGCCATCTGCTTGCCAGGCATGGCGTCGAGGGTGAACCGTGCGGCAACTTCAGCGATGCGGCCCGAACCCTTGGTGACCACGACAAAGTTCACGATGATCAGGATGATGAAGACAACGACGCCGATAACGAAATTACCCTGCATCACGAAGCCGCCAAAGGCCTCGATGATGTTGCCGGCCGCTTGCGGACCTTCGTGACCGTGAGAGAGGATGAGTCGCGTGGTGGCAATGTTCAACGCCAGCCTAAGCAAGGTCGCCAGCAGCAGAACGGTCGGGAACGCGGAAAACTCCAGCGGCTTCTGAATCAGCAGAGCCGTCATCAGGATTAGGACGGACAGCGTTATCGAGATCGCGAGAAGAAAATCGAGCAGGAAGGCCGGAATGGGGATGATGAGCATCATCACCAGCGCCATCACGCCCAGCCCGAGCGCGTATTCCCCACGGACGAACAGTTTCGTCAGTGCGTTCCAGTCAAACCCGCCTGAGCCGGCGGTTACCGATCCTACCTGAGCCATCTAATTACCCTGCCGCCCGGACTTCGCCCGGGGCGGCGACTTCAAAGCCGGCATCCTGATAGGCGCGCAACTTGTTGCGCAGCGTGCGGATCGAGATGCCAAGAATGTTGGCAGCATGCGTCCGGTTGCCGAGGCAATGGTCCAGCGTCGAGAGGATCAGATCCTGTTCGACTGCGGCGACGGTCTGACCGACACGCATCGTTGCGCCCTTGATCGCAGCTTCGGCGGCGTTGACTGCGCGTTCCGCAGTTGCGTCGAGCACATTAGGTTGCACAGGACGGCCATCGGGCGTGCGCAGATCGTCCACCGAGATGTCCGTACCGTGCGCCAGGATTACGGCGCGATGCATGGCATTTTCGAGTTCACGCACGTTGCCCAGCCATGCGGCGCACTGGATGCGCTCGCGGGCTTCATCCGAAAGTCGGCGCGTGAAGCCATTGGCAGTGGCGTATTTCTCGACGAAGTAGTCGGCCAGCGCCTGCAGGTCGCGCGGCCGCTCGCGCAGCGGCGGGATGTGCAGATTCATGACGTTGAGGCGGTACAGCAAGTCCTTCCTGAACTCGCCACGGATCACCGCTTCTTGCAGGATGCGGTTGGACGTCGCGATGATGCGGATATTGACCTTCACGGGCTTTGCCCCGCCGACGCGGTCAATCTCGCGTTCCTGAATGGCGCGCAGAAGCTTGGCCTGCAAGCGGATGTCCATTTCCGAGATCTCGTCCAGCAAGAGCGTGCCGCCGTCTGCTTCCTCGAACTTGCCGATACGGCGGGCTACTGCGCCGGTGAACGCGCCCTTCTCGTGACCGAACAGTTCGGACTCGAGCAGATTTTCCGGGATCGCCGCGCAGTTGACCGAGATGAACGGCTTGTCCGCGCGCTTGGAGCGCCGGTGGACATAGCGCGCCATCACTTCCTTGCCGACGCCGCTTTCGCCGGTGATCAGAACCGACGCATCCGACGGAGCGATCTGGTCGGCAAGCGCCTTGATCTCCATCATCGCCGAGTCTTGCGCGATCAGCGGACGGTCATCGTCGGCCACAGCAGCAAGCACGGCCGCAATCAGCTCGGGATCTGGCGGAAGAGAAATGAACTCGCGGGCGCCGGCGCGGATGGCGGCGGCGGCGGTGGAGGGGGAGGCGGCGACGCCGCAGGCGACGACGGGGGCGACGATGCGTTCACGTTTCATGGCCGTAACCAGGGACATGATGTCTTCATGAACGTCGATCATGACGATGTCAGCGCCGCGACCGCTGCGCAGCAACTCCATCGCCATCTCGGCGTCGTTCGCGTGCAGGACCTTGGCGCCCTTGTCGAAGGCGATTTTGGTGGCGGCCGAGAGCTGGCCCGCGAGATTTCCGATTATCAGAACACGCATGGGGTTTCCTCTAGGCGTCCGAGTTCTTGATGATTTCCGTCATGGTCACGCCAAGGCGGTCGTCGACGATGACAACTTCACCGCGGGCAACGAGACGGGAGTTCACGTAAATATCGATGGCTTCACCCACGCGGCGGTCGAGCTCGAGAACCGAACCTTCGCCGAGCTCCAGGAGCTTTGAGACTTCCATGGTCGTTCGACCGATGACCGCCTGGACCGAGACTGGAACGTCGAAGACCGGCCGCAGGTCTGCAGCGATCTTCTCGCGATCATCATCGCCGTTCGGCGGTGTCTTGGTCTGATTGGACTTCACAGGGGCGCCGCTGTTGGCGAGGTCCGGAAGATTGAGATCGTTGGTGCTCATGGTGTCCTATGCGGCGGAAAACAGGTCGAGCTGCGGGGCGACCGGGTCTTGCAGTCGTGCGTTGATGATGGCGTCGATGGCGGTTTCGACGCCCTCTCGGGTGAAACCTGCGGACCCTTCGGCCCATGTAACGCGCCAGTCGCCGGGCTTGGCGCTGGCGTCCGGAACGAACGTGATTGCGCCGCCGATGCCTTTGGCGCGTAGCTGTTCGAGGCGGCGTTCCATTTCGGCATGAGCCTCGGGCGCCACGCTGACGGTAACAGTGGGTGAAAGCTTGAGGCGCCGGATGATCTCGGAAATAGCCTGGGCTGCAGTTTCTTCGCCGTTCTTGTCCAGCGCCACGCCGGCGATCTTGCGCGCCGCGATCATGGCGAGTTCGGCGGCTTCGGCGCGAAGCTGTTCGGCGACTGCGGATAGCTGTGCGGCAACCGGCGCCAGGTTCACGACGATGCGGTCGACGGCCGCAAACCCTTTGGCTTCGACGGTCTGACGTGCGCGAACCTCGGCCTTTGCGGCGAGCTGATCTACTTCCTCGCGCGAGAAATACCTCTTGTCGGGGCCAGACAGCACCTCGCCCGAGGGCGTGAATTCGGTTACAAACTGAAAGGGGGATGTCTGGGTCATCAGTAGATCAGCTCGTCCTGGCTGCCACTCTCGGCGAGCATGATCTCGCCGCGGTCGGCGAGCGCCTTGGCGACAACAACCATTTCCTGTTGTGCGCCTTCCACGTCCTTGAGCTTGACCGGCCCCATGGCGGACATGTCTTCGCGCATGAGTTTCGCGGCGCGCTCAGACATGTTCGACATGAAAAGGTTGCGCATCTCGTCGTTGGCGCCCTTCAGCGCCAGCGTCAGCTTGGTCTTGTCGACATTGCGCAGAAGCGTCTGAATACCGCCCGGATCGAGTTTGGAAAGATCTTCGAACACGAACATGAGCGAGCGGATCTTGTCGGCTGCGTCCTTGTTCTTGTCTTCCAGAAGGGACATGAAGCGCCCCTCTGTCTGGCGGTCGAAACTGTTGAAGATCGACGCCATCTGCTCGTGACTGTCGCGCTTGGACGTGCGCGCGAGGTTGGTCATGAACTCTGTCCGAAGGGTCGACTCAATTTTTTCGAGAATTTCGCGCTGCACCGGCTCCATGCGCAGCATGCGCTGGATAACTTCGAGAGCAAATTCCGGAGGCAAGGCGGTGAGAACGCGCGCCGAATGCTCAGTCTTGATCTTGGAAAGGATCACCGCAACCGTTTGCGGATATTCGTTTTTGAGATAGTTGCCGAGAACCTGCTCGTTCACGTTGGAAAGCTTGTCCCACATGGTCCTGCCGGCCGGACCACGCAGTTCTTCCATCAGCCCGTCGACTTTCTCGCGCGGCAGGAACTGCAACAGCAATTTGTGGGTCTGTTCGTAAGAGCCTGTTACCGAGCCGGAGCCGGAGAGCCGGTTCACGAAGTCCTTGATCAGGTATTCGACTGTCTCGGCGCGCACCGGCCCGAGATTGGACATGGCGCCTGAGATTTCGCGCAGCTCATCATCGTCGAGGCGGTCCCAGACCGGCTTTGCCTCCTCGCCCATGGCGAGCAGGAGGATCGCTGCTTTTTCCGAGCCGTGCAGCCCCGCAACGGCGCTGATCGTCTCGACGATGCGGCGATTGGTGTCGTTCTGAATGTCGGCGCGCGACGGCGGTTGGGGTTGCGCGGGCGCTTGCTGGGCAGCATCCGCAGCATCTTCAGCTGCCTGCTTCTGGAGGGCGGATGCCTTGCTCATGCAGCGCGGTCCGAAGTTTCTTCCGCCATCCACGAACGGATGATTGCGATGGATTCATCCGGGTGGCTGGCGACGACTTCCGATATCTTCTTGATCGATGAGGCTTTCACCTGACCAGAGATGCGCGCCACGTCGATGCCAGCGTCGAGACGTTCGGGCGTGGCGAGATTGAATCCCACAGCCTTGCTGGAGGGCAACGCCCTACTGTCCGGGGACTCGTCTTCCAGCCTTTGTTGCTGTGCTCTGGCCGCAATCATCGCTGCTTGATGAACCGCTATTGCTTTGGCGCGCTTGGCGCCCTTGAGCTTGCGAATCTCCGGGGGCAGGTCTTCATCCACCGGCTTCGAAAACAGGCCCGCGACCAGCGGCCGCAGTACGAAAAACACTAGCGCAAGCGCCGTCAGAACGAGAGCAAGTATTTCGCCGATCCGAACCAGATCGAATTTGTCGAACTCGAACGCGCCGGGCGCTTCTCCGCCATCAAGGCCTGCATCGGGCCTGGCGAAAGCGGTGCTTTCGACGGTGACAACGTCGCCCCGCTCGGCATTGAACAGCACAGCGGATTTGACCAGCGCGGTAACGCGCGCAACTTCTTCCGGGGTGCGGTCCTGCCAGGTCGGCGCGGCGCCGTCCTTGCCGGGGATGCGAACCTGATCGAGAGCAACAGCCACAGAAAGGCGTTTGACGGCGCCGCCTTCAATGACTTCGGTACGGACGGTCTTGTCGATCTCGTAGTTGATGGTTGATTCGTTGCGATTGGCTTCTTTCTGACTTGTCGGCTGGGGCGCTGCGACCGGCTGGGCGCCGGTGGGGACATTGTTGGCGACCGTGGTCTGGTCGCCCGGCTGCATGTCCTGATTCTTTTCGCTGTCTTCCACGGTCGTTTCCGACCGCACGACCCGGCTGTCCGGATTGTAAGTCTCGGAGCTCTGCGTGACCTTGTTGAAGTCGGCCTCGATTGAGACGGTCACCTTGGCGGCGCCAGGGCCTGCAATGTTCTCGATGACGTCGAGAACCTTCTTGCGATAGCCGTCCTCAATTGCGGAGCGACGCTCGTCTGTGCCCGCGCCGCCGCCCAGGCCGGTCGAGCCGTCTTCGGACGCGGCTGCAAGCAGGCGGCCATCGGTGCTGGTGATGGTGACAGCGTTCACCGACAGCCCCGGCACTTGCGAGGCAACGAGGTTCCGGATCGCGCGGACCTTCTCGTTTGGCATCATGTTGCCGGCCAGTTTCAGCACCACGGCGGCCTTCGGCCGCTCGGCATTCGACTGAAACAAGGGCCTTTCGGGAATGGAGAGGTGGACTTTGGCCGATTGCACAAGGTCGTAGGACGCGATCGAACGCTCCAACTCGCCTTCCATGGCGCGGAGTTTCTTGATGTTCAGGACGAACTGCGTTTCACCCATGGCGTCCGACTTGTCGAAGATCTCCCAGCCAACAGACCCGCGCGTGGGCAGGCCCTGTTCGGAGAGCATCATGCGTGCATCTTCGACTTTCGAGGCGTCGACAAAGACGGCCGAGCCGCCGCCTTCAAGCGAATAGCTGATGCCTGCCGTGTCCAGCTTGTTGCTGATTGCGGCGGCTTCCTCGAGATCGAGGCCGGAGAAAAGGAGTTTCTTGCTGGCCGCGCCGCCCTGAAGCATCAGCACGCCAAGGCCGCCGCCCACGAGTGCGACGACAACGAGCGCCGCGGCGATCCGCATGCGACCGGAACGGGCGAGCTGGGCTACAAGCCCTTTAGCTTCTTCAGAGGTCTCGTCAGCCATGCCCGCCCGGAAAATTCTGCCTGCGTCGCGATTTGCGACTAGGCAGGAATTTCCCTGTGCGTGGTAAATGGGTGATTAAGGCCCGCAACCGTCCGGAGGTTACTCAAACCTTAATTTTGCCCGCCGCAGCTCCCCTGAAAGCCCGGGAGCGGCGCCGCGCGGGCGCTAGCGGTAGTTCTGCAGGCGGGTCGTGCGCAGACCCTTCACACCGTGACGTTCGTAGAGGCGTTCCCAGCCAGAGAACTCCTCGCGGGTCAAAGCATAGCGTTCGCAGGCGTCTTCCGCCGTCAGCAGGCCGCCGCGGACAGCCGCGACAACTTCTGCCTTGCGCCGCGTGACCCAGCGCTTGATCCCCGCGGTGGGAAGATCAGCGAGCGTGATCGGGCGTCCGTCAGGTCCCACGACGGCCGCGCCGTGGGCGGTATGGCTCAGCATGGTTTACTCCGTATGCTGCTCATTCTTTCCCTGACCCTACGCATCCCCGCTTAAAGTCACGCTCAGCGCGACGGTGCGGTTTTCAAGAAAGAATCTGCAAAATTCCGACGCCCGTTAAGAAAATTGCTGTCCGCAAAATCTGGCAGCCTCTGCACTAAGTCGATGGACCGTACTGGTGAAACGCGCGCGCGCCGCCACACCAGCCACCGGTTACGCAGCCGCCTCATGTCCTATCGTTTCAACCTGATCAGCTCATCAAGCATCTCGTCCGCCGTGGTGATGATCTTCGAGTTCGCAGAATAGGCGCGCTGCGTCATGATAAGGTTTGTGAACTCCTCTGCCAGGTCGACCGTCGAAGCTTCAAGTGCGCGCGACTTGATGCGGCCAGCGCCCGCATCGCCCGCACCGCGCATGGTCAGCGCGCCGGCGTCGGGGCCAAGGCGGTATATACCGCCATGCTCCGAGAGCAGGCCGTCGGTGTTGCCGAAGGTCGCGAGCGGGATCTGATAGATGCGGCGCGACAGTCCGTTGGTGAAGATGGCGGTGACGAAGCCTTCGTCATCGACGTCAACCGACGCCAGCGAACCGAACGGCGTGCCATCGACCTGCGAGGTCCCGAGAACCGACGGTGAATCATAGTTGGTGAGGCCACCCGGTGCGCCCGGTCCGCCGAGGTCGAGTGCGACCGTCTGTGTCGCAAGGCCGAGCGTCGGTTCCCACTCAGAGCCGCCAGCGCCTGTGCCGCCGATCGTGATGGTCGACGGCAGGGTCGAGGTTGCAGCGTCAATCTGGCCGAACGGGGTGAAGTTGACGGTACCGGTAGCGAGCTGCCCATTCACGAACGGGGCGGCATCGGCGACCTGACCATCCGGCAGGTGCACTTCAGCGTACCACGCGTTCGGTCCCTGCTTGAGGAAGGAGAGGGTGAGAGTATGGAGACCGCCCTGACTGTCATACATCTGGACCGGAATCTGGAAATCCGGTGTGACGGCGCCCGAGGCCATGTTGTTGGCGGTGTCGGTCGCGTCATAGGTCGCAGCTGCGGCCGAGACCGCCTGCGACGACTGCAGGTTCGCCGACAGCGACAGGCGCGAGGACGCCTCTGCGCCTCCCGCAATGCCAGAGACGCGCACGGATTCCAACGCGTTGAGGTCGGTCGGACTAGAGTTTACCGCGCCGGTTGGTCCGACCGGCCAGCCAAGCAGGTAGTAACCTGCGGTGTTCTGAAGGTAGCCATCGGAATCCGGTGAGAACTGGCCTGCACGCGTATAGTAGTAAGGGTCGCTGCTGGTGGCGTCGTCGCTGCGCCCGCGCACAACAAACATGCCATCGCCTGAAACCGCCATGTGCGTCGCCACGGATGAGGCAACCGTGGAGCCCTGTTCGTTCATCAACGCGGTCGAGCGCGACATCACGCCGCCCGCGCTGTACGTGGTGGCGCCGTTCGGGGAGTTGAGCAGCGATATGAAGTCGCTGCGTAAGCGCTTGAAGCCGACCGTGTTTACGTTGGCGATGTTGTCCGAGATCGAGGCCAGCGTGCTGGCATTGGCGCGCAGGCCCGATGCGCCGGCAAGCATGGCTGAGTTGATACTCATGGTCGAAGCTCCCAGTTGGCCCGATGGGCCGTGTTCGTTGCGGGTTTTGCGGCTGCTTTGCAGCCTGACGGCGCGCTTCTGCGCCGGAAGTCGGTCGAGGGGTGAGCGCTACTGGCGCATCAACCGCTTGATGTCGGAGTAGGCGAAAATTCCTGCGGGCGTCGTGAGCGCGGGCTCGCCATAGGTGAGATCCACGCCGGAGATGGTCGTCACCAGCGAGTGCATTGGCGTGACAGTTTTCCCGTTGGCGTCTTCGGCGACGACGTTGATCCAGTAAGGCTGGTCGTCAGGCGCCGTACCGCCGGAGTTGAGTTCGCCATTCCATTCGAAGTCGTGCGATCCCCGCGAGGTCTCGCCCGTCTTGGAATAGAGCACCTTGCCGGCGGCGTCCGTGACCGTGATCGTCGCCTGGGCTGCATCCGACGGTAGCGCATAGCGCCAGTGAACCGGCTCGCCGGTAAATTGCGCGCCGGACGATGCGATCTCCGCCTGTTGGCCAAGATAGCCCGAGAGCGCAGCGCCAGCGTTGGAGTTGGTCGCCTTCACAAGCGTTTCCAGCTGCGAGTTCGACTTGATCTGTTGTTCGACACCGGAGAACTGCACCAGCTGTTCGGTGAATTTGCTGGAGTCCATCGGTTCGAGCGGATCCTGGTTCTGAATCTGCGCCGTCAGGATGGTGAGGAAGGTGTCGAAATTGCTGGCCAGCGATGCGGCCGAGTTGGCAGCTGTCGATGCGCTGGTTGCAGCCGGTGTCGGTACGAAGGAGATGGCGTCGGTCATGCGTTATTCCTTCAGGCCACGAGATCTAGACGCTGACTGCGACGCGTCGATGTTGCAGCAGCAGCGTCCTCGGCAGAAACGGGAATGGTTGCGGTATCGAATTTGCGCCAGGTATCGGGCTTGCGGCCGCTGGCGTCGCCTTCGCGCTGTTGGTTCGTCCCGCCGCGGTTGGAGTCCGACGCGATTTCGAAGCGCAAGCCATTGTCGGCGAGATCAATGCCCGCATCGCTGAGCGCGCGCTCAAGCGCCTTTTGCCCGCGCATCAGATCAGTCAAAGCTGCACTGTCGTGCGCAGCCATCACGGCGTGAACCTTTCGGTCGGCCCCAATTTCGATCCTGATGTCGACCCGGCCGAGTTCGGCTGGATCAAGTCGCACTTCAAAACGATGCGCGCGGCCATCGGTGCGTTCGATGATGCGCGCATAAACTTGGATAGTCGCCGCCGGCGCCGATTGCAGTGCGGGCGGCGTTGGAGCGGCGCGGGCAAGGTCTGTCAGCTGGTTGCCAGTCGATGCGGGCGCCGCCGCTGTCTGAGAGGCGCCACCAGTGTTGTTCGTGGCAACCTGCGCGGCGCCATCGGGGGTGGCAGCTGCGGCGGTTGCGGCATTCGCCTGCGTCGCTGCACTTGCTGCAGGATGCGCATGCGCAGGAGACGAGGCGGCTGGTGTTGCACTTTGCGTTGGCGCGACATCCCCGTGCTTGCCGTCTTTGGCGGTCGCTGTAATTGCGTCGCCATCGGGGGCGATATCAGCGGGGGCGATATCAGCGGGGGAGGGAGCGGCGCCCGCGTTGTCGTGTGTCGCCGCTGCGATCGTCACTTTGCCTTCACCGGACGCAGCAGCGGTCTGAGCGATGGGTTGAGCGGCAGCGGGCTGGGCGATTCCTGCGAATGGCGCGCCTCCAGCGCCTTCAGTCAATGTTGCTTCGCCGGTTCCGGCGTCGTCGGAGGTCTCCGCTTCCTCTGTGTTGCCAGTCTGCTTGCCCAATGATTGCGTACCCGATGCGGCGCGTGCGCTGGCAAGGACCAGAAGCGCCGGATTGGACTGAGAGGCAGTTTGCGACGCCGAAACAGTGACCGTCGCTGTTGCTGCAGGCTTTGCAGCGCTCGCCAGGGTCGCCGCATGCGCTTCTGCGGGCGTATCCGTATTCGCTCGCGCAGTGACGGCGCCAGCATCTGCGCCCGAGGGGTCATCGACATTCAGAGTGTTCAGCGCGGCCTGGAATGCAGCGGCAACCGTTGCTTTGCTATCCGCGCTCTGTTCAACGGCGGCGCCTTCAAGGATTGTCTGAACCGGCTCAGCTTGCACTGGTGTTTCGATTGGTGGTGATGGCGCGGGAGCGGGTTGAGCGGTGTCGGATGCCGCATCGCGATCGCTACCGGCGCGCTCATCGTCCAGAATTCGCGCGAAGTCGTTGCCGCCATCCACACGATCTACCTGCGGTGCTGACCTGCCTTCACCGGCTGTTGGCCGGGTGGCTGGCGCGTTCAATATGGCGGCGGCTGGTGACAAGGCGCTATCCACGAACTCAACGGCGACGACCCGACACGGGCGCGAAGCAAGATAAGGTCTGCAACCGGCGAGCCATTAATGATTGCGACAAAAAGCCCGTATGAATGGGTGTTTTGCAGGTTAATGCGTGCGTGGCTGAGTGCGGTAAGGCGGCAAGAGTGACTGTGCAGGGCGGCACTTGTTGCCGGGCTCTGCGCCACAAATCGTCTCGCCCTGGGTGCTTGCCTCAATGGCGTAGGTTTGCATGCAGTTTTGGGGCTATCTCCCGACTGGCCCGCAACTTGCGTGGTTAACGGCAACGTTGCGGCCAGTTTGCTGGAGCGTTCGGGGCAGAAGCCCCCGTCGCAGTATTTTTGCGAACGTATTCAAAATGATGGAACGAAGTCAGTGAAGGCTGGTCGCACAGCGGCCGCCCGGCAGATCGCGCCTACCCGGCAAGATCTGCAGTGCGTCCCGACAACGGAGATGCTGTCGTGTCGATCCAGCAGATCATGAGTACCGGACTTTCCGCGCTTTCTGCGAACCAGCAGGCGTTGAAGGCGACATCGACCAATGTCGCCAACATCAACACCGTTGGCTATGCGCGTCTCGACGTTCAATTCACCTCGCGCGCCTCGTCCGGCGGACCGTCTGGCGTCGAGATCAATGTTACCCGCATCGCCAACACCTATCTCGCCGCCGCCGAGATGCGTGGCGCCTCTGATGTTGCCTCAGCCGACCTGCTCGCTCAGTTCATGGATCGCGCGCAGGCACTATTGGGGGATCCATCGGACTCCTCGTCCGTGTTCGGTACGCTCGATCCGGTCTTCTCCAGCTTTGGCGCGCTTGCAGTCGATCCGGCCTCCGCTCTCCGCCGCTCCGGTACGCTGTCGGACCTGCAAACGCTGCTCTCACAGCTCGACACCACATCGGCGGAAATTTCCGCTCTGCGCGATGAGTCCCACTCGCGCATCATTTCTGCGATCGAAGAAGCAAACGCGCTTATGAGCGGAATTGCCAAGCTCAACGCCTCCATCCAACGCTCGACCATTGCCGGCGTGTCGTCCAGCGACGCCGAGACGGAACAGCAGCGCATGGTCGATCGCCTGTCCGAGATCGTCGATATCCGTAGCCAGCCACGCTCGCTTGGCGGTGTAGAGATCCGCACGACAGATGGTCTCCTGCTGGTCGATGTCAACTCAGCCACGATCGGATTCAACTCCAATTCCGGCAACGAGCCCTATCCCAGCCTCGTGATGATAGCCCCGCGTTCGACAACCGAGACGCCGCTCGAAACTCACATTGGCGGCGGCGAGCTCAAGGGACTGCTGCGCGTACGGGACAAGGAACTGGTCGATCTGCAGCTCGCCTTTGGCGAATTTGCAGCGGGCGCAGCCGACGCACTGAACGCTGCTCACAACCAGGCCAGCGCCATACCTGCACCCAGCCAGCTCGCAGGCGTCAATACGGGCCTTATTGCAACCGATCGTCTGAACTTCTCGGGCGTCACTCACATCGCAATCGTCGACAGCGACGGCGCTGTCGTGCGTAACCTCCGTGTCGATTTTAGCGCCGGCCAGATCCTCGACGACCAGGCCAACATTACCATCTTTGCCAACTCGATCGGGGATTTCCAGACGGCGCTCAATTCTGCGCTGGGCGTGGAAGGAACAGCTTCGTTCGCCAATGGTTCGCTGACGATTGCATCGGCCACGCCGGGCAATGGCGTTGTCGTAACAGACGACCCCACCACACCGGCATCACGTGGCGGACGTGGCTTCTCGGCCGCATTCAGTCTCAACGATCTGGTGTCGCATGGCAGTCCGATCAACTATGCGACGGGACTTTCCGGCGCGGACCTGCATGGCTTTACCGCCGGACAGACCGTGACATTCGCCGTTCGCGACACAAACGGTTCGATCGCGCGGCGGATCGAATTCACCGTTGGGGCCGGCGCGACGATGGCCTCATTGCGCAGCGACATCGACGGCGCGCTGTCTGGCTACGGGCAGACCTCGCTGGATGCGACCGGGCGGCTCTCGCTTGTCACCACCAATGGCAATGTCGGGCGCATCGATGTCATCGATGACACGACCAGCCGTGGCGACACCAACATCTCGATGTCCGGCCTGTTCGGTCTGGGTGAGTCTTTGCCGGCGCAACGGGCCCGCTTGCTGAAGATCCGCAACGACATTCTCTCTGATCCCAACAAACTCGGCTCGGCGCAGGCTGACCTTGCGGGCGCCGCTGCCGGCGCGCGCGTGCTGTCGCCAGGCGATGGGCGCGGTGCGCTTGCGATCGAGGCCGCCGGAACGAAGTCGCGGACATTTGCGAATGCCGGCGGCCTGACGGGTCAGGTCACGTCGGTGATGGACTATGCCGCCCGCCTTGCGGGTCACGCCGGCGTGCGCGCCGAAGCGCTGGGTGCGGCGAAGGCGGCAGCACAGTCGGTGCGGCAGGAAGTCAAAGACCGTAGGTCCAGCGAAGAGGGCGTCAATCTCGACGAAGAGCTGGTGAAGATGACGACCTACCAGCAAGCGTACGCTGCCGCTTCGCGCATGATCCAGGCAGCGCGCGATCTCTACGACATCGTCCTGAACATGGTCTGAGGAACCTAAAGCCATGACACGTATCTCTTCAGCGATGATCCCGAGGGCCGCCCTGGCGGACATCGGCAAGGCCCAGCAGGATTTGGTCGAGGCCGCGCGCCAGAGTTCCGCGCAGACGAAAGCGAACGACCTCAAGGGTTATGGTCGGGAAGCGCAGACGCTGGTTTCCGCGCAACGTCTCATCGCGCGCATGGATGGCTTTCAGGCGACCACGCGGGAACTCAACACGCGGATGCAGATCCAGGATGTAGCGCTTGGCCGGTCGGCGGAAGCTGTGAACAAGCTGAAGCAGGACCTGTTCCAGAATATCGGCCTCGACAGCGGTGAGGGTATTCGCGCCCAGCTCGAGGAGGCATTCTCGGTGCTCAAGGACGCGATGAACACCAACCTGGGCGGCCGCTACCTTTTCGGCGGTGTGATGAATGACCGGGCGCCGATCACTGCGACATCGCTGAGTGATCTGGCAGCCCAGCCTTTGGCAGCCGTGATCGAACAGGGCGCAGAGTCACAAACGATGCGCGTTGAGGAAGGCCGCACGCTTCAGGCCGGCGTCGTCGCTGACGATGTGATCTCGGGCGCGATGGCGTCGATCAAGCGCCTGGCCGAGATGGATGGAGGGCCTGATGGACCATTTGGCGGTGATCTCACAGATACCCAGAGAGCGGCGATCCAGGCTGAGCTGACCAATCTCAACGCCGCTTTCAATACCGTTCTCAGCTCGCAGTCCGAAAACGGGCGGCTGAGCAAGGATGTCGACTCGGCCGCCACCCGGCTGACCTCGCGCATGAATGCGCTGGACGAGGCAGTCGGGGGGATCGTCAACGTCGACCTCGCCGAAGTCGCGGTGCGCCTGAATCAGGCGCAGTTTGCGTATCAAGCTTCATCCAGCGTGTTCAACACCCTACGCGGCCTGACGTTGCTCGACGTGCTGAGGTAGGGTCGAAACTCTCATTTCTCTCGGATTTTGCGCCGCAACATGTCTTACGGTCATGGCTTGCTTCCGCGTGGCGGAGTGGCAGGTTGGCGCAAACAGAAGTCCGAGGGAGGACACATCTTGATCCGCAATCTGATGACAGGTGTCGCATTGGCGATGCTGACGACTACCGGCGTCGCAAATGCGCAGGTCGTATGCGAATCGCTGAAGGGCTACATTGCGCCCGATGTGAAAATCACCGCCGCTGCCGCGGCGACCTCTCCGGTTCCACTGTGCAAGATCGATGGCGTCATCGGGAAGGAGATCAACTTCTCCGTCTGGCTGCCAGATGCGTGGAACGGCAAGTTCGTCATGGGCGGTCAAGGCGGCTTTGCGGGCCGCGTCGAGAACCAGACGCTTGGCATGGGCGTGCTTCAGAAGGGCTATGCCACGGCCGGGACCGATACGGGTCACAACGGCCCCGGCGGATCGACCGATGGCGCGTGGGCGATGGGCGACATGGAGCGCATCGTCAATTACGCGCACGCAGCGATCCACCGCGTGACCGCGACCTCCAAGTCGCTCGTGCAATCTCGTTACGGACGTGCGCCGGAAAAGTCATACTTCGCAGGTTGCTCGAACGGTGGACGCGAAGCCCTGCAGGCAGCGCAGCGCTACCCCAACGATTTTGACGGCATAATCGCGGGCGCGCCGGCGACTGACTTCCTCAATATCACTGGCGGTTTCTCCAACATTACACAGAAGATGTATCCCGACCCGAAGAAGCTGGATGCGCCAGTGCTCGACAAGCCGGCGCGGGACATCCTGTCGAAAGCGGTGCTCGACAAGTGCGATGCACTTGATGGGCTGAAGGACGGCATCATGTCCGATCCGCGCGCATGCACGTTCGACGTCAAGACGATCCAGTGCAAGACGAACAAGAAAGACAACTGCCTCACACCGCAGCAGGTTGTGGCGGTGGAAGCCATCGTCAAACCGCCGGTAGCGAATGGAAAGCCGTTTTATCTCGCCTATCCCTATGGCGGCGAAACAAACGACGCCGGCTGGGGAACGTGGCTCGCCGGCCGCAAGGACGGCATCGGGCCGGGACAGCCCAGCCTGGCCTTCGGCTTCTCGGCAGGCTTCATGCGTTACTTCTTGACGCAGGACGCGACGTGGAACCACTCGCGGACAAACCTTGCCACGCTTCCGGGCGAGATGATCGCGCTGCAGGCCACAATGTCGCCAACAAATCCCGATCTCTCGACCTTCCGGGGCCATGGCGGCAAGCTGTTGATGTATCACGGCTGGTCAGACTCGGCGCTCTCACCTTTCATGAGCATAAACTATCTCGACAAGGTCTACGCCAACGACGCGACAGCGAAGAACGACGTTCGCATGTTCATGCTGCCCGCGGTTGGTCACTGTGCGGGTGGACCTGGCCCGGATCGCGTCGACTATCTTGACGCGCTCGACAAGTGGGTGAGCTCGAAGACTGCTCCGGAAGAGCTGATCGCAAGCTTCACCGCCGGCGGTTCGCGCAAGCTCTGCGCCTATCCGAAGAAGGCGGTCTTCGGTGGAGCGGGCGACGGCAAGAGCCCCGACCAGTTCCAGTGCCAGTGAACTGACCTGAGTTTATTCCACACGTGTTGGAGGGGCGGCCCGTGCGAGCGGCGACCGCCCCTTTCAATTTATGCTTCGTGTTTTGAGCGGTCTCTTGTTTCCACAATGAAATCAGATAGGGGCGGGGGATGGCAGACAGTGTCGATTTTCCAAGGCCGCCCAACAAGCCCGATGATCTGTCCTGCTGTCATCGGGGCTGCAGCCCCTGCATTTTCGATTATTACTGGGACGCACTCGGCCGCTGGGAACAGCTTGTGAAGGATCGGGGCGGGGATCCCGACGCGCAGCTATTGAGCTTGGGGCGGCAACGCTAGCAGCGTCCATTTCGAGGTTTGAGGGAACGACCGCGGCCACCAGCCATTTAGCTCAGAGTTGCGGTTTGCGGAGTTCCAACATGACCTTGCGCCAGTTTCTTGCGGTTTCCGCCGGCGGTCTCGGTCTGGCTCTCGCAGCGTGCGCGGCGCCCAGTTCGGAACCTGTCTCGATCGCCATGGGCGCGAACCCGATCATCGAGAAGCCCCAATCCACATTGTTGCCGACGCTGAAGATTGCGAAGGCAGTTGGCTGGGGCGCTGGACAGATGCCCGTCGCGTCGGAAGGACTGGAAGTCATCGCTTTTGCGACCGGTCTTGATCATCCGCGCTGGCTGAACGTTCTGCCCAATGGCGACGTGCTGGTCGCGGAAACGAACGCGCCGCCTAAGCCTGAGGACGCCAGGGGCGTCAAGGGCTTCTTCATGGGCGAAGCGATGAAGAAGGCTGGCGCGGCAACGCCAACCGCCAATCGCATTACACTCCTGCGCGACACCGACAAGGACGGCTCAGCCGAGACGCGCTCCGTGTTTCTATCAGGCTTGAATTCTCCGTTCGGGATGGCGCTCGCCGGCGACCGCCTTTACATCGCCAACACCGATGCCGTCGTGGCTGTTCCCTACGCGAAAGGCGATCTGAAGGCATCGAAGCCGCCCCTGAAGCTTGTCGATCTGCCGGCCGGACCGCTGAACCATCACTGGACCAAATCCCTGATCGCATCGAAGGACGGCAAGAAGCTTTACGCCACGGTGGGATCCAACTCCAACGCGGCCGAGAACGGTATCGAGAAGGAAGAAGGCCGCGCCGCGATCTGGGAAATTGATCGGGTCACTGCCCAGAAGCGCATTTTTGCCAGCGGCTTGCGCAATCCGAATGGCCTCGGCTGGGAGCCTCACAGCGGCGCGCTGTGGACTGCTGTGAACGAGCGCGATGAACTCGGCCACAACCTCGTGCCCGACTACATCACGTCGGTGAAAGATGGCGCGTTCTACGGATGGCCATGGAGCTATTTCGGACACACCGTGGACACCCGCGTCAAACCTGAGCGCCCGGACATGGTCGCGAAAGCGATCGAGCCTGACTACGCACTCGGCGCTCATACGGCCTCACTGGGCCTGACATTTGCCGATGGCGCCAAGATGGGTTCGAAGTTCTCGGAAGGCGCCTTCATCGGCCAGCATGGCTCGTGGAACCGCGATCCCTTCAGTGGATACAAGGTGATCTTTGTGCCGTTCGCCAACGGCAAGCCATCGGGCGAAGCAATTGATGTGCTCAGCGGCTTCATTGATGCAAAAAAAGAGATCGCTTTCGGCCGTCCGGTGGGCGTGGCGATCGCCAGCGACGGCTCACTCCTCGTGGCGGACGATGTCGGCAACACGATCTGGCGCGTATCGAAAGCCAGCGGCGCTCAAGCCACGACAGTCGCGGCGCTGCATTAGTTCGGCGCTGGTTCACTCTGCCTCTGGATAGTGCTCCATGGCAGCCTCAATCTGGTCGAGCGCGGCTGCAACCCTTTCGCGATGACCAGATCCGGCATTCCGCAGATACACAGGCTGCGTGACGGCCAAATGGCGAACTATCTTGCACGCGTTCATGATCAGCGGCGGGATTTCGCGCAGGTCGATCGTCCAGCCGTCCTCACTGAAATGGAGGAAGGTGTTGCGCAGGTCGACGAGATCGTCAAACGCCTCGTTCACCCTGTTGGTCAGCGGCAGCTGGAAGGGCGGGCGCAGGAAGGCAGAATCGCTGACCCGGCGAAGTAGCTCCAGCGGTGAGACGATACGCGGTTCACGTACGGCCAGTGGTTCCGGACCGCGCCTGCCGTCCCTGGTCCAGCGCGTCACGATGCGCCCATCCATTCGCGACATACCCTTCGTGCCGAACTCATCACCAAAGTCGAGCGCACTCAGGCATGCGTTCTGAACGCCCAACGTCATCGCGATGATCAACCAGCGCCAGACGCCATTATCGTCCGCAGCCAGTTCAGCCTGCTGTGCGGCGAACTCGACGCACGCCAGCAGCTCGCGCGGCTGGTTGGTCTGGAAGTGATGCGGGGTGGGGGGCGGCGGCGGGTTTGGCATGGCGGCAGGGTGATGCGTCCGAGGCCGCGCGTCCAGATGGGGTCAGGTGCAGACGTCCCGCATGCGTCCAGTGTTGGGGTGGCGCTGTGGAACGGGCATGTAGGGCTCGGCGCAAGCCATACGGCTCATGTTCACCAGGGGGGCGCCGAGTTCGGCCAGCGCATAGTCGATGCCGGTGACGCCCTTGCCGGGCGCCAGCTTGTGCGCCCGGCAGACTTCGCGGGTGGCCGAGGCGATCAGGCAGTATTTAATGTTGATCGTCTCATCGCATGTGTTTTGCCATTTGGGGTCGCCATCGACGGGGCCGATGCAGGCTGGCCGCTCGGCGTGCTGTTCGGGAGCGGTGAAGCGGGTGAGGATGAACTGATCAAACGCCATCCAGCCGATCACCGCGAGCGGGATGGCGAGGCCGGCAAGGCAGCCGGCGACGCGGGCTTTTTCCCCTACAGATTGGGGCTCGGAAGACTTGGGATCTGACACGGGCTCAAGCTCCTTGGCGCCAAGCAGACAGGCCATAAAGAGGTTTGCCGGGATCGAAACCCGGAGGACTCAACATTTTACTGCGATTGGCCTATATCCGGGCGCTCAACATCAATCTGCTGCGGGCCTTGAACCCGCTGGAGAGACGAAATGGCTACGCTTATCGGGCCCCGTGGCGGCTCGCCTGTTCCTGTCGATGTGGACTTTCCGCATGAAGATTGGCCAGTTGCGGACGGGCTCTGTGATTTCTCGAAACTGGCGAATGTGGACCTGTCGGGGGCTGACCTCGACCTGTTTCCCGGCGACCCGCGTCCGCGGGGGGACATCCGCGTCGTCGCCGCCATGTCGGGGGGCGTGGACTCATCCGTTGTCGCAGCCCTGCTGAAATACGCCGGCTATGACGTTATCGGCGTGACGCTGCAGCTTTACGACCATGGCGCTGCGCTGAAGAAACAGGGTGCGTGCTGTGCGGGGCAGGACATTCACGATGCGCGCCGCGTCGCGGACGCGTTGGGCATACCGCACTATGTGCTGGATTACGAAAGCCGTTTTCGTCAGCAGGTGATGGAAGATTTTGCGGATACGTACTTGAAAGGGTCGACGCCGATCCCGTGTGTGCGGTGCAATCAAACCGTAAAATTCTCCGACCTGCTGGCAACGGCGCGGGACCTCGGCGCGGACGCCATGGCGACCGGACATTACATCCGTCGCGCGATCGGCGCCGACGGGCAGGCGGAACTTGTTCGCGCGGCTGATGCGGATCGTGATCAATCCTATTTCCTGTTCGCGACCACGCGTGCGCAACTCGACTTCCTGCGCTTTCCGCTCGGCGGCATGAACAAGCCCGATGTGAGGCGCGCGGCGTCGGCGCTCGGTCTGCAGGTGGCGGCGAAACCGGACAGCCAGGACATCTGCTTTGTCCCCGCCGGCAAGTATTCTGACATCGTGCAGAAGCTGCGTCCGGGCGCTTCTGCGCCGGGCGACGTCGTGCACATGGACGGGCGCGTGATGGGCCAGCATGACGGCGTGATCCGCTACACAATCGGCCAACGTCGCGGCCTTGGCGTCGCGACCGGCGAGCCCTTGTTCGTTGTCAAAATCGACGCGCCCAATCGCCGGGTGATCGTGGGACCGCGCGAAGCGCTGCTCACGAGCGGGCTGTCAATTGGCGAGAGCAACTGGCTCGGCGAAGGATCGCTCGCGGATGCCTGCGCAGCAGGTGTGCAGGCGCTGGCGCGTGTGCGCTCAACGCGAGCGCCCGTGCCGGGTCGATTGATGCTGGTTGATGGCGTGCCGGGCTTTGCCTTCGACGTGCCCGAAGAAGGCGTCGCGCCGGGGCAGGCCTGCGTGCTTTATGCGGCGCCAGACGGGCGGACCGTCCTCGGTGGCGGGTTCATTGCGAGCACGGTGAGCGCTGCGACACAACTATAAGTCGCTGGCCTCTTGCTGATGATCTGAACCGGTCGCAGCCTGTGTGCGTACGCAAGGGCGATTGTCAGTGTGACTCCACGGAGGGCGAAGCGGCAGTGTTCGAGAATTTTGCAAACGTCTGGACACCCGTCCTCGAGACGCGGCGCTTAGGCCGTGAACCTGTGCAGGTCGAACTTGCTGGTGAGGGCATCGTGCTGTTCCGGGGTGAGGGCACGCGAATTGGCGCCTTGATCGACCGTTGTCCGCACCGGGCCGTCAAGCTGTCGCTTGGGCGCATCGGCGCCGATGGTTGCCTTGAGTGCCCATTTCATGGCTGGCGCTTTGCGCCGGATGGATCCAACCGGCATGTGCCGATGAATCCCGATGCAAAAATTGAGTTGCTCGGCGCGACGCCGCTACCGGTGCGCGTGCTCGGCGATCTCGTGTGGGTCTATACGGCGCCGGGCCGCGATGCGCCTGTCGAGCCCGTACCGCCCGATGGCCTCATCGCGCCAGGTCTTGCGCGCACATATGTGACGCGGCTGTGGGACTGTCACTGGACGCGGGCGATGGAGAACATGCTCGACAGTCCACACCTGCCGTTCGTGCATCGCAAGACGATCGGCAAGCCGTTAGTACGAAGAATGTCGCCGCAATCGCGCATGGATATTTCGTGGGAAGACACGCCATGGGGCGGGCGTGCCGTCGCACAGCTTGATGGCGTTGGCGGTGGCGTTTTGGATTTTTACAGGCCGAACATGATGGCGCTGACAATCCCCATTCCGAACCGCCATTTCCGCATTCACGCACTTGTGGTCCCAGCGGGTCCAGACAAGACGCGGCTGACTGTGGTTGCCTCGCGCGACTTCATGCGCCTCGGCCTTTTCGATCCGCTATTCCGGACATCGAGCGCAAAGATCGCCGACGAAGACAAGGCTGTCCTCGAATCTTCTCCGCCAGGTGAAGTTCCGCCGGCGGCGCAGGAGCGGTCTGTACAGACAGATCGTGCAACGCTGCAATTCCGCAAATACTACTATGAAGACCTGCGGGGCGCCGCAGCCTGAAGCCTTATCAGCGTGCTTGCATCCTGCGCCGTCTGAGCGACACTGCTTCAAACAGATCGACCCGGCGGACGCCGAGGATCGGATGGGAGGAGCAGATGGCGCTGACGGTGCGCGGCGTAGCCGCTTCACTCCTACTGGCAGTCTTTGCGGGGGCATCCGCCCATGCGCAGGCCGCCTATCAGCCGCCGCGCACGGCGGAGGGCAAGCCCGATCTTCAAGGCGTTTGGAGCACAGCGACGGCGACGCCGATGGAGCGGCCCGAAGGCTATCCGCTGGTGCTGTCGCGCGAACAAGCGGACAGGATGGAAGATGGCACGCTGTTCAACAAGCGGATGAAGACGCAGGCGAGCTACGTCGATCCGAAGGAGGGTGCGCCGGAGAAGGGGAAGCCCCTGCCGCCAGTCGGAAACTACGACGTGGCCTATACCGATCCGGGATCGCACGTAACGTCGATCGGCGGCGAGCTGCGGTCGTCGTGGATCGTTTATCCGGAGAACGGCAAGATACCTGCGCTGACCGAGGCGGGCGCGAGCTTCGAGGCGTCCAGCCCGCGCAAGCGGGGGACGGGGTATGACAATCCGGAGGAACGTGGGCTGGGGGAGCGCTGCGTTCTGTTGTCGGGCGGGCCGCCGCTGCGGTCGGGGCTCTACAACAACAATGTGCAGATCGTGCAGACGCCGAGCGATGTGATGCTGATGGTCGAGATGGTGCACGATGTGCGCGTGGCGCGGATCGGCGCGAAGCATCATGATGAGAGCGTTCAGACATGGATGGGCGATCCGGTGGCGCACTGGGAGGGTGATACACTGGTTGTCGAGACGACAAATATGCATCCGGACCAGCGCACGGATCGGACAGTGCTGAGCATGGCAGGCAGGATTACCGAGCACTTCACGCGGATATCGGATCGGCAGATCCTCTATCAGTTCGAGGTCAATGATCCGGCGATGTACACGGACGTGTGGCGCGGCGAGACTGCGCTCAACCGGATCGACGGCAACATCTACGAATACGCCTGCCATGAGGGCAATTACGGACTCTACAACATTCTACTTGGTGGCCGCGAAAATGACCGGCGCGGCGTGGCGAATGTGATGAACGTGAACCGGACCGAGTGAACGACCGGCGGAGCAAGGGAAGGCGGCACGCCGTTGAAGTGCGTGACGCCGATCCCCTCAAGGTGATCGGCATCATCGAAAGCCATGCGTGGATGGTGGGCATCGCCATGGGGAGAACAGGATGAGTGACGCAGAGGGTGACGGGCCGGGGGACGGCCGCATGATCAGCCGGATGCTGTTCTTCTCGGACGCGGTGTTCGCAATCGTGCTGACATTGCTCGTGCTCGAACTGCGCCCACCCGTGGCGGAGAGCGATGCGGAGCTGCTGGATGCAATCATCGGACTGACGCCGAAGTTCGTGGCATTCTTTAGCAGTTTTGCGCTGGTTGCTATTTTCTGGGCCAGCCACATGGCGATCACGCGCAAAGCATCGGCATTCGATTGGCCGACGGCGTGGCTGAATCTTCTTTTTCTGTCGACAATCGCGGTCATGCCTTTTGTATCTGGCTTGATCGGCGAGCACGGCATGCTCGGAACGGCTTGGCGCGCTTACTGTATCGCCCTCGTCACTGCGTCGCTGGCGCAGACGGCGCTACTGCTCGTCCTGATGCGCGACAAGGGCCGGCTGGTGAGCGGAATGACAGCGCGCAATCGCATGTGGCGTGTCTTTCGCGCCCTTTCACCGGGCATCTCGTTTGCCATCGGTCTTGCGCTGAGCTTGCAGGGACAGCCCACCCTATCGCAGTTCTGCTGGGTCTTGATCCCCGTGGTCATGGTCGTCGCGCGGTTACTGTTCGGACCCAACAAGGGCGAGCAGGGGAGTGTTGCTAGTCCCCCGTGAATTTCGCGTCGCGGCCTTCAAGGAAGGATGAAACGCCTTCGGCGAAGTCTTCGGATTGTTCCATAAGCGCAAAGGCTTCAAGGTCGCGGTGGGCTGTCGCCTGCGAGAGCGCGAGGGCGGCGATGTTGACGTCACGCTTCACCATCTTGAGAGCGGTCGGAGGCAGAGCCGCGGCGGCCGTCGCGAACTCCATCGCGCGGGCGAGTGCGGCGCCATCTTCCGCCACGGCGTCGGCGAGGCCCCAGGCGAGGGCGGTGTCGGCATCGATCTTCTCGCACAATGCGGCGAGACGCTTGGCGCGCGCGGGGCCGACGAGGGCTGTCATACGCGGAATCGAGCCCCAGCTCATGTTCATGCCGCGCGCGACTTCGGGAACGTAGACCTTCGCAGACTTCGCCATGACGCGGAGATCGCAGGCGACGGCGAGCGCAGCGCCGCCGCCAACGCACCAGCCTTCGATGGCCATGATGGTGATGGCATCGATCTTCTCCCAAGCCGCGCACATCTCTGGTCCGGCGCGCAGGGACAGGCGACGTTCGGAGAGGCCCTGGCCGCGCTGTTCGAGGCGAGCCGGGTCTTTGAGATCTGCGCCCATGGTGAAGTTGTTGGGCTTCCTCGTAGACGTTGGGCCGGTAAGGATGACAGCTGAGATGCCGGGGCGGGCGTGGAAGCTGCGCGCGGTCTCGGTGAGCTGGCGCAGGGCTTCTACAGAAAGAGCGTTGGCCTTGTCGCCGCGATCGAAGCGCACGATAGCGATACGGCCGGTGGTTTCGATAGTGATAAAGCTGTCCGGCAATCTGGCCTCCCGCAGCGCTTGGCCAGACTATGCGATGCGATCCCTTGCGCGTCCATGCGGCGGCCGGAGCGCCCGCAGCCCTAAACAGCCGGGAAATGTATTGATCCACGTTGTTAGCTACACTTACCGAGGGACAGGCGCGTGCGCTTGACTGAGCGGGGGGACAGGATGATTGTGCGCCCACATCTGAACAGAAAGGTTTTGCCCCATGAGCGGATCTGATCCCGTCGTTATCGTCGGTATGGCGCGCACGCCAATGGGGGCGATGCTGGGTGAACTGGCAAGCTTCTCGGCCAACGAATTGGGCGCGCTGGCGATCAAGGGCGCGATGACGGAAGCCGGCATCAAAGGCGAAGACGTCGAGCTGGTCTATATGGGCAACTGCCTCCCGGCCGGTCAGGGCCAGGCGCCGGCCCGCCAGGCGGGCATCAAGTCCGGACTGCCCAAAGGCGCAGAGGCCACCACAATCAACAAGATGTGCGGCTCGGGCATGCAGGCGGCCGTGATGGGCCGCGCCGCCATTCTTTCGGGCGAGGCCAAGGTGGTTGTCGCGGGCGGCATGGAGAGCATGACCAACGCGCCCCACCTCGTCGACCTGCGCAAGGGTCACAAGTATGGCGCGGCTGCGCTGAAGGATCACATGGCGACGGATGGCCTCGAGGACGCCTATGGCGGCGGCGCGATGGGCAACTATGCCGATATGATCGCGAAGGAATATCAGTTCACCCGCGAACAACAGGATGCCTACGCGCTCGAAACGCTGGCGCGCGCGCAGTCCGCCACCAAGGAAGGCCGCTTCAAGCGCGAGATCACACCGGTCGTGGTCAAGGGCAAGAAGGGTGATGTGACGATCGACACAGATGAACTGCCGCGCCAGGCCATGCCGGACAAAATTCCGACGCTGCGCCCTGCCTTCTCGAAGGACGGTACGGTGACGGCCGCCAACGCTTCCGGCATTTCGGATGGCGCGGCTGCCCTCGTGCTCATGAGAGAGTCCGAGGCAAAGAAGCGCGGGCTGAAGCCTCTGGCGAAGATCGTCGCCACGGCGGCGCACAGTCATGAGCCGGCCTACTTCACCACGGCCCCGGTGCCGGCGATGAAGAAGGCGCTCGAGAAGGCCGGCTGGTCCGCCTCGGACGTCGATCTCTGGGAGATCAATGAGGCGTTCGCGGTTGTGCCGATGATCGCCATGAAGGAACTCGGCATCACGCACGACAAGGTCAACGTCAACGGCGGCGCCTGCGCCCTCGGCCACCCGATCGGCGCGTCCGGCGCCCGCGTGCTGGTGACGCTGATCAACGCGCTTGAGCAGCAAGGCAAGAAGCGCGGTATGGCCGCCCTCTGCATCGGCGGTGGCGAAGGCATCGCCATGGCGATTGAGCGGGCCTGATCCATGGGCGATGTTGTAAAAGTCCCAAGCGGCTCCAAGCTGGGCCTCGGTTTCTCGCGTGCTGTGCGCGTGGGCAACATGGTGTTCGTCTCCGGCTGTGCGCCCATCGCTGCAGACGGTTCGGTCGCGGCCCCCGGCGACATGCGCGGCCAGACCAAGCGCTGCCTCGACATCATCGAGGGCGCGCTGGTGCAAGCCGGCGCGGACATGAAGAATGTGGTGCGGACCCGCGTTTTTCTAACCGACATGAGCCGTTGGAAGGAAGCAGGCGAGGTCCATGGCGAAGTGTTCAAGGATATCGAGCCGGCGTGTTCCTTCCTCGGCACGAATGCTCTGATCAATCCCGGCTGGCTGGTCGAGATCGAAGCCGACGCAGTCATCACGCGATAGCCGTAATTCCGGTGCGCGCATCGCAAAGCCAACTAGTGCTTGTCGCGGTCGCCGTGCGCCGGTTACCCTCTCGCAAAGAACGCGGGAGACCCTGATGCTCAGCTATGATGTCTGCGAATGCGGCGCCCCTTTGCAGCGCGTCGAGCGCGAGACGCCGACGGCGAAAGGCTCTGACGTTGTGCTGCGTGTGATCGCAGCCGGGGTTTGTCACTCGGACCTGCACATCTGGGATGGCTATTACGACATCGGCGGAGGGCAGAAGCTCCAGCTGCAGGATCGCGGCGTAAAACTGCCGCTGACGATGGGGCACGAGAATGTCGGCGAAGTCGTCGCTGTTGGCCCCGGCGCTAGGGGCGTGAGCGTAGGCGATGTGCGGCTGATCCATCCGTGGATGGGATGCGGCGAGTGTGTCGTGTGCCGCCGTGGCGAAGAGAACCTCTGCATAAAGCCCTGCAGCATCGGCATCCATCGCGGCGGCGGATTTGCGACGCATCTTGTTGTGCCGCATCCCCGCTACCTATTCGACATCGGCTCGCTGTCGCCAGAACGCGCAGCGCCTCTAGCCTGTTCCGGCGTCACAGCTTACGGAGCCCTGAAGAAAGTCTCGGATACGCTGTCCGACGAACCGGTCGTGATGATCGGCGCAGGCGGCGTCGGCCTTATGGCGCTGGCGTTGCACAGAAAGATGGGCGGCAAGAGCGCAATCGTCGTCGACATCGATCCGGTGAAGCGCGAAGCAGCGCTGAAGGCTGGCGCGGCGCACGTGATCGATGGCGCGGGAAAGGACGTTGCGGACCAGATCCGTGCGGCGACCGGCGGCGGCGCCTGGGCAGTAATCGATTTTGTCGGCGCTGGTCCCACAGTGAAGCTGGCTGTTGATGTGTCGATCAAGGGAGCGAAGGTCGTCGTCGTTGGCCTGTTCGGCGGCGATGTCACAATTCCTACGCCGTTCTTTCCAATGCGAGCGTTGACGGTTCAGGGGAGCTATGTCGGCAGTCTACCCGAGATCGCAGAACTGCTCGATCTGGTGAACCGAAAAGGCGCGCCCGATGTGCCTGTGGCGACGCGCCCGCTCGATCAGGTCAACGCGGCACTCAACGATCTGCGCGAGGGAAAGATTGTTGGCCGCGTGGTGATGACGCCGTAGGCTGCCGCATGCTCCTCTTGCACGCGCCTAGAGCATCTATCTGAAGACCCGCAAGACCGCTGGCACAAGCGTCGAGGAGCTGCTTGAGTCGTTTTGTGCGCGACCGGGGCACGTCGTCCGGCATGGTGCGCCAGAGATGGTAACACCTTTTGGCGTCATCGGTTTTCAGGGCAAGCCGAATCTCAGCGCCAACGCCAAGTTTCGCAATCACATATCGGCCAAAGTCATTCGCGATCTTTGCCGAACGAGTTCGCAGCGTATGCGCTTACGCAAATATCCAGAATCCTGACGACAAGCCGATTTCCAGATTTCATCACGGGTCCCGAACAACTGTCGCTGTGGCCAGCCGCCTCGCGTCCGACGATCCCGCTGAACTGCAAAGGCGTATTTCCCAGCACTTTGAGGAGGCGCTTCTTAAGGACGAGGACATAGTGTTGATTGATGGGCGCCTGTTTCCCGCTCACCTTGTCCGCTTTGAG
>JBBQJV010000006.1:0-90092 GCA_038326205.1 Caulobacterales bacterium | reverse complement strand
TCGAGGCAGGCTGGGCAGTGTAAGGCTGGCGGGCCGTCTTCGGAGTTCGGTGCTTGGGCAAGCTTCTTGGTTTTCTGTTCGTCGTGATTTTGCTCGCCGCTGGCGCCGCCGGCGCCGGCTGGTTCTGGCTTAGCAACGTCTATTCGGGCGAAGGCCCCGCGAGCGAGGATGGCAAGCCGCGCGTCGTCACCGTCGAGCGCGGAGCATCGACCCAGGCCATCGCCACAAAGCTTGAGGACGCCGGCGCCATCGCCGACGCCGAGCAGTTCCGTCTCGCCCTGCGCATCCGTGAAGTGATGGGCGAAAAGCCCGTGATGAAAGCTGGCGAGTATGAGATCGCCAGCGGCGCCAGCATGGAGACCATCGTCAAGGACCTCACGACCGGCTCTCCCCTGCAATATGCGGTGATCGTGCCGGAGGGTTTGAGCGTCCCCCAGATCCTGACCATGCTGAAGGATCGCGAGTGGAAAGCGACTGGCGGACCTGATCACAGCTACAAGCTGGGCGGCGAGGGGCCGACGGATATCGCAGAAGGATCACTACTGCCCGGTGACTACGCCGTCACGCGCGGCGACACGATTGTCCAGGTCATCGACCGGATGAAAAAAGCGCAGAAGGATCTGCTCGCCGAAATCTGGGATACGCGCGACTCGAGCGCGTTGGCATCGCAATGGGAAAAGCCGCAGCGGGCTGATCCCGTGAAGACGCAGATGGAAGCGATCATCCTTGCATCAGTTGTCGAGAAGGAAACCGGCAACACAGACGAACAGCCGATGGTGGCCGCGGCAATGGTGAACCGGCTCATCCTTGGCATGCGCCTGCAGGCCGACTCGACCACTGTCTACGGCATCACCAAGGGCGTGCCGATTGGACGGTCGATCACCAGCAAGGAGCTGGCGGATCGGACGCCGTGGAACACCTATCAGATCGACGGCCTGCCGGAGACCGCGATCTGCAATCCCGGCGCGGGCGCCATTCGTGCCGTTCTGAAACCAGCGAAATCGAAGGCGCTCTATTTTGTCGCCGACGGCAAGGGCGGTCACGTATTCGCCGACAGCTATGCCGAGCACGCGAAGAACGTCGATGCGTACTGGAAGCTGCGTAAGGCGAATGAAGCGGCCGGATTGAAAACGCCGGCAGTTCGCGCGGCCAACGATCCGTCAGACGCAGTCCCGCCCGCCGTGAATCCGCAATGAGGCGGGCTTTGATGAATCGGGGCGGGAAATGATCCGGGGGATGACCGGCTTCGGTCGCGCGCAGGGACAGGCCGCATGGGGCGCGTGGGTCTGGGAAGCGCGATCCGTCAACGGCAAGTCCGTGGATTTGCGTACAAATTTTCCGCCGGGCTGTGAACCTGTCGACTTTGAGGCCCGCCGCCGCGTAAAGGAGCGGTTCCAGCGCGGCAGTTTCCAGTTGCAGCTGAAGGTCGACTGGACGAAGGACTCGGGCGCGAGCTTCATCGACACGCGCGAGTTGGCGAGGCTGGCGAGGCTGTCGCGGATCTGGACAAGATCAGCCGTGGCGCCGGCGCGTTTCGACGGTCTGCTCAACACGGTTGGCGTCATGAAGGGCGTCTCGCGGACCGGCGCCAATATGGATGAAACGGTCTCGAAGGACTTGCTGGCCGGGCTCGACAAGGCGCTCGATATGCTCGGCGAGGCGCGAGGGATAGAGGGCGCTGGTATCCAGGATCTGTTCAACGGCATGCTGGCGCAGATGGAACAGTTGAGTGCGCAGACCGCCGAATTTGCCAGCAAGCAGCCGGGGCTGGTGCGGGACAGGTTCAAGGCGCGACTTTCCGAGCTCGGGAAAGAGGTTGCCATTGATCCGGACCGTATTGCGCAGGAAGTTCTGATGATGGCGACGCGGGCCGATGTTCGCGAGGAGTTGGATCGCCTTTCGGCCCACATCGCCACGGCGCGCTCGATCCTGGCATCGGATGAAGCGGTCGGCCGGAAGCTGGACTTTCTGTGTCAGGAGCTTAACCGGGAGGCCAATACGCTTTGCTCGAAATCGGCCAGCCTTGAGCTGACGAATGCGGGTTTGGCGCTAAAATCACTGATCGATCAGTTCCGGGAGCAGGTTCAGAATGTCGAGTGACGGCCTCAACCATCAGCGCCCACGCCGCGGGATCATGTTCGTGATTTCCAGCCCGTCGGGCGCAGGCAAGACAACGCTGTGCCGGCGCCTGATCTCCGAAGTGCCGGGCGTTGAGTTGTCGGTTTCGGCCACGACACGCTCGCCCCGGCCGGGCGAGACGGATGCAGTCGACTATCATTTCCGTTCGGTCGCCGATTTCGAGGACATGATCGATCGCGACGATTTCCTCGAATGGGCGAAAGTGTTCAAGAATTTCTACGGCACACCGCGCAGCGAAGTCGAAGCCCGGCTGGTCGCCGGCATGGATGTCGTGTTCGATGTCGACTGGCAAGGCGCCCGCGCCCTGAAGACAATCCGTCCCGGCGACGTGGTGTCCGTGTTTATCCTCCCCCCCTCACTGGCGCAGCTAAAGCGGCGGCTGGAGGGTCGGCCGGGCGCCGACGAGAAGTCGGTGCAGAGCCGTCTTGACGGCGCCGGTCAGGATATCCTGCGCTGGGGCGAGTACGACTACGCCATCGTCAATGACGACCTCGATGCCGCGTTCGCAGAGGTTCGCTCCATTCTCTATACCGAGCGTAACAAGCGCGCCCGCGCATCGCTGGGCATCATGGTCGACCAGCTGCTCAAGAACGCCAAGGTCGCGACCAAGACGCAGAGCGGCAGCGCAACCGGCGAGGGGCACTAAGCGCCGCGCCACGCCTTCGTCAAAACCCGGAACTCCGCCTGTGTCAGCGTCTCCGCCCGCCGCGTCGGATCGATGCCTGATGCTTCGAGCGCTTCCACCGCGCCCGGCAGGGACTTCAGCGCCGCACGCAGCATCTTGCGACGCTGACCGAACGCTGAGGCGGTGATCTTCTCGAGGCTAGAGAGATCCGCGAATGCCTCCGCTTCGGGCAGCGGCTCTAGCACCACGACCGCGCTGTCCACTTTCGGCGGCGGACGGAATGCGCCCGGCGGAAGCATGATCGCAAGACGTGGGCGGGTTACCGCCTGGCACAGCACGGCGAGGCGGCCATAATGTTCGTCGTTGGCTGCGGCGCAAATGCGCAGCGCCACTTCCTTCTGGAACATCAGCACCATCGTACCGCGCCAGCTTCCGGCTTTCAGCCATTCGACCAGCATCGGCGTGCCGACATTGTAGGGCAGGTTGGCGACGATCATCGCGGGAGACTCGCCGCCCACCTTCGAGATCAGTTCTGGTATGTTGGCGCGCATTGCGTCGCCATGATGCACGTGGAGGCGTGCCTGCTGCCCCTGCATGATGCGCGCTTCCGGCCACAACGAAAGACCCTCTGCAAAACGATCATCGAGTTCGATCGCGATCAGCTTCGCTACGCCGCTGTCCAGCAAGGCGCGCGTAAGCCCGCCCGGTCCGGGGCCGACCTCGATCACGGTTTTGCCTTCAACCGCCCCGCCCGCATTGGCGACGCGCTTCAGGATCGACGGATCGAACAGGAAGTGCTGGCCAAGCGACTTCTTGGCTGCACCGGGAGTGAGCGGCGTACTCATGACTTGGCTTGAATCTGGGGGCCGCGCGCCTTCGCCATCTGGTCGGCGAGGTCGAGCGCCGCGATCAGGCTGTCCGCGCGAGCCTGTCCGGACGCGGCGGCGTCGTACGCGACGCCGTGGTCGGGCGACGTTCGGATGAACGGCAGGCCGAGCGTGACGTTGACCCCGCCCCACATATCCAGCGTCTTGACCGGGATCAGGCCCTGATCGTGATACATCGCCACGACCGCATCCCACCGTCCGCCACGCTGTTCGTGAAAGATGGTGTCGCCGGGCCGCGCGTCGCTGATGTGGATGCCCTCAGCCCGGAGCCGCTCAGCCGCAGGATTGATAATGTCGATCTCTTCGCGGCCAATCTCGCCGTCCTCGCCAGCATGCGGATTGACGCCGCAAAGCCCGATACGCGGATTGAGCAGGCCGAAGTCACGCTTCAGAGCCGCGTGCACGATGCGACCGGTCTCGGCGATGAGGTCAGTGGTCAGCGCCAAAACAACACTGGCGAGTGGACGATGAATGGTGACCAGCGCGACGCGCAATCCGCCGCCAACCAGCATCATGATCGGACGTGGCGCCGCCCCACCATCTGCCGCAAGTTCCGCAAGATACTCTGTATGCCCCGGATGCGTGAACCCGGCGCGATAGAGCAACGCCTTGGCGATCGGGTTGGTGACGACCGCCGCCGCCTTGCCCGCCCGCGTATGTTCAACCGCAATCCGGATCGAGTCGATGATGGCAGGGGCCGTTGCAGGATCAGCTTCGCCAGGCCGCAGCGTTATTGCCGCCACCGGCAAAGAGAGGACGGGCAGGCCGTCGGCGAAAGCCTGGCGGGCCTCGGAAGGTTCGGAGATCGGCGCGACAGTCGAACCGGTGTGGTCCAGCGCACCCGGCGCCGCGATGACATAGAACGGGCGGCCGTCGCGGGCCCACACCACTTCATATGCCTTGGCCGCAATGATGGGGCCGACCCCGGCAGGGTCGCCCATTGTCATTGCGATCGGAAGTTCGTCCCCCGACATCAGGCTAGCGACGGACGACCGTCGCCTCGCGCTTGAGGTCGCGCAGGTAGCGCTCGGCCACCAGGGCAAGTTCCTGGTTGAACAAGCGGTCCTTGATCTCATCGCGCGAGGGCAGGTCGGCGTCGCCCGAGCGTGTCGCACAGACGAAAAACACCATCTTCCCACCATCGGCCGTGTCGATGATGCTGGTCGACTGGTTGGTTGTGAGGCCGTCGAGAGGCGCGCGATATTGCGGCGCGATCTGCGAAATGCCGACATTCTTCATCGGTGTGCGGGTGACGCCCTCGACGGCTTCCATCGCCTTGTTGAGGTCGCCGCAGGTCGGTGCTTTCACCTTCAACGCTTCGAGTTTGGCGGTAGAGCCTTCGCCGCGCGCGACGAACTGTTCCATATCGAGGATGGTAGACTTGGTGGGATCGGACGGTTCACGCTTGCCGGTCAGGGCGATGACGTAGATGCCTCCTTCGCTTTCGATCGGGGCCAGCACGATCGGCGGCGCTGGCGCTTTCAGCACGGCTTCGGCGACTTCCGGGCGCATGTCGCCGGGAGAGAGCCAGTTTAGGTCGCCGCCGGCGGAGGCGGAGGGGGCGGCAGAGAACTGCTCGGCGAGGGCGGAAAAATCGGCGCCCTCTTTCACGTTCTTGATGATAGTGGTGGCCCGTTCCATGGCCATATCGCGCGAAGCCTGGTCGGGCGCGTAGAGGAAAATTTCAGCCAGCCGGTATTGCGGCTTATCGAGGCTTGTCTTGAGGCGGTGAAGCATCTCGTCGACGCGCAGGTCGGAAACGCGGACGGTCTTGTAATACTTACCGCGGATAAGGTTGCTCCACGCGATCGACGCTTCTTCCATGTCGCGGATGTGCTGCATCGGAATGCCCGCCTGGCCGAGCGCTTGGGCGAACTGTTCGGGTGACATGCGGTACTGGCGCGCGACGTCGGCGACGGCTTCGTCGATCTCTTCCTTCGAGAACTTTGCGTCCTTCACCAGCTTGTGGAATTCCGAGGCCTGCACCTTCTCATCGATTAGGCTCTCGAGTGCTTGGTTCTGGAGTTCGAGAAGAATCTTCTCGTCTTTTGGCGGCTCAGCGAAGCGCAGCATCATCCAACGCATCCGGTTCCGCACGTCGGAATGCGAAATCACCTGATCGTTCACGCTGGCCATCACGCCGTCCACCGTACGTCCGCGCGACGCTGCCGTCGGCTGGGAGGGCTGTGCCGTCTGCTGTGCCGCTGCCGACATGTTTTGCGCCGCCAGGCCGGAGCCGGCCACGGTTGCCGCAAGCGCGATCGCGAGAAGTCGTTTCATCAGGTCACCCTAAGGCCCTCTACCCTGATCCAGGGTGAAGGCAAAAACATGGCCATCCCGAGGGGCCGCCGAATGCCGATATACCGGGTGATGGCAGCAAAAGACAGCCTGCGGAAGCAGCCTGCGACAGTGGGGTCAGCTGGTCGTGGGGTCAGTACCTGTTGCCGTCTGCGCCGCCGCCAAGGCCGGTCAGGGCGAAGGTGAACCGAATCGCCTCGGATGGGCCGAGCGTGCGGTCACGGCCGCCGGAACGCTCATACGCCAGCAGGAAGTAAGAACACTCGTCCTGATAGCGAACCCCGAGGGACAGCTTGATGTCGTCATTCTGGGTAATATTGCGCGCCTGCTTGATCACGGCGGCCCAATGGTTGTCGAAGGACAGCGAACCGTTCCAGACAATGCCTTCGTCCTCGGCCCCGGTCGGCGTCTCGGAAACCTTGAAGTAGCGGGCATCGCCCCGTATGGCCCAGATGTTGACCCCGGCATCGAGATCAATTCGGTTGATCGAAAGGTCATCATTCATGCGGAAGCGCGCGCCGACATCGACCACGTTCGCAAGGTCGGCGCGGACCGAGGCGACATAGTCCGAGTTCTCGCCCGACAGGTTGCTGAGTTGGTTGAAGGCCGGGTCGGCATCCTCGCGCCAGCGGCGGCCAACGAGGGCGGACAGTTCGAAATCCTTGCCGATCTGAGCTGTGGCGTTTACGCCGACAGCTGCGCGTGCGCCGCCCTCCCAGAGATCATAGTTCGTGACGGCGCTAGGCTTGAACAGGTTTGTCTCGTCTGCTTCGAACACCAGCGAGTCTTCGTTCGGAATGATTGGGTTGTTTGCGTCCGGCGTGCCGTAGGCTGCCATCACGATCGGCTCGATGATGATATCCATGCCCGGCGAGCGGCTGATAAGTGGGTAGCTGATCTGTCCACCGGCGACGCCGAGAAAGCGCGACAGGTCCTGCGCCCCTGCAGCGCTGCCATCATCAATGCGATAGACGTCGCCACGGCCTGAAGCGAAAGGCGCGAACACGAGGCCGGGTCCGAAGATGAACTGCGAGCCGTATTCAACCGACGCCGTCGCACGCGCCGTATCGAGCGCTGGACGGGTGGTCGGCAGTGGACCACCGGGCGCCTGCCCGGTCGGGAGCAACTGCACATCATTGCGGAACAGCGCGACGGCGCTGAAATCAGTCGTGATCTGGCCCGCCTCGCCGAGATCGAAAATTTTCTGCGTGAACAGCGAGGGCGCAACCGTCGGGATCTGGCTGTCGATGTCCGTAGCGCGCAGGCCTTGGAACAGGAATGTTCCGGCTTCGAAGTAGAAGTCAGGCTCCTGTATCGTGGTGTAGAGTTGGGTCAGAAGCTGGCGGGGCTGGCTCGCGATCAGGCCGCGCAGTTCGTTCTCGCCGTCGATATCATAGCGCAGGTCATACAGATCGTCGGTCTGCGACTCGATGCCGAAGCCCCATTGCCATTCCTTGCTGATATCGAACTTGCCGACTGCGTAGAGGTGGCTGCGCCAGGTGTCGTCGCCGAACTTGTCGCCGTCTGAGTTGAACTCCTGCTCGTGCGTGAAGCTGCCCTGCGCCTCGACAACCCCGGAGAAGAAGCGGCGGCGATAGTCGACCTTCACCAGCGGATTGACGTTGGTCGACAGCATCGGCGCAACGACGACGTCTTCGGACGGGGACAGCACGAACAGGTAGGGCTGTTCGTAGAAGGCGCCGAGCCGGGACGACACGCCCGCGTCCGGAATCAGCAGGCCCGAGCGGCGTTCAGAATTCGGATCGGGATGGGCGAACCAGGGAATGTAGAGCACCGGCAGGCCGCCGAGTTCGAGCACGGCGTCCTGATACGAAATCATCTGGTCGTTCTGGTCGAGCGTGGCCCGGCGCGCACGAAGAGCCCATGTCGGGTCGGAGCCCTTCTCTTCGCAGATCGGGCAGTTGGTGAAGATCACCTGCTCGAGCGAGTTTCGTGTACCATCAGACCGTACGGCGGAGGAAGCCGTAACCACGCCGTTCTGACCCATGCGGGCGGAGAAGCGCGTGGCGAAGCCATTGCGGAAATCCTGGTCGGCCTCGATCTCGTCGGCGAACTGCACCTGTCCGTTGTCGTCCGTGATCTGGACGCGGCCCTGCGCGCGAACCGTTTCGTTGACCCGGTCGTAAACAACCTTGTCGGCCTTCAGCGTACGTGCGCCGACGCGAATCTCGACATTGCCTGATGCGGTGATGACGCTGGTGTCGCGATTTTCCTCGAACTGATCCGCTTTCAGAATGACTTCGTCATCCTGCGCGGCGGGCTGGCCCGCGTTGGTGATCGGAACTGCATCGTTCGACGTCGCAGCGCCCGAAGTGGCCGGATTGGGCGGCGTCGGATTCGGGGATGTGGGGTTCGGAGAGGTCTGATTTACCTGAGCCAACGCAGGCGCACTCAGGCTGAGGGCGGCGAATGCGACCGAGGCCAGGCAGCTTAGCCGCAAAACCATGACTCTCCCCTCGCGAACCCGTTGCGAGCGACTCCCAGCTTTGAACCGATACGCAAAGCCCGGCGGGGCGTAAAGCCGGACGCTGGTATTGTCGCAATCCAGTGCGGAAAGCGACCCGGAAGCCACAAATAGCTCAACCGTCTTCAGCGTGGGCCAAGAGAGTTAATACAGCGAATAGGGCGAACAGGGGCGGGCACCACGCCGCCGCCTCAGGCGGTGTCGCCCCGGAAGCGGCCATGCCGGCAGCGAGACGATTGGCGAAGTAAAGGACGAACCCCGCCAGCGCCCCAGCTCCCACCAGCCGCGACAATCCCCCCGCCCGCGCCAGTCTCAAACACACCACCGCTCCAATCAAGGCCATGGCTAGCATAAACAACGGTGTCGCCAGGAGGGTGTTGTATTTGAGGACATAGTCCCCCGTTTCCATGCCCGCCGCTTTGCCGGCCTCGATGAAGGAAGGAAGATCCCAGAAAGGAATCGTTTTCGAGGACGCGAAGCGCGACAACAGCGTGTCGCCGCTGAGATTTGTCGGTAGGGCGAGCGTATCGGTGCGCTGGATTTCGCCGCCCAGGCGATTTTCAACGACGCCCGTCAGCTGCCAGAAGCCCGGCGTGAGTTCCGCGCGCTTGGCGTCGATGCGATGAGTGAACTCACGATCTGAAGGACCGCCGGGGCCGGGGCGGAAATACCAGAAAGTAACGCTCTCCAGCGCCTGGCCGCGATTGACCACGCGCCGACCATGGATGATCGCCTGCTGATTGCTCGAGGGCAGGGCGGTCGGCGCCGCGTCTGCGCCGGCCTGAAGATCACCCTGACTGAGCCAGACACCGGTTTTTACAGGCGCGGTCCCGCCAAGCAGGCGCGCACGCGTTGCTTCGAAATCTGCGTTGAGCCGGGTGGCCAGCGGGTCGAGCACGGTTACCATCAGGACGCCGATGAGAAGGGACAACACCATGACCGGCCCAAGAAAGCGCCACGCCGATACGCCGGCGGCGCGGATCGCCGGGATCTCGCTGCGGCGGCTGAGCTGCGAATAGGTCAGGATCGAGCCCACCAGCATGGCGAAGGGCAGGGTTTCCAGGATCAGCCCCGGCGTCTTCATCAGTGTGAGCGTGAAGGCGGTGTCGATGCCGATCTGCGAGCGGGCGCCGATCGTGCGCATCTGCTCGACCACATCGACCAACACGATGGCGAGCAGTATGATGCCGAGCGTCAACACCAGCGACGTGACGCATTCCCTGAAAACATAACGCTGGATCCGGCCTGCGATCACCATGTCAGATCGGCCCCACCAGCTCGCGCGCGGGCGCTCGCATCACGATCCGCCGGCGCTTCAGGATTGGCTGGATGAAGAACATGAAACCGATCAGCAGGATCACAAATATCGGAAGGCCGTACTGCAGAACGTTAAGCGCTGGTTCCTTGGAGGCGGCAGACGTCGCCCAGAACCCGGCAAGCCGCAGCACCAGCGCGCCGCCAGATGCGATGGCAATGCGGCGAGCATAGCCGCGCCGGCTGAAGTCTCCGCCGAGCACCGCGAAGATCGCAATCATAGCCATGGCGACGTTGAGCAGCGGCGTTGCGATGCGTGCGTGGCCTTCGGCGAGCAGGGAATCGACGTTCCTGTTGTCGTAGTGGTTGGTCATGTCAGGAAAGAATAGCTCCGGCAGGTAGCGGTCAGACTCTTCAAGGATCACGGCTTTCTGGTCGTTGACGAAGGCGCCAAGCTCCAGCGGCGATTGCTGGAAGGTGAGCGATTCAAGCGCCCCGCTGGGTCGCACAGATTGGCGCTGTCCGTCGCGCAGCACGAGGGCGGGCTTGCCTTCGATGTCCGTCACGAATGCCGACTTGGCGATGTAGGTCACCTCGTTCTTCGGATTACGGCTGTCATTGGCGACGAGAAACGTGATCTCCGAATTGTTGACGTTGCCCGCGAAGGTGGTCAGCCCGTCGCTGTAGGTCATGAACGTGCCTTCGCGCACGAGCGAGGAGGCGAGGTTGGTAGAGGCGGTTGTGAGGGTGGTGCGCAATTCGCGCGAAGCGGTCGGCGCTATCCACAGGTTCATGCCGAGATGGAGAATCGCTGCCAGCGTGGCGAGCCTCAAGACGGGCGAGGCGACCTGCCAGTTGGTCATGCCGGACGCCTGGGCGACCACGATCTCATTCTCGCGATGAGAGACATTGAGAGCGGCTGCCGTCGCTATGAACAGGGCGATCGGCATCAGCAGCGCGACTATTTGCGGCGTCGCCAGCACCGAAACCCAGAGGAAAGCCAGCATGGACTGGCGATTCTGGACGATGGTGTCCTGTATCTGGCTGAGGCCTTGTGTCAGAAGGGCGATAAGAGCAAGACCGCCCACGATCGCGATGAGGGTTCTCAACACGTTACGAAAAAGATAGCGTTGAAACCCTGACATGCGAAAACCCGGTTCGGCGCTTATCCGTCCGCGACATGGACCCGTGACGACATGGGCTTGTGACCCGGTCCAGTGCTAACGGCGTCCGGGCTATTCGTCGATGACCATATGTAGTCAATACTCAGGACAGTACTTTCCCCATGCAGATCAAGTTTTCAGCCGAACCCACCGGGGACGCCATCGCTTACCTCGCCTATGAGGGCGACAAGGGCGCCGAATTCGCATCCCCGCTCGACAAGGCCTCCGAAACCGCCATCCGACGCGCCATCGCCGCCGGATCGTTCAAAGGCGGCCCCGGTCAGGTGATCGAGATTCTCGCCCCGGAATGGAGCGATGCGTCGCGGGTTCTGGTTGCCGGCGTTGGCCGCAAATCGTCTGTGAATGAAATCACCTGGCAGAAAACTGCCGCATCCATCGTAAAGCGCGTGCTCACCAGCGGCGCGAAGGCCCTTGCCATCGTCGGCGCACCCGACCGGATGATCGCCGCCAACCTTGGCCTCGGCGCACGCCTGGCCGCTTATCGCTTCGATACCTACCGCACGACGCTGAAGCCCGAGAAGAAGCCGTCGCTGACCAGCGTCTCGGTGGTGACAGACAGCGCGGCCGGCGCCCGCTCCGACTACGCGCCGCTCGCCGCCAAGGCCGAGGGTGTCGAACTCGCCCGCAACCTCGTCAGCGAGCCGCCGAATGTCCTGCACCCGGAAAGCTATGCCGACCGCATCCAGGAACTGAGCGAGCTTGGCCTCGAGATCGACGTGCTGGACGTCGCCGCCATGACCAAGCTGGGCATGGGCTCGCTGCTCGGCGTCGGGCAAGGCTCCGTGCGCGGCTCGCGCCTCTGCGTACTCAAATGGATGGGCGGCAAGGACAAGAAAGCTGCCCCCGTCGCCCTCGTCGGCAAGGGCGTGACGTTCGACACCGGCGGCATCTCGCTGAAGCCTGGCCCCGGCATGCAGGACATGAAAGGCGATATGGGGGGCTCGGCAGCTGTTGTCGGCGCGATGGCCGCGCTCGCAAAGCGCAAGGCGAAAGCCAACGTGATCGGCCTCGTCGGCCTCGTCGAGAACATGCCGGACGGCAATGCGCAGCGCCCCGGCGACGTCGTGAAATCAGCCTCTGGCAAGACCATCGAGATCCAGAACACCGACGCCGAAGGTCGCCTCGTCCTGTGCGACGTGCTCTGGTACGCACAGAAAAAATACAATCCGAAGGCGATCGTCGATCTCGCGACGCTGACCGGCGCCATCATCGTCTCGCTCGGCAACGAGCATGCGGGCGTGTTCTCGAACAATGACGATCTGGTCGCCAAGCTGACCGCCGCCGGCAAGGCCGAGGGTGAACCTGTGTGGCGCCTGCCGCTCGGACCGGGCTACGACAAGCAGATCGACTCGGAAGTCGCCGACATGCGCAATATAGGCAATGCTGGCAACGCCGGCTCGATCACCGCCGCGCAATTCCTGCAGCGCTTCATCGACGATGGCCGCGCATGGGCGCACCTCGATATCGCGGGCACAGCCTGGCGGCCGGGCCACGACAACCCGCTCGAGCCCACCTGGGCGACCGGCTGGGGCGTGCGCATTCTCGACCGGCTCATCGCCGACAATTACGAGGACTAGCTGAATGGCGGCGGCCCAGACCACGGGCGCGGAGTGGTGGTTCTACCACATCGAGCAAGGTTCGGTGGACGCCGCCATCGCTCCCCTGATCGAGAAGTGCCTTGATCGCAAATGGCGCGTCGTGGTCGCCGCCCACGAAGACACCATCGTGCGCCTCGACCGCTCGCTATGGACGTTTCGCGAGGACAGCTTCCTGCCGCACGGTCGCGCGCGCACGGACGCAGCGAAACATCCCGTCCTGCTGTCCACCGAAGCCGTCGCCACCAACGGCGCCAAGGTCGCGCTGTTGCTCGATGGCTCGGATGCTGACCCCAGCCTGTTCGAGCGCATCATGGTTGTCTTCGACGGCGGCGACGAAACGGCGAGGGCCAAGGCGCGCCAGCAATACAAGGCGGCGACCGACGCTGGCGGCAATGCTCGCTATTTCCAGCAGGAACGCGGTGGCGGGTGGATCGAGCGCACGCCTGCGAAAAGGGACGCCAACAGCACTGAGTAGTTGCAGGTGCCGCGCGACGCGTCCAAGGCTGGCGGGACGCGGGGATGGGGATCAGCATGCGGCGGCGTACGGTTCTGCAGGGAATGGCGGCCGCAGCTGGCGTCTCTCTGGTTCCATCAGCGCGGGGCGAGACGAAACCCGGCCGCTGGCTCAGGCTCGAGAGCCCCAACTTCATTGTGTACACGACTGAGTGGGACGTTCGCAGCCGCAATGAATTGATCGCGCTGGAGCGATTCAACTCGCTGCTGTCGCGCTTGATGCCGCGCGGCGACCAGACAGAACGACCCAAGCTGACGATCTACGTGCTTGGGAGCAGACGCGATTTCGACGTTGGTTCGCCTGGCTTGTCGACTGACGTTGTCGGCTTCTATCTGGCTGGGCTTGAGCAAACCCGCGCAGTTTCGTTGGCGGGCGCCGGGCGCGAGCGTCAACGCGACATGCCTCGAAATGTCCGTGCGATGGATTCGCGCGTGATCCTGTTCCACGAATATGCGCATCATTTCTCCCGCGCCAATGTGCGTATCTCCTATCCGGCCTGGTATCAGGAGGGCTTCGCCGAGTTTCTGTCGACGGCGGAATTCGAGGACAACGCGTGCCGTCTGGGCAAGTTCACGTCAAATCGGGCGGGCTGGCTCGCTTATGGCGACTGGATGCCGATCGAGAAGTTCCTCAGTGCAAGCCCGTGGGAAATGTCGGGCGAAGAGAACGCACAGTTCTACGCGCAATCCTGGCTTGCAGCGCACTACCTGTTCTACACACCGGAGCGCGCGAAGGCGTTTACGCGCTACTGCGCCGCTCTTCAGTCGGGGGGCGATCCGGTCGATGCATTTGAGCCTGCATTCGGCATATCGCCTGCCGCGTTCGACAAGGAAATTCGCGATTACAAGTCGACACCTCTCAGCATTCTAGTGCTCAAGGATTACGCAGCGGGAGTGGACGCATCGATCACCATGACCAAGCTCGAGCCCGTGTATGACAGTCTGCTTATGCCTGCGTCATACCTGCGGTCGCTGCCGCCCGCGGAAGAGGCCAAGGCCGCCGTTGCGGCGATCCGCGCCGGCGTGAAGAAGTATCCAGCCGACCCATTTGCCAATCACACCGCCGCGCTGGCTGAGGTCTGGTATGGCGATCTGAATGTTGCGCGCAGCCAGCTGGACGCGCTGGTGGCTGCGGATGCGCAGTCCGCCGAGGCGTTGCATCTGAGCGGGCTCTGCGATCTGCGCATGGGCTATGCAGCGGACGACGCCGAACTCATCAAGAAGGCGCGAAAGTCATTCGCAGCGGTTCAGAAGCTCGACCCAACCCGCGCGATTTCGCTTTTCCGATATGTCGAGGCGTACCTCAACGAGACGAACGAGGTAACGCCCCACCTGCTGGATGTACTGGTGGCGGCCTACAACCGCGCGCCACAGGTGGATGAAATTGCGCTGGTCACGGCGCAAGCGTTGATGGTCCACGACCGTTTTGAGGAGGCCGGTTATATCCTTCAGCCGATGGTGGGTGATATCCACTCGCGCGGAAAGTCCCGGGTCGCGACGATGCTTCTTGAGACGGCACGAGCGGCGAAGGCTCAATATTTCTCGTTCTTCGGGTCGGCGAAGGATAGGTCAAGCGACCAGTAGCGTCAGTCCGCCTGCGCGGCTACATTGCCCCGGATGATCTGGGCGAGCGGTCCCTTGAGCTCGGCCAACGCCTTCTTCGTGTCGAGATAACCTGCGCCGACGGCGTCGTCGTATTCCTTCCAGTCGCGCAGTTCGACCGCCTTCATCTCTGGCACGATCAGGATATCGGTAAGTGCGCGATGCTGGTTCGGGTCTATACTGACGGTCGCTGCACGCATCAGCAGGCTGGCGATTGGCGGCGCAGACTTGAGGCCGTGGCGTATCACCCACCCGAAGAATCCCGGCGGGTCGATGAAGTCTTCGACCGACAACGCCTCGGGCGCGACTGCCACGTCAACGCCAATGATCCGGCCACGATGCATCTCGCGCATCACATCGACGGGGAAGTTGTTGAGCACGGCGCCATCCACGAGCACCTGTCTCTGCGATATGAACGGCGGAAGGATGCCGGGCAGCGAGATCGAGGCGCGCAAGGCGTCTCGCAGCAGCCCCTCAGTGTGGACCTGAAACGTACCCTGCGTGAGGTTGGTCGAAACAGCGAAGAATGGGTAGGCCATGTCCTCAATCTGCATGTCGCCGAAGTGTTCCTTCAGGCGCGCATCGACCTTGTGGCCCTTGACGAGGCCGACGACTGGCAGGCGATAGTCCGACAACGGATTGCTCTCGACGAAAGCCTTGCGGATACGGCGATCGATTTCCGCATCGTCCCAGCCAGCGGCGAAGGCTGCCGCGACGATCGCACCCATGGAGGAGCCGCCGATGAAGTCGATCGGGCAGTTCGCTTCGCGCAACGCGCGTATGACGCCGATGTGGGCATAGGCGCGCGCACCGCCACCCGACAGCACGAGGCCAACAGATTTGCCCGACATGGTGCGCGCGAGGCGGCGGCAATCGTTATCGTCCATGCCAGTCCAGTGCAGTACGCGCGCGGCGTCGGCGGCGTACTTCCATTCCAGCGTCCGCGTGGTGTCGTGCGGTGTTGCGTGATGCAGCAGAATAAGGTCGACAAGGCGGAACTGCCTCGCTGGCGATGTCTCTTCCGGCATCAGCGGAATGGATGGTCGCGCATCGGCACGCGCCAGCAGCCAGATACGATCCGAATAGCGCTGGGTCATCTTGAACCAGGGCGTGTCGCCCATGCTCGCACACAGAAGGACGATCTCGTTGCGCATCTCCAGTTCGTCGAAATAAGTAGCCGGCATGCCGACGGCTTCTTCGCCGACGATCGCGACGCGTAGCCCCATCGCCTGCAGCTCCGTGGCGAGAACGCGGGCGCGCTGCTTCAGATCGATGGTGGGAGAGGTTGAGACGAGACCGAACACACGCGGCTCAGCGGCGCGGCCTGTTTTCTTTCGCGCCTGCCGCATGCGCACCATGATCACGCGCGTCAGGCGCTCGAGAATCTGCGGATCTAACCGCACCAGCTGCATGAAACCGGTGCGCGACATGGACAGCAGCTCGGTATCGCGCAACGCGAACACAGCATGCTCATGCGGTTCGCCCGCGATCATCGACATCTCGCCGACGGGCTCGCCCGCGCGGATATGGCCCAGCAGCTCCATCGATCCGTTGGGGTTGACGCGGAAAGCGCCCATCGATCCGGACAGGACGAAATAGATCTGGTCGGAGGGTTCACCCGGCGCAAACAACTGCCAGCCGCCCGGAAGGCCGAAATACTTTGTCTCGTTTTCAGCGGCTTTCAGCGCGCGAGGAGGGGCGTCACGGAGAAAGGGCACGGATCCCAGCGCCGGGAGTATGGGCGGGGCATCGCCGCCAGCCCTGTTCTTTGTTGTCAGACCCATGGGATCAACCCGGCGCGCACATATTTCCCGCTCCAGCCCCTACACTAACGCCCAACCCTGAAAGAATCGTTGGGATCACGACTGCCCGGCCACGCCTTCGTCTTGCCACGGACGCCCGTGCCACCGTATTGCCGGGTATCGGCATCAACTGGTGGGGCGCAATGGCGCGATTATCTTCTCAGATAAATCCTTCATCCGAGCGCTTTCAAGGCAACGCAGCTGCAATGCAGCGACTTGTCGATGAATTGCGCGACAAGACCGCGAAAGCGGCCCTCGGCGGCCCGGAAAGTTCGCGCTTGCGGCATACGACGCGGGGCAAGCTTCTCCCCCGCGAGCGCGTCGAGCAGTTGGTCGACCCGGCGTCACCCTTTCTTGAGCTGTCCCCCCTTGCGGCGAACGGCATGTATGACGGCGAGGCTCCGGCATCCGGCGTCATCACCGGCATCGGCCGCGTCGCCGGGCGCGAATGCGTCATTGTCTGCAACGACGCCACGGTGAAGGGCGGGGCCTATTTCCCCATTACCGTCAAGAAACACCTGCGCGCGCAGGAAGTGGCGATCGAGAATAACCTGCCGTGCGTCTATCTCGTCGATTCGGGCGGCGCGAACCTCCCGCACCAATCAGAAGTCTTCCCAGACCGCGAACACTTTGGCCGCATCTTCTACAATCAGGCCAACATGAGCGCGCGCGGCATACCGCAGGTCGCCGCCGTCATGGGCTCGTGCACCGCCGGCGGCGCATATGTGCCAGCCATGTCCGACGAGACGGTCATCGTCCGCAAGCAGGGCACCATCTTCCTTGGCGGCCCGCCTCTGGTGAAAGCCGCCACCGGCGAAATCATCTCTGCCGAAGACCTCGGCGGCGCTGACGTTCACGCCCGCCGCTCCGGTGTTGCCGACCACTACGCAGCTAACGACGCTCATGCGCTGCAGATGGTCCGCGACATCGTCAAGAACTTCAATCGCCCTAAGCGCATCTCGCTCGACATGATCGCCCCGCGCGAGCCCAACTTCGATCCGCGTGAACTCCATGGCGTTGTACCCCTCGATGCGCGCGAACCGTACGACGTGCGCGAAGTCATCGCGCGCCTCGTCGATGGCTCCGAGTTCGATGAGTTCAAGAAGCTCTACGGCGAAACACTCGTCACCGGCTTTGCCCATCTGTACGGCATGCCCATCGGCATCCTCGCCAATAATGGCATCCTCTTCTCCGAGAGCGCTCAGAAAGCAGCACACTTCATCCAGATCTGCGACCAACGTGGCATTCCTCTGGTGTTCCTGCAGAACATCACCGGCTTCATGGTCGGCTCGAAATACGAAGCCGGCGGCATCGCCAAGGACGGCGCGAAAATGGTCACCGCCGTCGCCACCGCCCGCGTGCCGAAATTCACCATCGTCATCGGCGGCAGCTATGGCGCAGGCAATTACGGCATGTGCGGCCGTGCCTATTCTCCGCGCTTCCTCTTCATGTGGCCGAACTCCCGCATCTCCGTCATGGGCGGCGAACAGGCCGCCAGCGTCCTCGCCACCGTCAAGCGTGACTCGATGGAAGCCAAGGGCGAGACCTGGGCTGCCGACGCCGAAGCAAAATTCAAGCAACCCATCCGTGACCTCTACGAACGCGAAGGCTCCCCCTACTTCTCTACCGCCCGCCTCTGGGACGATGGCGTCATCGCCCCCAGCGACACGCGGCGCGTGCTCGGCCTCGCGCTGTCAGCGTCGCTGAACGCTCCGCATGGCAGAGCTGCGGATCGCGAAGCCGGTTTCGGCGTTTTCAGGATGTAGTGACAATGGGAAGCACGCCCCCGTCCTTCGAGACGATTGCCGCCACGCGGCAGCCCCGCGGGTCAGGACGCGTGCCTGCGATCCCCCAGGAAGAGGGCTTTCCTACCAACTGGCCCCGTAGCCCTCATGATGAGGGATTGACGCAAAGCGGCAATCGTCTCGAAGCTCGAGGGCGAGCTCATCGGCGGTTTTACCGGATGACCCCATGAACCGCGACGCCATCAACGCGCTCGATCAGGCCGTCGCTATCGCGCGCGAACGGGCAGGTGATCGGCCCGCGGTCGTCGGCGTGGCGGGATCGCAAGGCTCCGGCAAGACCACGCTGGTGAAGGCCTATGCGGCTTTCCATCCTCGCACGGCGCATTTCTCGCTCGACGATGTATACTTGCCCGCCAGCTATCGCCGCCTGATCGCGCAGGGCGTACATCCGCTGTTTGCCACACGCGGCCCACCGGGCACGCACAATGTGCTGCAGCTTAACGAGACGCTGGACGAACTGCTCGCGGCGGGCGCGGAGGCGCAAACCATCCTGCCTGCGTTCGACAAGGTGACTGACAATCCCGCGCACTCAAGCCACCGCCCCGTGTTTCACGGCAAGCCATCGGTCATACTCGTCGACGGCTGGTGCCTCGGCGCTGCGGCGCAGACTGACGATGAACTGTTGGCGCCCGTGAATGCGCTGGAAGCGGAGAAGGACAAGGGCGCCGTCTGGCGCAAGGAAGTGAACGCCAATCTGGCGGGCGCCTACCAGCTGTCTTTCGGCATGCTCGACGCCATCCTGACGCTGCAAGCGCCCTCATTCGAGATCGTCGAGGACTGGCGTTGCGAACAGGAAGAGGGCCTTCTTGGTCGCGATCTCACAGACGCCGACCGTGGGCGGGTCGCCCGCTTCGTCCAGCATTTCGAGCGCATCACCCTACACATGATGGCCGGTGGCCGCCGCGCCGATATCGAGGTCAAGCTGGATGAGCATCGCAACGTAGCCGAAATACGCCACCCCGCGCCCTGAACGCCCGTCTCAGCTCATGCCCGCAAACCAGATGATGTGACGCGGCCCCTTGCCATTGCTCCGCGCCCGCACGGTCACCTCGTCCACCTTGAAACCCACGCTCTTCAGCCGGCGCGTGAAAGCTGCATCCGGCGCCGCCGACCAGATAGCCAGTACGCCGCCCGGTTTTAGCGCAGCCCGCGCCTGCGCCAGGCCCTTCATCGAATAGAGCCCGTCATTGGCCGCGCGCACCAGTCCCGACGGCCCATTGTCGACATCCAGCAGGATCGCGTCATAGCGTTTCGTCGCCGACCCGATCAGCGCGCCAACGTCTCCGGCAACCAGATCCACGCGCGGATCATCAAGACATCCCGCCGTCAGCGCCGCCATCGGCTCACGCGCCCAGTCGACGATCTCCGGTACAAGCTCCGCCACCGTCACCCGAGCGCCTTGCCCCAGCTTGGCCAGCGCCGCGCGCAGCGTGAAACCCATCCCATATCCACCGATAAGCAGATGCGGCTCAACCGCCTTGGGCAACCGCTCGCAGGTCATCACCGCCAGCGCCTCTTCCGAACCGCCAACGCGACTGCTCATCAGCTCATTGCCATCCACCATGATGACGTGATCATCGCCATGCCGGACCAGCCGCAGCTCAACCCCGCCGGGCACCCTCGCCGTCGCAATCAACTCCCGCGGCTTCATGTCTCTCCATTCCAACCAGCTTTAAGTCGTATCGTCATCATAGCTGTGCCCCTCTCCGTGTCACGCTCGCCCGCGACCTGAACGACGCCGACCGCGCGCGTGTCGCCTTCTAGATTCAGCATTTCGAGCGGATGACCCGCCAGATGATGGCCGGCGGCCGCCGCGCGGCTATCGAAGTGCGGCCCGCCAGCAGTCGTCACTGCCAAAGGGCCTGCGGGTTTGCTTCAGAATCCCAACCGTCTATCGGCTTGAGACACAGCTCGCGGCAGTAGCCGTGGCGACCACGTACTTCGCCTTCTCTTCGTCGTTCCACCACGCTGGCGTGTCTCCCACGGTGTAAGCGGGATGCTGCTTGATTTCCCTTGCGAGGTCGCTGATGGCCTCGTCGCCGAGTTCGCGCTGCAGGACGTTGACGCGACAGGCGCAGACGCTGTCGTCGCCCGCGCCGCTGTCGACGCATTGTTGGCGGATGATCTCGTCATTGTTCTGCAGGACGCACATCGCATACGCGTTGATGAAATCGTTCGTGGCCGGATCCATGGCCATTTCTGGGCTCATCTCGACCCTTTTGGATGCCCTGGCCCCGGCAAGTATTTCGGCGCGGAACGCCTCCGGGGCTTTTTCCATGATGACCATCGCGCGGCATTCGCAGGTATACATCTGCCCGCCATCAAAAATGCAGTTATTGACCAGATCCTGGCGATCGACCGCGGTTGCAACCGGAATGGCCGTGTCGGTGATGACCAGGAGGGCCGGCGTTTCCGGCGTTGTTGCTGTGATGGTGGACCCGTTGGGATTGCAGGCGGCAAGCGCCATCGAAGCCGGAAGAACGGCGAACAGTGTTCTCATGATGTTTCTCCGCCTTAATGCGACCTGGAGCGGGACCTGAGCCAGCGATCCCGATCTGCAAACGCCGTTGCCCATGCGTGGGCCCGACGACGGCGCTAGCGCCTTGGCCTCTGGGGTCCCGATGGGCAAGGCACGTGACGAAAGCGCCTGTCGGGACTAGATCATGGAGCAAAGGAGCCCCCCATGACCTACGAGAACATCCTGCTCGACGTATCGCCCGAAGGCACAGCCGTTCTGACGCTGAACCGCCCTGCGAAGCGAAACGCCTTCAACGCCGAAGTGATCGCAGAAATGATGGATGCGTTCGAGACGTTGTCCAAGAACCCCGAGTGCCGGCTGGTGCTGATCCGTGGCAATGGGCCCGTGTTCTCCGCCGGCGCCGACCTAGAGTGGATGAAAGCCGCCGCGCATTACACGGCTCACGAGAACGAGGAAGATGCGTTTGGGATGGCTGAGATGCTGCGCCGCCTGTATGAGCTGCCGCAGGTGACCATCGCTCTCCTGCATGGTGCGGCGATGGCGGGGGCGTGTGGGGTGGCGGCGGCTTGCGACATCGCCATCGCGAAGAAGGGCACGATTTTTTCGTTCTCCGAAGTGAAGCTCGGAATCATTCCGGCGACCATTTCACCTTACATCATCAATGCCATCGGCTCGCGCTGGGCCCGCACACTGTTCGTGACGGCCGAACGGTTCGAGGCCGACGTGGCGGCGCGGCTCGGTCTTGTCCATCACGAGGTCGAAGACGACGCAGCCATGGAAAAACTGGTCGAGCACTATGCGGATCTCGTCTATGCCGCATCTCCTGCCGCGATCGCCGATACCAAGGCGCTGGTGGCGGATGTCACCGGCGAAGTGATTGACGCCAGCCTGGGCAAGATGACCGCCAAACGCCTCGCGCACCGCCGCGTCAGCGATCAGGGCAAGGAAGGCCTCACCGCCTTCCTCGAAAAGCGCAAACCGTTCTGGGCCAGATGATACATTGCAAGGCAGTGTGAGGGGGTGACCGGAATGAGCGGGGAACTGGAAGCAGCAGGCGCGGCGGTGACGGCGGGCCTCGCAGCCGCCGCTATCGACAGCCATGCATCGGGCGATGCGGACATACATGGGGCATGCCCCAACTGCGGGGCGGAGTTGCGTGGCGCGTTCTGCTCGGCCTGCGGACAGCCAGCGCACCTGCACCGCACGCTCGGCCACATGGTCGAGGAGTTCCTGCATGGCATCCTGCATTTCGATACGCGCGCCTGGCGCACACTGCCCCTGCTGGTCTTTCGTCCCGGCACGCTGACGCGCGAATATACTCACGGCAAACGGGCGCGCTATATCTCGCCGCTGGCGATGTTCCTGCTGGTGGTGTTCTCGATGTTCGCGGTGTTCGCCATGGCTGGCGGATCGAGCATCGGGGTCGGCAGGGAGGTGGAGATCGATGCGCCTGGCCCCGGCGCTGTTACCGATGCAGCGACCACTCGGGGTCCCTCAGATGTGGCCGACCCTACCAAGGGCGATATCTACGCCCAGATACGCGAGGCCTACGAGAGCGGCGATCTGAAGGTGAATACGGGGATCGAATTCCTGGACAAGAAGATCAAGCACAAACTCCAAAACCCTGAACTGGCTTTCTATAAGATTCAGAACGCAGCCTACAAATTCGCCTTCCTGCTGGTGCCGATCTCACTCCCCTTCATCTGGCTGCTGTTTTTCTGGAAGCGCGGCCTGACGCTGTTCGACCACACTGTCTACATTCTGTATTCTCTATCCTTCGTGTCGCTCCTGTTCATCGCGGTGTCGTTCCTGTCGGCATTTCCAGGGGCGCTCGAATTTGCACTGCCATGGCTCCTGTTGAGCGTTCCTGTGCACGCGTTTTTCCAGATGAAAGGCGGGTATTCGCTTAGCTGGTTGTCAGCCCTGTGGCGGACGCCGGTGTTGATGGTTTTCGCGGCTTTGGGTCTCGGCTTCTTCCTGATCGCGATCATCCTGTTGGGCCTGACGGGTTAGGAGCGCTTTATCACTGGGAAATAACCAGTCCGATGGCAATGAATACGCTTCCATCGCCGCGCGGCGCGTCCTAGTTTGCCGCATGTTTTCCTCGCTCCTGATCGCCAACCGTGGCGAAATCTCCCGTCGGATCATGCGCACCGCCCGAAGGCTCGGGATACGAACGGTTGCGGTCTTTTCCGATGCCGATGCTGACGCCGCCTTCGTCCGCGAAGCGGATAACGCAGTGCATATCGGTCCCGCGCCTTCGGCCGAGAGCTATCTCAAGGGCGACCGCATCGTCGAGGCGGCGCTGGAGACCGGCGCCGAGGCGATTCACCCCGGCTACGGCTTCCTGTCGGAGAACGCCGCCTTCGCCGAAGCCGTCGTGAAGGCTGGCCTGACATGGATTGGCCCACCGCCCGAAGCCATCCGCGCTATGGGCCTCAAGGACGCCGCCAAGGCGTTGATGGAAAAGTACGGCGTGCCGGTAACGCCGGGCTATCATGGCGAAGACCAAAGCATCAAAACGCTGAAAGCCGCCGCCAAGAAGGTCGGCTATCCGGTCCTTATCAAGGCCATCGCCGGTGGTGGCGGTCGCGGCATGCGAAAGGTCGACGAAGACAAGGAGTTCGAGACGCAACTGGCCAGCGCCCAGCGCGAAGCCAAGGGCAGCTTCGGCGATGACCGTGTGCTGATCGAGAAGTTCGTCGAGAACCCGCGTCACATCGAAGTGCAGGTGTTTGGCGACAATCACGGCAACTATGTTCACTTGTTCGAGCGCGACTGCTCGCTGCAGCGCCGCCGCCAGAAAGTGATCGAGGAAGCGCCCGCTCCCGGCATGACGGCCGAAGTGCGCAAGGCGATGACGGACGCCGCCGTAATGGCTGCCCGCGCGGTCGGCTATCGCAATGCCGGCACGATCGAGTTCATCGTCGATGGCTCCGGCGTTCTGCGTCCCGACGGATTCTGGTTCATGGAAATGAACACCCGGCTGCAGGTCGAACACCCGGTCACCGAGATGATCACCGGCCTCGATCTGGTCGAGCTGCAGCTCCGCATTGCCTCGGGCGAGAACCTGCCCGCCCAATCCGACATCGCCATAAACGGCCATGCCGTGGAAGCACGCCTGTGCGCCGAAGATCCCGCACGAGGGTTCCTACCGAGTTCGGGCTATCTCGAAATATTCGATCTCTCGGCCTTCTCTGATCAGTCCACCGGGGGCGTAACGCTCCGCCTCGACAGCGCGGTCGAGGAGGGCGACACCATTCCCGCTGCGTACGATAGCATGATCGCCAAGGCCATCGCCCATGGCCCCACGCGCGACGATGCGCTGGATGCTCTGGGCGAAGCGCTGCGCGAAGCTGAAGTCTGGCCGGTCACCACCAACGCCGCCATGCTGGCGAACCTGCTCGACAATGACGACTTCCGCAACGGCCTCGCCACCACCGCGCTGGTCGAAGCCAACATCGAGGAACTTACCCAGCCCGACGATGGTGAGCAGGCCGATGCTCTGGCGCTCGCCGCCGTCGGTATGCGCGGTCTGTCCGATGAGCTCTCCGGTGATCCGTGGAGCGTTCCTGACGGCTTCCGCATCAATGGCGCCGCCCGAACAAGCTACACATTCGACATCGGCGATGAGGCGCGCATCGTGCGTCTCGAAACCGGCGACGATGGCGAAGAATATGTCGAACTCAACGGCGAACGGCTTGAGAGCGAGATCGACACCATGCGCCTCGCCGAAGGCGTTCTGGTCCATGGCGCGCTCGAAGGCATCGACGTGTTCGGCGTCGTGCGTGAGACGACGGACGGCCCAGTGCTGTTCCATCGCGGCCGCGCCATAGCCCTGCGCCGCCCCGAGTTCGGCAGCGAACTCGAAGGCCTCGCCGGCGGCGACGACGTCCGCGCGCCGATGCCGGGCAAGATTCTCGAAGTGAAGGCCACGGTCGGACAGGACGTAAGGCGCGGCGACCCCATGGTCGTGCTCGAAGCCATGAAGATGGAGCACACGCTGGCCGCCCCGCGCGACGGCAAGGTTATCGAGGTCGGCGCGGTCGCGGGATCACAAACGGCCGAGGGCGTGATTCTGGTCCGGTTCGAGCCGATCCCGGAATAATTGCCGTGAGGCCTGAGGAACTTTGGATACCAATCTTCACATTCGACAACCGGTGCCCAATAAAGTTGAGTCGCCATTGAACCGTGGGCTCAGGTTGTTGGACTTGATGCCTGGCGCAGAATTTTCATCGACTATGATGAACCGGCGGAATTCGATGTCACACTGGAAAGAGATGGGTCTGTCTTGATCGGTGTCACGACTAGTCGCCAGCACATCACCGCGCCGGGATTTGACCAGAAGTTCGACTGACCCGGCTGCCTTCAACCTGCCGCCGGAATAATCCACCCACCGCCATACCCCGTACAGCTGCCTATTCCGACTTCGTTCACCTTGATCGGTCCATACTGCATTCAGCAGTCCTGGAACGAATTCATCTACGTAGGCCCAATCCAGCCACATTCCGTAGCGACGGTCGGCTAGCAGAAGCACATTCCCGGGGATGAGGACGGATAGCGAGCCATGCCCGCAGCCCTGCTTTTCGCCATTACTTGGGCAGGTCTCGCCCCGGATCAGGCGCTTGAACGTGCGCTCGACGCTGTCGAGCCGCCCCCGGCCATGCGCGCGGCTTTCCAGGCCACACTGACCAGCGGCAACGCCGTCCGCCGCATCGAATTCGATCCCTACGCCGACCCCGACAAGCGTTTCAAGATCACCTACAGCTACGGCTCGAACGATGAACTCGATGCCGTCGTAAAGGGCTGGCGCGAGGAAAAGCAGGCCGACGCCCGCCTGTTCGCGGATGACCTGCGCCTCAGCCTCGCCGACGCCCGCATCGCCGGCCCGGTCGAATCAATGGCGGTCAGCTTTCGCCATCGCATGTCGCTGAACGACGGTCCGCTGGACGCCGAATTTTCGACCGGCATGACCGGCCGCATGCAGCTCGACCCGACCACCGGCTATGTCTCGCGCATCGAATACCAGCTGGAGCGTCCCGTGACGCTTGATGACGGCACCGAGGTCAAGGAATACCGCCAGTCCTATCGCTTCGGCTATTCCGAGCGCTGGGGCGTTAGCTATGTGATGGGCTACGAGCTCACGGCGCGGGGCGGCCGCTGGGGCCTCACGGAAGAGCGCAGCGTCAAGGTGGAACTCACCGATATCGCGTTCGGTCTTGCTGGAGACGGAAAGCAGGACCTTGCTTCCAAACCTGCGACATACGCACCCGGTCTGACCGCGACCTTGCGTTAGACTGTTGCTTCGCCGTGCCTGCTTGCATTGGTCAGGACTCGCGCTTAGCTCGCCGTCATGGCGCTTCACATGATCAAGCTGTGCGTCGGCGTCGAGAACGTCGAGGACCTATCGGAATGGCAGGTAAGGTGCATCAAGGAACTGACGAAGAAGGGCAAGCCGCCCAATCCGTATCATGACACGCGCATGTCGCCGAAACGCGCCGAAGAGATGCTGGCCGGTGGCTCGCTCTACTGGGTGATCAAGAATTTCATTATCGTGCGCCAGCGCCTCATCGACTTCGAGCAGGTAAAGGACAAGGAGGGCAAGGCCATGTGCCGCATCCACCTCGATCCCGAACTGATCCGCACCAAGCCCCGCAAGAAGCGCCCCTTCCAGGGCTGGCGCTATCTCGAACCGGGGGATGCGCCATCCGATCTCGATGGCAAGGGGCCCGCTCTGTCTGCCGATCTGGAAGCTGCGCTCAAGGAAGCGCTGGCTTGGTAGGCTCATCAGCTTGCACTCGTCCTTCGACCGACGCTCCCTCCGATCGCTGGTCAGGATGAGCGCTCAAATTCAGCTGCCCTGGTAGCGCTCATGGTGAGCAGGCGGCAAAGCCGCCGTCCGTCTAACCACGAGCGAGGCGACCACCAGCGTCGCCGCATACCTTGACGCGCCTCACGTCAGACGCGCAATTACCTCACGGGACCCGGGAGCTACACATGAAACGCGTGCTCACTTCAGCCGCTATCGCGGCCTCACTCGCGTTCGCCGCCTGCCAACCTGCCGCCAAGACCGAAGCCCTCGTCGCGCCGGCCGCCGAAGCGCCCGCGCCTGCCATCCCCTACGGCGCCAACGCCGCCGCTTCCGGCACGTTCGTGCACGACGGCGTGACATTCTACTACGAGACCTACGGCGAGGGTGAACCCTTGCTGATGGTCCACGGCAATGGCGGCAGCATCGGTAGCGTCGGCAAGCAGATCGACTACTTCAAAACGAAGTACAAGGTCATCGCCATGGACAGCCGCGAGCAGGGCAAGTCGGGCGGTAGCGACAAAAGACTCACATATGAAGTGATGACCGACGATCTCGCCGCGCTGGTCGACCATCTCAAGACCGGCCCCGTCGATGTGCTCGGCTGGAGCGATGGCGGCATCGAGGCACTGCTGCTCGGTATCCGCCATCCGGACAAGGTGAAAAAGCTCGTCGCGATGGCCGCAAACCTAAATCCGTCATCGGAGGCGATCTATCCGGAAACGGACGGCATGGTGAAGCAGGTCGCCGGTACGCTGACGCCGGAGGCGCTCGCCACCCCCGAAGGCAAGAAGCAGGCGAAGATGGTCGACCTCATGACCAACCAACCGAACATCGCACCCAAGGCGCTAGCCGCGATCACCGCGCCAACGCTGGTGCTCTCCGGCGACCACGACCTCATCCGCCTCGAGCACACGGTTACGATCTTCAACGCGTTGCCAAATGCCGAACTCGCCGTCTTTCCCAACAGCACGCACGCCGTCCCGATCGACGATCCCGAAGCCTTCAACGCCTTGGTGGAGCGCTTCCTCGCTACGCCCTTCAAAAAGAAGGACCGCGTCGCCGACATGACGGCGTCGTTCGAGAAAATGGGGTCGGAGCAGCCGAAGTAGGCGAACAGCCTACCGCCGCACAAATCCCATATTGTCGATCAGCCGGGTCTTGCCGAGGCGCGCCGCCACCAGCAGACGCCCGCTTGCGCCAGCCGGCGCGCACTCTTGTCCGAACGGAGCCAGCGTATCGGCGCGGCGCGCTTCGACATAATCGACAGAGGCAAAGCCAGCGGCGAGGATTTCGGCCTTCGCCGCGTCGGTCGCCGCACGAATACCTGCGCCACCTTCCAGCAGCACCGCCGTGTCGCGCATCACACGCGCAAGGCCCGGCGCACGCGCGCGCTCCTCCTTGTCGAGGTAGGCATTCCGCGAAGACAACGCCAGGCCATCGGCCTCGCGCGCCGTCGCGCCGCCAACGACCTCGATGCCAAAGCCGAGGTCCTGCACCATGCGGCGAATGACGAGCAGTTGCTGGTAATCCTTCTCACCGAACACCGCGACATCCGGCCCGACATGCAGGAACAGCCGGCTCACAACGCTGGCGACGCCTTCAAAGAAGTGCGGCCGGATCTCGCCTTCGAGAAAGTGCGATAGGTCCTTCACCGTCACGCGGGTGGAGTCTCCCGCCGGATACATCTCGGCGGACGAGGGGCAGTAGCAGAAGGTGCATCCCGCATCAGCCAGCTTGCGCAGGTCGTTGTCTTCGGCACGGGGGTAGGTCGACAGGTCCTCGTGGGCGGCAAACTGCGTGGGGTTCACGAAGATGGACGCGGCGGCGACATCTGCCTTTTCCAGCCCCAGCTTCACCAGCCCGAGGTGTCCGGCGTGCAGCGCGCCCATGGTCGGTACGAAAGCGATCCGCTTGCCCTGCGCCTGAACCTGCCGGCGCCATTCGCGAGCCTCGGCCCGAGTTCGGGCGACCACCAGTCCGTTGCGCTTGGCCAATCTTGAGCCTTCCAGAGTGCTGGCAGTTTCGGCCCGACCGCGGAACGGTCCGACATTAATCAGGCGGCGGCTTCTAGGCCGGTTCCGTTGGGGGATCAATCGCACGTGGGACCGCACGGCTTTATGGGTCCTTAACCGGCAGGGACGATGTTTTGGGGATGCAAAATCGCTTGGCAAATTACCTGAGATTGATTGGTTTCAGCCTTTCGGCGGTTGCGGTCGCTGCCTGCGCCCGCTTGTCGCCGCAGAGCCTGGCGTCGTTGGTCCCGGAACCGCGGTTCACCGATGCCCCGACCCCTGCCGAGATTGTCCCGCAATTCTTCGAAAAGCAGGCCGAGGACGACCGCATGGCCGAACTCGAAGCGCGCCTCGACGCGCTGGATTCCGAAATCGTCAATCTTCGCAAGGTTCTGGAAGCGCTCAGGCCGCTGCCCGATCATCCGGAACTTTTCATCCCGGTTATGTTGTCGGAGGTCGATGGAACCGGGACAAAAACCGATAGCATGCATCGCTATTCGCCGGTCCCGCGCGGATCGGACGCTGCCATCGCCCGCTTTCAACGCATCGAACTGGCGTCCTACCCCGCGCAGGCCGAGGCGGAAGCGCGCTGGAACGAACTCGCATCCGCCGGCACGCTGACGCGTCGCCGCCCCGGTTACGACGGCATCGAGGCCGGCATCAGCCTGAACGGCCGCATCTCTGATGATGACGCGGTGAATCCGCTCTGCGTCGAACTTTCAGCTATCTCCGGTATAGCTCGGGCCGCAACGCCGATCCGGGCGTCTTGGTGATCCAATGGTTACGGCGGTGATAACAACTCCCGACGCCACTTCGGATGCAACCGGCCGGTCGCGGCTGGCACACACCATTGTCATCGGGAATGAAAAAGGCGGCGCGGGTAAATCCACTGTCGCCATGCACCTGTGCATCGGCCTCCTGCGCATGGGCATGAAGGTCGGGATAATGGATCTCGACGTCCGCCAGCGCAGCCTTGCCCGTTATCTCGAAAACCGCGCCCGGTGGGTCCGCAATACCGGCGCGCCGCTGCCGATCCCCGAAATGGTCCGCATCGACGCCAGCCAGGCCCGCGATCTCGACGCCGCCGAAGCCGAAGAGGCAAAGCATTTCGACGAGAGCCTGAAGCGCCTGTCAGAGAAGTGCAATTTCATCATCATCGACGCGCCTGGCGGCGACACTTTCCTGTCGCGCCTTGCTCATTCCTCTGCCGATACGTTGATCACGCCATTGAACGACAGCTTCGTCGATTTCGACCTGCTGGGTGACGTCGACCCACAAACCCTCGAAGTCGCGCGCCCCAGCTTCTATGCGGAACTCGTCTGGGAATGCCGTAAGCAGAAGGCCCAACAGAGCCGCAAGCCGATCGACTGGATCGTCATGCGCAACCGCATGTCGCCGCTAGACGCTCGCAACAAGCAGCGCGTCGGCGAGGCCCTCGACAACCTTTCGCGCCGCATCGGCTTCCGCATCTCGCCTGGACTGTCCGAGCGCGTGATCTATCGCGAGTTGTTCCCGATGGGGCTAAGCCTGCTGGATCTCACCGACAGCGCCTCTGGCGTCACCTTCACGATGAGCCACGTGGCCGCCCGTCAGGAAATCCGCGACCTGATGATCGTGCTGAAACTGCCCGGCCTCGAGGGCAAGGAAATCAGCTTCTAGGTTTGTCCTGCCCGAGCTAACGTTCAGCTATGGCCACGAAACCTGCGAAGAAACCCGCGAAGAAAGCTCCGGCGAAATTGGCAGCGCGCACGGTCGACGTGCTGAGCGTTCTCCACCCCGGCGAGACCTACAAGCGTGACGCCGCCAAGTACGAGGCGTGCCGTAAGGTCTTCCTCAAACTAATCCCCAAGACCGGGGCGGGCGTTACCCAGTCCGAAATGATGGAAATCATGAAGAAGGCGCTCCCCACCAGTGAGTGGGGCACGACGCAGGGCTGGTGGACCAAGACCGTCCAGCTCGACGCCGAAGCACGCGGCGAAGTTGTCCGCGATGGTGGCAAGCCGCTGCGCTGGAAGCGTACAAGGTAACGAGCGCTGGAAGTTGGTAAAATGCCCTGAAATCAGCAGGATACGCCTACGGCTATGGGGCGGCCGGCAGAGCCAGCATGTCCAGCGCATTCGGCCCGGAGGATGCCCCCAGTTCGCTGGTGATCAGGATCGCCTGATCGCCCGGAACCGTGGTGACCGCCGTCTGAACTGCCGTCGCTCCGACCTCGAGATTGCTGGCGGCGGGCGACGCCTCGATCAACGCACCGATCGGATCATCAGAAGACTCGCTGTCGCCTTCGGCTACCTCGATGCCTTCGTCGCCGTCCTCGACCGTGCTTGCGTCAGCGTCAAACGACCCATCGTCATCCAGGGAAGCGACGAGAGCGGCATCCGGGTCCTGCAGAAGACGCAGTTGCGCCAGCGCCAGATCATCCGCCTGCGTCGGCGGGGCGCGCTCGCCAAAAGCGATGCGGGCGCGAATATCGTCGGCGCCCGCCACCTGGACGCCCGTGAGGTCCATGAAGGCGGCTTCGATCAGGTCTGCAACGTGTGCGTCGCGCGAACGACCCGTTGTGCCGCCCAGCATGACTGCGATGACGCGGCGGCCATTGCGCTCGGCCGATGCCATGAGATTGTAGCCGGAAGCGTTGGTGAAGCCGGTCTTGATGCCGTCAACGCCGTCCACTTTCCGCAGAAGTTCGTTGTGATTCATATACTTGCGCTTGCCCCAGGTGAACGAGGTCAGCGAGAAGTAATTGTACCGGTTCTTGTGGTCCATATACATGGCCTCACCCAGCTTCGCCATGTCGCGAGCGGTGGTGACCTGTTTCTTGTCGGGGAGGCCAGAGGCGTTGCGAAACGTCGTGTTCAGCATGCCAAGTTCCTTGGCCTTGGCGTTCATTTTTGTGGCGAATTTTGCTTCGGTGCCACCAAGTTTCTCGGCCAGAACGATCGCCACGTCGTTGGCGGACTTGGTTACCAGAGCGCGAATCGCATCCTCGACCTTGATTGTGCTGCCCGCTTTCAGGCCCAGTTTCGAAGGCTGAGCGCGCGAGGCGGCTTTGGAAACCGGAATGCGGTCAGTGAGTTTCAACTTCCCCGAATCGATTGCATCGAAAACGATATAAAGCGTCATGACCTTGGTCAGCGAGGCGGGATGGCGCTCGGCGTCAGCATCCCGGTCATGCATGACCTGCCCCGTTTCGAGATCGATAACGATGGAAGCGTACTTGCCAGCCCAAGCGGGACCGGTCAGGCAAACCAATGCCAGCAGGCTAAGTGCCAGGCGGCGAACCCAGGCGATCAGGGGGATCGTCTTCATACGCAGCGGAATCCTCTTTCAGAACACATACAAAGACAGGATTGAGGGTCCACCCGCGAGCTTACCTAATCTTTAATCGGCGTCACCCTGAAATCGCAGGGTGGTGCAATTTGTCCCCCCGGCGCCCATGTTTGGGTCTGCTCCGGACCTTCCGACGTCCTATTCCGTCGGATTCGTGCAGGAACCGTGCAAGCCGGACGTTTCCCTGTGCAAGCGAAGATTGGTCTCAAAGTTTGAACAAACCAAGGCAGCCACTGAGATTTCGTGGTTCGTAGGCCAGCGAGCAGCAATGAGCGACAATCGCCCCTTTCGCTTGCGCTGCGGATCAATATCTAATGCTGGTCGAACAACAGTGTCGGCTGCTACCCCCAAGCCGCTTTCGGCCTTCCAAGCCCCTAAGAATGGGCCCCCCAGACTGACAAGCCCTGCAAGACTGACAAGCATGACTGACAAGAAGCAAACACCCGGAACAACCAAGGACGTCGGCGTCGCCACCCGGACGAAGCCGAAGATCAAGAAACCGTCGATGTATCGGGTTCTGTTGCTGAATGACGACTACACGCCCATGGAGTTCGTTGTTCTCGTCCTCGAGCACTTCTTCAATAAGTCCCGGGAGGAGGCCACGCGCATTATGCTGCACGTCCACAATTACGGTGTGGGCGTCTGTGGCGTGTTTCCGCTCGAAGTCGCAGAAACTAAAGTCGCGCAGGTGATGGACCTTGCGCGCGACCAGCAACATCCTCTCCAATGCACCAAGGAACGCGAGGACTAGAAACCCGGAATGCCATCTTTGACCCCAAGCCTTGAACGAGCTCTCGAACGCGCCCTTAATCTGGCTGCCGAGCGAAAGCATGAGTACGCCACGCTGGAGCACCTGCTTCTCGCCCTGACAGAGGATGAGGACGCTGCCGAGGTGATGACGGCCTGCAAGCTCGACATCGAGAAGCTGCGCCGGGATCTCGCCAACTATCTCGACAATGACTGCGCGTCTTTCGTGGTCGAAGACGGCGGGCAGGTGCATCCGACTGCTGCCTTCCAGCGCGTGGTGCAACGCGCCGTCCTCCACGTTGAATCCTCATCGCGCGATGAAGTCTCCGGCGCCAACGTGCTCGTCTCAATCTTCGCCGAGCGCGACAGCCACGCCGCATACTTCCTGCAAGAGCAGGACATGACGCGCTACGACGCGGTCAACTACATCAGCCATGGCGTCGCCAAAAAGCCGGGCATGTCCAAGGCGAAGCCCGTCGAAGGCGCCGCCGAGAAAGAAGACGAACAGACCAAGTCAGCCGGCGAAGCGCTGAGCGCCTATTGCGTAGACCTCAACCAGAAGGCGCGTGAGGGCAAGACTGACCCGCTCATCGGCCGTCACGCGGAAGTTGAACGCGCGATCCAGGTTCTCTGCCGCCGCCGCAAGAACAACCCGCTTCTCGTGGGTGATCCGGGCGTTGGCAAGACAGCCATTGCCGAAGGTATGGCCAAGAAGATTGTCGATGGCGAAGCGCCAAGCATTCTCGCCGACGCCGTCATCTACTCGCTCGACATGGGCGCGCTGCTCGCCGGCACGCGCTATCGCGGCGACTTCGAAGAGCGCCTGAAAGCCGTCGTGAAGGAGCTTGAGGAACAGCCGAAAGCCGTTCTCTTCATCGATGAGATCCACACCGTCATTGGCGCTGGCGCAACCTCCGGCGGCGCGATGGATGCCTCAAACCTGCTGAAGCCCGCGCTGCAGTCAGGCACGCTGCGCTGCATGGGCTCCACCACCTACAAGGAATACCGTCAGCACTTCGAGAAGGACCGTGCGCTCGCTCGCCGCTTCCAAAAGATCGATGTAGTCGAGCCGTCTATCGACGACACCATCAAGATCGTCATGGGCCTCAAGCCGTATTTTGAGGAGTTTCACGGCCTGAAATACACGTCGGAGGCCATCCGCACGGCGGTTGACCTGTCGGCCAAGTACATCACGGACCGCAAGCTGCCGGACAAGGCGATCGACGTGATCGACGAAGCCGGCGCTGCCCAGTGGCTGTTGCCGGAAGGCAAGCGCCGCAAGCAGATCGGCGCGAAAGAGATCGAGATCGTCATCTCGAAAATGGCTCGGATCCCGGCTAAGCAGGTGTCGAAGTCCGACGCCGAACAGCTTCGCTCGCTCGAGACGGATCTCAAGCGCGTCGTCTTCGGTCAGGACAACGCGATCAAGGCGCTGTCGACCGCGATCAAGCTCGCCCGCGCGGGCCTGCGCGAACCTAACAAGCCCATCGGCTGCTACCTGTTCTCCGGCCCCACCGGCGTCGGCAAGACCGAAGTCGCCAAACAGCTCGGCTCCATCCTCGGCGTCGAGATGCTGCGGTTCGACATGTCGGAATACATGGAGCGACACACGGTCTCGCGTCTCATCGGCGCGCCTCCGGGCTATGTCGGCTTCGATCAGGGCGGTCTGCTAACTGACGGCGTCGATCAGCATCCGCACTGCGTGCTACTGCTCGACGAGATCGAGAAAGCGCACCCGGACCTGTTCAACATCCTGTTGCAAGTGATGGACAACGGAACGCTGACGGATTCGAACGGCAAGAAGGTCGACTTCAGAAACGTGATCCTCATCATGACCACTAACGCTGGCGCGTCCGATGCCGCCAAGGAGTCGATCGGCTTTGGTCGCGGCAAGCGAGAAGACGAGAATGAAGAGGCGATCAAGCGCCTGTTCACCCCCGAATTCCGAAACCGTCTCGATGCGACGATCGCCTTCGCTGGTCTCAGCGAAGCGATCATCGAAATGGTGGTCGACAAGTTCATCCTGCAGCTCGAAGCCCAACTAGCGGACCGCAACGTCACCATCGCGCTCACGGCGAAAGCCCGCAAATGGCTGGCGGTGCGTGGTTACGACGAAGCCTTTGGCGCCCGCCCGCTCGGCAGGCTCATCCAGGAGCACGTCAAGAAACCGATGGCCGACGAGCTTCTCTTCGGCTCGCTCCAGAAGGGTGGCGGCGTCAAGATCGACATCGACAAGAACGACCCTGACAAGCTGTCGTTCAAGTTTGTCACGGACCCGAAGCCCACGGCGAAGTCCAAGTCCGAACCGGAGGCGGTGGAGTAGGGTGCGCGCAATGGGACACGCCGGATCAGAAAACGAAAGGGCGGCCCCGACGGGTCGCCCTTGATGTTTTCCGGGTAGGCCGCCATGTCCGCCGCTATCGGCAGAGTTTTCCTACATTTTTCGGCGCGAACTCTCTGACCCCATTCGGCTATTCAAATAGTTTTCCGCCCCCTTGCGCGCCGGTCGGACAATCACGCCTGCGCCCATGACGCACGCACGTGCCCGCGCACACGGAGTGGTTACCCCGCCGCTTGGTCAGCTTTTGCTGACGGCGGCGCTGTATGTTCCCGTGAGTCTTGTGCAAGGCCTCGCCTCAACTCTCCAGATGATTTTCAACCGCTGCTCCGGTGATTGGCACACGGGCGCAGCGCGCGAAGCTCTACCCCGAGAGACGAGCGACATTCATCAAGAAGTGACCACCGCTCTTTTCCCTCCATCAGTGCGAAGCACTGGGGAGGCGGATCATCGCAGCTTCGCGACGAGACGGGGGCAGCCACTGCTCCTCTCGATTGTCCCTGTAATTCCGGGCGAAAGCGCATCCGGCGGCAAGCCCGAAAAACAGGAGCGACACTCACCACCTGTCATCCGGGAAGTCGCGCCGCGACTATCCGGGACCCATTCACCCGAGCGAAGATTCGCAAAATGGATCCCAGCTCGCGCTACGCTTGGCTGGGATGACAACAGAGGATGCAAAACCAGCCTGATCTAACTTAGGCACAAACTCAGAAACCCAAACCCCGGCTCACAGCCGCAGGGATCGCGCCCAAATGTCTACGGCACAGGCGCGCCTAAGGCGCAGGCGTTGCGCCATTGGGGTCAACCGCCGCGCCAACCTGCGTCGGCCAGACCACCGGGAAGGGCGGCCCCTTCAGGCTGGGATCGTCGCATGACTGCCAGCGCATTTCCTGCAGCACGAAACGCGCGCCGTCCCACTGGTAGCGACCTTCCGATCCGCAGCCTTCCTTGGCGCCCTTGCGTAGCGTGGTCAGAACGCCGGTCCCAGCATCGAGCTCGGCCATCCGCGCCTTGTCGCCCGCGACCCAGCCGGTCGTCGTATAGTCGGGCAGGGACAGCAGCGCAGGCTCCGCTGCACCCTGCACCAGGAAAAGCCTGTGAGCCGTGAAACCGTCGTCCTGGCTGCACGCGATCATCACGATCGCACTGTTCTCGAGCCCGACAACCTTGGACTCGCCCATGGCGTTGGTCGTGCCGCATCCGCCAATAGCGTCGCTGATCTTCTGCGCAGACGCGATGAGCGCATCGTCGCCCTTCATCGCGGTCTGCTTGGTGTCCGGTCCGCTGGCTGCTTCGGGACCTCCGCAAGCCGCGAGCAGGGCGGACGCGGCTGCCGCGAGAGCGATCATTCTGGCCAGCTGCATGTCGTCCTCCGTCCGTTTTGCCGGCAGTGATGACCAAACATTACCGCAAATCAATGGCTAACTGGCGATCAAGATGAGGTGTTGGCGCCGCCCGACCATGGATATCACCAGAGTTCGCTGCGCGTCTTGCCGCCAAACTGCTCGCCCAGCCGGCGGCTTGTCCCAGGCGACACACCCTCCGGTGGGGTCAGCGGGTCCACAAACCGCACCTCCGCGATCTCTCCCTTGCTGGTCGGCTGTCCCTGAGTCCAGCGCGCGATCCGGTAGACCAGCACATGGTCGTTGGGAAAAAACGCGTGGTTCGCATGCACCGAGACCAGCTCGATATCCTCAACCCTGGCCTCAATTCCTGCTTCTTCCACCAATTCCCGCTGCATCGATACCGCGCAGGTCTCCACTTTCTCGACACCGCCCCCCGGAAAGTGCCACCCCGGCGTGTAGGTGTGTCGAACCAGCAGAACCCGGCCGTCCCCATCCACGACGATTCCCCGCACGCCAAGCGTTGCCGACCGCCGCAGACGGAACCACAGCTGGAATATACGGTCGCGAAGGGTGGGCTTTCTCAACTGGGCGTAGCCTTGTAGGAAGCAGGTACAGACAGGCATAATCCTGGCTTCGTGTTCATCTGAAGGAGCATTTCATGGCGGCTGTGTGGGCTATCGTTGCAGTAGTTGTGGTTTTTGGCGCTCTCAACCTGCTTGAATACCGCCGTATCGACTAGTTGAACTGAGCGGGGGGACTGCCAACAACAGGGGGAGGCCGGCATGCTTGCGGGCGCCATCGTCTTTCTGGTCGCGGGCTTCGCGGTCCTGATCTACTCGGCAGACTGCCTCGTTCGTGGCGCGCTGTCGGCTGCCTACAAGGCAAACATTTCGCCCCTCCTGGTTGGCATTGTCATTGTCGGCTTCGGCACGTCGCTGCCTGAATTCCTGATTTCAGCACAGGCCGCCACGACCGGTAGCGCGGGCCTCGCTCATGGCAATATCATCGGCTCCAACATCGCGAACATACTTCTGGTGCTGGCCCTGCCAGCGCTGATCTTCCCGATCACCACCGACGCGCCCCGTATGCGCATCACCGCCTTCTTCATGCTGACCTGCACGGCGGCGTGGATTGGCATTTCGATGTATTTCGGCCTGACCCAGTGGGTCGGCATAGGCTTCCTGATTGCCCTCGTCGCTTACGCCATCATCGCCTGGTCGGTCGACCGCGACGACAACAGCGAGGATACTCAGGAGGAGCTCAAGATGATGTACACGCCGATGTGGCGGATGATCATGCTCATCCTGATCGGCATCATTGGACTTCCGCTCGGCTCTCGTCTGCTTGTCGACGGCGGCATTTCGCTCGGCCAGGAACTCGGCGCCAGCGAGACGATCGTCGGCCTCACGCTTCTGGCCGTCGGTTCATCGATCCCCGAACTCGGCGCCAGCGTCGCCGCAGCCGTCCGCAAGCAGTCCGACGTTGCGATGGGCACCATCATCGGCGCCAACATCTTCAACATCCTCGGCGCTGGCGGCGTTGTATCGATCCTCGCCCCGCGCGATCACCTCAGCCCCGAATTTGCAGCCTTCAGCAACTGGGTGATGATCGGCGCCGCGCTTCTGCTGACGCTGGTTGTCTTCCTCAAGCGCAGGGTGGGCGTCGCCACGGCGCTGATATTCCTCGCCCTCTACGGTCTCTATCTCTATGGCCTGTGGGACAACTGGTCGTTCCAGGGGCTCAGCGACCTGATCGTTACGCCGTCCGCCCACTCTCCTACATGATCTGGCCGAAATAGACGTTCAGTCCGTCGCGTCCTTAGGCGTGATATACTCCTTCAGGCGCAGTGAAGATTGATCGTCCTTGCGCTCGAAGATCGCGCCGGCCGCCGTTGGGTATTTTGCCCGCAACTTCAATTCCAGCGGCGTCATGTGGGTCGCCATCCGGCTCGCCAACTCGTGCAGCCCTGGATTATGCGCCAGCACCATGACACGCTCCACCCCCACGTCCTCGGCGGCCTTCAGCAGGACTTCCGCCTCGGCAAGATACAACTCCTCGCGAAACACGACCTTCGCCTTCGGAAAGTTCGGCGCAATCAACTCCCACGTCTCGCGCGTTCGCCGGGCAGCTGACACCAGCACGACCTGCGGATTCGCCCCCGCCGCGCGCAACGCCTTGCCGACCACTGGCGCATCGTCCCGTCCGCGCCTAGCGAGAGTCCGGTCGAAGTCCCCCCCGGTTTCGGAGTTGGCGGCGGCCTTGGCGTGGCGAAGAAGGATAAGCTGGAGCATGCAATTCCTGACTGTGCGACATTAGCTGTGCCGCAACTGGCAGGGCGTTGCCAAGGGGGCGATATGCGGCGAGACGCCCGACAACTATACGGCAGGAATGCAAAACCGCAGGATCGGCCCCGTCCACGCCTTGTCGTCGCCTTCCAGCCTTTCCACGCGATCCGCCCGTGCAGCCGCAACCACAAGCGGCCAGAATGCCAGCGCCGGCGCATTCCGCTTACTCACCGCAATCTCCCACTGACCGGGATGCATCTCGATCAGGTCGATTGCCGCCCGCGCGCCGACGCCGCCGCGCCGGTAAGCGCGCATCACGAAGAACTCCCCCATGTTGAAGTCGACCGACCGATTGCAGTGCGACCGCGTGTTGAGCAGTGCAAACCCCGCCAGTGCGCCACCCACCCGAATGAACCACACCGCGCGGTCTGCTTCATTCCAGTATTGTTCCAGCCGCAGCAGGTCCGCAAACCGCCCATCCGCCTCAACCTCAAGTTTTCGATGTGACGACAGAAGCTCGCTGAAGTCGTGAATGTAAAGCTGGACGAGATTGGCCAGCGTCGCACGCTGATGTGGTTCACCACGTTCGAGTGAAACTCTGTTTATCATTCCAGCACCCGCACTCCGGCCTTCGCTTGCTCTCCGGCGCTCGTCATTTGATTTTGCCCCCCGGACAAAATCACTCCGGACGGCACTTGGTGTCGTCCGGAGCCATTCCTTACCCTTTAACGCATACCACCTGCTTAAGCGTGTGCACCACGTCGATCAGATCGAATTGCGCGGCTATGACAGCGTCGATGTCCTTGTAGGCCATCGGCGTTTCGTCGATCACGCCTTTGTCTTTCCGGCACTCCACACCTTCGGTCGCCTCCCGGTGATCCTGCAGCGTGAACGTCGCCTTGGCCTTGGTGCGCGACATCGCGCGACCTGCGCCGTGCGAGCACGAGCAGAACGACTCCGCGTTGCCTTTGCCGCGCACGATGAACGACTTGGCGCCCATTGAACCCGGGATGATCCCGAGTTCGTCGAGGCCCGCGCGCACGGCGCCCTTGCGGGTCACCCAGACGTCGGCGTCGAAGTGGTGCTCCTTCTCCACATAGTTGTGGTGGCAGTTCACCGCGTGCTTGCCGAGCTTGAATTTCGGGAGCTGCTCGCGCAGCGCCTGAAGTGTCCGCTCCATCATTGCTTCTCGGTTGGCGCGCGCATAGTCCTGCGCCCAGCCGACCGCTTCGATATAGTCGTCGAACATCGTTTCGCCTTCGACGAAGAAGGCAAGATCCTGATCCGGCACGTGATAGCCAAGCACCCGCTTCTCGAGCATCTTGCGCGCCGTCTCGATGAAGTACTGCCCGATCTGGTTACCCGTGCCGCGCGAGCCAGAGTGCAGCATCACCCACACAAAACCACGCTCATCGAGGCAGACTTCGATGAAGTGGTTGCCAGAACCCAGCGTGCCGAGTTGTGCACCTACCTTGTGGTTCGGAATCTTGCGGTGCTTGTCGCGGATGCGATCAAGCCGCTGCTCGAGATCCGAGTTGCGCCAGCGCGAGATGACGCTGTCGGGCGTTGTACCCCACTCGCCATTCCGTCCGATGCCCGCAGGCGCCTTGCGCTCGATTTCCGAGCGCAGCTTCGCCAGCGAGTCCGGCAGGTGCTCTGCGCGTAACGTGGTTTCCACCGCCATCATCCCGCAGCCGATGTCGACGCCGACAGCGGCAGGTATGATCGCGCCTTTGGTCGGGATCACCGAACCAACTGTCGCGCCCCGTCCGAAGTGGACGTCGGGCATGACGGCGAGGTGGGAGTGCACAAACGGCAGCCCCGCCACGTTTTCCAGCTGTTCCCGGGCGCTGTCCTCGACGGGGACGCCTTTCACCCAGGCCTTGATGCGGCCACCCTTGGCCGTTTCGAACACTTCAAACGTGCTCATGTCTGCGTTTCCTTGTTCGCAGACCCTCCGCGCATCCCGGATGATTGTCACTTGCCCAACAGAAGACTGTCGAGCAAGAAAAAACCCTCCGGCGCACTGCGCGGAGGGTTCGGTTAAGACCAGCGATGCTGGCTCCTGGACCTATCCCTCCATACGACCGCTCTCGACCAGCGATGGCTGGCCGATAGACGCGATCTTATTTTCGTAGCACCGCATCATCGGCCGCTCCGGAAAGGAGGTTGATCCAAGGCGGCGGTGTTTGATCCAGGAATGCGGCGGCGTCAAGGCATACGCCCAATTGCTCAAGGCGTGGCGGGCGCCTAGTGTCGTGCGATGATACCCATCCTGCCGTTCCTGATCGTGATGATTGTCTTTACTGCAATGGCGGTTGCAACTGCGCTGTCCTCGATGTGGTGGCTCTTCGCGGCCATCCCGTTTGGCCTGCTGACCTTGGTGGGCATTTGGGATCTTCTGCAAACGCGTCACACGCTCATGCGCATCTTTCCGGTCGCGGCTCACCTGCGCTGGTTCTTCGAATGGCTGCGGCCATTCCTGCGCAGCTACATCGTCGAAGGCGACACAGAAGGCGCCCCATTCAGCATCGAGGATCGCGCGCTGGTCTATCAGCGCGCCAAGGACACTGGCAGCGTTGAACCCTTTGGCAGCGAACGCGACATCTCGCGACCGCCCTATGAATGGCTCCAGCAATCCATCGCGGCGCGCAAGGCGGCCACCAGCATCATGCGCGTTGACGTCGGCGGAGTAGAGTCGCGCAAGCCGTACTCCGCGAGTGTCTTCAATATTTCGGCGATGAGCTTTGGCGCGCTCGGCGGCCACGCCATCGAAGCGCTGAATCGTGGTGCGGCGAAAGGAGGCTTCTATCACGATACCGGCGAGGGCGGCGTCTCGCGCTATCACAAGGCGGGCGGCGGCGACCTCGTCTGGGAAATAGGCTCCGGCTATTTCGGATGCCGAGCAGCAGGTGGTGGCTTCGATGCGGACCGGTTCCGCGATCAGGCAGCGCTCGATCAGATCAAGATGATCGAGATCAAGATCAGCCAGGGCGCCAAGCCCGGCCACGGCGCAATCCTTCCCGGCGCAAAGGTGACGCGCGAGATCGCCGAAGCGCGCGGCGTCGCGGTTGGCGAGACCTGCGAGAGCCCTGCTGCGCATTCGGCGTTCTCGACGCCGTTGGAGCTTATGGATTTCATCGTGCGCCTGCGTGATCTTTCCGGCGGCAAGCCGGTCGGGTTCAAGCTGTGCATCGGCGCGCCGCATGAATTTCTGGCTATCGTCAAAGCTATGCTGCAAACGGGTGTTCGGCCCGACTTCATCGTCGTCGATGGCGGCGAGGGCGGCACAGGCGCGGCCCCCGCCGAATTCCTCGATCACGTCGGCGCCCCCCTCCGCGAAGGTCTCGTGCTCGTTCGCGATGCGCTCGTCGGCGCCGGACTGAAGGACGAGATCCGTCTCGGCTGCTCCGGCAAACAGGTCTCTGCCTTCTCGTTGGCCAGCTCGATAGCGCTCGGCGCAGATTGGGTGAACTCGGCGCGGGGATTCATGTTCTCGCTGGGCTGCATCCAGGCGATGCAGTGTCACACCAATCGCTGCCCAACCGGGATCACGACGCAGGACCCGATGCGCCAGCGCGGACTAGTGGTTCCAGACAAGGCGGAACGCGTCGCCAATTTCCATCGCAACACGCTTGAGGCGCTGGGCCATCTGATCGGCGCGGCCGGTTGCGATCATCCGCGCGACCTCAAACCCATGCACATCATGTATCGGCTCAACGAGCACAAGTCGGTTACTGCCGATATTGCCTACGGGCTGTTGCGGCCCGGTGTCCTGCTGGCTGATCCCGCAGCAACAAAACTATCGCGCGAATGGGCGATGGCGAGCGCGAGCACCTTCAAGCCAACAGCTTGATTGCCGTACTGATCAGGGCGCCGAAGCTATCCTGAACCCCGTGCGGGTATCGCGCTTGGATGGGTCGTTACGCGACCGAGCCGCAATGCGCAGAGACTCGACGGGATCGGAATAAGCGCCGCCACGCAACACGCGCTGGGCGCATTTCGAGACCTCGACCGAGCGTCCATCTAACGGCGCTTTGGCGAAGGTGTTGACGTAACAATCCTGCACCCACTCACGCACATTGCCCGTCACGCCGACGAGCCCCAGCGCGTTGGCAGCAAGAGTGTCGACTGCCTGTGTTGTGGTAGTTGATCCGGTCTTTGTCGCGTCGTTCAGAGCGCCCCACCAGAACGGCATCGTCGTGCCCCCGCGTCCTGCGTATTCCCACTCTGCTTCCGTCGGTAGGCGATATGCGCGGTCGGTCTTCTTGGTCAGCCAGTCAGCGTAGGTGGCGGCATCCTTCCACGACACGTTCGTCACCGGTTGCCTGCCGCGGCCCTGTCCGTTGTCCTTGGGCGTGTATTTGGCGCAGCCACCGTCTGCGATGCACGCATCCCATTCTTCGTAAGTCACTTCCGTTATGCCAATCGCAAACGGCGCCATCGCCACTTTGCGCTGCGGACCTTCCCATACTTTGCGGCCAAGTTCGTCGTCCGGCGCCCCCATCAGGAACGTGCCGCCGGCGACGTTCAGCATAAGCGGGCAGCTATCGCAGTCACGGAATGTATTAGCGACAGGCGCTGGCCCGCGGATATCGGCAACCGGTTCAGCGGGTGTCGGCGTCGCCACTATTTCGGCAGGTGGATCAACTGGCGCTTCATCGGGCAATGTCCCGGCAGCCATCATCGGCACAGCGGCGGCTGGTGCTGCCGATGCGGTCTGCGACGGCGCGGCGCCGGGCGCGCTGTGGAGCAGAGACGCAACGAGGTCTGTGACCTGCTGCGGCCGCCACAGATAGAGACCCCCAATCGTCGATGCGATGAACAGCAGCAACAACGCCATAATTCCGACGACACCGATGCCGCGCTTCTTCTTCGTGTATTCCTTGCGCATCGCCACCTGCTTGGGGGGCGTCTTGGCGCGGCCATTCTTCTTGGTCGCGCGCTTCACACCGCCTTCCTGAAGCAGCGGTCCTGGAGGGGCTGCCTGGATGCGGCCACGGATTGTTTCCACCAGCTTACGCCAGTTCGGATCGGCGCGATCGCCTTCCCATCTGGACAGGTCAGTAGTCTGCACGAGCTCGAACATCACGGGCCGGTCGCAGTCCTCAATCATGGCGGGAACCAGCGTGCTCTTGCGCTGGCCAATGGTCGCCTCGGCGCGCACCCACCGCGACTTCACCGACCGGCTCGACCACAGCACCACCACAGCCTTGGCATCGCGCAGCCGTTCCTCGGTGATTTCGTCGTAATTCTCGCCGGCCTTGAGCTCCATATCGAGCCAGACGTTCAGGCCCTCATGGACCAGTCCGTCGACCACGCGCTGCGCGATCGGAAGATCCTCGCGGTTATAGGAGACGAAAACATCCGGCATAAGAGACCCCACGGCCGATGGGGCAAGCTGTATCCTTCCGCGTCGGGAACGCAACAGTCACTCGCCCGGAGTTGCAGTTACCGCTGCGAATGCTCGCCCGCGTGGCGGAGGCGCCCGCGCGGGGAAGCCAGCTATTCAGGCGATGCGTGCTGCTAGAACGGGCAGGCAGAGGCTGTTTCGCCGTGCGTTTCTTCCGCGTAGTTGGTCGTGTAGAGCCTCCCTTAACATGGGGTTGGACAGGGGACACATGCAGATCTGGGAGTGGATACGCGCGCGGGCCTGGACCGGGCTCGCAATCGGGATCGTGGGCGCCATCGCCATTCTCGCGGGCAGTATCATGCTTGCCGAGCCAAGGCTGGACCGTCACTGGGTGGAGAACCTTTCGCGCATGCCGAAGGTCGAGCTGTCGCAAGGCTCGTTCTCGCTCGATCACGTCACCGACTGGTCCTACACAGACGAGGCGCCGAAGACGAAGGGCGCACGCACCTTCGCGAATACGTTCGATGAGTTGCGCAATGTCTGGTTCGTGGTCGAACCGCAGCCGGGCCAGCCATACGCCGCCCACACGCTGATCCTGTTCGAGTTCGGTGGCGACCGTATCGTCGGCCTGACTGTCGAGGCGCGGCTGGAAGATGGCGAGATCTATGACGCCGTGCAGGGCGCGCTCAACAAGTTCGAATTATCCTACGTCTGGTCGACCGCACGCGATCTGCTGACGCGACGCGTGACCATGCTGCATAAGCAGATCTATGTTTACCCGCTGCAGCTCGACGAAATGCAGAAGCGCAGTTTCCTGCGCGCGCTGATCGAACAGACTTTGGATGTCTCCACCCACGCGCGCTTCTACAATACGATAACGTCGAACTGCACCAATGAGCTGGCGAAAGTTGCCGGTCTCGGCTGGCACTATTCTTGGGTGCTGACCGGCTATTCGCCGCAACGCCTATACGAACTCAAGCTGATCCCCGGCGCCACTTTCGAAGCTGCCCAGCAACGCGCGTTGCTGACAACGCCGGTTGCATCATGGAACGCCATGGAAACGCCGGACTTTGATCGTGCTCTGCTGACCGAGTTGCGCAGCAGGAGCAGTTGATGCCGACGCCCTTCTCGCTCGAGACCCTCGACCAGCGCATCGAGGCGCTGGCGATGTCCGTTGAGGTGTTCCTACCCGAAGCTCGCGGACCGCATCCGGTTGTGATCCAGTTCCACGGCTGCGGCGGCAAGAAGAACCTGCAGGGGCGCTGGGCAGCCGTTGCGCAGGCGGCGGGGTGGGCGGTCGTCGTGGTCGACAGTTACGCCCACCGGCGCATCTCGCGGCTGGAAGCCTATGCCACGGTTTGCACCGGCCTGCAGCTATGGGGACGTGAACGCGCGGGCGATCTCTATGCGATGCTGGCGTGGGTGAAACGGCAGGCGTGGGCCGATCACGAGCGCATCGCGCTGGCCGGATGGAGCCATGGCGCCTGGACCGTGCTCGATGCGATGGCGCTGCGGCCGGGGCGTGATGCTGAGCGCGAAACCCGGCTGACGGGCATTCCCGACGAGCCGCTCACCGGTCTGCGCGGCGCTTTCATTCTCTATCCCTGGCAAGGTATCGGCGCACTGGCCCCGCAACGCGGCCTGCGGGTCGACGTGCCGATACAAGCGATCGTGGGAACGGCCGACAGCGTCGTCGGCGGTAGGAATGTCTCTCGCGTTCTCTCCGGCATGAAGACCCCGGGACAGTCAATCAAGGTCGAGTTGTTCGAGGGCGCGACGCACGCCTTCGATGAGATCGAAGCACAGGACTGGCGCGTGAAATACGATCCCGACCTGACGGCGCGCGCCCACGGCATGTATGCAAAATTTTTGCGAGGCTTGGTGTAGGGCGGGCCTAGTCTTGGGTGGCTCGTTGCTTTCGGCCTCGAAGCAATTCCCACAGCGAGATCACCGCAGCGCCGAAGCCGAAACCAGCAAGGCCGCCAACCCCGCTGGCGAACAGGTCGCTGACCGACGCGGAGCGGTCTGGGATCGGGATCTGGATGATCTCCACCGCCATGGCGAACGTCAGCACGGCGCCAAGACCGATGAGCCGCGCCAGCTTCGTCGGTAGTAGGCCAGCGCACAATCCGATCGCTCCGAACGCCAGTATGTGACGCATCTTGTCGGTATGGATGTAGCGTGACAACGGATCGTCCACCTGCGTCGCCGCCCAGACGACAGTCGCCGCCATGATGATCCCGATCCCCGCCCAAAGCAGGATGAGATTGCGATAAGTGCGAGGGTTGGTCATGGGATAGCCGAAAGCTGGGAAAGCGCAGCATGCGCGGCGATGATTGAGAAGGTTTGAACGTGGCCGCAGTGGGGCGTTGTGCGCCACCAGACCTATTCTGCCGCCTGAGGCCTCGCCACAGCCGGCTTGTACTGCGTCGCGTCGCTCGTGTGCGACGCATGGCCGTAGCTGGCGAGCATGCGCTCGATCTTTTTCACCAGCATGCGGTCCGTCGCCTCGCGAACCCCGGGAATGCGTTTGGCGATGCCGTAGAGCGTCTTGCGGACGCCGATATAGGCGCCACAGCCGACAAAGACCGCCCAATCCCAGACCGTGATCTTCACGCCGAGTTCCTTCGCCTTCTTGCTGTCGCCGCCGATGAAGCTGAGGAGGAAGAAGATTTTCGAGAAGCTGCGCTCCAGCTTGTCGAAAATGCGGCTGCCGAGTTTCTCGTCTGCAGGTAGATAGGCCGCCATCGTCGCGCGCAGGAGTTCGCCGCATGTCTTGTCGTCATAGCCTTTGCGGAGCGTCTGTTCGTACAGAACCATGATGTCGACCATGCCTTGCGGCGTCGCGGGAACCAGTTCCTCCGGCAACCCAAGCAGGAAGCAGCGATAGCGGGACAGTTCCACGCGCGCGCGTTCCTCTTCCGTGTATTCGAAGCGGCCTTTCGCGGTAATCTTGAACGCCAGCAGGAAGACGCCGATCAGCCCGGCGGGCATCTGGTCGACCTGCGGGATGGGCACGCCGAATGTCTTCACGTCCCACATGTCGGAGCGCCTCAGCGCGTTGAACCGCACCATCGAGTGCATCAGGCGCACCATCGCCGCCGACTTGAAGCCGGGACCGAAGCGTTCGAGCGCGCCTGGCAATGTAGAGGTGATGAAGAAGCTGGCTGTGTCCTTGACGCGCTTGCCTGCCGTCGCGTTAGACAGCGTACCGGTGAGGGCCATTGGCAGCGCCGAGTACTTGTTCATGAACGTCGCGATAAACGCCCCGCGAATGACGAAGGGGGAATAGTTGGCGCTGTCCTCGCGGCTCTGGCGCGCGCCTTCCTCGACAAGTTTCATGTCGACCCAGGCGGGCGTCGCCTCCATCGCGCGAATGAACGTGACCAGTTCGGGCGGTGCATCGGCCATGTTCTCGACGCCGTGGTCGCACGCATGCTGCAACATGCTGACCAGTGGCCGGAAGCCATAGTTCGGCATCAACGCGGCATAGGCGTCGGCCACCGTATCGCCGAGCATGGTGTAGGCGCGCATGCGCTCCACCTTTTCGGTGTCAGCGAGAAGCTTCGGACGCATCGCGTCGAACTTGCTTTGCGATGGGCCTTCGAGCACCAACTCGTCGGCGAACCGCTCCGGCTTGACCGCAAAATCAACATCGCCGTAGAGCGCAGGAAGGGCGGACTTCTGGGAAGCGACTTTTGTCTTCAGCTGGTCAAGCGTGAGCGTCATCTGCGTGGCTCCTACGGGCGACGAACGCCCACACGCAGGTTCCGGATAATTGCCATTTTCTGCAAGTGTTTCGTCACGGAACGCGCCGATGACTATTCCAGCGCTTGGCTGGCGTTCGGCTTTGACTGTAGCTGGATGTAGTTCTGGATGCCGATCTGCGTGATCAGCTCCAGCTGCGTCTCGATATAATCGACGTGCTCCTCCTCATTGTGGAGGATCTTGTTGAAGATGTCGCGCGAGCCGTAGTCGCGAACTTTCTCGCAATACTCGATCGCGTCACGGAGGACGGGAATCGCCATCTGCTCCGTCTTCATGTCGCAGTCGAGGATCTCTTTAACGTTCTCGCCGATGAACAGCTTGCCGAGGTCCTGCAGGTTCGGAAGGCCTTCTAGGAAGAGGATGCGCTCGATCAGCCAGTCGGCGTGATGCATCTCCTCGATCGACTCATCGTGCTCCTTTTTGGCGAGCTCGGAGACGCCCCAGTCCCGCAGCATGCGTGAGTGCAAGAAGTACTGGTTGATCGCGGTCAGCTCGTTCTTGAGCGCAGCGTTCAGGAATTCGATGACCTTGACGTCGCCCTTCATGGCGGAGGCTCCTTGGCATTGTCCGACCGCTCGGGGAGGCGGTCGCACTGGTCAGTCGGGGACGCGGAACTGGACTCAAAGACGCCGACTCTCGACTCACCGCAAGTTGTTTTTATTGGTATTTTTTGCGAATGCGAGGACGAAGCGTTCGCACTTATTCCGCAGCAACAAGTTGGCGTTCGTCCGCGCCTGCAACGCCTGTCTGCTCGCGGATCATGCCGCACACAGTCTCACAGCACTTACCGCAATTGATCTTGGTGTCGTGGTGCCGGTGCACCTGCGCAGGCGAACGAGCACCCGCCGCAATCGCGTCGGATACCTTTTCGGTGTTCAGGCCTCGGCACACGCAGATGATCATGAGAACGATTTGCATATAACTGCGATTGATTGTCAATCGCTTGATGCCGCCAGGCACTGCCACAGTGTCGCACTCGCTCAAATCGCATCATAAATTCATTTGAATCAAGGCGTCAGGAACGGGGCTTGCGCGGCAAAAATCCCGGGTGGTTGGCCGCCATGACGGCGAAGCTGGCCAGAATCACAGCGTTCCGACGCATGTCTTCGGGCTGCAGGGATTCGAAGTAGTCCATATTCGTGTGGTGCGTGTTGGGCTCATAGTCGAGCGGGTCCTGGATGAACTGAAAGCCGGGCAGGCCAGCATCGTCGAATGAGGAATGGTCGGTTGCCCGGCTGATGCGCTGGGAGACGGTGCTGACGCCGAGATCGCGCATCGGGTCCATCCACTGGCGGAAGATCGGCACGATCGCCTTGTTACCCTGATTGTGCACGCCGCGGATCGAGCCTGCACCATTGTCGATATTGAAGTACGCCTGAAAGAGGCTGTGCGCGCGCTTGATCGGCACGACTTCGCCGCGATCATAGCCGGGGCTTGGCGCACCGCGCACACCACCGAAGTGCTGCGCCACATAGAGGCGCGATCCGACCAGTCCCTGTTCCTCGCCGTTCCACAGGCACAACCGCACGGTGCGTTTCAGGGCCGCTTTCGTGTGCGTCAGCAGGCGCATGGCCTCCATCAGCGCCGCGCAATTGCCGCCATTGTCGGTGGCGCCCGTCGCTGCATGGAAAGAGTCGAAGTGTCCGCCGATAATGACGACTTCATCGGGCCGTTCGCGGCCCGGAATTTCCGCGACAATGTTGAACATTTCCGGGTTGTCGTACCAGGCGTTGCGGATATCGGCTTCAATCGTCACTGGCTGGCCCTGCATCACCGAGCGCGCGATGCGGCCATAGTGCTCGGCCTCGATGGCGATGCGCGGGATCAGCATGTCCGGTCCATCGACGCGTCCGCCGCCAGCTACGTTGACGACCCCGTGCCCCTTGTTGGTGCTTATGACGCCCAGCGCGCCCTGCTCGAAGTAGAAGACATTGCGGTTCATTGCCTGTTGTCCGCCAGGACCGCGTTGAGGCGCAGGCGAGGCGTTGGGCGGCGATCCATTTTCCGTAGGTCGCGCAGGCGTTTCAAGAAGATCGAGATCCGCCTGCGACAGCCGCCGCGCGACGGGGTCCCACTGCGCCCGCATATCCGCGGGCGCCTGTCCCAGCACCCACTTGCCGCGCAGCTTGCCGGAGAAGGACCGACGCAGCTCGCTGTCCTCCATGTCGCCGATCAACACGCACTCGCCGCTGACCAGTCCCTTGGTGCCCGGCGTCCATGCGATCGACATGCCTGAAATCGGAAAGGCGTTGGGCGAGGTGGCGTGGAGATAGAATTTCTCGTTGGCCCAGCCGCGCGAAAAGCCATTGTTGGTTCCGGTCGGATCAACCGGCCATGCCTCAAGCCCGGCCTTGGCGATGCCCCAGTCCTTGAGCTTGCTGAGAACCCAGTCCGCCGATTTGCGCAGGCCGGGCGAGCCGGACAGCCGTGGTCCCAGCACGTCCATCATGTAGCTGGCGGTGGACATGACCTCCGAGGTCTCTTCGTCCAGACCGATCTGCCGAAGCGCTGCGAGAACATCATAGTTCAGCGCCTCAGCGCTGGCTCCGGCCGGGAACAGGGCGGGGGCAAGACCCGAAGCCGCGCCTGACAGAAGAAAGGCCCGTCGATTCATCATGCTTCGCCCCTTTGGTCCGGATGAGTATAGAGAGGCTTGTTCAACCGTCGATTGCCCAGCCCATGTTCGGCCGGGATGCCGCAAAGGAAGCGCCCGTGGATATTCTGGTCGCCTTCGTGATCATCCTGATCATCTGTCTGGCGGTTGCCCCGTTCTTTCTCCTCAACGGTGAATTTCGAGGTAAATCCAAGGCCAAGGATGACAGTACGGGCGTCGTCACCCCCGTCCCTGCGACGGACGCCGCGACAGGGGATGGCCCCGTCTTTCCCAGGACGCCAGCTGATTCCGATTGAGATGACGATCGAGGCGAATTCGATGACGATTTGGACGCCTTCGATGACGCACCCTAAGCCCGAGTAAAGGCTTGGTTTTTGGCCCTTAACCGTCTATGCCCCGCAGCTTGGTGGTCCGTGTTGACAAACCGTTGGGGCGGCTATAGCTGCACCCGTTCGTTTCTCAGACCTAACTCTGACCTTGAAAGGCTCCGCGCCGGAGCATGCAAACCGTTTCTGTAAAACCGGCTGACGCCGTGAATAAGTGGGTAGTGATCGACGCCGAAGGCGTCGTTGTGGGTCGTTTGGCTTCCTACATTGCCCTTCGCCTGCGTGGAAAACACCGCGCGGACTACACCCCCCATGTTGATCTCGGCGACCACATCGTGGTCATCAATGCCGATAAGATCGCGATGACGGGCCGCAAGATGGTGCGCAAGCAATACCATCGCCACACCGGTCACCCGGGCGGCATCAAGACGACCACGCCGCAGAAGATCCTCGCTTCCAAATTCCCGGAACGTGTGGTCGAGCTGGCTGTGAAGCGCATGATGCCGGGCGAGAGCCCGCTGGCTCGCAAGCAGTTCTCGAAACTGCGCGTGTATGCCGGCGCCGAGCATCCGCACACTGCCCAGAACCCTGAAGTCATCGACTTCAAATCCAAGAACTCCAAGAACGCGAAAGTCGCCTGATCATGGCTGAAACCGTCGAATCCCTCGACAGCATCAAGGACCTCGGCGTCCAGGCCGCTGCGCCCAAGGCGCCCGTCGCCGCCAAGATCGACAAGCTCGGGCGTTCCTACGGCACGGGCCGCCGCAAGACCGCCACCGCCCGCGTCTGGGTGAAGCGCGGCACCGGCAAAATCACAGTCAATGGCAAGGACATCGCCGATTACTTCGCGCGCCCTGTTCTGCGCCTGATGATCCGCCAGCCGCTCGAAGCCGGCAAGCGCGAAACCGAGCTCGACGTTGTCTGCACCGTCAAGGGTTCGGGCCTCACCGGCCAGGCCGGCGCTGTCCGTCACGGCATCGCCCGCGCCATGGTCGAGTTCGAACCGGAACTGCGCGTCGCCATGCGTCCGCAGAAACTGCTGACGCGCGACCCGCGCGCCGTCGAACGGAAGAAATACGGCAAGGCCAACGCCCGCCGGTCCTTCCAGTTCTCGAAGCGCTAGTCCGCCTCGATATCTTTTTCGAGAGGGCGCTTCGGGAAACCGAAGCGCCCTTTTGCTTTTGAGGCTCGCGATGGCTGTGCATTTCACGATTTGGGAACCTGGAAGACCGGTGCGAAACGCGATGCTGGTTCCGCTCACTATTTTGCTGTCTCCGCTGATTATCGTCGTCGGCCTCGCCATTCTGGTTGTCATGTGGCCCGTCCGGAAACTGTTTCAGCCGAAGCCGCTATCCGCAATGGCGATGATCGAAGAGCTCGACGACATTTTGAACGGCGATACCGACTGCGAAGCAGACTATGCGCTGCAGGTGATCACACGGTGCGACTTCAACGACGAGCGGCTCGAAGCGCAAAAAATGCGAGTGGCGGCGGTCGGCCTGCCGCCGTGGAGCACCGAAGTGATTGACGAACTCAAGGCCATACGTAACAGCGCGCGGACGATAGCCGCCGGAGAGGTAGCGTGACCCTCAAAGTCTTCATCGACGGCGAAGCCGGCACCACCGGGCTGCAGATCCGCCAGCGCCTCGAGAAGCGCCGCGACCTCGAAGTCATTTCCATCGACCCGGAGCGCCGCAAGGACGCCTCCGCGCGCGCCGACATGCTCAACGCCGCCGACGCCGTCATCCTTTGCCTGCCAGACGATGCAGCGAAGGAAGCAGTGAAGCTGGTCACCAATCCCAACACCGTCATCATCGACGCCTCGACCGCTTTCCGCGTCGATCCGCAGTGGGTCTACGGCTTCCCCGAAATGGCCGACGCCCATCGCGTGCTGCTGCAGCGATCAAAACGCATTTCGAACCCCGGCTGCTATCCCACTGGCTTCATCGGCCTGATGGCGCCGCTGGTGCGCGCAGGACTCGTCCCCGCCTCATCTCCCGTCACCATCAACGCGGTCTCCGGCTACACCGGCGGCGGCAAGGGCCTGATCGAGGAGTTCGGACACGCCCCGCCCGAAACCACGCACGACGCCTTCCGCGCCTATGGCCTCACGCTCGCGCACAAACACGTGCCCGAGATGACGAAGTATTCCGGCCTCGCCCACGCCCCAGTATTCGCGCCCGCCGTCGGCCGCTACGCGCAAGGCATGCTCGTGGAAATCCCGCTGCAACTCTGGTCGCTGCCCGGCGCACCGAAACCGGAACAGCTCCGCGATGCGCTGGCCGATTTCTATCTGAGCGAAACGTTCGTCTCTGTGGCCACCGCAGACGAAGTCACGACCCTGCAGAAGGCCCGCGCCGGCGCGGGGCGCTATGTCGAAGCTCTCGATCCCGAAGCGCTCAACAACACCAACCAGATGAAGCTCTACGTCTTCGGCAACGAAGCAACACAGCAAGCGCGCCTCGTGGCCGTGCTCGACAATCTCGGCAAAGGCGCCTCAGGCGCTGCGGTACAGAACCTCAACATCGCGCTGGGACTTGAGGAGGGCGCGGGGTTGTAGTGCGAGACTATTCAGCTGCCTTCTTGGGTTCCGTCCGAAAACGGCCCGCCAATATGTCGGGTACGCCTTTGCGGACGTCCTCCGTTGCGCGCCGCATCGCCTCCACAGCGCGAGGCCGCGGGTGTATCGCCTTCGGATATCAGCCTCGGGAATGCCGTGGCCCCCCCGCCAAAACGCGTTTTGCCACGCCAGGCATGGAGAAGTCCGCGCTCTCCACTTCGAGGAAATAAAGCCAGACTTGGAACCCGAGCGCATGCCACTGCGGGATGCGCCGTAGATGCTGCGCCGACGACCGGGTCGTCTCGATCGCAAAGCTCTGCGCCAGCGCCGTCTGGTCGGCCAGTCTCCGTATCAATTCACGTCCGGCCGCGGCAGGCGATGAAAATGCCGGACCCACCCGCTGTATCTCGTCCGCGTTGAGAAACCTGCATTCGGGATGATCTATAGGGAGAATTCGACCTGCAAAAGTCGTTTTCGCTGCGCCATTCGCGCCCGCGATGATGACGGCTTTCGACTGCACGACTTTCCCAACTCCAACTGCTGACGGAGTGCATCATCATCAGCCGACTGAAGCAAGTTGCTACGGCTTAAGCCGCGATGACGCCGCTCTCGCGCGCCTGATCCACCGCGTTGAGCTTCTCGAGCAGATACTCGAGATCGGCGCGCGGGATGGCCTGGAACTGCGTCAGCACGCGCTCCACCATGCGCTGGCGGAAGCGTTCCTTGTCGTTCGGCCCACCGTCCATCTCCGTCTTGTGGAAGATGTCGATGGCGAGACGGAAGGCGGTGAACATGCCCGAGGGCAGGCCCGCACGCTCGAACACAGTCTTGAGACCCAGCGCGCCGGCATCGTGGATCATCAGCCACGTCTTAGTGCGTGGCACGCCGGAGAGCTCTGACAATGCGTGCTCGACAAAGGTCATGTGGCCGAGGCAAAGCGCCCGCATGATCACCGACGGGGTCAGACGCCCGTTGAGATGTAGCTGCTGTACGAAACGCTCAGGGTCGGTCGACAACCCGGCCTGCTCGACAAGATCCAGCGTCGCGCGCTCGCGGGCGCCGGCGGCAATCTCGATGGCCAGCTGCGGCGGCAGTTCGTGCGTGTTGACGAGGCGGTCGAACAACTCGCCGCTGACGAGGTTGACGAGCTTCTCAGTGACATGAATCGGCAGGCTTGAGCGCGAGACGAGCGCAGACTTGATCTCGTTGTCGTTGGAGAAGCGCTTCAGCACGCCGGTATAAGCATCGTCCGAGAATGCCGCGCCTTCGTTCAGCGTGGCGGCCTCGACCGCCTGCTTCGAGCCGTAGAGCGCGATAACTTCGGTGAGGCCTTCGCCAAGCGTCGGGCGTTGCGCGATCGCAACCTGCTTTTCCGACGAACCGGCGAGCACGATCTCGACTAGGTCTTCGTCCGTAATCACCGGCGAATTCTTCAGAACCGGCACGGCGATGATGTCGATGTCCTTGGCCAGCTTGATCGCGATGTCGCGCGGCAGCTTGGGCGAGTTCTTCAGCGTGACGGCGAGAGCGCGGCGCACCAATACGGCGGCGTCCGAACACATCATGTCGAGGATTTGCCGCGCACTTTCCTGATCCTCCGGCCCGAGGTCCATAGTGTCGATACGGCGACAGATCTTGTGAGCGGAATTGGCGCGCGCTTCGGCGGTGTCGCCTCGCACAAGGCGGCGGATATCGTCCTGCGTAAGGGCGCTGCGCATGGTGGCGATCGTCATTTGGGCCGGCCTTCTGCCCAGTGCGGTAAAAGTGTGGGGCGGCTTGAACTCATTCGAAAAATGACAATTGCTGCGCCGAGTTAACAGGTGTTTACGGACCAGCCGAAAAACGCGCTACCGGCACAATAAAATCGGGAGAGACTCATGCTGCTCAAGGGCGTTAAAGTCATTGAACATGCTACATATTTTGCAGCGCCAGGGGCTGGCGGCATCCTCTCCGACTGGGGCGCGGAAGTCATAAAGATCGAACCGCCCGGCGGCGACCCTGTCCGCTCCAACTTCCCGACCAAGGGCTCGGCGAACGAACACCTCACCGACAACCCTGCCTTCGACAGCGACAATCGCGGCAAGAAATCCATCGTGGTCGACGCCCGAACGGAAGAGGGCCGAGAGATCATCCGCAAGCTGGCGGACACCGCCGACGTGTTCCTCACCAACGTCCGCCCCGGCGGCATCGAGCGGTCCGGCCTCGGCTACGACATCCTGTCCAAGCGCAATCCGAAGCTCGTCTACTGCGCGCTCACCGGCTACGGCCTCGAAGGGCCGGACGCCAACGCCCCCGGCTTTGACGTCGCCAGCTTCTGGTCGCGCTCCGGACTCGCACGGCTCACAGCCCCCAAAGGCTCCGAGCTATTCCCCGTCCGCACCGCCTCTGGCGACCACACCACCAGCATCGCCGCCGTCGCCGCCATCAACGCTGCGCTCATCCAGGCCCTGAAGACCGGCAAGGGTCAGCTTGTCGACGTGAGTCTGCTCCGCACCGGCCTCTACACCCTGCACACGGATCTCGCGATCCAGCTCTTCTTCGGCCGCATTGCCTCCACCCGCCCGCGCGCCGAGGCCTACAACCCGCTCACCAACTTCTTCCGTACCAAGGACGACCACTGGATCTGCATCGTCGCCCGGGCCGGCAAGGCCGACCTCCCGCGCATGGCTCGTGCCTTTGACTTGCCAGGCATCGACACTGACCCGCGCTTCCAGGACGGCAGGTCGCGTCGCGACAACGCAGGCGAGATCACCGCCATGTTCGACGCCGCCTTCGCGCGCTTCACCAGGGACGAGATCGCCGCCCGCATGACCGCCGAGGAAATCGCATGGGCACCGGCCCAGACGCTCGCCGACGTCGCCGTAGACCCGCAGGTCCATGCCGCCGGCGGCATCGTCCAGACCCCCGGCAAGGACGGCGTCGGCTCGTTCTCATCCCCCGCATCCCCCGCAAAATTCCCCGGCCTCGACGATGGCCCCAAAGGCCCCGGCCCCAAGCTAGGGGAACATACGCGCTATGTATTGGCGTCGCTGGGGTACTCGGAAACGGAGATCGATGCGGCTCTCGCCGGCAAGGTCGTGGCCTAGCGCCTAACCCTTGTCTTCCTGCAGACCGAACAGCGCCGTCATCAGGTTCGATGTCATCGACACGACACCCATCTTCGCCTGCATCAGCATGTCGAGGTTGGATGCTTGCAGTGTTGCGCCAAGCTTCGCGCTGGGAACGTTGCCGGTATCGGCATCGCCCACCGCTGCGCCGGTCAGCTTCGCGTAGAGCTGCGCCGACGTGAGGCTCGCGCCATCCTTGCCGTGGAACACGTTGTGGTTGGCCAACGCCGCGCTCGGGAAAAGCTCCGCCGCCGCGCCCGGCCTGTTGCTGCGCGCCGCATCGACCAGCCGCGCCGCATCCAACGGCCCCATGAAGTGCGCCGTGTAGAGCTCAGCCGATGTCGCGGGCCGGCCGAGCTTCTTCTGCAGAATCTTGCCGTTCTCAGTCGCCAGTTCACCCGCCATGACCGACGACAGGCTCGCGTCCTTGCGCAGCGCCAGCAGATCGCTACGCGATTGTCCGTCCCTCGCCACGCCATGCTTGTCACCATAGCGGTCCAGCAGGCTCAGCCACGTCGCTTCGGTGAACTGGAACAGCCCCGTCGCTGACGACGTGCCAGCCTTTGCACCCGGATCGAAATTGCTTTCGCGCTGCGCCGTCTTCACGAGATAGTCGAAACCAACGCCCGTCTTCTGCGACGCCGTGCGCAGCGCGGAGTAGACCTCCGTCCTCTGGGCATTCGCGTTTGCGCCTATTGAATCGGTCAAGGGCAGGGCGTCCTTTGCGGGACCCCAGAACGCTCAATTATGGTTACCGAGAGGTTAACGCGCGCGTCCTGCGCTTAGTCCCACGTCCACGCGTGCACGGTCGGGCCCACCCAGCCGATCTTTTTGAGGACAGCGCCGAGATAGATATCCACGTAGAGATCGTTCATGGCGCCATGGCCATCCAGCGGCCGGCCGGCGCCGATCAGCTCGTCCCGCTTGCGTTCAACCCACGTGCTCTTGGCTCGTCTGACGCGCTCTTCCATATCGAGCTTGCTGGGGCGCAGTCCGAGCAGCTGAAAGTACGTCTCGAAAATCCTGTCGAGCAGCTCATCATTCTCCGCAAGATGCCTGTCCACCAGCGCAACAAGTCGCTCGCTCGGCTCCTGATCGTGAAGCGCGAGAACGAGGCGTCTCTCGTAACAAGGCCGGCGGTTCTCCCCGTAAGTGTGCTCGTCGCCAAACTCGACCGACGCACTCCGTCCCATCAGGAACATCGCTGCATAGACCGGCGTAAGATCGAAATCGCTCTTTGGCAGGCGATGCTTCTGCACGATGTCGCCTAGCCGGTCACAGGCGTTGAAGGCGCCCTGAAAGTCGGCGCGGGGATCGATGCCCCGCCGCCAGTGCAGCAAGCCAAGGTCGACGTAAGCGTCCGCCGCCACCCTGCAGTTCTGCGCCGCCCAGGCAAAATTGCTGTGGTTCAGCATGTCCGCGACGACGGCTGGCGCCCGGTCCACCAACGCCTGCGCCGCTTCCACGTTGCGCGTATATTGATCGGGTGTGCCCACGTTCTCCCCGCGAACCAGTTTGTCGACCACTCACACGTTCCTGTCAGACGTCGATAACCTTCACGCCCTTGGGGCTCGCCGCCAGCGCCAGCTTGCCAGATTTCAGCTTCAGCGCCTTTTCTCCGAACAGCTCACGCCGCCAGCCTTTCAGCGCGGCGATATCCGGCTCCTTGTCACGCGCCAGCTTCTCGATGTCGGCCGCGTTGGCGATCAGCCGCGTCGCCACCTCCGCATCATCCGACACTTGCTTCAGCAACACTTTCAACAGCTCGACGATTGCTCCCGGCGGAGGCCCAGACCGTTCGGGCTCTTCAACCTCCGGCGCATATTTTTCCGGCGCATCGAGCGCCTCGTTGATTGCCAGCAGAAGCCCCGCGCCGTGGCGAGACTTGCCGAACCCCTGCTGCACAGCGCGCATCCGCTCCAGCGCCTCCAGCGTGCGCGGTTTTTGCTGCGCGATCTCCTGGATCGCGTCATCCTTCAAAATCCGCTGGCGCGGCTTGTCCGACTCCTGCGCCACCCGCTCGCGCCAGGCGCACACATTGGCCAGCACGGCGAGATAGTCCGGGCGATACTTGCGGATCTTCATCCGCTTCCACGCTGTGGCGGGATTGAACGCATAGATATCCGGATCGAGCAGGGCGGCATGCTCGTCCGCGATCCACCCCATCCGGTTCTGCGTTTCCAGCTTCGTGCGCAGGATCTTGTAGATTTCACGCAGATAGACAACGTCGCCCCGCGCATACTTCAGCTGCTTCTCGGTCAGCGGCCGGCGCACCCAGTCGGTGAACTGCGACGATTTATCGACCGACCCTCTCACCACTCGGCTGACAAGGTTCTCGTAGGAAATGGAATCGCCCAGCCCACACGCCATCGCTGCGATCTGCGTGTCGAACACTGGCCCCGGCACATGCCCGATCAGGCGCGCGAAAATCTCGAGGTCCTGCCGCGCCGCGTGAAACACTTTCGTCCGCGACGGGTCCGCGATCAGCTTGTTGAGCGGCGCAAGGTCGATCCCCTTGGCCAGCGGGTCCACCAGCACATCATAGTCCGTGCTCGCCACCTGGATCAGGCAGACCTGCGGCCAATACGTCGTCTCGCGGTGGAATTCGGTGTCGACAGCCAGAAAATCATCCTTCCCGAGCTGCTCGCACGCCGCTTCAAGGGCTGCGGTCTCGGTGATCAGGCGGATTTCCGCGTCGTCGGCGTCGTTCAAATCCGTCGTCTCCCGGATCGGTCCCAAGAATCGGATAAGAATCAGACGTTGGCCGATATTGACAAGCTTGTCGGCGACATGCGCTTGTCCGCCCGGTTCTAGCAAGCCAATTCCCGCCATTTTGGCTGGAAAAGCAGGAGTTTTGCCCCGATGCATGCCTACAGGACGCATACCTGCGGCCAGCTGCGCGCGGAGCACGTCGGCAATACCGTGCGCCTCTCCGGTTGGGTCCACCGCAAGCGGGACCTTGGCGGACTGCTATTCATCGACCTGCGCGACCATTACGGCATCACGCAATGCGTGGTGACCCCGTCCAACCCCAACTTCGCGCGGTTGGAACGCATCCGGGTTGAGTCCGTCATCACCGTCACCGGCGAGGTTGTCGCGCGCGATCCCGGCACCGTTAACGTCACGCTCGCCACCGGCCAGATCGATCTCAAGCTTGCCGAACTCGCCGTCATCTCCGAGTCCAACGAACTCCCGCTCCCCGTCTTCGCCGAGCCGGACTACCCCGAAGACGTGCGCCTGAAATACCGCTTCCTCGATCTTCGTCGGGAAACACTCCACGCCAACATCATGACCCGCACGAAGGTCATCGCCTCAATGCGCCGCCGCATGGCCGACATCGGTTTTACGGAATATTCGACGCCGATCCTCACCGCGTCCTCGCCCGAGGGCGCGCGCGACTTCCTGGTCCCCAGCCGCATCCATCAGGGTAAGTTCTTCGCGCTGCCGCAAGCGCCGCAACAGTACAAGCAGCTCCTGATGGTCGCTGGCTTCGACCGTTACTTCCAGATCGCGCCGTGCTTCCGCGACGAAGACCCGCGCGCTGACCGTCTGCCCGGCGAGTTCTACCAGCTCGATCTGGAAATGAGCTTCGTCACGCAGGAAGACGTCTGGGACACGATGGAGCCAGTGCTGCGCGGCGTGTTCGAGGAGTTCGCCAAAGGCAAACCCGTCACTCAGAAATTCCCGCGCATCCCCTACGACACTTCGATCCGTAAATACGGCTCGGATAAACCCGATCTGCGCAACCCGATCGAGATGGACAACGTCTCCGACCATTTCCGCGGTTCTGGCTTCAAGGTCTTCGCCGGCATGCTGGAGAAGGACGCGAAGAACGAAGTCTGGGGCATTCCCGCGCCGGGCGGCGGCAGCCGCGCCTTCTGCGACAAGATGAATTCGTGGGCGCAACAACAAGGCCAGCCCGGCCTCGGCTACATCTTCTGGCGTGAAGGCGAAGAGGGTGGAGCAGGCCCGGTCGCCAAGAACGTCGGCCCCGAGCGCACCGAAGCCATCCGCCAACAGTTCGACCTCAAGGTCGGCGACGCGGTATTTTTTACGGCGGGCGATCCTAAAGCGTTCTATAAGTTCGCCGGCGAAGCGCGTAACCGCGTCGGCAGCGAACTCAACCTCACGCAGCTAGAGCAGTTTGCGTGTTGCTGGATCATCGACTTCCCGTTTTACGAATGGAACGAAGAAGACAAGAAAATCGACTTCGCCCACAACCCGTTCTCGATGCCGCAAGGCGGCCTCGATGCGTTGAACAGCGATGTCGAACCGCAGACGCTCAAGGCCTACCAGTACGACGTGGTCTGCAACGGCTTCGAAATCGCGTCTGGCTCGATCCGTAACGCGAGCCCCGAAACCATGGTCCGCGCCTTCGAGATCACCGGCCTCACCAAGGCCGATGTCGAAGACCAATTCGGCGGCATGTACCGCGCCTTCCAGTTCGGCGCGCCTCCGCACGGCGGCATGGCCGCCGGTGTCGACCGCATCGTCATGCTCGTCTGCGGCGCCCAGAACCTCCGCGAGATCACGCTCTTCCCGATGAACCAGCAGGCGCAAGACCTGCTGATGAACGCCCCGAGCGATGCGAGCCTCAAACAACTCCGCGAACTCGGCATCCGCGTCCACGAGAAACCGAAGGCGTAAGCGCGAGCGATCTATCCAAAGGGGGGAGAGGACGATGTTGGAGGCGACATTCATTGGAGCGTTCTTCCTCGTCTGGCTCTTCGCGCTGGCCTATGTCCTGAGTGTGCTGCGCTTGGCTCTGAGGGTGCGGCAGCTGAGGCGCGAAGGTCGCGCGCTTCGGGCGCCGGATAGTCTTGAGATGCCGCTCGGTGCGATGGCCGGTGTTGGCTGGCTGGTGACAGGCCGTTACGCCGAACTTGGCGATGCCTTCGTTCCACGTTGGTCCAAAATAGGCAGGCTCCTGTTCCTCCTGGTTCTGCCAATGATACTGGCGATATTCGCTATCGCGGCATCGAGGATCCTCGCCTAGCGGACGCCACGCAGTGACCCTCTGCCCGCAGCCTAGAGCTTTGCGTGTCGTCGCGCAGATCGTGCACCGTACTTCCCTCCGCAAGCGCGATAGGGCGTACACAACCGAACCCGCCGCGCCACGTCATACTGGCGAGTAAATCAGCTAGTTCTGCGCACGTGCTTTTCGGATCGAGCCCAATAATTCCAACAGCTTGTGCGCCAAAGCCCCGCCAAATTCGTTGTCTCGATCCTACACGGCCCGGCCTATGAGATACTTCCCTCATGACGTAGCGCCACCTTCCCCTCTGGTTGCTGCCCGGCATCCCGGCCCTGCTGGCGGATCCTGATCAGCTTCTGGCCTGTGATGATCCTGATGATCACCAAGGGCTTTAAAGCCATGCGCGTGAAGAAGGTCCCCAAGTCCGCCCACGACGACTTCCCGATCCTCCTCGCCCACGCCGAAGCAAGACTCGACTTCGCCTTGTGGCGTGAAGCCTATCGCCGCCTCTGCTGGGATCACTGCGCCGTTGAGTTCACTCTCGTGGAAACCTCCGACGACTGGACCGAGACCACGCGCCGCTTCCAGGCCTTCCAGCGCGCCTTCGGCAATCTCGAAGCCTGCGCCCGAGCCTGCGTGCATGCGCTCTGCAAGCGCTACGTCGTCAGCCAGCGCGATGTGACGAGCACCCACAGCTCACGCGCCGCCCCTTTTCGCCAATAGCGCCTCGCTATTCGCTTGCCCCACCTCAGCGCGTCAGCTTCTGAGGCCGCGCCCGCTTACGCAAGCGAAAAAGCCGCCCTTTTGGAGCGGCCATTCCTCGAAAATCTGGCAGTGCGAAATCTAGAAATTGCCGGAGGGCAGGGCGGCCGCAGGCTGGTCAGCCATCGGGTCCTGCGCGTGTTTGACGGCGCCTTCGAAGATCGCGTTCGGCTCGATCGCCAGCGAAGCATGGAAGATGTCGCCGCGGACTTTCGCGCCGGTGCAGAGCTGCACCTTGCGCGCGCGGATGCGACCTTCAACCGTGCCGCGGACTACCACGGACTCGGCCACGACTTCGCCCTTGACCGCGCCGGTCTCGCCGACCGTCAGCGCCGAGGCGCGAACGTCGCCCTCGATCTGGCCGTTGATGTCCAGCTCGCCCTGCGAAACGATTTTGCCCGTGATTTTGACATCGGCGGATATGATCGATGGGCCCGAGCGGGCAGCGGGGCCGCGTTTGGGCGCCAGCGCGGCGTCAGTCGCCATCGGCCTTGCGGCCGGTTGGAGCGGCGCAGGCGGCTCCGGAGTTTTGCCTTTAGTGAACATGCTTGCCAGCCCTCAGAAACTTGATCGGATCATACGACTTCCCGCGGAAGTGTATCTCATAGTGAAGGTGCGGTCCCGTGCTTCTTCCAGTAGAGCCCATCGTGCCGAGTTTCGACCCAATGGCGACTGCCTGGCCCTGTTTCACCGTTATTGAGTTCATGTGGCCGTACACGGTCTTGAACCCTGAACCGTGATCGACCTCTACGACGCGGCCATAGCCCCCTTTGGTGCCCGCGTACGTAATTGTCCCCGGCGCCGTCGCGACGATCGGCGCTCCGGTGAAAGCTGCAAGATCGGCGCCTTCATGGAACGCAGTGCGCCGATTGAACGGATCGGAGCGGTAACCAAATCCGGACGTTTCCCGATAGGGGGTCTGCAGCGGGAGGGCCAGCGGCAGCGAGCGCATGGCTTTCTCGAAGTCGTTTGCTTCCTGCAGGCGAGCTTCCACTTCGTAAATACGGCGCTGGAAGGGGTCTTCCGGAATGGCCTTGACCGCGAAATTGATCGGGATCAGCGGACCGCCCATACCGTTCTGCTCGAGCACTCGTGCAGCCGGCACGCCCGTCAGCCTGATGACGCCGCGGGCGCTTTCGGCGCGCTGCACAGCTTCTTCCTCGAACGTGTCGAGGAAGCTAGCCTGATCCTGAATCAGTTTGTCGGTCCGTGCGCGAAAGGTGCCGCCGGTAGAACCGCTCCCTTCGTTGGGATCGGGGCGCGCTTGACGCGGGTCCCCTTCCTCAATCGTCGAGTCGATGAGCAGGGACGCGTTCGATCCGTTCAGCGCGATGGCCGACGCCGAGTCCTGACCCTGCAGGCTGGACATCAGACGCTTCAGCGTGTCGTGGCGGCTCTCGGCCTCCACGATCGCCGTATTGAAATCCGTGGTGCGGGTTTCAAGCAGGGAGAGCGCTGTCTGCTCGGCCGCCTTCGCCTGACGCAGCTCGCGCTCGAGCCGGGCGGACTTGCGATCGGACGATCCGCCCTGGATGTCGATAGCGGGACCTTTCAGGAGCACGGCGACGGTCGCGAACAGGCACCAGCCGACGACAAGCGTCGCCGCGCCAGCCATCATCGCCTGACGCCAAGGGGAAATGGAAACGTACCGCACCGAGCCCCCGCTCCGGTGGTAGATTTGCCTTTCCGGAAAAGCTTTCTCGAAGAAGGCTCTGACTCTGGCCCTCAAGTGCTTGACCGCCATTTACGCTGCCCGATCAGTTCTATACGCGCCAAGCCCCGCGTTGCCCCGCTGGTATATGCCCGACGGCGAAGTGGATACCGCAGAATCTCGCACACGCGAACCCCTCGATCCAGTTTTTTACCAGCTAGGGCATGGCGGTTTAAGCTTTGATTAATCGAGCCTCATTGGCGCCAAAATCGTTACGCGGGCGGTGCAACTTGTCCCATTACCGCTTCGGCATGCCCCGGCACGCGGACGTTTCGCCAGACGTGGCGAATCACTCCGTCCGGACCGATCAGGAAGGTGGAGCGCACGATTCCCATGAACTTGCGGCCATAGAGCTGCTTCTGGGCCCAGACCCCATAGGCTTTGCAGACTGTCCCGTCCTCGTCCGACCCGAGTGCGACCTTCAGGGCATGCTTCCGGGCGAAAGCCTTGTGGTCGGACAGGCTATCGCGGGAAATTCCGAGCAAAGCGGCGCCCTTGCGCGAGAATCGCCCCTGCATTTCGCTGAACGCGACCGCTTCCCGCGTGCAGGCGTCGGTGTCGTCCTTGGGATAAAAGAACAGCACCAGCATTTTCCCTGCGTAATTAGCGAGACAGGCCGCACCGCCCTTGCTGTTTGGCAGTTCAAATGCGGGTGCCGGATCGCCGGCATTCAGGAGCTGTGACACAATCGATCCGTAATGATGTGATGATAAGATTGTCCGCAGTGTACCGCCTTTCCGCTGACGCAGTGAAGCTGCGGTTTTCGTCGATCGGGGCTCGCTACACAGGTGAGAGCCCAGGAGCCAAGTGTTGAGGATCTCTGCCCGGCTTCTGATCTTCGAGATCGTCGCCTTTGTGGCCTTCGCCGTGCTGGCCGGCGCGGGGATCGTCGCCTGGCGTTTGTCGCAGGGCCCGATCGACCTCGAATTCATCCGCCCCCAGGTCGAACGCTCTATCGCCGAAGCCCGCGGCGGCCAGCCTGTCCATATCGAAAAGCTTGCCCTCGAATGGGTTCGCGACCGCGGCCGGGTCGAGGCTGTCGCCCGCGGCTTCACAGCCATGGACAAGGCCAAGCATGTCACCTTCCGCGCCGACCGCGCCATGATCGCCCTCGACTCGGGTGCACTGCTTGCCTTCAAGGTCCAACCTCGCCAGCTGCGTCTCGAGAAAGGCACGGCCACCGTCGTCCGTTCGACAGACGGCGTCTGGACACTCGCCGACATCGTCTTCGCACGGGAGCCCGCAGCCTCCGAAAAGCCGTTCGATCCGATCCGCGATATCAATTGGCCGACGCTTGCAACGCCGATCCGCGCCCTGATCTCCGCCGGCGCCTTCGAGCAGGTTGAGCTGGTCGACTTCCATCTCGACGTCGACGATCGCAAGTCGGGCAAGATCTGGAGCGCCAGCCCCGTCGCCGGCGTCTGGAACGCGACGCGCGAAGGCGTCAGCCTCAACCTCGACGTCACCCTCGCCAACGCCATTGCGGGCGAGCCCAATCGCATTCGGATTGCATTGGCCTCCGACGGTAAGGTCGAGCGCGCGGCCGGCCGCGTCACGGTCGATGGTGTCAATCCCGTCTCCGTCGCCACCATGTTCGGATACTCGGGCGACGCTTTCACATCCGGCAGGCCGGCCAGCGCTGCCTTCTCCGTCTCGGCGACGGAGCGCTCTGGCCTGCAGAGCACTAGCCTGTCCCTGTCCAACGTGACAGGCAGCATCCGCATCGGTGACAATGACGTTGCCCTCAAGAATCTTGCCTTCGATGCCGCCTACGATCCCGCGACTAAACACATCGCGCTCAAATCGCTGTCCATCGACAGCGATTGGCTGTCCGGCAACTTCACGGGCGAACTCGACGCTGCAGCCATCATGCGCAGCGACGAAGCCACGCCGACGCCGTTCAAACTTTCCGGGACCGCCGTTACCGTCGACGCCCGCCCGATGTTCGAGAAAATCTGGCCGATAGAGTCGGCTGTCATCGAAGGCTCGCTCGCCCTCAATCAGTCGAAAATCTTCCTCACCAAAGTCCAGGCTGTCACAGGCAAGCTCAACGCGTCCGCCTCCGGCGAGGTCTGGATCGGCGGCACGAACGAAGCGCCCGAGGTTGGCGTTAAGGGGCAAGCGGTTGGTACGGGCGAGATCACGCCGGGCCAGGTCCTCGACTTCTGGCCCGTCGGGCTCGGCGCAGGCGCGCGCGAGTGGGTGCGTGAACGCATCACGGCTGGCACGTCCACCAAAGCCCTGTTCAGCGTCGACTGGCCGCCTGGCGCGACGAAGCAAGGCTATCTGCCCGACGAAGCGCTCTCGCTGGAATTCCATGTCCAGGACGCCAGCGTGATTGCAGTCACTGACCTTCCCGCGATAACCGGCGTTGCGGGCATTGGCCATCTGAAGGGCAACAGCCTGACCTTTGATGCAACGTCGGGTGTGCTAGATGCGTGGCAAGTCAGCGGCGCCAAGGTCGTCCTGCCCAGCTTCTCGCAGGCCGGCGCACTGATGGAAGTGACTGCTACGGGCAAGGGCGAGTTGGGCAACCTGCTTCGCGTCATCGAGAAGAGCCAGTTCGCTTTCGGCTCGCGTTACGGCTTGGATGTGAACCAGGTCGCCGGCAATGGCGCCCTCAGCATCGACCTCCGCATGCCGATGGTTGATGTGATCAAGCCGGAGGACATCCTCTTCTCGATCACGGGCGATTTCCAGCAGGTCCGTATGCCTGACTTGATGGGAGATTTCGGCCTCGCCAACACCGCCATGACGTTCGACCTCAGCGAGAAGGGCGTCATCGCTACAGGCACGGGTGAGTTCGGCCCGGCGCCCGTGACGTTCGAATGGAAGGAAGGCACAGTTGTCGGTGAAGCTGGCGGCGCGCTGCTGGTCGCCAACGCGCGGGCGACGCCCGACCTGCTCAACGCCTTTGGCCTCGCGGCCCGCAACTTCATGCAGGGCGAGGCGGGTGTTGAGCTGCGCGCCAGCGGACCGGGCGGACGGGACTTCGACGCCATCACCGCCAAAGTCGATCTCACCAACGCCCAGCTCGATGTCGCTGAATTCGGCTGGAGCAAGAAACTTGGCGCACCGGCAAATGGATCATTCCGCTATGGCAGCGACACGAGCGGCGCAATCTTGTCCGGCAACCTCCGCGCTGACGGCGTCGAAGTCACAGGCGAGGCCCGGCTCGATGCGGCCGGCGGCATCGACGGCCTCGACATTGAGCGCATCTATTCGAAAGATTCGATCGACCTGAACGGCGCAATCTCGCGCCGCAAGGATGGCGGTTACCGCGTCGCGCTCAATGGTCCCTACCTGAACGCCAGCTCCTATATGGATGGCTTCCTCGACCTGTCCGGCGCCGGCAAGACGGCGGCGACGTCGCTCGGCGGCCCCGGCCAGCCCGGCCCGACCTATGACGTGCAACTCAACGTCGACCGCCTGAAGCTTCGCGACAATGCTGAGATCAACAACGCGCGCGTCGCGCTCATGATCGGTGACGAAGGCCCGAAGTCCGGGACAATCACCGGCGATATAGATCGCGGCAAGACAATGAGCGTCACGCTGGGGTCGGCCGACGGCGTCCGCAATGTTCTGGTCAAGGCCGACGATGCCGGATTCGCAGCCCGCGTGTTGCTGAAGGCCGACTACCTGATCGGCGGCAAGATGACGTTCGACGGTAAGTTTGCCGGCGCCAATGGCAATGCGGTTGTTACCATGTCCAACGTGCGCCTCAAGGATGCGCCGCTGGTCGCCCAGCTCTTCTCGCTCGCCTCGCTGCAGGGCCTCGCCGACGTGCTCTCGGGCGAGGGCGTGATGTTCACTGAGGTCAATGCGCCGGTGAAGTTCGTCGGCGGTCGCATCGACCTGCCGGGCCTGCGCGCGACCGGCCCCGCCATGGGCCTCACCGCGCGCGGCTGGATCGCGCCGGAGTCAGGCGAACTCTCGCTAGACGGCGTGCTCGCCCCGTCGCTCATCGGCGCCAATGCGGTTCTGGGCGCACTGCCGATCATCGGCGACCTGTTCGTCTCGCGTCAGGGCGAGGGCATGTTCGCGCCGACCTATTCAGTGCGCGGCACGTTCGCCCGCGCCAACATCGCCATCAACCCGGTCGCGGCGCTAACGCCGGGCGTGCTCCGCCGCATTTTCGAGAACCCGGCAGAACCACCGCCGACTTCGGCCACTGCGTCCAACTGATCGGGTTCATAAACGCAAACGGCCCGGCTTGCGCCGGGCCGTCGCATACTCAGATCACCAGAAGCCTACTTCTCAGCCAGCTTCTTCATATTCGCCAGCGCGCCTTCGAACTGACCCTTGAGGCGGGCCGCGTCCTTGTCGATCGCGGCCTGATCGGCCTTGTCCGCCATGTCCTGCATCAGCGTGTAATAGATCTTGGAAGTCTTCGCCGTCACGGGGCGGACTTCCATGAAGCCGTGATACAGGTTGTACCACTTACCTTCGACATTCGGCTGGGTGTAGCCGTAGCCGAACTCGGACTTGGCGGTCATGACTTCGGTGACGCGGCCAGCGATCAGACGCACCGAGCCGACTTCGCCCGCGCCCGACGTAACCACGCAGGGCACGCCGCCCGTCGGGGTGATCCAGTTGGAAATGTCGCACCAGCCGCCAACTTTGGCCCAGACGTCTGCAGCAGACTTGTTCACGTCGATCGACATCGGGATCGACACATATTTTGGCGCAGGGGCAGGGGCGGGCGCGACAACCGGTGCGGGTGCAGCCGGCGGGGCGGGCATTGTCGCTGCCGCGGCCGCCACGGGCGCCGCAGCCGGAGCAGCAGGCATTTCAGCGGCCATGTGTGTGCAACCGGCTATCAGGGCCGAGGCTGCCACGCCGGTGAGTTTTGATAGCAAGGTCATGAACGTCTCTCCTCCACTCCGCATTCGCGGCTGGGGGGGAAAGTGCGCTGACGGACGCGTAATGCGCCAGAGTTTTTTTGGCGTTTGCAGTAAACTACCCGCTAGGTCCGGGTAACGTGGCGGAAATCTCTATGCAGCCTCGGCGTCATTCGCAGGCCGCATTTCACCGCGTTTTAAAGCCAGCTGTTGCCTGCTGAAGCTGCGCACGCGGCCAATTTCGGAGATCAGGTCACGCTCAGCGATTGGCTTGGACAGATAACCGTCCATGCCCATTCCCATATAGCGCTCCCTATCGCCGGACATCGCGTCAGCTGTCAGCGCCACCACCGGTACGTCGTTCCAGGATTGCTCGCTCGCTCTGATCTGGCGGATAGTTTCGACGCCATCCATGACGGGCATGTGCACGTCCAGCAGCACCATGTCGAACGTCTCGCGACCCAGGACTGCAAGGGCTTCCTTGCCGTTGGTCGCTTCGACGATGTGCATATTGTAGGGGCGCACGAACAGGCTGACCACCTGCCGGTTGATCGGATGATCGTCGACAAGCAACAGGCGCAGGTTCTGTGATTTGAGGTGCGCGCGGATTTCGTCCTCTCCGACCTGCCCAACGTCCTCCATCAACTGGTGTTGGGGAGCGGCTTCGCCCGCGAGGAAGCTGAACGTGAATTCTGATCCGCACCCAATCTCGGAGCGGACGCTGGCTTCGCCACCCATCAATTCCGCGAGGCTCCGCGTGATCGAGAGGCCAAGGCCAGTGCCACCGTATTTGCGCGAAGTGCTATCGTCCGCCTGCGTGAACGGGCGGAAGAGGCGGCTCATCGTCTCTGCGTCCATGCCCACGCCGGTATCGGAGACGCGGATCTTTACGATATACTGCCCGTCGGCCAGCGCCTTTGCCATCACGAAGACTTCGACGCGACCTTTCGACGTAAACTTGATGGCGTTGGAAATCAGGTTCGAGACACACTGCCGAACGCGCACAGCGTCGAAATTCAATACCGGCGGCAGGTCCGCGTCGAGCGAGAGATAGAACTCCAGCCCGGACTCTTCCGCTTTCGGCTTCCACAGCCGATGCAGGCGGCGCAGCGTGTCGACCAGATCCGTGTCCGCATTCACAATGGCGATCTTGCCTGCTTCGATCTTCGAGAGGTCGAGCACGTCGTTCAGCAGCGCCATGAGGTTGCGGCCGCTGTCGAGAATGGTCTGCACCTGCTCGCGCTGTTCACCGAAAAGGCCCCCCATCTCGAGCACCTGCGCCATGCCCAGAATGCCGTTCAGGGGGGTCCGAATTTCGTGGCTCATGTTGGCAAGAAAGGCCGACTTGGCATTCGACGCAGCAATAGCCGCTGCCTGCGCCTTCTTTAATTCCTTCTCGCGCTGGCGCAACTCAGTCACGTCGACCGAGATGGCGACCTTCCTGCCGTCCGACATCGGACGATAGGTGATCTGCACGTATCGGCCGTCCGCGGTGCGCTGTTCGTATGTCTCGCCGTTTCCAGTGAACGCGCTGAATTTCTTAACCTGCTCGACGACCTCTTCCTCGCTAGCGCCTGGCATGACGGCGCGTACATTGTACTCCAGCGCTTCGTCGTAGGTGCGAGCGCCCTTTGCGAACGCTTCGTAGAGGTGAGGAAAGCGCTTCTCGGACGCCGAGTTGTGAAGGATCGGAACGCCGTTCGCGTCAAAGATCGAAATGCCATCGGTGAGGCTCTCGATTGCCTCCATGAAGATTGGATCGACATCGGTGAGATTGGTCGGCGCCATGGTCGCTTCTGCCCTTAGCTCGTCCGACTTTTTGCCGATACCAACGCTGGCTTGTGCCAATGGCTGACCGTTGCTGCCTGGCGGCAGGAGATGCAGCCCTGTTTTGCACAAGTCTCCCTGCGACAGTTCGTACCCTATTATCCCTAAGAAAGACTGACCTGCTGCTTGCAGCGAGGTTCCATGCGAGGCTCACGCGCGCGTCAAGCAGAGGCATCAATCTGGGTCACCCGAATGCTGCAGGACTATCGCGGCAGCCATCTGAACGCGCGTCGTAGAAAGCTCCGCGCATCCGACACCACGGGCTCGCCGTGCGCCATCAAAATCTTCTCTGCAGGCCATGCGAGAATGCGTTCTATCGAGGTCCGCGCTTCCTGGCGGTCTGTGAATGCGAGACGGAATTTCTGTGGAACTTGCGGCTCCTGCGCCGTCATACGGTCGAGCCGTGCGACCAGAGCGCGCCAACCTCTGAACCAGCCTCGGGGAAATTGCTGCAGCAGATCGGTGAACAGGACGGTCCCACTCGCGTGGTGAAAGAAGACGACCTCGGTGGTGATCCTGTTGCCGTGAACGATAACCTGATCGACGACGCCATCCCAGTCCGGCCCGGCAGTCTCTCCAAGCAGGGCATCGAACGCGATATCCGTTCGTCGCTTCTCCAGACCCGGGGCCGCGAACAGCTTCGCCGACGGGTAGGCTGTCTTCCATTCCGGAATGAACAGGTGGTGCAGCCCATTCGGCGATACGATGCAGCTCACGGGACCCAGTGCATCCACCTCGCAGCGCAACTCATTCGACAACGCTGTCGGCGACCAGATGAAGAGGCTGCCATCCCCAAGCCTGATGACAGCCATGCGGGTCGGGTACAGGAACCCCGCCACATCCACCGTCCCGCCCCCGAAAAGCCAGATGTCGGCTCCAAAAGGTACAAGGGCTGCTTCAGGCAAGGTCCGTCTCCTGTCACTTGCCTGGTGGACTTCCGGCTCGTTTTCACCTATTTCCGCGCCGGATCGCGGGTATAGCTCAATGGTAGAGCAGCAGCCTTCCAAGCTGAATACGAGGGTTCGATTCCCTCTACCCGCTCCAGCCCTATCGAGACGTCATCCGTCCAGATCCTTCCGAATCCCAGTAAAAACGTTGTGGAACATCTCCTCCGTCAGCCGACCCGTGTTCGTGTTGTAACGGCTGCAATGATAGCTGGAGTGAAGGACGAGGGCCCCTTTGGGGCCTTTCAGAACATGCCGCTTTGCATGGCCGAACACGTTGGCCGATGGTTTGGCGCCCAGCGCCCGCACAGTCGAGTCATGGGCGATCCGTCCTAGCGCCAGCAGGACTTTCAGCTTCGGCATCGCCGCGATCCGGGATATCAGGAAGGGGCGGCAGGTCAGGATTTCCGCCCCGGTCGGCTTGTTCTCAGGCGGAACACAACGGACTGCGTTGGTGATCATCGCGTCCTTCAGCTTCAGTCCGTCATCGGGCCGCGCCTTGAACGTCCCGGTCGACAGGCCGAACTTTTGAAGGCTCGTGTAGAGCAGGTCGCCCGCATAATCTCCGGTGAAAGGTCGCCCCGTACGATTTGCGCCCTGAAGTCCGGGGGCCAGCCCCACAATCAGCAGCCGACCGGAAGCCTCGCCGAATGACGGCACCGCCCCGTTGAACCACTCCGGATGCGCCACCCGCTGGGACGCAATGAAGCCATGCAGGCGCGGGCATAGCGGACAGTCCTTGGGGGCTTCGGCGGGGGAGGAAGGAACAGAACGCGGCATGGCCTTTTCCTGCCCTCAGCCGGCGACGGGGTCAAATCCCGGACCCAGGTCCAGGAATATGCCTGAAATCCCGGTAATTGCTGGCAAAACTGTGCTGAAACGCCTATGTTGCGTCAGCGAACCGCTTCCTGTAGACGGAGCGGCCCCGCAAAGGAGACTCGTATGGCCCGTGTCACGGTAGAAGACTGCGTTGAAAAGGTCCCGAACCGCTTCAACCTGGTTCTGCTTGCCGCGCACCGCGCCCGCGTGATCCGCGAGGGCTCGCCCATCACGATCGAACGCGACAACGATAAGGACCCGGTTATCGCCCTGCGCGAAATCGCTGCCGAGACCGTTGATCTCGAAACCATCCGTGACAGCCTTGTCGCTGACCTGCAAGAAGTCCGCCCGAACGAGGAAGCCGAGAAGGAAGCCGACAAGCGCGCCCTGGCTGCCGCCCCGGCCTCGTCGGAAGAGGAAGTTCTCAAGGCCTATCAGGTCGAGCTGGAGTCGGCGCGCGAAGAGCGTTTCTGAGGATCGTGATGCATGGGGCAACCATCCAACGTAGCCCCCTTCAAGAAGCCTGAAGCGGTCCCCACCGCAGTAACTGGTGCTGCGAAACCGCGTCGCAAATTCCTTCGCCAGAACGAGCTGGTCGATCTCGTAAAGACGTACCAGCCGGACGCCGAAGAAGACGAACTCAACAAAGCCTACGTCTTCGCCGTCATGAAGCACGGCCAGCAATTGCGTCACTCCGGCGACCCGTATTTCGCGCACCCTGTCGCGGTCGCCGGCCTGCTCACCGATCTCAAGCTCGATCAGTCCACCATCATCGCCGGCCTGCTGCATGACGTGATCGAGGACACGGACGTATCGGTCGAAGAAATACGCCAACTGTTCGGGCAGGACGTCGCCGATCTGGTAGACGGCGTCACCAAGCTGCCGAAAGTCACCGGCACGAATTCGCCGCGTGCGCTGATCCAGGCGGAGAACTTCCAAAAGTTCATCCTCGCGACGACCAAAGACATTCGCGTGCTGCTCGTGAAGCTGGCCGACCGGCTTCACAACATGCGCACCATCGAGTTCATGCCGACCGAAGATTCCCGCCTGCGCATCTCGCGCGAGACGCTGGACATCTACGCGCCGCTGGCCCGCCGTGTCGGTCTGTCGATCTTCGCGACCGAGCTGGAAGAGTTGGCCTTCCAGCAGGTCAACCCGGTTGCGCATGCCGCCATCACCAAGCGCCTCGAAGAACTGGTGGAGGACGACACCTCCATGCTCGACCGCATCCGCTCGGACCTCGACACCGTCATGCTCTCGCGCGGTGTACGCGGCGAGCTTCAGGGGCGGATGAAGCGGCCCTATTCGGTGTGGCGCAAGCTCGAGACCAAGTCGATTTCATTCAAGGATCTCAGCGACGTCTTCGCCTATCGCTTCATCGTCTCGACAGTCGACGAATGCTACAAGGCGCTGGGCGCGGCGCACCAGCAATGGGCGGCGCTGTCGGAGAAGTTCAAGGACTACATCTCCGTTCCTAAGCCCAACGGCTATCGGTCGATCCACACGACATTCCTCGGTCCGGGCAATCGCCGTGTCGAATTGCAGATCCGCACGAAGGACATGGATGCGGTCGCCGAACGGGGCGTGGCCGCGCACTGGAATTACAAGAACTCGCAATATGGGTTCGACGCCGAAGCCGCCCGCGAGGCCGGTCTCGACCCGGAGGCCGAACTCACCGAATTCGCCGACATGCTGAAGCACGGCGGCTCGCCCGAAGAATTTCTCGAGCACGCCAAGCTGCAGATGTACCGCGACAGCGTGTTCGTCTTCACGCCGAAAGGGCAGCTTGTCCGTCTGCCGGCCGGCGCTACGCCGCTCGACTTTGCCTACGCGGTCCACTCGGAGATCGGCGACACGACGATCGGCGCCCGCATCAACGGCCAGGAGCGCCCCCTGCGCACCCGGCTGGAAAATGGCGATACCGTGGAAGTGTTGCGCGGCCCGCGGCCCGCCGCCCAGCCGCACTGGGAGAGCCTCGCCGTCACCGGCCGTGCGCGCTCCGCCATACGCCGCCTCACGCGCGTCGCTGAGCGCGGGGAGTTCGTCGCCATCGGCGAGCGCTTGATCGAACATGCCCTGCGCCGAATCGGACTGGATCCCGCAGAAGTCGACCGCGTTGAAATGACAGAGCGGACAGGCTTCGAGAAAGCCGACGCGCTCGCTGAAGCGATCGGTCGTGGTCGTCTCTCGACCGCTGATATGCTGGAGAAGGCTTTCCCCGGCCTCGATGATCCGGGCCGCAAGGCCGTCGCCCCCGAAGCCGAAAGCCCCAGCCTCGTTGCGGGTGGCGACACGACGGCGGGCGTCACCATGCACCTTGCCGAATGCTGCTCGCCGCTGCCGGGCGACCGCATTGTCGGCGTGCTCATCCCTGACAAAGGCATAGAAGTGCACGTCATCGATTGCGCGCGCCTCGCTGATTTTGAAAATCAGGCCGACCGTTGGCTCGACCTCCGGTGGAAGCCGATGGGCGACGCAGACGCGCTCGCTGTCGGTCGCATCCACGTCACCACAGCCAACCGCCGCGGCGCGCTCGCGCTGCTGGCCAAGACAGTTTCGGACGCGCAAGGCAACATCATCAACGTCAAGACGCTCAAACGCTCGCCGGATTTTTTCGATTTCGAGTTCGACGTCGAAGTGGAAGACAACAAGCGCCTCACTCAGATCGTTGCTGCACTTCGCGCGCTGGCCGTTGTGGATTCCGCAGATCGGGTAAAAGGGTAGACATGAACGTTCGCATCATTCTTGCGGCCGCAGCGCTGCTGCTGTCAGCCTGCGTCCAACCCGCCTCGGCGCCCCCCGCCGGACCAGAGGCAGTGACCCCTGGAGCAGGGATCAAGGTCGAATGGCAAGCCGCGGATACCGCGGAGAAGTGTGCTACCATCAGCGGCGATTGGCGTCCGATCTGCATGAGAGGCATGCCTGCATGCGTGGTGACCTACAAGGACGCTGGCACGGCCTGCACCGACAGCTCGCAATGCTCGGGTCGCTGCATCACCGGCGGAACCGGCGCAAGGCCGGACGCTCCGACCACGGGAATCTGCACCACCAACAGCGATCCGTGCGGCTGTTTCCAGATCGTCGAAAACGGCAAGGCGGGTTACCCGCTGTGCGCGGACTGATTGGCTTTTCATCGGCGACGCACCGAGAAACGATAGAGCGATCTGCATGAACACCGAAGACGTCCTGAACGAATTCCGCAAAGTCGGCGCCCTGCTGGAGGGGCATTTTATCCTGTCCTCCGGACGGCGCAGCCCTGTCTTCCTGCAAAAGGCTCTCGTCTTCTCACACCCGCCAACTACCGAGCGGTTATGCGGAGCTCTGGCCCGCAAGCTCGAAGCGACATTTGGCAAGATCGACGTTGTGGTCGGCCCCGCCGTCGGCGGCCTGATCCCCGGTTACGAGACTGCCCGCGCTCTCGGCTGCCGCTCGATCTACACGGAACGGGAAGGTGGCGTGATGAGCCTGCGTCGTGGCTTCACGGTTGCATCCGAAGATCGCGTCATCATCGTCGAAGACATCGTCACCACCGGCATCTCGATGCGCGAGACGCAGGACGCGCTAAAGGCTGCCGGCGCCAACGTCATCGGCGCTGCGTGCGTTGTGGATCGCTCGAATGGCAAGGCGGATGTTGGCGATCTGAAGCTCGTCTCGCTCGCCGCTGTTGATTTTCCCGACTACGACGCCAACGACCTGCCGCCCGAACTCGCGAAACTACCGGCGATCAAGCCAGGAAGCCGGGGGTTGAAGTGACACTCGCGCGTGCCCGCCTTCCTGCCGCCAGATTGGGCGTGAACATCGATCATGTAGCAACTGTTCGCAACGCGCGGGGTGGAATGCATCCCGATCCCGCGAAAGCAGCCGCTATTGCGCAGGCAGCTGGCGCCGACGGCATCACCATTCACCTGCGCGAGGATCGCCGGCACATTCGCGATGCCGATCTTCAGGCGGTGCGCGCCGTAACGACGCTGCCGATAAATCTGGAAATGGCGACGACGGAGGAAATGCTGGCAAACGCGCTCGCATTCAAGCCGCACGCCGCGTGCCTAGTGCCGGAGCGGCGCGAAGAGCGCACCACGGAGGGCGGCCTCGATGTCGCGCGCCTGCACAATCATGTAGAGCCGTATGTGCGCCAGCTGAGCGAAGCGGGCATCCGTGTCTCGCTGTTCATCGAGCCCAGTCTTTCTCAGGTCGACATGGCCGTGACCATAGGCGCGCCGGTGGTGGAGCTTCATACCGGCAAATATGTGGAGCTCGCCTTTGCGGGCGACACGGCAGGCGCAGCCGCAGAACTGAAACGCCTGCAGGATGCCGCCGCTCATGGGCATGCGTGTGGCATAGAAATCCACGTCGGCCACGGCCTGACTTACGACACTGTCCGGCCCGTCGCCGCCATCCCGGAAGTCCGCGAGTTGAACATTGGCCATTTCATAATGGGCGAGGCACTGTTCGTCGGGCTCGACGCGGCCGTGAAAGCGATGCGGCGCGAGATCGATATTGCCCGAGCCAATCAAGGCGAAGACCGGGCATGATCATCGGCATTGGTCAGGACATGTGCGACATCCGGCGGATCGAGAATTCGATTGCCGAGTTCGGCGACCGTTTCACCAACCGCGTCTTCACCGAAATCGAACGTCGCACCGCTGATCGCCGCAAGGAGCGCGCCGCCACGTACGCCAAGCGCTTTGCCGCCAAGGAGGCCTGCGCCAAGGCGCTGGGTACCGGCGTGCCGCGCCGCGGCGTCCACTGGCAGCACATGGGCGTCATCAACCTGTCCACCGGCAAGCCGACTTTCGCGCTGACAGGTGGCGCGTCCTTGCGTCTTGTCAAGCTGACGCCGCCCGGCATGACGTGCTTCATCCATCTCACCATCACCGATGAATATCCCTACGCGCAGGCGCAGGTGATCATCGAAGCCTTGCCGGCGCCTCTCGATGCGGGTGCGTCGTCGTGACCAACCTCAGCAACACCGGCAAACGCCGTCGCAATCGCGCCCGTGCCGAAGGTCCACCGGGACTGACTTCTGAACAACGCGAAGCGCTGGAGGATGCGCTCGGTCACAAGTTCAAAGACGAAGCGCTGCTCCACCGTGCCATGACGCACCGCAGCGCGACACAGGGCAAGGCGGCCGAGTGGAGCAATGAGCGCCTTGAGTTTCTCGGCGACCGTATTCTCGGGCTAGTGATGGTCGAGACGCTGATGGAGCGCTTCCCGAAGCAGCGCGAAGGTGAACTGGCGCCGCGCCTCAATGCGATGGTCAGCAGGGATACCTGCGCGATCGTTGGCGCGGACCTCGGTCTTGGTAACTATCTCATAATCGATCAGTCGGAGCGGTCGACTGGCGGATCGGAGAAGCGTTCGCTGCTCGCTAATGTCGTCGAAGCCGTGATCGGTGCGATCTATACAGACGCTGGGCTCGAGAAGGCGCGCAAGTTCATTCTCAAGCAGTGGAAGGTTCTGTTGCAGGCCTCGACCGAGATGTCGCGCGATCCAAAGTCGGCCCTTCAGGAATGGGCTCAAGGGTCTGGCATGGCCGCGCCTGCTTATCGCCTTGTGATGCGCGAGGGGCCAGATCACGCGCCCGTCTTTACAGTGGCCGTCGATATTGATGGCCGTGAACCCATTCAAGGCGTCGGCAATTCGAAACAGGTTGCCGAACGCGAGGCAGCGCGCGCCATGCTTGCCGCCATAGGAGATGTCACATGACCGATGAAACGCGCGGGGGCTTCGCGGCCATCATCGGCGCCCCTAATGCGGGCAAGTCCACTCTGGTTAACCAATTGGTTGGAGAGAAAGTCTCGATCGTCACGCACAAGGTGCAGACCACCCGCTTTCCCGTTCGCGGCGTGATGATGCACGGACGGTCGCAGGTTGTTCTCGTCGACACTCCCGGCATCTTTGTTCCCAAGCGCCGTCTCGATCGCGCGATGGTGAAGTCTGCCTGGGAGGGCGCGACCGATGCTGACGCCGTTGTCCACCTTATCGACGCACGCCACTGGACCGGGCAGGGTGACAAGTCGGAAGATGAGGCCATCATCGCGCGCCTTCAGGAGCTGGGCGCCAAGGCGATCCTCGCAATCAACAAGATTGACCTCGTGAAGAGCGAAGACCTGCTCGCTGCCGCGAAGGCGCTGTTCGACACCGGCGTCTATTCCGACGTGCTGATGATTTCCGGCCTCAAGGGTCACGGCGTTGAACAGCTGGCTGATATGCTTGGCTCGCGCATGCCGATCGGTCCCTACCTGTTCCCCGAGGATCAGGCCGCCGACATTCCAAGCCGCCTCATCGCGGCCGAGATCACCCGCGAGAAGCTGTTGCTCCGCCTGCATCAGGAAATTCCCTACCAGCTTACCGTCGAGACGGAGAACTGGGAGCAGCATGGCAATGGCTCGCTCAAGATCGACCAGTTGATCCACGTCGCCCGCGAGGGGCATCGCTCAATCATCCTGGGCAAAGGCGGACAGACCATCAAGGATATCGGCACCGCCTCCCGCAAGGAGCTGAGCGAGATCTTCGGCAGACCCGTGCACCTCTTCCTGAGGGTCAAGGTCTCCGAACGCTGGCAGGACAATCGCGAGCGATTTTCAGCCATTGGTCTCGATTTCGACGTCTGACGCGGCTCAATCGATCAAATTTCATCGAATCTCCTAAACGGACTTTTGCGCTTGGTCGCTAACGTCGACTTATCACTATGGGGCAAGCAATGCAGGGCGACGCTCGACGGCCAGGTTTAGCAAGACAGTCAATTCGGATCGCCGATCTACGCGCGAGTGTACGCGTGAACAAGCGCGTTGCTGTTCGCAATGCACTTGTTCCGCCAAAGCCTCCAAAGCGCGGCAAGGCCGTCGAGCGCGAGTCTGAGGAAGATCGCGCCATCAAGGCGGAGAAGCACGCGCTCGCACAGCACACCACCTCGTTGCTCGCAGGTGGCAAGTCCAGCAAGAATTACAAGCGCCCGGGAGAGCGCGCCGAACGCAAGTCGGGCGGCCTCATATGGCAACTGCTGCTGGTGGTCATGATTGTTGGCGTCGCCGCTTACGCCCTCGACCCGACCATCGTGCCGGCCGAGTGGACGGCGAAGGCGCATGAACTGATTGCCAAATATGTGAAGCTGTAGGCCGGGCGATATGCGATCCGACCTCTCCGACAAGTTGCGACCTCTGGTCAGGCAAATCGGCGGAAACGCTGGCGTGCTCGCGCTTGGCGTCCTCATCGGCGGCGGCGCATTCTTGGCGTTGGACGCGCTGAACCCGCCAACCGAGCGCAGCGATGCGATATCGCTGCGACCTGTGTTCTATCAAACCTGCCGCGAAGCGTTGCAGGACGGACGCGTCAACATACGCCGAGGCAAGCCGGGTTATCGCCTCGAACTCGATGCCGACCGCGACGGCCTCGCGTGCGAACCGTTCATCCGGCGGTAGCGACTATTCCGGCTTGGCCAGCACGAACTGGCCGACATCGATCCGCCCAGTTCTGAAACCCGCCGAGCAATATGCGAAGTAGTAGAGCCACATGCGGCGGAACTGTTCGTCGAACTTTCCGCCCTTGATGCCGTCCCACACCTTGTCGAACTGCTGCGCCCACTCATCGAGCGTCCGCGCGTAGGACAGGCCAAACATATGATCGATAGCGAAGTTCATGCCGGAATGCTGTACTTCTTCCTGCAGACGCTTCACCGAGGGCAGCATCCCGCCCGGGAAGATGTATTGCTGGATGAAGTCAGCGCGCGCGCGATAATTGTCGAATTCCTTGTCGGCGATCGTGATGATCTGCAACGCAGCCTTGCCGCCCGGCTTCAGAACTTCAGCGATCTTGCCGAAATAGCTTGGCCAGTACTCCTCGCCCACCGCCTCGAACATCTCGATAGAGGCGACAGCGTCAAACTGACCCGTGATGTCCCGATAGTCACGCAACACGATATCCACCTGACCGGAAAGTCCCGCATCCGCCATGCGCTTGGTTGCATAGGCATGCTGCGCGTCCGAGATCGTCACCGACGTCACGCGCGCGCCAAACTCCTTCGCCGCCACTTCGGCAAACCCGCCCCAGCCGGATCCGATCTCCAACACATGCTCGCCCTGCTTCAGCGCCAAATTGCGCGCGATGGCGCGATACTTGGTGAGCTGCGCGTCTTGCATATGCTCATTGCCGGACGTGTAGATCGCCGACGAATACGTCATCGTGGGGTCCAGCCACGACGCGTAGAAATCATTGCCCAAATCGTAATGCGCCAGAATGTTTCGCTTCGAGCCCTTCTTGCTGTTGGAGCGAAGCGAATGCTGCAGGTTCACGAAGAACCGCGCGATCGTGCTGCCGATTACCAGCTTGCCCGCGTCATCCCAGTTGGTGCTGAAGTATTCCAGGAGGGTTGCGAGATCGGGCGTGTCGAATTTCTCGTCCATGAACACTTCAGCAAAACCGATGTCGCCACGTGTCGCAACTGTGCGCATAAACTTGTCATCGTGAACGATCATCTCGGCCTGCGGACCGGGCTCCTTGCCCGTGAAGCGAAGCGTGCGCCCATCGGATAGGACCATGTCCAGCCGACCCTTCTTGAAGGCGCCGATAATCATCGCGCCGAAGTGCATGCTCGCGGGCAGGCGATCAAGCTTGTGAAGGTCGCCCGGACCCTTGATGTCCAGCACCATTCTATCGAGACGGCTCATGCTCGTTTCCTCAGGTCTGATTGCACATCAGCTGACGTTGTAACTTGTGGCTTTGTCAGCGTGGTTCGCTTTACGCGTTGGTCAGGCTTGTCACGATACTGGGCGCCCTTCAGCAGCAGGAGCAGCGCCTGCCAATGAATGGCGAACATGACCCCCAGCCCTGATATGGGCATCATCACCATCCATTTCAAAAGCTGGGGTGAGGTCAGTGGGCGGGGTTGGACAGTCAGGCTTGCGACATGGCTGCGCCCGTCGACGGATATGTTCTCGACGGTCAGGGCGATGATCCCTTCCGCGTGCTTCAGCGTGAACCTGTATTCTCCGCTGACGTCGAAGAAGGGCGAGACATGAAATTCCTTCTCCGAGGTCTGGCGTGCGACAACTGGGTTCAACGCGCTGACATAGGAGTGGGTTTCACCGAATGTGTTGTGGACCTCATAGATCGCGCCGAGCAGCTCTCCGCGCGTGTCATGTCCCAGCCAGACCGAGATCGGCGCAAAGCCGATACCCAGCACGCGTGGAAAGGTGAGCAGTCGTATTGCGCCGCCGCCGAGGTCTATGCCGGACTCGGCAAACCTTTGCTCGGCCCAGCTGCGCAGCGGCACGGCCGCATCGCGAGCGCCGTAGTCGGTCTCGCGAAAAGCGACAACGTTGCCACGATTAACAGCGAAAAGCCTTGAGAGGCCGTCCGCGTCGGCGATGCGGTCGACGTCGATCTCCAGCATGGCGATGCGATAGGCAAAATTGCGCTTGAAGGGTAGCTCGCGCGTGTGCGCGGTGCGGCCAAACCAGAGTTGCGCCGCGGGCAGGGTCATGTCTGCGCCGCTTCAAGCTGGACCATGGCTGAACGCGCGGGCTGCCAATGGGCGGGCGCATGCGTCTGCTCCGTCGTCACCTGCCACGGGACGCGTCCGCCCAGCGCAAGCGCTGCTTCCAGCCCCGTACGCAAGCCAGCCTCATGGAAGCCATCGCCCAGCCACGCGCCGGCGAAGTAAAGCCCGTCCTTGCCTTGTACGCGCTGAACGGCGCGGCGGGCGGCGGCGGAGGCGGTGTCGTACATCGGGTGGTCGAACTCATAGACGCCGAACGTCTTGTCTCGCGCCGGATCCTTCACCGGGTTCAGCGTCACGAACACGGGCTTTGATTTGTCGAGGTGCTGCAGCCGGTTCATCCAGTAGGTGACGCACACCTTGTGATCATCGCCCTTGGCCACGTTCCACGACGCCCACGCCATCTTCCGCGCGGGCATCAGTGATGTGTCGTGATGGAGGTAAGCGACGTTCTGCGAAAAGTGCAGAGAGCCGAGCGCCAGCCGCTGATCTTCGTAAGAGGCATCCAGCAGGCTGCGCGAGGCATCCGCATGACTTGCGAAAATCACTGCGTCGAATGTTTCCATCTTGCCGTCGCGCTCGATCACCTGCGTCTTGCCCGGCGCGCCGGGGCGAACTGTCTTGATATCTGTCGCCGGTCGCAGCGTCGGCTTCAGCTGTTCCAGCAGCTTGCCGACGTAAGCGCGGCTGCCGCCTTTGACGGTCCGCCAGATCGGTCGAACCGTGTGCATCAGCTTGTGGTTGTCGAAGAAGCGGAGGAAGCTGTCGATCGGATAATCCGGCACCATTTTCTCGGGCGTCGACCAGATCGCCGCGCTCATCGGCATCAGGTATGCGTCGCGGAACAGTTGCGAATAGCCATGCGAATCCAGCCAGTCACCGAGCGTCATGTCTGAAACACGACCGCTCTTCAGTTCGGCGCGCGCCACTTTGTTGAAATCTAGGATCTCGCCGATCATTCCGCGGAACTGCTTGTCGAGCGCGTTGCGCTTCCAGGCAAACAGGCCCCAAGGGTCCGACGACCACTCATAGCCGTTGGGGTCAGAAACCGAGAACGCCATGTCGGTCCACACCGTCGGCGCATCGAGATGCTTCAGTAGGGCTGTAAAGTTAGGGTAGTTCGGGCGATTAAAGCAGATGAAGCCGATATCCACCGCCATCGGCGTACCAGTGTGCTCAATGTTCACGGTCCAGGCGTGCCCGCCAAAGCGCTCCGCTTTTTCATAGATCACCACATCGGCAGTTTCACGCAGAGCCCACGCGGCGCCAAGGCCGGTGACGCCGCCGCCGATAACCGCAATGCGCTTGCGACGAGGTATCATGCCCGAGTTTCCTGGCTTGAGAGCTTGTAGGTTTCCAGCGCGCGCTTGCGTGCAAGGTCATGGTCGATGATCGGTTCGGGGTAAGTCTTGGAGAGCACCACTCCCGCTTCATCTAGAACGGCAGCGGGAGCTGCCCATGGCTGATGGACCCACTTGGCGGGCATTTCGCGCAGCTCCGGTAGCCAGGTCCGGACATAGTCACCCTCAGGATCGAACTTTTCGCCCTGTAGCACCGGATTGAACACGCGGAAATAGGGGGCGGCGTCGGCGCCGGTTCCCGCCGTCCACTGCCAGCCATTGGCGTTGTTAGCTTCGTCCGCATCGACCAGCGTGTCCCAGAACCATTCCTCGCCGCGGCGCCAGTGAACCAGCAAGTCTTTGGCGAAGAAAGAGGCGACGATCATGCGGACCCGATTGTGCATCCATCCGGTCGCCCATAGCTGCCGCATGCCGGCATCGACGATGGGGTAGCCGGTCTGTCCGCACTTCCAAGCGTGGAGTTCGGCTTTCGATCCCTTGCGCCATTCGATCGTATCGAACTGCCGTCGCCAGCTCAGCCGCCCCATCTGGGGGTCGTGGTAGAGGAGGTGATGGGAGAAATCACGCCAGGCGATTTCCGACAGAAATTTCTGTACATCGCGTGCAGGGGCCTCGCCAGCTTCCATCGCGTGCGTTGCAGCGCGCCATGCCTGATGCGGGCTGATCTCGCCGAAATGGAGATAGGGCGAAAGCCGGGACGTGTTGTCACGGTCGGGACGGTCACGTCCTTCGGCATAGCCTACAATGCCTGACTTCAGGAATTCGCGGAGCCGCTTGCGTGCGCCCATCTCGCCCGGCGTCCACATGTCCGCCATGCCAGCTGACCAGTCGGGCTTCGAGGGATGCAGGCCCCAGTCGTCGATATCGTCTGATGCGATCTTCTGGCCGGAGGCGATCGTTCTTGGTTCTGATACCGCTGCGCCGATGACGAGGCTGGCCTGCATCGCTTTCCAGAACGGCGTGAACACCTTGAAATCGCCGCCCGTCCCTGTCTTGATCGCGAACGGTTCGGTCAGCAGTGATCCGTTGAAGCTCTCGACTGCAATGCGGGCCGCCTTGAGTGTCGCCTTGATCCGCTCGTCGATCTTGCGGGCAGGACCATAGCGGCGGTTCCAGTAGACAGCCTCAGCGCCGGTCTCCTTGACCACGTCGGCCAGCACCTCTTCCGCGCCGCCTTTGCGCAGCACAAGCCGGCTGCCCTTCGTGCTAATCCGCTCGGCCAGAGCCCGCAGTGACTTGTCCAGCCACCACCGCGTTGCAGCGCCCGGCGCGCGCGATTCGCGGCTCTCCTCATCCAGCACATAGAGAAGAGTAACCGGTCGACCGCTCGCACAAGCAGCGGCCAGGCCAGGATTATCCGCCAGCCGCAGATCGTCTCGAAACCAGAAAATGGCGGGGCGATTGGGCAAAAACACTCACAGGCCGGTTTGGTGACCAACTGTCTACGCAGGGGGGTCCGGGGTGGATCAACCGCCTGTTTTCGCCTTGAAGTAGGCCTGCGTCCCCCGCGCGATAACGGCGTCCGCTAGCAGCACCGCATGCGCGCCATGGTCCACCCCATCGCCAAGTCGCTCATAAAGTGGGGCGAAGTCCGTATCGACAGTCGCGCGGAACAACTCGTCATAGGAGCTGATGACGAAATAGGTCTGCTGGAAGTCGTCGATCCGATAGCTCGTGCGCATCACGCGCTCCAGGTCGAAGCGGAGGCGGTTGGGGGAGGGATCATCCAGCGCGAAGATTGATTCGTCCTTCGAGGAGGATATTCCCGCCCCGTAGATGCGGATGCCCTTCGGCGTTTCGATCAGGCCGAACTCCACCGTGAACCAGTAGAGTGCGGCTAGGTTCTTCAACCGTCCGAACTTGATCGCGCGCAAGCCGCCCTTGCCATAGGCTTCCATGTAGTCGGCGAATACCGGATCGGTCAGCAACGGCACGTGGCCGAACAGATCGTGGAAGATGTCCGGCTCCTGCAGGTAGTCGAGCTGCGCGCGCGCGCGGATGAACTGGCCGGAGGGGAATCGGCGGTTGGCGAGGTGGGTGAAGAATACCTCGTCCGGGACCAGCCCCGGCACAGCCACCACCTCGAAACCCGTGCGCGCCTTCAGCTCGACGTTGATACGCGCGAAGTCAGGTATGCCGCCGCGATTGAGATCAAGGGCTTCAAGGCCGCGCAGCATGGCAGGGTCGGCGCGATCCTGGAGGAGATCGCGCTGACGCTGGTAAAGGAAATCCCAGATGGCGTGCTCGTCCGGCGTGTATCCGGCCCAGTTCTGGTCGATGACATAATCATCGTCCCGCACTGTGATGTGGTTGCTCATGCGCTGAATGTAGGGCGCGCCGCAGCTTCCGTCACGTCTGGGCGTCACGTGTCCGCGGATCAGTGTGCGTGTGTGGTCCGGATGCGATACATGCCGTGATCGTCTATCTCGAACATTTCCGGGATCTGCGGATGATTCACGGGCTCGGGCGTGTCGTCCATCAGCAGGTTCTGCTCGGAGACGTAAGCCACGTAGTACGAGCTCGCGTTCTCGGCGAGCAGGTGATAAAATGGCTGGTCTTTGACCGGGCGGATTTCTTCGGGAATCGACTCCCACCATTCGTCGGTATTCGCGAACCTGGGGTCCACGTCGAAGATGATCCCCCTGAACGGGAAGATGCGATGCCGCACTTGCTGCCCGATGCCAAACTTGGCGGCTTTGTTGAATTCCATCATCACGGCGCCCCTGGAGATGCTTGCCCGCGTATTTCCCAGCAGCTGCAAGCGATTCTCGTTCGCGGAAACAGACCGCGCCCCGCCTCGCCAGCACCTGGACCTCATTTGGCGCAGTAAAACTGGCCCGGCAACAGGACATGACAGTAAACAAAGGATGAGGCGTGCCATTGCCTGCGGATGGGGCTATGCCTGTCGCAACAAGATCACGGATCACTCTATGGCGAAGCCACCCCGTTCCCGTCGCGGAAAGGCGACGGGCCGGTCCGGCGGCGCATCCCGTACCTACGCCGCGCTGGACCTCGGAACGAACAATTGCAGACTGCTTGTCGCCGAACGAACGGCGTCGGGCGGACTGCGCGTTGTCGACTCGTTTTCGCAGATAGTAGCCCTCGGCGAAGGGCTTGCCGCGACCGGCCAACTTTCTGAAGAGGCGATGCGGCGGGCCATCGATGCGCTGAAAAAGTGTTCCGACAAGGTGAAGAAGCACCGACCGGTGCAGTCGCGCTTCATCGCCACGCAGGCCTGTCGCGCGGCCAGCAATGGCCGGGCATTTGTCAGCGAAGTGCGTCGTCAGGTCGGCCTGCCGATTGAGACCATCTCGCCGAAGGAGGAAGCGAAGTTTGCGCTTCTCGGGTCGCTCGATCTCGTTGACCCCGCCTATGACTTTGCGCTGGTGATCGACATTGGCGGCGGCTCGACGGAACTTTCGTGGATCGACGCCAAGTCTGCAACGGCGCGTGGGGTCAAAGGCTGCACGACGCGGCCGCCTATTCTTGGCTGGGCATCTTTCCCAGTCGGCGTCGTCACGTTGAGCGAGAGCATCTTGGGCGATAATCGCTACGGGCAGATGGTCGATCATGTGACCACCATGATGCGCGCCAACGACGCTGCGACGCGCTTCGGCCCGCTGTTTCGCGCCGGGCGCGGTCAGCTCATCGGCAATTCGGGGACAGTCACGAGTCTTGTTGCGGTTCATCTCGGTCTCGATCGGTATATCCGCTCTGTTGTTGACGGGGCGTGGGTCGACAGCGTCGAACTTGGCGCGACGATGAAGCGCCTGTCGGATGCGACGCCGGAGCAGCGCGCAATGGAAAGGTGTCTGGCCGATGGCCGCTCCGAACTGATGCTCCCCGGCCTCGCCATTCTCGACGCCGTTTTCCAGATCTGGCCATCAAACCGTGTCCGTGTTGGTGATCGTGGTCTACGCGAAGGCATACTTCTTTCCATGATGCACGGCCCATCGGATCCCGCGCGCAATCCGGGCGGCCGTCGCAATGGCGGACAGCGTTCTCGCCGACCCGCCGCTGCAGTACCGCGAGGAACTCCCGAATGACCGTCGAGGAAGATAGCAAGGGCCGTCGTCGCTGGAAGGCGCCGGTAGATACGCGGCCGCAGGTGGGGGCGCGCACGACGCAGAAGAAGGAGAAGGTGCGCAAGAAGACGCTCTCCAAATCTTCCCGCGACTGGGTCGACCGTCAGTTGCGCGATCCCTATGTGCGCCTTGCGCAGGAAGCGGGGTATCGGGCACGGGCGGCGTACAAGCTCAAGCAGATCGACGAGAAGTTCAAAATTCTCAAGAAGGGCGCCCGCGTTGTCGACCTTGGCAGCGCGCCGGGTGGCTGGCTACAGGTGGTCGAGGAGATGGGCGCTGCGCGCGTCGTCGGCATTGATCTCCTGCCCGTGGATCCGATCGGCAACGCTACCATTTTCATGGCCGATATCGCCGAGCCGGGCATGACCGAGAAGCTGCTTGCTGCACTCGGTGATACGCCAACGCTGATCCTATCCGACATGGCCGCCAATACGGTAGGTCACAAGCAGACCGACCATATGCGCACGGTGGGCCTCGCCGAGTTCGCAGCGAACTTTGCGATCGAGAATCTCGTGAAGAACGGCACGTTCATCGCGAAAGTCTTTCAGGGCGGCGCGCAAGGCTCTCTACTTGAACTCCTGAAGACCAACTTCACGGACGTCCGCCACTGGAAGCCGCCGGCGAGCCGTCCGGAGAGCCCCGAAACATTCGTGATCGCGCGAGGCTTCAAGGGCAGGGCGTGATGCCGCATTCGGACCGGCTACGCCGTCCGTGATGCTGTCGTTCCCTCCCTACGCCATCGGCTTCGGGAGGCAGGCGGGTCTCCAAATAGATGGAGGGCCCGGGGACGCGGGATGCCCCGAGTGATTTGGGCAACGTCATTGCTGGGTCTACCGGTAGAAAAGGAAAACGCGAGATCCCGCGTCCCCTGCAGGTGTTGTGCGGCAGCCTCGCCTCAGGGGTCTTTGACCCGTCCAATCTCCTGTCCCACCGGCGTGCAGGCCATGGATGTTCAGCCATGGTCCGCGAGACGCTCGCCTTCAGAGCATGCCGGGGTTGAATCGGATCCTGGTCCCGAAGTGTCTGCGTTCTCCCGCGTTGACGGTCACACCATGATTTAATGATCGCATTCCGTTGGTATCTTCACGCTCCCTGCATCAACCCCACGCCGTTGAACAGTCGCGCGACCGCCCTCCTGCGAGATGGATGAAGGCAGTATCGCACGGAGGGACAAGTGTAGGATCGCGATATTGTGGAATGGCTTTTTGGGACGCTTAGCGCGTTGAGATTGCGGGAGTCGGGTCGGGAACCAGGTGTGTAGCTTCGGCGGATAGGTCGGGTTGGTGACGGCATGGAAGCGTGTCGAAGACACGTTTCCAGTTTGCGGTTTGGTGTTGATGGCTGCTGCGGAGCAACTGCCGGCAGGCACCCGGCGATCCGACAGCTACCCGCGCGATTTCAGGCGCGCGAGGGTTGCTTCGATATTCCATTCCGAGACGGCGGTGAATTGTTCGTCGGCGCCGAGCAGGGTTTCGCCGATGCCGATTGTGTACATGGTCGCGGCCCGGAGGTTGGCGATCATTGGCGCGCCGTCTTCGATGCAGACGGCGTGGCTCGGAGCAGCGCCGAGGGCGGCGCAGGCTTGGGCGTAGATTTCGCCGCTTGGCTTGGGTGCGGCCCTACCGGGATCGGCGACGAAATCGACCAGCGCCTGCAGGCCGATTCGTTCCAGCACAAGCGCTGCATTCATGCTGGCCGAGGCGATGCCGACCCGCAGGCCGAGCTGGCGACAGCGCGCCAACGTAGTGTGGGCGCCGGGGAAGGCGTCGGTTGGCTGTAGGCGCTCGATCAGCTGGTGGTAGCGCTCATTCTTGAAGGCCATCAGGGCTTCGCGCTCGGCGGTGGCCATGGTGGCGCCGGCGTGATCCAGCAGGGCGGAGAGGGCCGAGGCGCGGGGGATGCTGCGGGTGGCGTGGAGGGCGGCCTCGGACACTGGAACGCCGAAACGGATTGCCGCGTCCGCCCAGGACTGTTCATGCCGGACCGAGGTGGAGGTCAGCACGCCGTCGAGGTCAAAAATGGAGGCAAAAACACCGTCGGACATGGGAGGACTCTGGCTAACGGATAAACTGGTGGAGCAAGGGACGGTGCGCCGCAAGGCCGACCGACGAAAGTGCGCTGAAAAGGTGGCTGGGTTGACGGGCGGTCCGGCTGTGCTGCTTCTAAGGCGCGCATTGCCTGAAACCGGCGGGGATCACGATGGTTCTGTACATTTTGATCGCGGTGGCAGTGGTCGCGCTTGGCGGATTGATCTGGATCTACAACCGGCTCGTTAGCCGGTGGCAGATGGTCAACAATGGATGGGCGGACATTGATGTCCAGCTCAAGCGCCGATCCGACCTCATTCCCCGCTTCGTCGACGTTGTTGGCGCGTACGCGGCGCACGAGCAAGATCTGTTCATGGACATTGCGGAGAAGCGGACGCTGGCGGAAACAGCGGGCGAGGATCCGGCGCGGCGGGCCGAGGCGGAAGCGGCGCTTGGCAAGCCGGTAGCGCGTCTGATCGCGCTGGCCGAGGCCTATCCCGATCTCAAGGCGAGCGGGAATTTCGCTGACCTGCAACAGGAGCTGGTCGAGACGGAGAACCGGATCGAGATGGCGCGGCGCTTCTACAATGGCGCGGTACGTGAACTGAACACGGCCGTACAGAGTTTTCCAGCCAGCATGGTTGCGCCTGTCATCGGTTTTTCGCAGCGCGAATACTTCGAGATCGACGCTCCCGCTCGTGCGGCGCCGCAGGTGGGGCTCGCGAAGTCATGAGGTCGGTTGGCGTCCTTTTCCTGACGCTGCTCGCCGCGCTGTTCGTGGCCACTGCGAGCGCAGAGGAGACGATTGATCGCTTCGACGTGACGATCGAGGTGCAGGGCTTCGAATCCGCGTTAACGGGCATGGATATTGAGGACGGCGGCGAGGTAGTTGGGGTCCCAGCCGGCTATTTTTCTGCGCCGTTTGATGCTGGTTTTTCGCGGGGCGGGCGGCTTGTTGGTTTTTCGGCGTAGTCC